>NZ_JBEZFZ010000044.1:0-55156 GCF_040649735.1 Nonomuraea sp. NPDC048892 | reverse complement strand
CTGCTGCTGATGTGGGCGGCCGAGCTGCCCCTGACCACCAACCCGTTCATGGACGACCACATCGTCTACGCGATCGTCCTCGTCGGTCTGGCCCTCGCCGGCGCCGGCCGCACGTTCGGACTGGGCAACCTGCCCGTCGTCCGCCGCACCCCGTGGCTCAAGTGAGTCCCTCGGCCACCCGCCCGCCCTGCCCCGCAGGGCGGGCTTTCGCCGACGCGGAAGCGAGGACGGAGGAAAGATCACGATCGTCGTGGGAGTGGACGGCTCGCGGGCCGGGCTGGAGGCCGCCGGCCGGGCGGCGCGGGACGCCGAGCTGCTGGTGGTGGGCTCGCACGGGTACGGCACGTTCGCCGGCATGGTGCTGGGCTCGGTCGGTCATGCCCTGCTGCACCACGCCCCGTGCCCGCCGGCTGTGGTGAGAATCACCCGTTGATCCGGCCCGTCCCCGACGCTGACGGCTGGACAGGACGGCTCATCGCGAGCACTATTTATTTTACGAGACCGTTTCGTAAATAAAATGGTGAGGTGATGGCGATGGACACGGAAGTACTGGTGGTCGGCGCGGGACCGGTCGGTCTCGCGCTGGCCTGCGGGCTGCGCGAGCACGGCGTCGCGGTACGGGTGATCGACAAGGCCGCCGGCCCGGCGGCCACCTCGCGGGCGAACTTCGTGCACGCCCGCGGCTCGGAGGTGCTCGACCGCCTCGACGCCCTGGGCGAGCTGCCGCAGGAGTCGGTGCGGGCCATGACGATCACCACCTACGCGGGGGACCGCCCGATGATGCGCATCCGGTTCGGCGACCCCGGGCTCCGCACCGCCGCCGCGCCCATGGTGATCTCGCAGGCGCGGGTCGAGGCGGTGCTGCGTGAGCGGCTGGCCGAGCTCGGAGTCCGGCCTGAATGGGGCAACGGCGTGGTCGAGATCGCCCAGGACGCGACCGGCGTCACCGCGGTGCTCGCCGACGGCGGCACCGTGAGGGCCGGCTGGCTGGCAGGCTGCGACGGCGCCGGCAGCACGGTCCGCAAGCTGGCCGGCATCGGCTTCCCCGGCGTCAAGGTCAGCGAACGTTTCCTGCTCGTCGACGGCCACATCGACGGCGAGCCCGCGCTGGACCGATCGGGCACCAGCGGCTGGGTGCATCGGGATGGCATGCTGGGCGCCATGCCGATGCCCGGCGGGCACTGGCGGCTGCTCGCCTACGACCCCGCCTTCACCGACGACAAACCCAGCGAGGAGCAGATCGCCGACCGGATGCGGCGCATCCTGCCAGGCCGCACCGGCCGGCCCGGCCTGCGGCTGGGCGAGGTCACCTGGGCCTCGCTGTTCAGCGTGCACCGGCGCCTGGCCGACGGCTACCGCGCCGGGCGCGTCCTGCTGGCCGGCGACGCCGCGCACGTCCATGCCCCGTTCGGCGGCCAAGGCATGCTGACCGGCCTCGGCGACGCCGAGAACCTCGCCTGGAAGCTCGCCCTCGTGGTAAATGGATCGGCTGGGGACCGGCTGCTCGACACCTACCAGGCCGAACGCCGCCCGCTCGCCACCGCCGTGCTGCGGGGCAGCACCGCGGCCACCAAGGTCAACATCGCCGACGGGCCGCTCGGCCGGTTCCTGCGCGACCAGATCCTGCTGCGCGTCTTCAGCCCGGCCTGGATCCAGCGGTGGATCACGTACACGACCTCGCAACTGTGGGTGAGCTACCGCGGCGGGCCGCTCGGGGGCCGGGGCGGCAGACCCCGTCCCGGCGACCGCGTGCCCGACCTGGCCTGCGAACGCGACGACGGCACCCGCACCCGCTTGTACGCCGAGCTGCGCGGCACCTGGGCGGTGCTCGGCGACCGCGCGGACGCCGCCTTCGAGGCGGCCCGGCGGCGGCTCGGCGACCGCGTCGTCCGGCTGCACGCCTCCGGCTCCGCGGGGCAGGCGCTGCTCGTCCGCCCGGACGGGCACCTGGCCTGCAAGGGGGGTCCGGCCGAGTTCGGCCGCTGGCTGGACGAGTGGCTGGACGGGGCACTCGGGTGACGGTCACCCGAGGACGAGGGCGCCCGCGCGACCCAGGCACCGACACCGCGATCCTGGCCGCCGCGCTGGAGCTGTTCGTCGAACGCGGCGTCGAGGGCACCAGCATGGAGCAGGTCGCCAAACGCGCGGGCGTGGGCAAGCTGACCCTCTATCGCCGCTGGAGCAGCAAGGAGGAGCTGCTCGCCCAGGCCATCGAGCAGGAGGTGAGCGCCGAGGTCAGCCCGTCGGCCGCCGACGTCCAGGCCCTGGCGCCGCGCGACATCGTCGAACGCCTCCTGCCCGCGGCGGCCGAGACGGCCGCGAGCCCGGGCTTCCGCGCACTGGTCGCGCGCATCCTGGGCTCGGCCGTCAGCCATCCGGAGCTGATGGAGATCTATTGGAAGCACTACGTCCTGCCCCGCAGGGAGCTGGCCGCCGCCCTGCTCCGCCGCGCCCAGCAGGACGGCCTGGTGGCCGCCGACGCCGACCTGGACGTCGTCATCGACATGATGGCCGGCGCGGTGACCTACCGCGTCCTGCAACCCGACCCCCCGGACGCCGCCGGGATGCTGCGCTACCTGAAGGCCGTCTACCGCCAGGCGGGCCTGTACCCGCCAGGACCATGAGGTCCCGAGGTCACGCGCCACCCCAGACGGGCAGGTCGGCGATGTCGTCGTGCTTCCAGCTCAGCTCGTCGTGCACCGCCACGACGCCGTCGATGTTCTCGGCCAGGTGGACGGCGGTGACGGCCTGGCTGCGCTCGGGGAAGGTCCCGGTCAGGGTGACGACGGCGTCGGTCACGCTGACGTCGGCCCGGCCGCGCAGAGCCTCGCGGACGTCCCGTTCGATGTCCTCGTCCAGGCGCAGGAAGACCTTGATGAGGTCACGGCGGCTGACGATGCCGACGAGGCGGCCGTCGGCGTCCACGACCGGCAGGCGCTTGACGCCGTAGCGGTCCATCAGGCGCGCGGCCGTCACGACGGCGGCGTCGGGAGTGGTGACGCGCGCGGGACTGGTCATCAGCGCGCCGGCGGTCTCGCCGAGTGACTTGCGGTAACCGCTGCCCTCGCTGCCCGCACTGTGGCGGATGCGGGCACGCAGCGGCGGCCGGTAGTCGTCGCCGTAGTAGCGCTCCTTGAACTCCTCCTTGGCCAGCAGGTCGGCCTCGGAGACCACGCCCAGGACGCGGTTGTCGTCGTCCAGCACCGGCACGCCGCTGATGCCCCGGCTGATCAGCAGTTCGGCGACGGTGTGGAAGGAGGCGTTCTCGTTGACGGCGGCGACGTCGGTGGTCATGACGTTCTCGACCTTCTGCACGGACATGGCTACCTGCCTTCCCACTTCGAATCGTCGGTCTTCCAGGTGAGCCGGTCGACGACGTCGACCACGCCGTTGACCCGCCCGGTCATGCGGACGGCGATCGCGGCCTCGGTGCGGCGCTCCATCCGGCCGGACAGCGTCACGACGCCCTGCAGCACGTCCACGCGGACGTCGCCGGTGTCGACCCACAGGCTGCGGTCGAGAACATCGTCGCGCACCTCGGCGGCGATCGCCTCGTCGCCGCGCAGGAAGAGTTTGACCAGGTCACGGCGGCTGACGATGCCGACGAGGCGGCCGTTGTAGTCGACCACCGCGAGCCGCTTGACGCCGTGGCCGTCCATGAGGCGGGCGGCCTCCACGGCGGACGCCTGCGGCGAGACGGTGACGGCCGGGGTGGTCATCAGCTCGGCGGCGGTGTCGCCCTCGGCCTTCCGCCGGCCCTTGGGGTGGCGCAGCCGGGCGCGTAACGGGGGCCGGTAGCCCTCACGGTAGTACTGCTCGCGGAACTCCTCCTTGCGCAGCAGGTCGGCCTCCGACACCACGCCGAGCACATGGTTGTCGTCGTCGGTGACCGGGACGGCGCTGATGCCGCCGCTGATGAGCGTCTCGGCGATCTCCTTGAACGGGGTTGCGGCGGATACGGCGACGACCTTGTCCGTCATCACGTCCGCGACGGTCCTGCGCATGACATCCTCCTTGCCGGTTGCCCTCATCACACCTCGGGCGGGCGGCGGCGTTCAGAGGCGAAGGTCCCGAGCGGGACGGTCGTTGGTCCGCGCGACGGCAGGTCTCCATGGCGGCAGGTCGTCGATCCGGCAGGTCTTCGCGGTGGCCGGCCGGTCGGCTAGCTGAGCAGACCTCGCCGGTACGCCTCGCCGACGGCGGCGGCGCGGTCGCGGACGCCGAGTTTGTCGTAGATGTGCAGCAGGTGAGTCTTGATGCTGGCCTCGCTGATGAAGAGCTTGGCGGCCGCCTGGCGGTTGGACGCGCCGTCGGCGACCAGGGCCAGGACCTGCAGCTCGCGGTCGGTGAGGGGCGCCCTGACCGGCTTGCGCACCTGGCCCATCAGCCGGCCCGCGACTGACGGCGACAGCACCGGCTCACCGGCGGCCGCGGCGCGGACGGCGCGCAGGAGCTCGTCGGTGGGGGCGTCCTTGAGCAGGTAGCCGGTGGCGCCGGCCGCGATCGCGGGCAGGACGTCGGAGTCGCCGTCGAAGGTGGTCAGGACGAGGATCTTGATGTGCGGATGGGAGCGGCGCAGCGCGGTGATGGCGCTGACGCCGTCCATCTCGGGCATGCGCAGGTCCATGAGGACGACGTCGACCTCCAGCGCGGCGGCGCGATCGACGCCCTCGCGGCCGTTGGCGGCCTCGCCGGCGACGTGGATGTCAGGCTCGGCCTCGAACGCGGCACGCAGGCCGTTACGGACGATGGGGTGATCGTCGACGATGAGGAGACGGATCACTGCGGGTCTCCTTGGAGCGCGGGGACGGTGGCGCTGACGGCGGTGCCCTCTCCGGGCGTGCTCTCGATCTCCAGCGAGCCGCCGACACCGCGCAGGCGTTGTCTCATGCTGCTGAGCCCGAATCCTTTACCGCCGGGGTCGCGGAAGCCGGTGCCGTTGTCGCGGATGTCGAGCAGGACGACGGAGCCGGTGTAGGACAGGGTGAGGCCGGCCCGGGTGGCGCCCGCGTGTTTGGCGACGTTGGCGAGGGCCTCCTGCGCGACGCGGAAGAGGGTGACCTCGATGGCGGGGCTGAGCGGCACGCGGTCGCCGGTCACCTCGACGTGGAGATCGACACTGGTGGTCTGGGCCCAGTTGCGGGCCAGCACGGTCATGGCTTCCGGCAGGTGGGCGTCCTCCAACTGGTGGGGCTGGAGGGCGGCGACGGAGCGGCGGGCCTCGGTGAGGCTGTCCTGGGCGAGATCGAGCGCGAGCTCGACGTGGGTGCCGGCGTCCTCGACGCGCTGGGCGGCGCGTAACTGGGTGATGATGCCGGTGAGGCCCTGGGCGAGGGTGTCGTGGATCTCGCGGGCCATGCGCTGGCGTTCGTCGAGGATGCCGGCCTGGTGGGCCTGGGTGAGGAGCTGGGCGTGCAGGTCGGCGTTCTCCTCCAGGGCGGCCTGGAGGTCGCTGACCACCTTGCGGTATTTGCGCTGCCGCTCCTCGATCTTGACGCCGGCGATGTGGCCGCCGCCGATGGCGACGGTCTGCACGGCGACGATCGCCAGGTGGAAGGCGATGAGCTGAACGGTGGCCTGGGCCCAGTCGATCGTCGACTGGTACAGCACGACGGAGGTGGCGGCGACGGCGGCGAAGGTCCACTTCGACGGAGCGAAGTTGGCGGCGAGGAAGAAGCCCGACGTGCAGTAGATGATGAAGATGGGGTCGTGGGCGGTCAGCAGGGCGGCGGTGACCAGCATGCCGGCGAAGTGCACGGCGACGGCGGCCCTGCGCCCGCGCATCGCGGCGGGGAGCAGGGTGCGTGAGCCGATCAGCCAGGCGAGGGCCAGGCCGGTGAGCGCGAGGGTGCGCGGGATCCCGCCCGCGGGCTGGACGGGTGTGGCCAGACTGATGACCAGCGAGGCAGCGAGGGTGACGTAGGGGACGATCTCGATGGCGACGACGAAGCGTCGTTCCCAGGTGGAGGGCGGGAAGAGGTCGTTCATCCGAGGGTCCCCTCCTCTCGGGCGCGGACGGGTCTCACCGGGTGGTGGCCGGTGAGGTCGAGCTTAGGCGCATGGGGATCAGGAAGGCGTATCCGTACATGAGCAGTCCCAGGGCGATCATGAAGATGATCATCGGCCACTGCCAGGTCGGCGGGAGGTGAAGGGCGAGGAACCACACGGGGTTCTCGAACCCGAAGATCTTCATGACCATCGGCACGAGTCCCTGCGGGATCAGGGGGAGCCAGGCGATGGCGTGGCAGATCGAGACGCCGACGCGGTGGTGGAGGGGAAGATCGGCGATGACCGGCTTGCCGGGCTTGGGCGCCGGTCCGTGCTTCATGAGGTTGAGCAGCTCGATTCCGTCCTTCTCCAGCCTGCGGCAGGCGATCTCGCCGAGCCCCCAGGCGCTCAGCGCGCCGGTCAGCAGCCCGGTGGCAAGGCCGGCCCAGGGATCGAGCAGCACGGCGCCGGCCGCGGGCAGGGCGGTGGCGGGGACGGTGACGAGCACGAGCCAGGCGAGACCGGTCTCGGCGCTCTCGTCGGCGCCGGTGCTCAGCGGGTTGCCGCCGCGCTTGTGCGGGTCGGTGCCGGGGACGAGCGAGGTGACGGCGATCAGGACGATGACCCCGGCGCCACCGCCGAGGAGCGCGGGGAGCAGGGCGAGCATCCAGGGCCAGGCCCAGCTCTCGCCGCTGACCAGGCTCCCGGCCAGGGAGAGCACGACGGCGGGCGGGCCGACGACGAGCAACCAGGCGAGCTGGCGGCCCCGTACGTCCGCGCGTTCCGCCCCAGGGGTCATCAGGGTGAGCCAGAGCGCGGTCCCGTCGGCGCCGTAGAGGTTGGCCGAGGCCGCGGCGGCCACCACGATCGCGATGAGTCCCGTGAAGGGCACCACGATCCAGCTGCCGATGGTGACGAGCAGGAGCGGGGTGACGACGGCGTAGGTCAAGGCGGTGACGAGCAGCTGGATGCGGACGAGGTCGCGCCACCAGGTGCGCAGTTCCCTGGCGGCGACGGCGCGGGCGCCGCCGGCGGCGGGGAAGGGGCGGGGCGTGCCCCGGCGCGGCGGCACACCGCCGCGGGCGGCCGAGACGACGCGCCGCGACAGCAGACACGCCCAGGCGGCCAGGAGCAGGGCGATCACCCCGGCGCCCGCGGCGAGGATGGCGACGGCAAGGAGCCAGGGGGCTTCGATGGCGGCCAACCCCCATCCGGAGGGCAGCACACGGACGATGACCTCGGACCAGGCCGCGCTGTCGGCGCCGCCCAGGGCCACGAGAGGCGCCCAGCCGTTGCCGCACAGAGCGATGGCGGCGCCGGTCACGACGCCGACCGCCGCCGCGGTGACCCGGGACCTGACGAACAGGCCGATGGCCGCCACGATGACCCGGGAGATCATCACCATGGTGACGAACGTGGTGACGGCCGCCACCAGGCCGATGAGCACTCCGGCGAGGCCGTACCGCCAGCCGTGGACGGGCAGGGACAGCAGGGCGATGAGGGTGATCGCGGGCGCGGGGCCCGCGAAGGCGCCGGCGAGCAGCGCCGCCGCCATCCGGCCCGGCGCGATCGGGAGCATGGCGAAGTACTCGGGGCGCAGCGCCTCACTGCCACCTCCCATGAGGATGGGGCCGAAGACCCAGCCGCAGAGCCATCCGGCCAGGCAGAGCGGCAGGTAGGCGGGCCACAGGACGGCGACGGCGATCGTCCCCAGGGCCAGGGTCAGCCCGACCGCGCCGCCGATGTAGAGGTTGGAGGCGTTGTCGCCGCGCAGGGAGTTGCGCATGAGCATGAGCCGCATGCGGATCAGGTGCCGGGCCAGGACGGCGGGGCCCGGGGTCAGCGGTGGGGTCAGGACGTGAGCCATGCCAGCCCCTCCGTCGCTCGCGGGCGGGCGCCGACCAGGTCGACGAAGGTCTCCTCCAGGGTGGCGGCGCCGCGTACGTCGGCCAGCGGCCCGGCGGCCACCACGCGCCCGCCGGAGATGACGCCCACGTGGTCGCAGAGCTGCTCGACGAGCGGCATGACGTGGCTGGAGATGATCACGGAGCCGCCCTCGGCGACGAACCTGCGCAGGATCGTCCTGATCGTGGCCCCGGAGACGGGATCGACGGCCTCGAAGGGCTCGTCCAGGACGAGCAGCCGGGGCGCGTGCAGGAGGGCGACGGCCAGGCCGATCTTCTTGCGCATGCCGGTGGAGTACTCGATGACCAGCGTCCGCTCGGCGGAGTCGAGTTCGAGGACGTACAGGAGTTCTTCCACGCGCTCGGCGACGACGGCGGCGGGCAGGCCGCGCAGCAGGCCGAGGTAGGTGAGCACCTCGCGGCCGGTGAGCCGTTCCGGCATGGCGTTGCCGTCGGGCAGCACGCCGATCAGGCCCTTGGCCTGGACGGGGTCGCGCCAGACGTCCACGCCGAAGATCTCGGCGCGGCCGGCGTCGGGGCGGAGCAGGCCGACGGACATGGCCAGGGTCGTGGTCTTGCCGGCGCCGTTGGGGCCGACCAGGCCGTAGCAGGATCCAGCCGGAACGGTGAGGTCGATGTCGTCGGCGGCGACGTGGTCGCCGAAGACTTTTCGAAGTCCGGTGGTACGGAGAGCGGGCATGGTTCGAGAATCGCCCGGGGACGGGGGCGGCGGATCGTCCGGGCGGAGAGCGGGATGGTGGATTCCGGCATCAACCGATCGGTTGATGCCGGAGCACGGTCAGGTGATCAGGATGTTCCCGACCTGGCCCAGGTTCTCCGCCTCCAGCGTGACGGAGGAGACGTTGTCGGCGGGCGCCGGGTAATAGATGTAGCCTCGCCCGGTCATGCCGTGATCGAGCGCGGGCACCCAGTTCTCGACGAACTCGGTGTACATCTTCAGCGGGTGACAACGCGTCTTCGTCGCCGGGTCGACCAGCATGAACGCGCCGAAATCGGCTCCCGAGGAGAAGGCGCTGTCCCAGCCGTTGAAGGGGGCGGGCACGGGGATGAGCCGCTGGGCGCCGTCCGAGACGACGTCGAAGGAGGCGACCAGGTAGGCGCCGTCGCGGTAGAAGGGATGGAAGTCCACGCGCAGCCGGTCCTCCCCGCGCTGCCAGCCGAGCGAACCCGCCGTTCTGGTTGTAGGCGTCGTCGCCCTTGCTGTCGGTGTGCCCCACGACGCTGATCGGCGGCTTGGCGGGGTCGGCCCTCTCGCGGGTCTCGCGTACGGGGTCGTCGAGGATCGCGGTGGCCTTGTCAGAGACGCGCTCCTTGGCGACGGGCCCGCTCGCGCCCGGGATGACCGGAAGGCCCGTCATCGGCGCCATCGGCAGGTCGGGCACCAGCGACACGCGCCCCACGTCGGCGGGCAGTGGCGGGAAGTACACCTCGACCGGGTAGCGCACCCCCGGCCGGAACTCGTCGGGCAGGATTCCCTGCGTCACGGGATGCCGGGTGCCGAACGCGAGCCCGTTGGCGTCCTTCTCCCGCAGCGTGAGGTACACCTTCCCCGCGACCGGGTCCAGCAGCCGGAACCTGCCGAAGCTCACGCTCTGCCCGCGCAGGCCGTCATATCCGAAATCTCCGGAGGCCGGCTGGTCGCCGGTGGTCGTGATCACCATCTTCATCGCGGTGAGCGCGGAGTGGCGCTCGACCGCCTTGACCTCGACCCGGAACGGGGCGGCTGTCGCCGGTGGACGTGTCGATTCGCTGCAGCCGACGAGTACGGCGGCGGTCAGGACGAGCACGGCACCTCGGGTCGCACGCACGGATCACCTCCGGATCAACGCCGGGGAGCCTAGCGCCTTACCGCCGGGTGGGGCCGCTTCGCACCCGAACGTGCGCCTCCGGGTGGGCTCAGGCCGTTCTGGCCGCGCGGGTGGCCGCGATGGTGTCGAAGTCCGGGATGCGCTCGGCGATGGGGCTGCCGGTGAAGTCGCCGATCCAGCCGTCGTCGTCGTGGAAGAAGCGGATGGCGGTGAAGGCCGGGCTGGTGCCCATGTCGAACCAGCCCGCCGGGCGACGGCGTGGGCGCCCGAGCGGGCGAGGGCGTGATGGGGCTCCGCCACGGTGGCCGGGGCTGTGCCGGTGGCTCCGTGATCGAGCCGCTGACCGGCCAGCGTCCAGCCGATGGTGCCGTTGCGCAGTGCCGCCACCGGGTTGGGCAGGCCGGCGTTGATCAGCGACTGCGCGCCGATGATGCTGCGCGTACGCCCCGCGCAGTTCACCACGACGGGCGTGGCGGGATCGGGAGCGAGCTCACGAATGCGCAGCACCAGCTCCGCACCCGGCACGCTGGTGGCGGTCGGGATGCTCATGGTGTGGAACTCGTCGAACCGGCGCGCGTCCACGATCACAGGAGGCGTGCCGGCGTCGATCAGCGCCCCCACCTGCTGGGCGGTCAGCGACGGGGTGCGGCTGACCGACTCGACCAGCTCGCCGAACGCCTTGCTGGGCACGTTGACGTCCTGGAAGAGCTCGCCACCCGCCGCGATCCAGCCGTCGAGCCCGTCCAGCAGCGGGCGCGCCTGGGTGTACCCGAGCCGGCGCAGCACGTCGATCGCCCGGCGCGCGGGCGCGTCCGCGTCGCCGTAGACGACGACGGGGGTGTCCCGGCGGGGGATGCGCCGCCAGGCGTCCAGTTCCAGCAGGGAGAGGGGGAAGTTGGCCGCCCACAGCGGATGGCCTTGCGCGTACGCGGCCTCTTCGCGTACGTCGGCGATGACGGCCTCGTCGCGGCGCAGCAGCAACGCGCGGACTTGAAAAGCGGTAAACCCCATCGACCGGCTCAGCGGAGCTCGACGCCGGACCAGTCGAGCCCGTCGAGGTTGACCACGATCGCCTCCTGGGTCGTGCGGGCGATGACGACGACGGCCTCGGTCTCCGGGTCGGGGTTCTCCTCGCGGTGCGGGACGAACGGCGGCACGAAGACGTAGTCGCCGGGACCGGTCTCGACCCGATGCTCCACCGGCTCGTCGCCCTCCACGTCGAGGAAGACGAAGACGGGATGCCCGGACACGACGTAGATCGCGGTCTCCGACGCCCCGTGGTGGTGGTCGCCGGACGCCGTCGAGGCGGCGACGTGCGTCTGCCCCATCCAGAGGTTCCGCGCGCCGACCGTCTTGCCGCTGATCGCCTCGACCCGCGTCATCCCCGAGGTCTGCGAGGTCTGCCCGATCAGGCCGTTCGGCGCGACGTGGTGCAGGGTCCGGTGGAACGGGTCGATGCCTGCGGGCACGAGGACGCCGCTCGGCGTACGGACGAAAAGTGCGTCGGACGGCTGAACGGGCATCATGCTCCTTTGGCGAGGACGAGATCGTGGGACGGCACCTTGGTCAGGACCGGCGCCGAGAGGAGAGCGCGCAGTGTGTCCGACGCGCGTTCGGAGACCGCCGGCGCGACCCCCTGACGGGTCCACAACGCCAGCGGCAGCGGGCTCGGCCGGGGCAGGTCGTCGCGGGGCACGAGGCCGGCCGGGGTCTGCCCGAGGGTGGCCAGCAGCGCCACGCCCGCGCCCGCGCTGACGGCGGCCTGCACCCCGGCCAGCTGGTTGGCCTCGGCGGCGATGGCGACCTGGATCGAGTGGTGCGCCAAGGTCACGAGGGCCCGGTCGCGCAGGGCGCAGGGGTCGTCGAAGGCGACGACCGGAAGAGGCTCACCCCGCCTGGGCGCCGTCCACCCGGGAGCGGAGTACCAGGTGAGGGCCAGGTCGCCGACCGGCGTGGCGCGCGGATCGTCGGCTGGGCCGATGAGCAGGGCCAGGTCGATGCGTCCCGTCGCGAAGCTCTCGCGGAGCTTGGTCCCGCGGTCGATCCGGAACTTGACTCCGTAACGAGGCGCGAGCGCGGTCGCCAGGTGCGGCAGCAGCTGGGCCGCGGCGTGCTCGGTCGACCCGATGACGATCGTCCCGCGCGCCTCGTGGCCGAAGCTGCGCAGCCCTTCGTCGTGCAGCGCCAGGAGGTTGCGCGCCAGGCCGAGCAGCTTCTCGCCGTCGGCGGTGAACCGGGAGCCGCGGCCGCGCCGCTCCACCAGCGGGCGGCCGATCGCGGACTCCAGCCGGCGCACGTGCTGGCTCACCGCGCCCTGGCTGAGGTGCAGGGCGTCGGCGGCCCGCTGGAAGCCACCGGCGTCGGCGACAGCGACGAAGCTGCGCAACGGAGCGATGTCCAGCGTACGGTTCATGTCCCGAAGTATACCTATTATTCCTACCTGATGTAAGGGTATTTATCACGTGACGTGATGAGCGGTGATTAGAAAGCGTCGTTGGACAGTCCGGCGGGCGACGCCGCAGGCTGACGAGTGTGCACCGGCCGGCCGTCGGCGGCGGTGTGACCTCCGTGCCCACCGAATCCGTGCCCACCCAAAGTGCCCACCCAAAGTGCCCACCCAAAGTGCCCACCGAAAGTGCCCACCGAGAGCGGCCGACGCGGCCTCAGTCCACACGTTGAAAGGTTCGCACATTGTCGATCCAGATCCTGGGGATGGTCTCGACCACCTACGGCTCGGAAAGCGCCGGTTGGCGGGGACCCGTCGTCGACCCCGGCTACCTCGCCGACTTCGCCCGCGCCCACGAGGAGGCCGGTTTCGACCGCGCGCTCATCGCGCACAGCGCCAGCTCGCCCGAGGGCTTCGCCGCCGCCGCCCACGTGCTCTACAGCACCGAACGCCTGGGCGTGCTCATCGCCCAGCGGCCCGGATTCATCCAGCCCACCCTGACCGCCCGTAAGCTGGCCACGCTGGACAACCTCACCGGCGCGGGCCGCGTGGCCATCCACCACATCACCGGCGGCAGCGACACCGACCAGCGGCGCGACGGGGACTTCCAGGACAAGCAGGCGCGCTACCGGCGTACCGCCGAGTTCATCGACGTGCTCAGGCGCACCCTCACCTCCGACGAGCCCTTCGACCACGAGGGCGAGTTCTATCGCTTCGAGGGCGCGTTCAGCTCGGTCAAGCCTCGGGGAGAGGTGCCGATCTTCTTCGGCGGGCAGTCCGACGACGCGATCAGGGTGGGCGGCCGCTGGGCCGACGTCTACGCCCTGTGGGGCGAGCCCCTGGCGCAGACGCGCGAACGCATCGACGTGATCCGCGCCGAGGCCGCGCGGCACAGCCGCGAGATCGGCTTCTCCCTGTCCGTACGCCCGATCGTGGCCGAGACCGAGGACGCCGCCTGGGAGAAGGCCGACGGCATCCGCCGCGCCTTCGAGGACAACCTCACCCAGAAGGGCAACGCGGCCTGGCGGATCGGCCGAGGCGAGAACACCGCGGTCGGCGCCAAGCGCCTGAAGGACGAGGCGGACGAGAAGCTCGTGCACGACGAGCGGCTCTGGTTCGGCGTCACCCAGCTGACCGACGGCGGCGGCAACTCCACCGCCCTCGTCGGCACGCCCCAGCAGGTCGCCGACGCGCTGCTGAACTACTACGACCTCGGCATCCGTACCTTCCTCATCCGCGGCTTCGACCCGCTGGCGGACGTGCGCGAGTGGGGCAGGGAGCTCGTCCCGCTGCTGCGCGCCGGCGCCGCGGCCCGCGAGCAGGCGCCCATCGCCGCTGGGCAGGGCCGATGAACGTCAGAAAGGCCGCCGGCGTCGTCGGCGTGGTGGCGCTGCTGCTGGCCGGCTGCGCCTCCCGGGCGTCCGTCGGCGGCGCGGCCTCCTCCGACGGCACCGCCGTGGCCGCCGCCGATCAGCGCGGCGACACCCTGACCTGGGGCTGGTCGCTGCCGTCCACCTGGGACCCGGTGACCTCCGCCGTGGGCAACGACGTCCACGCGCTGACCCTCGTCTACGAGGGCGTCACCGAGGTGGACGAGAAGGGCGAGGCCAAGCCCGGTCTGGCCGAGTCGTGGACGTACGCCAAGGACGGCCGTTCGGTCACCTTCCACCTCCGGCCCGGCCTGACCTTCTCCGACGGCACGAAGCTCGACGCCGCCGCCGTCAAGGCCAGCCTGGAACGCGGCAAGACCGCGAAGGACTCGACGATCGCGCCGCAACTGGTCACGGTCGAGCGCATCACCGCCGACGGCGCCACCGACGTGACGCTGCACCTCACCCAGGTGGACTACCAGATCCCGCTGCTGCTGTCGGGCAAGACGGGGCAGATCGTCAGCCCGGCGGCGGCGAAGGACCCCGCCAAGCTGGCCACCCAGCCCGTCGGCGCCGGCCCGTTCATCCTGAAGACCTACGTGCCCGGGTCGCAGGCGACGCTGGTGAAGAACCCCGCCTTCTGGAACGCGGGCCAGATCCTCGTCGACAACTTCGTGCTCAAGCCGACCCCCGACCCGTCCGTCGCGGTGGCGGGGCTCAACTCGGGTCAGTACGACGTCGCGGACCTCACCGCGTCGCAGGTCGGCGGGGTCGAGGCGGCCGGATTCCCGGTCGTGGCGACCGACGTGCTGCCGGTGCGCGTGCTCGACGTGAACAACACCGTCAAGCCGTTCGACAACCCCAAGGTCGTCCAGGCGATCAGTACGGCGATCGACCGGCAGGCGCTGGTCAAGGCGGCCAACTTCGGCTATGGGCAGCCGGTCTGGCAGCCGTTCCCCAAGGGCTACGTCGCCCACGACCCGGAGCTCGACAACCTGCACCCGCACGACGTGGCCGCCGCGAAGCGGCTGCTGGCCGAGGCGGGATATCCGGACGGCGTGGACGTCCAGCTCGCGCTGGGCAAGGCGGACGACCCGGTCGGCGAGCTGATCCAGCAGCAGCTGAACGCGGCCGGCATCCGCACGACGCTCACCGTCCTGACGCCGGGCGTCAACAACTACATCACCCGCAGGTACCCGTTCGTGCTCGACCAGTTCAACGCCCGCCAGTCGCCGGTCCAGGCGCTGCAGGTCCTGTTCGGCGCGCAGGGCCTGATGAACCTGGGCAAGACCACTCCCGAGGCACTGCCCGGCGCGGTCGCGAAGGCGAGCGGCCACCCGCTGACCGACCCCGCCTACCCGGCGGCGATCCAGAACGCCACCAAGATCGCCGTGACGAACATGCCGAACGTGTTCCTGTTCACGGTGACGCGCTTCGCCGCGCACAGCCCCAAGGTGCACGGCCTGCGGAACTGGGTGGACATCCAGCGCTTCGAGGGCGTCTGGGTGGAGAAGTGACCACGCTGAACGTGCGTGAGGCGCCCTTCAAGACGGTCGACGCCGGCGCGTTCGTGCTGACCACTGTCGCGCGGACTGCCGCCGCCCTCGGCCGGGCCCTGCTGATCGCGCTCCCCGTGCTGCTCGTCTCCACCTTCATCACCTTCATGCTCGGCGGGCTGACGGAGCAGGACCCCGCCTCGGTCGTGCTCGGCGACTCCGCCACCCCCGCCGACGTGGCGCGGATGCGCGAGGTGTTCGGGCTCGACCAGCCGCTGCTCGCACGCTACGCGCTGTGGTTGTGGGACGCCCTGCACGGCGACCTCGGCGCCTCCTGGTTCACCAAGATCCCCGTGGCGCAGAGCATCGCCGACCGGCTGCCGGTGAGCCTGTCCGTGGCCGCCGGGGCGCTGCTCATCGCCGTCGTGCTCGGCGGCGTCTTCGGCGTGCTCGCCGCCGTCAGGCAGGGCGGCCGGCTGGACCGCGCCGTCACGGTCGTCACCTCCGTGCTGGCGACCGTGCCCGGGTTCGTCGCCGCCATCGCCCTCATCACCGTCTTCTCGCTGCTGGTGCCGGTGCTGCCGTCAGGCGGCTGGGCGCCTCCGTCCGACGGACTGCTGACCTGGGCGAGCTTCCTCGTGCTGCCGTGCGTGGCGCTGAGCCTGGACGCCGCCGCGGACGTCGCCCGCCAGCTGCGGACCGGGCTGGCCGACACCCTGCACGAGAACTACGTCGTCGGGGCGCGGGTGCGCGGCCTGCCGGGGTGGCGCATCGTGCTCGTGCACGCTCTGCGCAACGGCGCGGGGCCCGCGGTCGCCGTGCTCGGCATGCACGTGCCCCGGCTCATCGGCGGAGCCGTCATCGTCGAGACCGTGTTCGCGCTGCCCGGCATCGGCGAGCTCACCAAGACCGCGGCGCTCGGAGGTGACGTGCCCGTCGTGCAAGGGGCCCTGCTCGTCACGATCGGCGTCGTGCTGGTCTCGTCCGCGCTCGTCAACGTCCTGCTGGTCAAGCTGCGCCCGGCCGCACGGAGGGAGATATGAGGACCATCACCGACGCCCTGCGCACCCGCGCGGGCGCCGCCGCGGCGGCCGTGCTGGCGGCCGTGCTCCTGCTCGCCGTGATCGGGCCCTTCCTCGCGCCGTACGATCCGCTGCGCAACGGCGCCGACATCCTCATGCCGCCGAGCGCGGCCCACTGGTTCGGCACCGACTACCTCGGCCGCGACGTGCTGAGCCGGGTCCTGGCGGGCGCGCCGGCGTCGGTGCTGACCGCGTTCGAGGCCGTCGGCATCGGGCTCGTCATCGGCGTCGTCCCCGGCATCACCTCCGTCTACCTGGGGCGCGTCTACGAGTGGATCACGCTGCGGGTCATGGACGGGCTCATCGCGCTGCCCTTTCTGATCTTCGCCATCGCGGTGGCCGCGCTGCTCGGCAACGCCGTCCACCAGGCGATGATCGCCGTCGGCATCCTGCTCGCGCCGTCGTTCTACCGCATCACCAGGGCCGCCGCCCTCAGCCACGCGAACGCCCAGTACGTGACCGCCGCGCAGCTGTTCGGCGCCTCGACCTGGCGGGTGCTGCGCACGCACGTGTGGTCGAAGATCCTGCCCACGCTCGTCGTGACCACCGCGAACGCCACCGCGGGCGGCCTGCTGATCGTCTCGTCGCTGACCTTCCTCGGCATCGGCGTCGTGCCGCCCGAGCCGACCTGGGGCGGCATCGTCGCCAGCGACCTCGGTTACCTGACGCAGCGGCCGTACGGGCCGGTGTTCCCGTCCCTGTTCATCATGGCCACCGTCGGCGCGCTCAACCTGCTCGCCGATGCGATCAGGGACGCCGGCGGCGACCACGGCCGCGCCCGGACGCTGAGGAGAGGAGCCGCCCGTGTCCGTCTCACCTGACGCCGCGACGGCGGTCCGCACGGTCGCGGACGCCGTGAGCGAGCCCCTGCTGTCGGTACGCGGGCTGCGCGTGAGCGTCGCCGACGGCACCGAGGTCGTCCGCGGCGTGGACCTGGACGTGCCCCGCGGCTCGGCCGTCGGGCTGGTCGGCGAGTCAGGCAGCGGCAAGACCCTGACCTGCCGCGCCGTCCTGGACCTGCTGCCCGCCGGCGTCGAGGTCACCGGCGGCCGGATCAGCCTGAGCGGCGAAGAGCTGACCGCGCTGCCGTCGGCCGGGCGAGCCCGCCTGCGCGGCACCCGTCTCGCGGCCGTCTTCCAGGACCCCGCCTCCTACCTCAACCCGTCGATCACCGTCGGGGCGCAGCTCGCCGAGGTGCTCCGTGTCAAGGTCGGGCTGGCCCGCCGGGCGGCGCGGGAGCGGGCCGTCGAGCTGCTGCACGCCATGGGGCTGCGCCGCCCCGAGCGCGTCTACGCGCAGTACCCCTTCGAGCTGTCGGGCGGGATGTTGCAGCGGGTGCTGATCGCGATGGCGATCACCGCCGAGCCCGAACTGCTGATCGCCGACGAGGCGACCACGGCCCTCGACGTGACCGTGCAGGCCGAGGTGCTGGAGCTCCTGTCCGACCTGCGCCGCGACCGTGGCCTCACGCTCATGGTCGTCTCGCACGACCTGGCCGTGATCGCGCAGATGTGCGAGAGCGTGTACGTCTTCCGCGACGGCGTCGTCGTCGAGACGGGACCCACCCGGCGGGTGCTGCGCGGGCCGCGTCATCCGTACACGCGCGAGCTGATCGCCAACCACGAGCGCTTCGGGATCGACCGGGTGCGCGAACAGGGGAGCCGCCGATGACCGCGCTGCTCGACGTCTCCGGGCTGCACGTCGCGCTCGGGCGCGGTCGCGGGCGTACCGAGATCCTGCACGGCGTCGACCTCACGGTGGCGCCGGGGGAGATCGTCGGGCTGATCGGCGAGACCGGCTCGGGGAAGACCACGCTCGCCCGCGCCGTGCTCGGGCTGGTGCGGGCGCACCGAGGCTCGATCGCGATCGACGGGCGCGAGGTGGGCGGGCTGCGCGGGGGTGCGCTGCGGGCGTTCCGCCGCGGCGGCGCCGCCCAGTACGTCTTCCAGGACCCGCTGCGCAGCCTCGACCCCGAGCGCACCGTGTCCGACACGTTGATCGAGGGGCTCGCCGTGCGCGGTGGGCGCTCCCGCGCCGAGCTGCGGGAGGCCGCACGAGAGGTGGCCCAGCTCGTCTCCCTGCCGCTCGACCTGCTGTCCCGGCACCCCGGCGAGCTGTCGGGCGGCCAGCGGCAGCGCGTCGCCATCGCCCGCGCCGTCGCCGTCGATCCGCGGCTGCTGATCTGCGACGAGCCCGTCAGCGCCCTCGACGCCTCGACCCGCATCACGATCCTCGAACTGATGCTCCGCCTGCGCGAGACCCGCGACCTCGGCGTGCTGCTGATCACGCACGACCTCGGCTCGCTCGGCGGCGTGGCCGATCGGGTCGTCGTGCTGTACCACGGGCAGGTGGTGGAGACGGGCACCACGGAGGAGATCTTCCTGGCGCCGCGACATCCGTACACCCGCCTGCTCGTGGCGTCCGTGCCGTCGATCGGAGATGCGCGACCGCCGGATCCCGAGCTGCGCCGGGCCCTGCGCGCCGAAGTGCGCGGCCTCACCGCCCACCCTTGAACTCCTGGAGCATGACATGACGCAGATCACCGACTTCCACGCTCCCGCCGGGCTGCGGACCAGAGGCACGGTCGTCATCGTGCCGGGCCGCGGCGAGACGGCGGCGACGTACGCGCGGTTCAGCGCGCGGCTCGCCTACGACGCCTACCGGGTCCGGATCGCAGCCCTGCCACCTGCCGACGAGTCCTTCCTGGACGCCCTCGCCCGGGGGTTGGCCGAGGCCGTCGAGGAGGTCGCGGCCGAGACGCCGGACGGGCTGCCACGACCGTTGGTGCTGGTGGGTTCCGACCTGGGCGCCGCAGGAGTCGCCGCCCTGCTCGCCACGGCCTCCACCACAGCCGCCTCGACGGCGGGGTGGTGGCCGCAGGCGGTCGTGCTGGCCGGGCTGCCCGGCAGCGGTTCGCGGGCCGGCGGCGGGTGGGAGGACGAGCTCGACCTCCGCACCTCCTGCCCCACGCATCGCGGCGTCCTGACCGGCGACACCGCCGTGGAGCGCGGCATGCTGGCCGGTGCCGTGCCCCAGGACCTGCTCGACGCGGCGTACGCGAACACCGCCGACCTCCCGCACCTGCTCCTGGTCGGCGACGCCGATCCGCTGGCGGACCGGGACGCGGTCGCGCGGGCGGCCAAGACCCTGCCGCGCGCACGGCTCAGTGTCGTGCGCGGCGCCCACCACGACGTGCTCAACGACCTGCAGCACCGCTCGGTGGCCGCTGAAGTGGTCACCTTCCTGGAAGCCCTGCGCGACGGGCTGACGCCGGCCGTCACCGTGGAGGCCAGCGCCTGGTGAGCGTTCTACTCCTTTCGCGGTAGAACGTACGGCGAATGGTGCAAGGGAAGGTGACGATCAACGGATGACGCGCTCCCGCCTCGGCCCGGCCTAGCGTTTCTCCCCGAGACAGCCGGACGAGAACCGAAGGAGTTCGCCATGAGCAGGAAGATGATGAACGCGATCGCCGGGCTGAGCGTGACGGCCGGTCTGCTGGTCTCGGCCGGCGCACCGGCGGGCGCCCAGGTCAGCCAGGCTGCCGCATCAGGCCGGGCCGGCACGGCCGCGGTGGCCGCGCCGAAGCCGCCGAAGGGCGCCAGGGCGGTGGTTCAGGTGAGCCCCAACCCCACCACCAGGCGAGGCCAGCGGGTGACGATCACCGGCCACTGCGGCGGCGGTAAGGGGCTCAAGGCGGTGCTGGCCGGGGTGGACAGGAAGCACCCGGTGCTGCGGGACATCCGCATCGTCAAGGACGACGCGAAGGGGTTCGTGGCGAAGGCGACCCTCGCCCCCGAGATCGGCAACGGCGTCGGTCCCGTCTTCGTCGACTGCGGCGGCGAGGCGGGAGTGACCCTCCTCGTCACCCACGTCTGAGCCCATGGCGGAACCATCCCCACGCCGCGAAGCCGCTCCGGCCCGGCACCTCGCCCGGATCACCGACCTCGCGCTCTCCGTCCTCACCCTGGTCTTCTTCGTCGCCGTGGCCCTCGCCACCGGGGTGCACGGCCCCTGGTCGGGCCCGATCCCCCTAGGGCTGTTCCTCGGCGCGCTGCTTCTGGTCAGACGCCGATGGCCGATGACCGTGCTGCTGCTGTCGATCGGCGGCGTCCTCGTCTACCACCTGACCGGGCACTGGTCTCCCGCCGGGTGGATCTGGCCGGCCGCGGTCGCCTACTTCACCGCCGCCACCACGCCACGCGTGCGCTGGGCGGCCGCCGCCGGCCTGGCCCAGCTGGTCTACTCCGCGATCGACTTCCGCCCGATCCTGGACCTCAACCCCAGCCGCTACCTGATCCACGTCGTCGGAGAAGGACTGCTCCTCGCGATCCTCATCGCCGCGGGCCGCGCCTACGCCGCCGCGCTGCGCCGGCGCGAACAACTGCGCGAGGCCGACGACCGGGCCCGCGTGGCGGAGGAACGGCTGCGCGTCTCGCACGAGGTGCACGACGTGATCGCCCACACGCTGGCCGTCGTCGGCGTGCAGCTCAACGTGGCCGCCGACGCCCTGGAGGAGGAGGACCAGGCCGCGGCCGCCGCCGCGCTGAGCCTGGCGAAAGACGTCAGGAACCGGGCGATGGCCGACCTTCGCGCCCTCATCACGGTCCTGCGCGACGGCCCGGAGGGCACCGCGCCCCAGGCCGATCTGGCCTCCCTGGACACGCTCGTCGCCGACGCCCGCGCCGCCGGCCTTGAGGTGACCTTCGAGGAGCACGGCGACCGGGCCGCCGTCACCGCCATTCCCGCCATCGCCGTGCACCGCGTCGTACAGGAGTCCCTCGCCAACACGCTCAAGCACGCCGACGCGAGCGAGGCCGCGGTGACGATCGGCTACGGACCCCGCTCGATCACCGTGGAGGTCTCCGACAACGGCCGAGGCGCTCCGGCAGATGCCGCAGGAGCCGCGACGGCCGGGGGTCACGGGCTGGCCGGCATGCGGGAACGGGTGAGCGCACTCGGGGGCGCGCTCACCGCGGGACCCGCACCAGGCGGCGGCTTCACCGTACGGGCCGAGATCCCTGTGGCAGGCTCGTCGGCATGACGATCACGGTGCTCCTCGCCGACGACCAGGCACTCGTCCGGGCCGGCTTTCGCAGCCTGCTGGCCCGCTCACGGGACCTCACGGTCGTCGGCGAGGCCCAGGACGGCGACGAGGCCGTACGGCTGGCGTCGAGCACCCGTCCCGACGTGATCCTCATGGACATCCGCATGCCCGGCACCGACGGGATCACCGCGACGCGCCGCATCGTCACCGACCCGGCCACGCGGGGCTGCCGCGTCATCATCCTCACCACGTTCGACACCGACGAACACGTTTTCGCCGCCCTGCGCGCCGGAGCCAGCGGCTTCCTCACCAAGGAGGTCGAACCCGCCGAGCTCCGCCGCGCGGTCGCCGCCGTCGCCGGCGGGGACGCGCTCCTGTCGCCGGGCGTGACCCGCCGCGTCATCGAGCAGTTCGCCCACCGGCAGGACCTCACGCCCGCCGCGGGGGAGCGGCTGGCCGCCCTCACCTCCAGGGAACGGGAGACGGTCAGGCTGGTGGCGCTCGGCCTGTCCAACCAGGAGATCGCCGAGCGCCTCGTCATCAGCCCGCTCACCGCCAAGACCCACATCACCAGGGCCATCGCCAAGCTGAACGTGCGCGACCGGGTCCAGCTCGTCATCCTGGCGTACGAGAGCGGCCTGATCAGGCCGGGCGGGTGAGCCCGAGGTCCTGAGCAGGCACGCCCGTCACCCGTCCGGGAGGTCGCCGGGGACGACGGCGACCGGGCAGGCGGCGTGCTCGACCATCGCCCTGACGACCGTGCTCAGCCGGCCGTGGTGGCGGGTCCGTTCCGCGCCCACGACGACCAGGCTCGCCCGGCAGGACGCCGTGCGCAGGGCCTCCTTCGCCGGCGCGGTGGCGGCCTGCGCCTCCACGCCCACGTCCGTGTGCCGGACGCGCCAGGGGGCCAGGCGTTCCTCCATCCGTTCGCGCCCGGTCGCGGTGGCGGCCTCGACGTCGGGCACGGGCGCCATCGCCACTCCCCATGCCAGGTTCTGCAGGTGCACGGCGTGCACGGTCATGAGCGGAAGCTGACGCAGGGCGGCCTCGTCGAAGGCGAACTGCAGGGCCGCGTCCGGCGTGGCCGGGCTGAGGCCGAGGACCACGGGGCCGGGACGGGACGACGCCGGTATCGGGCCGGGGCCGCGTACGACGATCACCGGGGACCGTGCGTGGGCGGCGACATAAGTGGCGACCGAGCCGACGAGCGACCTGGCCAGGGATCCCAGGCCCCGGGAGCCGACGACGACGAGGGCGGCGCCGGTCGACAGTTCGACGAGGCGTTCGGCGGGCGATCCCTCGTACAGGTCGGTCATGACATGGTCGACGGCGCTGGTGGCGCGGGCGCAATCGGCGCCGTGGGAGAGCACGTGCTCGGCCGCCTTGCGCAGATGGAGCTTGGCCTCCTCGGATGCCTCGCCGTACGGCCAGTGCCAGGCGTGCGTCAGCGTCAGCGGCAGCCCCCTCAGCTCGCACTCGTCGAGCGCCCAGTCCAGAGCCTGGACCGAGAAGTCGGAGCCGTCGTAACCGACGACCACGCTGCGGACTTCGGTCATGGTTGTCACCTCGCATCCGCGACCCCAGACCGCCGGACTCTCACCACCGGCTACCCCATGGGAGGGGGCCTATCCCTGGGTCGCGCCGTGGAAGCGGGCACGCGGTCACGGGACGGACCTCTTCATCGGGTGCGCTATCGTAATTGCGCAGATTCGTAATTAATGAATGCGGCATGAATGCGTGTGTTCGGGAGACCGCGGGATGGGACGGAGGGCCCGTGATGTCGGTGCCGCTGTACGAGGCCAAGGCCGAGCTGTTCCGCCTCCTGGGCCATCCGGTCCGGATCCGGGTGCTGGAGCTGCTCCAGGACGGGCCGAAACCGGTCCGCGAGCTGCTGGCCGCGATCGAGGTGGAGCCGACCGGCCTGTCGCAACATCTGGCGGTGCTGCGCCGCTCCGGCCTGGTCACCGCGCAGCGGGAGGGCACCACCGTGGTCTACGCGCTGGCCGGCGGCCGGGTGGCCGGTCTGCTGCGCGCGGCTCGCGAGCTCCTGGCCGAGAAGCTGTCCGGCCAGCACGAGCTGCTCAACGAGCTGCTGGAGGGCGGTGAAGAAGATGTGGCGCAAGATCGTTAAGACGGGGCGGGTGGCCGAGCCCGCTCCGGAGCGCGCCGACGGCGAGGTGCCCGAGAAGGCCGCGGAGCTCGCCGGATCGGTGCAGATCAGGCACGTGGACGCGGGGTCGTGCAACGGGTGCGAGGTGGAGATCGCCTCGGCGTTCGGCCCGGTGTACGACGCCGAGCGGTACGGCGCGCGGCTGGTGGCCTCCCCGCGGCACGCCGACGCCCTGCTGGTGACGGGGCCGGTGACGCGCAACATGGAGATGGCGCTGCGCCGTACCCACGACGCGGTCTCCGAGCCGCGGCTGGTGATCGCGCTGGGCGACTGCGCCCGCGACTGCGGCGTGTTCGCCGGCGCGTACGGCGTGGCCGGGGCGGTGCGCGACGTGGTGGACGTGGACGTGGAGGTGCCGGGCTGCCCGCCGCGTCCCGAGGAGATCGTGGCGGCGTTGCGCGGGCTGACCGGCCGATGAACCTCGTCGGCACCCTGTACGTGACGGCCCTGGCCGGCTGCGCGCTCGCCGCGCTGGCCGCCCTGACGGCTCCGGCGCGGGCCAGGCTGCCGCTGGCGGGCTGGTGCACCGCCGTCGCGGGGGCCGTGGGAGCGGCGGCGGGAGTCTTCGCCCTTGCCGGCGGCGTTTCTCTGGGTGGTCCGGTGGGCGGGCACGGCCCGAGCTGGTCGGCCTGGCTGCCGGACCTGCTGCCCCTGGCCGGCGTGCGGCTCGCGATCGACCCCCTGGGCGGGGTGTTCATCGCGGTCATCGGGCTGGTGACCGTGTGCGCGGCGATCTACGGCATCGGCTACTGCGCCCACGGCCTCGACGGGCGCCTGTTCCAGGCCGTGCTGCCGCTGTTCGTGGCGGCCCTGCTGCTGGTGCCCGCTGCGGCGAGCGTGAGCACGTTCCTGCTCACCTGGGAGCTGATGGCGGTGACCTCGCTGCTGCTGGTGCTGGCCGAGCACCGGCGGCGGGCGGAGGTGGGCCGGGCCGGGCTCTGGTACGCGGTCATGACGCACCTCGGCCTCGTGGCCATCCTGACCGGGCTGGTGGCGTTCGCCGCCGGGGCCGCCGGCGAGAGCTTCGCCCAGTTGCGCGCCGCCGAGCTGTCCTCGGGCGCCGCGACCGTCGTGTTCCTGGCGACGGCGGCCGGGTTCGCCTCCAAGGCCGGCATCGTGCCGCTGCACGTCTGGCTGCCCCGGGCGCATCCGGAGGCGCCGAGCCACGTCTCGGCGCTGATGAGCGCGGCGATGGTGAACCTGGGCGCGTACGGGATCATCAGGGTCGGGCTCGACCTGCTGGGCGGCGGGCCGGCCTGGTGGTGGCTGCTGGTACTGGCGGCCGGCGCGCTGTCGGCGCTGTACGGCATCCTCCAGGCGGCGGTCACCTCCGACCTGAAGCGGCTCCTGGGCTACTCCACGACGGAGAACCTCGGCCTGGTGCTGGTCGGCGTGGGCGCGTCCGGCTTCTTCGCCGTCTCCGGCCTCCCCGTGCCGGCCGCGCTGGCGCTGGCCGCGGCCCTGCTCCACGTGGTCAACCACGCGGCGTTCAAGACGGTGCTGTTCCTGTCGGCCGGCTCGGTGTTGCACGCCACCGGCACCCGCGACCTCGACGCGCTGGGCGGGCTGCGCACCCGGCTGCCCTACACCACGGCCGTGTTCGCCGTCGGCGCGCTGTGCGCCTCGGCGCTGCCGCCCGGCAACGCCTTCGTCAGCGAGTGGCTGCTGCTGCAGAGCCTGATCCACGCCCTGCCCGGCGCCGGGGTGGCGGGCGCGGTGACGATGCCACTGGCCGTCGGGGTGATCGCGTTGTCGGCCGGACTGGCCGTGGCGACCTTCGTCAAGGCGTTCGGGGTGGGCTTCCTGGCCCGGCCGCGCAGCGCCGAGGCCGAGCGGGCGACCGAGAGCCCGCCGTCGATGCTGGCCGCGATGACGTTCGCGGCGGTGAGCTGCGTGGTGCTGGCGCTGGCCCCCACGCTGGTCGTGCCCGCGCTCGGCCGGGCGGTCGGCGTGATCTTCCCCGGGCGCGACGTGGTCAGCGGGGAGCTGACGCTGCGGCTGGCGGGCGTCTCGGGGATGATCTCGCCGCTGCTCATCGCCGTCGCCCTGGTGGCCGCCGTCGCGGCCGTGCTCGGCCTGGTACGGATCACGGCCACGCGACGGGCCAGGCGCGCCGCCCGGCTGTGGGACTGCGGCGCCGGCCCCATGTCGGCCCGGATGGAGTACACCGCCACCTCGTTCGCCGAGCCGCTGCAACGGGTCTTCGACGACGTACTGGCCCCCGAGAGCGATGTGGACGTCACCCCGATGAAGGAATCGGCCTATCTGGTGGAACGCGTGCGTTTCCAGGCGCGCGTGCCCGATCGCATCGAGCACCGGCTCTACGGTCCGCTGATCGCCGCGGCGGCGGCCCTCGGGAACAGGGCGCGCGCCCTGGCCACCGGCAGCGTGCACCGCTATCTCGGCTACGGCTTCTGGGCGCTGACCGGCGCGCTGATCGTCCTGGTGGTGCTGTGGTGACGGGCACGATCGGAGCGGTGCTCCAGGTTCTCGCCATCGCGGTCGGCTCGCCGCTGCTCGTGGGGGTGATGCGGCAGGTCCGCGCCCGCATGGAGGGACGCGCGGGAGCCGGCATCGCCCAGCCGTGGCGCGACCTGCGCAAGCTGATGCGCAAGCAGGCGATCTCGCCCCACGGCACCGGCTGGGTGTTCCGCCTCGCGCCGCTGCTGCTGGCAGGCACGGCCCTGGTGGCGGCCGCCGTCGTCCCGCTGGTGACCACGGCCTCGCCGCTGGACGGCGTCGCCGACCTGTTCGCGGTGACCGCGCTGCTCGCCCTGGGCTCGGTGGCGCTGGCGCTCGGCGCGCTCGACACCGGGACCGCGTTCGGCGGCATGGGCGCCAGCCGCGAGATGACCGTGCTGGCGCTGGTCGAGCCGACGATCCTGGTGTCGGTGTTCGCGCTGTCGATCAGGGTCGGCTCCACCAACCTGGGCTCGATCGTCACCGCGACGGCCGAGGATCCACTGTCGGTGATCTCGCCGGTGAGCGCGCTGGCCGCGGTCGCGCTGGCCATCGTCACGATCGCGGAGACCGGCCGCATCCCCGTGGACAACCCGTCCACGCACCTTGAGCTCACGATGATCCACGAGGCCATGGTGCTGGAGTACGCGGGACCGGACCTGGCGCTGATCGAGTGGGCCTCGGCGATGCGGCTGTCGGTGCTGCTGGGCCTGCTGGCGAGCCTGTTCTTCCCGCTCGGCATCGCGGGCGCTGACGCAGGGACGCTCGCGCTGCCGCTGGCCGTGGTCGCGATCGTGGTCAAGGTGGCGCTGCTGGGCGTGCTGCTGGCGGCCGGCGAGGTCTTCATGGCCAAGCTGCGATTGTTCCGCGTGCCCGAGCTGCTGGCCGGGTCGTTCCTGCTGGCGCTGCTGGCCGTGGCCGCCTCCTTCTTCCTGGCCTGAAACGGGGGCGAGACACATGACCGATGCTCTGTACGTCCAAGCGCTCTACCTGGCGTGCGGCGCGTTCCTGCTGACCGGCGTGATGGTGTTGTGGCGGCGCGAGCTGTCGGCGATCGTGCGGCTGTTCACCCTGCAAGGGGTGGCGTTGACCGCGCTCGTCGTCGTCCTCGGCCTCTGGCACGGCGAGCTGGAGCTGATCCTGGTCGGCGCCGGGGTGGGCGCCCTGCGGGCCGGGCTGCTGCCGTACCTGATGCGCCGCGCGCTGGTGGCCGGCGGCGCGGGCCGTGAGACGCAGCCGCTGGTCAACGTGGCCACCTCGCTGCTGGTGGCGGCGGTGCTGGCGATGCTGGCGTACGCGGTCTCCCAGCCGCTCATCCGGCTGTCGCCCACGCCGGCCACGCAGGCGGTGCCCGTCGCGCTGACCGTGCTGCTGATCGGGTTCTTCGTCCTGGTGACCCGTAAGCGGGCGCTGTCGCACGTGGTGGGCTTCCTGCTGATGGACAATGCCATCACCGCCGCCGCGTTCCTCACCACCAGCGGCGTCCCCCTGGTGGTCGAGCTCGGGATCTCCCTGGACGTCCTGCTGGCCGTGCTGGTGCTGCAGGTGCTGACCACCCGGATGCGGGCCGCGTTCGGCGGTACCGACCTCGACGAGCTGCGGGAGTTGCACGACTGATGGAAAGCCTGCTGGTGCTCGCTCCGGTCGCGGTGCCCGCCGTCGCCGCGTGCCTGTACGCGGTGCTCGGCTGGAACCGGGTCACCGCCTGGCTCGGAACACTCTCGGCGGCCGTGTTGCTGGCCTGCGCGGTCGCGCTGTCCACGGCATCGGCCACAGCTGGATCCACGGTCGGGTCCACGGCTGGATCTGCGGCTCTTTCTACGGCGGGTACGCGTGAGGCGCTGGGCGGGCTGCTCTTCAGCGATGCCCTGAGCGCCTTCATGCTGATCGTGATCGGCGTGGTCGCGCTGCTCGCGATGGCCGCCAGCCCCGCCTACCTGGCGGCCGAGCTCGCCGCCGGGCACACCGGCCCGCGCGCGATGCGCCGCTACGGCGTACTGACGCAGGCGTTCATCGCCGCGATGGCGCTCGCCGTCCTGGCCTCCGGGCTGGGCCTGCTGTGGGTAGCCATCGAGGCGACCACCATCGTGACCGCGTTCCTGGTCGGGCACCGGCGCACCCGCGCGGCCACGGAGGCCGCGTGGAAGTACGTGGTCATCTGCTCGGTCGGCATCGCGCTCGCGCTGCTCGGCATCGTCATGGTCCACTACGCCGGCACGCACGCCGGCGTGACCTCCCTGGACTGGGCGCCGCTGGCCGAGGGCGCGAGCCGGCTCGATCCCGGCGTGATGCGCGTCGCGGTCATGCTGCTCGTGCTCGGGTTCGGCACCAAGGCCGGGCTGGCGCCGATGCACGCCTGGCTGCCCGACGCGCACAGCCAGGCCCCGGCCCCCGTCTCCGCGCTGATGTCCGGGGTGCTGCTGTCGGTGGCCTTCTACGCCGTCCTGCGGGTCAAGGTCATCGCCGACGTGGCGCTCGGCGCCGGATTCGTCCGGACGCTGCTGGTCATCGTGGCGCTCGCCTCCCTGACCGCGGCCGCGCTGCTGCTGCTCGGGCAGCGCGACTACAAGCGGCTGCTGGCCTACTCCAGCATCGAGCACATGGGGCTGCTCGCCCTCGGCGCGGCGATCGGCACCAGCCTCGCCCTGGTCGCGGTCCTGCTGCACATCCTCGGGCACGGGCTCGGCAAGTCGGTGCTGTTCCTGGCCGCGGGCCGGCTGCACCAGACGTACGGCAGCAGCCTGATCGGAGCGGTCCGTGGCCTGGCGAGTAAAGCCCCGCTGCTGGCCGGGACCTTCGCGCTGGGACTGCTGGCCCTGCTGGGGATGCCCCCGTTCAGCCTGTTCGCCAGCGAACTGGGCCTGGCCCGGGCGGGCTTCGCCGCCGGGCTGGGCTGGCCGGTGGCGGCGGCGCTGGTGCTGATGCTGGTCATCGTCGCCGCCGTCACCCGCCACACCCGCCACATGCTCCTCGGCGACGGACCAGACGGTGGGCCGGGTGGGGTCGTCACTCTGCCCCGCAGTCTGGCCGTGCCGCTGGTCGCGGGGCTGGCCGCGTGTGCCGTGCTGGGCGTCACCCTCGGACCACTGCACTCCCTGCTGCAAGCCGCCGCCGTGATCGCCGGAGCGACCCCGTGAGCATCCGTACCACCGCCGTGATCGCCGGAGCGACCTCATGAGCATGCGTACCATCGCCGACATCAGCCCAGGCGAGCTGCCGGAGCAAGCGGCGCGGCTCCTCGCCGACGGCCACAGGCTGGCGCTGATCTCCGCACGTCAGGAGGCGGAGGAGTTCGCCCTGGCGTACCTGTTCGTCGCCGGCGGCCCCGACCGTCGTGCCGAGCTGCACGTGCGTCTGCCCGTCGCGCGCCCGGCCGTGCCGAGCCTGGCTCGCCTGTCCTTCCCGGCCGGCCGGTTCGAACGCGAGATCCGCGACCTGTACGGCATCACCCCGCTCGACCATCCCCTCCCGCGCCGCCTCGTGCGCCACCACCACTGGCCGCGCGGCTGGTACCCGATGCGCGCCGACGCCGGCCCGCCCCCCGCTTTCGGCGACCCCGAAGGCCCGTACCCGTTCCTCACCGTGGAGGGCCAGGGCGTCTACGAGATCCCCGTCGGACCCGTCCACGCCGGCCTCATCGAACCCGGGCACTTCCGCTTCTCCGTGGTCGGCGAGACCATCATCAAGCTCAAGGCCCGGCTCTGGTTCGTGCACAAGGGCATCGAGAAGCTCTTCGAGGGCCGCCGCCCCGAGGACGGGCTGGAGCTGGCCGAACGCGTCAGCGGCGACACCAGCGTCGGCCACGCGCTCGCGTACTGCCTCGCCGTGGAGGAGGCCACCCAGGCCGAGGTGAGCGAGCGCGCGCAGCGGGACCGTGCCGTGCTGCTGGAGCTGGAACGCCTCTACAACCACGTCACCGACCTGGGCGCGCTCTGCAACGACGTCGCCTACGGCATCATGCACGCCCAGACCGGCCGCATCAGGGAACAACTCCTGCGCATCAACGACGAGGTCACCGGGCACCGGCTGCTGCGCGGCGGCGTCCGCCTCGGCGGCGCCGAGCTGCGGACGCTGCCCGATCCAGAACGGCTGCACGCCATCGGCGCGGACGTCGCCGAACTGACCGCACTCGCCCTGCGGCACACCGTGGTCGCCGACCGCTTCACCGGCACCGCCGTCCTGTCCGCCGACGCCGCCCGCGACCTCGGCACCCTCGGCTACGTGGCCCGCGCCAGCGGCCTCGACCCCGACGCCCGCCGCGACCACCCGTTTGCCGACCTCGGGGACTTCACCCCCGTCCGCCACACCGGCGGGGACGTGCTGGCCCGCTTCCAGGTCAGGGCCGAGGAGATCGCCGCCTCCATCGCGCTGATCACCCACCTGGTCGGCTCTTCCCCGTCGGGGGACATGCGCCCGGAGGAGCCGTCGTCCTCGGGCGTGGGCCTGGTCGAGGGCTGGCGTGGCACGATCGCCCACCGCGTCGAACTCGCCCCCGACGGCACCCTCGCCCGCGTGAAGATCGCCGACCCGTCCTTCTTCAACTGGCCTGCCCTGCCCGTGGCGCTGGGCAGCGCGATCGTCCCGGACTTTCCCCTGGTCAACAAGAGCTTCAACCTGTCCTACGCCGGCAACGACCTCTGACGACGACCGGTACCGGGAGCCCGCCGGTACCTTCAAGCCGAAGCCCGAACGCATCTAGCAATCCGGCGCGGTGGCGGCGGCCCGGGGACGTCACTCGCCGGTCGTGACCGTGAGGGTGGCGTCGACGATGCGGTGGTCGGAGCAGGGCTTGTCGCGGTTGGCGCCACAGACGTGGCCGATCGGCAGGGCGTCCGCGTTGTAAGCGGTCAGCCGGGCGGCGGGGGAGAAGATCAGGTCGACCTTGCCGGACTGGCCGCAGGCGCCCAGCCGGTTGCTCTCGGTGGTCTGCTCGCCCCAGCCCGGGCAGGCGGGCTCGCGGTCGTCGAGCTCGTGGTAGCGGCCGGTGTTGGCGCGGTTGGCGTCGGTGTCGATCGAGGGGTCGTACCAGGTGTCCAGCAGTGGTGAGTGCGGCTGCACGTTGAAGTCGCCCGCGATGATCGGGACCTCGCCCCGGGAGCGGTAGGACTCCAGAACGTCGTGCACCCGGCCGAGCTGGGCGGCCCTGTGGGCGGCGACGGTGGTCAGGTGGGTGGTACAGAACCTGACGGCCGTGGGCTGGGCCGTGACGGGCGCGCAGAGGAGCTTGCGCTGCCTGCCCGACCCGTCGTCCGGCAAAGTCTCCCGAAGCGTGCCGCCCAGCGGGAAGCGGCTGAACAGGGCGATGCCGATGCCGTGCCCGGCGCAGTAGCCGGGGTCGCCCGCCGCCGTCATCGGCTCGTAGCGGGCGAAGTTCGCCGGATCGCGCGGCCAGCCCATGCGCTGCAGGGCGTCGATCACGGCGCCGTACTGGTTGCGGCAGATCTCGTTGACGGACACGAGGTCCGGGTTGCGGTAGCTGATCGAGCCGGCGATGGCCTGGATGACGCCGTTCGTCGTCGAACCCAGGTGCTGGTGGTGGCCGGCCATGTTCCAGTGCCAGATCTTGTACGTCACGGTCGCGGCGGAGTTCGCGGTCGTGGCAGCGGGCGCGGGGCCGGCCGGCAGGGCGACGGTGGCGACGAGGATCGCGGCGACGGTCAGTAACCGGCGCGCGAGATCCGGCATGGGTGAGATCCGCATGGGTCCCCTTCTCCGATGATCAACTCATCGCCATCCTGGCCGAAGGACGGTTCCGGCGCCAGGCGCGGATCGGGCGGAGGGGCGTCCCGGGGCGAAGGTGCGGCGCGCGTCCGGATATTTCCGGCGTCGGATGGACAGCCGGATGGACAATGGCGCCGACGTGGCCGGACTTATGGCGGACATTCGCCGGACATTTGCCGCCGAATGCCGGTCGTATGGGGAATTGCGCAGATCAACGGCGGGCCCGCGTGGATAGAGTGGCTGCCGGTCGATCCGGATCGCGTGCGACACGACACAGGGCCCTGCTTGTGCCGGCGATCGGGCGATCCGCAGGAAAGGAAAAGAGACATGTATTCGAGATTCGCCATCATCGGCACGCTGGCCGCGGCCATTGTCACCGCCGGTTCCGTTGTCTCCACGGCCCACGCTGAGGCCGGGCCGCGGAGCATTCCCCTGGTACGCTACTTCGACGGTTTGAAGCATTATGTGACCAGCGGCCCGCGGCCCGGCCCGAACTACCGCGAAGAAGGCCGGTTTCCCATTCTGACCAGAAACACCCCCGGCACGAGGGCGATCTACGGCTGCCTCGCCGGCCACGCCCCGCGTGACCAGTTCCTGTCCGCCACGGCCGACTGCGAGAACAGGCCGGGCAACGCCGGGAAGAACACGCTCCTGCGCCGGGAGGGGTTCCTCTACACGAGCCCGGGCGCGGGCAGGCGGCCCCTGTACCGCTGCTACGTCCCGCACACGAAGAGCCACTTCGTGTCCGTCCGCTCCGACTGCGAGTCCAATCCGCCGACGTCGAAGGTGAACGCCGAGTTCATCCTGGGGTACTTCCCGTCCGCCGGCCGGTGACGAGGGGCGGGGGTCGGCGCAGCGCCCCGCATGCCGAGAACTCGGCAGAATGGCTGTCGCCGATGGCGGCGGATTCAGCGAATCATTTCGCCACCTCGTTTCGGCCTCGTCCCCGCCGCATCGTCTCCTGAGAAAAGGAAACCCCCCGTCATCCATCGAGAGGCGGCGGTCAAGCCCGCGTGAAGCCATCAAGAAACTGCCGATCGTTAGCCTGAGGATGCGAAAGGGGCACGTACGGTGCGAATTGCTTGCACCGGGTCTCTTGCGCGGCTATTTCCGCTGCCAGAAGGAGTGGTATTCGCATGGCGAAAGCTCTGACACTCAGAGTACTGCGTCTCAACAGGGGCAAGATGGGTGGACGCTACCACTGGGCGACGCCTACCGGATGAACACGGGGAAGGTCCGGCCGAAAGGCCGGGCCTGCCCTTCCCATCGAAGGGAATCGATGTCCGAGCGATATCAACCCGTCCCGGCCCGCCCGGCCGGTTTCCGATCGGCAACACCTACGAGTACGACCAGGACCGCCTGGCTTTCCTGGCGCGAGCCCAGCGCGACTACGGAGACGTGTTCCGGTTCAGCCCGACGGCGATCACCGTCGTCGGCCTGCTGGCGCTGCTGTGGGTCATGCGGATGGACGTCACGCCGTGGCGGCTCGTGCCCGCTCTCGTGGTCGCGTGGCTGGGATCCAGCTTGATGATGGGGCGCACCGTCGGGGCCGCGATCCTCGCGGTCATGAGGAGGCGTGGCGTGCCCGTCCGCGCCCTCGTCAGAAACGCCGCGACGCTCCCCGGGCATCCGCTCGTCGACATCGTCGAGGGCGACTACGACGACCCGCGTTCCCTCGACGCCGCGACCGCCGGCATGGAGGCGGTCTTCGTGCTGACGACGCCCGGCTCGCCCGTACCGCGGCACGATCGGGCCCTTGTCCGGGCGGCCCGGTCGGCGGGCGTCTCCAGACTCGTCAAGCTCTCCGCCACCAGCGCCGGCGCGCGGGGTCCTGACGGCAGGATCGTGGGGCCCTGGCACCGCGCCGCCGAGGACGCCGTGACCGCGTCCGGGCTGTCCTGGACGATCCTGCGCGCGCCCAGTTTCGCGTCGAACTTCCTGCGCTGGGCCGACCTGATCGACCAGGGACTGCCGATCCCCAACATGACGGGTTCCGGCCGCCAGGGCGTCATCGACCCGCGGGACGTGGCCGCCGTCGCGGCCGCGTGCCTGCTCACCGGCGTCGGCGCGGGACGGGCGATCACCCTGACGGGCCCGGAGCCGTTGAGCGTCCCCGACCAGGTCGCCTGCCTGGCGCGGGTGCTCGGACGCGAGATCACCACCGTGGACGTGCCGCCCGACCAGGCGCGGGTACGGATGCGCTCGGCCGGGATGGACGCCCCCGCCGTCGAAGCGGTCGTCGCCGGGGCGACCTGGGCACGGGAAGGAGGCGGAGTGTCCTCCACGCCCGGCGTCGTCACCATACGGGACCGGCGGCATCCTCGTGCGGGCCCGGCGGCGTCACCGTACGGGGCCGACGGCGTCGTCGCCGAAGACGGCGGCGAGGGCCTTGCCGATCAGCTCGGGCAGGTCGGTGCGCCCGTCGTCCTCGGCCCAGCGCACCAGTGCCGTGTGCAGGGCGGCCAGGCAGGCACTGGCCGCCGCCTGCGCCTGGAACGCCGTGTCGGGATCGGTGGCGTCGTCGCCCAGGGCGCCGATGATGGCCTGCTGGAGGGCGTACTGGTTGTCCAGGTGCCTGGCCCGCAACGCAGGAGTCGAGATCATCAACTGGAGGCGGGCGAGCAGGAGCTGACGGTCCGCGTCGCCGGTCAGGGCGGTGGCCGCGTCGATGAGCGCGCCGCCGATGCGACGGACCAGCGGCCCGCCGGCGGGCGACGCGACGATCCGCTCGGCGACGAGCTCCGCGTGCTGGTCGACCAGGACCAGGTCCTCCTTGGTGGCGAAGTGCCGGTAGACGGTCATGGGTGACACACCGGCCGCCTCGGCGACGTCGTTCATCGTCGTGGCGTCGTAGCCGCGCTCACTGAACAGCCGGACCGCGTGCGCCTGGATCGTGCGCCGTGTCTGGGCCCGTCGTCGCGCTCGCAGGGTTGAGTGCTGGTCGGTCATGTGTTAGACACTACCCTCATGATAGTCACTACCAACTTGGTAGCGACTAACGTTAAGGAGTGGTGGACATGAACGATCTGACCGGCAGAACGGCCCTGGTCACCGGAGCGTCCCGCGGCATCGGCCAGGCGATCGCCGTCCGGCTGGCGGCCAGGGGAGCGACGGTGATCGTGCACTTCGGCGCGGACGAGGATGGCGCGGCGGCCACCGTCGGCGAGATCGAACGCGGCGGCGGGCACGCCTTCGCCGTCCAGGCGAGGCTCGGCGCGGACGGCGACGTCGAGACGCTCTTCGCGGGGATGGAGGCGGGTCTGGGGGGACGGCCGCTCGGCATCCTGGTCAACAACGCGGCGGCCCCGCCCGCCGGCCCGCTCGGCGGCACGACCAGGGCCGAGTTCGACCACCTTTTCGCGGTGAACGTACGGGCGCCGTACTTCATCATCCAGCGGGCGCTGCCCCTGATGCGGGACGGCGGCCGGATCGTCACGATCTCGTCCGTCGCGACCAGGATGGCCAACCCCGCCCAGACGTCCTTCGCCATGACCAAGGGCGCGATCGAGACGATGAGCCTGACCCTGGCCAACGAACTCGGCGCCAGGGGCATCACGGTCAACGCGGTCGCCCCCGGCGCCACCCGCACACCGGCCAATGCCTCCGTCTTCGAGGCTCCGGGTCTGGCCGGGTTCATCGCGGGAGCGACGGCGCTCGACCGGCTCGGCGGCGCCGACGACGTCGCCGACGTGGTCGCGTTCCTCGCCTCCGACGCCGCCCGCTGGGTCACCGGCCAGGTCATCGACGCCAGCGGCGGCCTGTTCCTGGGCCCGCGCACCTGACGCGACCCCCCGGTCACAGGCACTCGCTCGGCTGAGGGCAGCTGTGCCCGGCCGGGTCAGGTGGGTGTCGCCAGCCCGGTCACGATGGCCCGGGCCACGGGGGAGGGGTCCGAGCCGTCCAGGACGAACCCGTCCGGCACGTGCACCGCGGGCTGGGCCATCATGCGCGGGGCCGGGCCGCGGTGCGGCCAGGTGGCGGTGTGTATGACGAACGGATGGCACAGGTAGACGTCGCCCGCCCGGCCGGTGGCGTGTGCGGTGGCCCGGCACAGCACCGACGGCCGCCACTTCGCGCCCACCTCCGCGCCGTTGATCCCGGCCTCCCCGTACGGCTGCAAAATCGGCGGGATGTGTAGGTGTGAGCCTTTGACGAGCCGGGTCGGGGCGTCATCGGGGCCGGTGTCGGAGAACAGGAACAGCGCGAGCAGCCCCCGCCCGCGCGAGCGCACGTTGGCCCAGTAGCCGCCGTCGGGGCCTTCGTAGCTGCCTTCGATGTGGTAGCCGGACCCCATGCCCGGATAGTCCTCCGACGGGAAACGGACGGGGATCAGGCCGCCCACCTCGGTGCTACGGGTCCACCTGCCCGGCCCGATCAGCTCGTCGTACGCGGCGGCCAGCGCCGGCGACGTCGCCGCCTCGGTGAACGGGGCACCGGAGGGGCAGGGGACGTCCACGCTCGGCCGCCAGGTGGCGGGGTCGTCCCGGCGGATGCCGTGCCCGGCCAGCGACTCCCAGATGATCTCCCGGCACGCCGCGGCCGTGTCCGCGCTGAAGGCGCCTCGGACGACCACGTAGCCGTCGCGTACGAAACCGTCCACATCCACGCGTCGATTGTGCGGCCTCCGCGTCCACAAAGCACCCGGGTTACCCGGTCGACCGGCGGCCTGTTCCTGGGGCCGCGCACCTGACGCGACCCCCGGGTCACAGGCGCTCGCTCAGGAGAGGGTGGCGGAGCCCGGCTGGGCGGACAGGAGGGTCTGGGTCCAGCCGGTGGCGTCGACGGTGCCGTGGCCGGTCAGGTCGTCGCCCTTGCCGTCGTAGGGGTCGGCGTCGTGGTAGCGGTAGAGGGCGCCGGCGGGGTGGTGGCCGTAGTAGACGCCCGCGCCGGGGGAGAGCAGGTGGGTGAAGTTCTGCCAGGTGGCGTCACGGAGCTGGTGACGCTGCCAGTCGTCGGCGCCGTTGACGCGGTAGGAGAGCAGTTGCCCGCTGGCGGTGGTGCCGAGCAGCCAGTCGGGGCCGGCGGTGGTCAGGGTCTTGAGGGTGAATCCGTCGCCGATGTGGGTGTTGCCGGTGATGTCGGCCAGTACGGGCTTCGCCGTTCCGATCGTGTAGCGGCGCAGCGTGCCGGCGGCGATGCCGTAGAGGTGGCCGTCGCCGTCGTAGGCGAGGTGGTCGTGGGTGTAGCCGTTACCGAGACGGACGGGCGGCTCGAACTCCAGGGTGTCGCCGTTGGTGCGGACGTCGACCCGGTAGAGCGTGCCGTCGGAGCCGGCCTTGGTGACCAGGATGGTGTTGTAGTTCAGCGTCGCCATGGCCTTGGGGGCGAAGCCGAGGGTGGCGGTGGAGACGACCGCGCCGTGGGTGCGCTTGCCGGTGGCCGCGTCGATCGCCGTGTACGTGAGCCGGCCGTCCGGCAGCACCCCGTACACCGAGACGCGGCCCTTCGGGGAGGTCGTGGCGCAGTTGCGGCTGGTGACGTTGTTCCAGGTGCGGTCGTCCGACTGGCCGTAGGTGACGCCGTCGAAGGCCGGCCGGATCCGCTCGGAGCCCTCGAACCCCCAGGAGGCCGACCCGTCGCCGTCGGAGTCGCGCCCGAGCTCGAAGTGCAGGTGCGGATGGCCGTTCGCGGTCTCGCCGTCCTTGCCGACCTGGCCGATCACCGTGCCCCGCCGCACCGTGTCACCGGCCGACACGGCGCGGGACTTCAGATGGAGGTACGTGGTGAAGTAGCCCCCTCCGTGATCGATCTGGACCATGTTGCCCGCGTTGCGATGCTTGAACGACTGGTTCACCCGGCCCGCGGCGGGGGCGATCAGGGTGGCCCCCTCGGTGCCGTGCTGGTCGGGCTCCTTCACCATGTCCAGCGCCGGGGCGTGACCCCACGTGTCCAGCTGCCACTTCTGGCCGCAGGGGAACGGGAGCTGGAGATCGGGGGCCGCCATCGCCTGGCCGCTCGACGCGCCGGCGACGGTGAGGCCGGCGGCGAGCGTCACGGTGACGACGGATCGTAAGAGGACGGATCGGGACACTGTTCCTCCTGGGGTTTCCGGCGGGCCTGCTGCTCGCGGCCGGGCCGGATGGGGGATGTCAGGGGGCCCGGCGCGGATCGAGCCGTGGCCTTGTCACCTCGCCGACCGTAGAGATCGGTGGTATGCCGCTGGTATGCGGGATGGTCAGGGTGTCTGTTGCGGGCAGACCCGCTGATACGCCTCCTCGGGCATGTAGCGGGCCCACTCCGCGGGTGTGAGCGGCCGGCCCGCGATCTCGCACAGGGCGGCGACCGGGTCCGCGGGCCGGTCCAGGCTCCACAGGCGCACCGCGGCGTCGGCGGAGGAGGTGGCCAGCGTGCTCCCGTCCGGGGCGAACGCCACCGACCAGATCGCGTCACCGTGACCGATGAACGGGATGCCGACCGGCCGCCGCGTGGCCACGTCCCACAGCCGCGCCGTGAAGTCGTGGCCTCCGGCGCTCGCCACCTGACGTCCGTCGGGACTGAACGCCACCGACACCACCGGATACCCGTGGCCGGTGAGCGGGGCCCCGACCGGCTGGCGGGTGGCGACGTCCCAGAGTCGTACCGTGCGGTCGTCGCTCGCGGTGGCCAGCAACCGGCCGTCCGGGTCGAACGCCACGCCCCACACCGCGTCGTCGTGCGCACGCAACGGGGCTCCGGCCGGTCGGCGGCCGGCCACGTCCCACAGCCGGATCGTCAGGTCGGTGCCCCCGGCGGTGGCCAGCAACCGGCCGTCCGGGCTGAACGCGACCGAATGGACCGCGCCCCGATGGCCGGTGAATGCGCCGACCAGTCGGTGGGTGGCGACGTCCCAGAGGGCGACGACTTCAGGGAGGGGACGCACGTCGGGGTAGCCAGGTGCACCAACCACACGCAGGACTGGTGGGAGTTCAGGGCCGTCATCACCTGCGGGTGGTCGGCCGACGTCAAGGGCTCCTGGGAGACGCTGCCTCCGGGCGCGACCAAGGAGTCCCGCGGCCAGTGCAGCGGAGGCTCGGGAGTCGGCGCCATCGGCACCGACAAGCGCAACCTCAGCCAGTGACCCGACGATCATCGAAGAAGTCCCGTACGCGAAAGTCGCTGGTCAGGGCGGTGCACCAAGGAAATGACCGGCACTGAGTGAGGACGCCCGGCATCGCCCCCCCGATGCCGGGCGCCCACCTCGGGTGTCGGTTCGCGCGTTGACGTCGTACGTCCGGCCCGGGTCCCGCTTCCGGGCGCGGATGTGGGATCTCCGGTTCACCGGGGGACGCAGACCGCGTGCACCTCGACCGTGACCCGCTTCTTCTTGGAGCTGAGGAAGACGAGGCTCCACGCCTCGGGCACACCGTCCGGCGGGTCGCTGATGTCCTGGGGCGCGTTCACCTCGACGATCACGGGCTCCTCCCGGTTGTGGTCGCCGTAGTAGGCGTAGCCGCCGCTGACGGCCCGATGCCCGCGCGGGCAGACCACGTTCGTGCCGAGCCCGCCGGGGGACAGGCTTCTGCTCTCCGTGACGACGGTGACCGCGGCGCCCGTCCAGCCGAACTGGCGGGCCGCCGCGAAGCCGCCCCCGGCGAGCACGCCGCCCACCGCCGCGCCCGCCGTGACCAGCCCGAGCGTCCTCGCCATCCGTGAAGCCCCACCCATGAGCGCCCTTCCCCTCTCCGCCGGTACGGCAGGACGTTAGCCGGGTCGTGTTGAGATTCTGTTGACGATCTGTGGAGGCGCCTGGAACGGCATGGAACGTCGTGGAACGCCTTCCCAGGTGTTCGGATCGAACAACCACCAACGGGGGGAACATGAGAATTCGACGTGCCTTGGCGGGGCTGATGCTGGCCGGTGGGCTGGCGACGACACTGGGGGCGGCCCCCGCGACCGCCGCCGCGGGCTCGGTCCACCTCTCGATCGAGGCCACCGGGCAGGGCGGATACCGGGCCTACTTCGTCAGCATCACCGGCTTCGCGCCCGTCGCCGTCGCCGGTCAGGGCGTCTGCGTCAACCTGTACGGCGACGACACCTTCGACCACCACCTGTTCGGCGGCTTCGGAGTCGCGTGCGGGGAGACCCTGAGCAACCCCTCGCCTGGTCGCATCAGCATCTCGTTCTATCTGGACGGCAACACACTCAACGAGGACTGGGGCGGTGACGAGGTCTTCGCCAAGGTGGACATCGGCCCGCCGTCCTCGGTGCGGCTCACGTCCAACGTGGTGCACGGGAACTACTGACCGTCACTGCTGACCGCGAGCCTTCGCCGTACAGCACCAAAGGCCCTCGCTCCGATCCGGGGGAGCGGAGCGGGGGCCTCCCGTCTGCTCGGCCCCCCGAGGCGGGGTCGGTCCTCCGTCTCGACAGTCGCTGTTGCGGGCCTGGGCGGCGGTGGATAAATGGATGGCGCCTCGCCACCCGCGACCGCATGATGGTCACGTAAAGCGATGATGTCTATCCGAGGAGTGACTGCGTGTTCGGCATTCGTTCTTTCCTGATGGCGATCACTCTCGTGCTCGCGTTCGCCGGGCCGGTGGGCGCCGCCGACGGCTTCGGTCGGTGTCCGGACGGGTATCTGTGCCTGTTCCGGGACTTCGAGGGGAACGGCACCGTCGCCTGGTTCCGGGCCGGTGCGCCGGATCTGGAGCCCTTCGGGGTCAAGGACGCGCGTTCCGCGTGGAACCGGACCGGCCGTTCCTACTGCCTCTACGCCTCTCCCGGGTACGTGGTGCACAACGCCACCGTCCCGCCGGGGCACAAGGAGAACCTCAACCCGGAGATCGCCTACAACTCCGTACGGGCCTGCTGACGCCCTGTCTGGGGCATTGGGTCTTGCGTCAAGGTTCGATGTCAACTTATGCTGCGCCGCAAGTTAAGAAACTTTCCTAACCGGGGAGGCGGTGGAGCGGCTTTCCCGGTGACCGAGGGTGTGGCGGTCGTGCTGATCGGCCCGCTGACTGTTTCCAGGAGAATCGGAGTCGTTCGTGAGGCGTAGCGCAGTAGCGAGGATCTTAGCCGTGGTGGCCGCGATGGCCCTGCCGCTGGTGGGGGTGCCGATCAGCGCCGGTGCGGCGACGGCCCGGGCCGTGGCGGCGGCCGACCCTCTGGTGTCCCAGGGCAGGACCGTGACGGCCTCCTCGGTCGAGGTCGCCGGCCTGGAGCCGGACAAGGCGGTCGACGGCAGCACGTCCACGCGCTGGGCCAGCGAAGAAGGGGTGGATCCGCAGTGGATCCGGGTGGACCTCGGCTCCGCGCACAACGTCTCCTGGGTCCGGCTCAACTGGGAGGCCGCGTACGCCGGCGCGTACCGCGTGCAGACCTCGGCCGACGGCTCCACCTGGACCGACGTCTACTCCACCACCGCCGGCGACGGCGCGATCGACGACCTCACGGTCAGCGGCCAGGGCCGGTACGTACAGGTGCACGGGACCCAGCGCGGCACCCCGTACGGCTACTCCCTGTGGGAGCTGGAGGTCTACGGAGCCCCGACCGGCGGCGGAGGCGGCGGCACCCCGGTGCAGGCCAACGGGCAGTTGCGGGTGTGCGGCATCAAGCTCTGCAACGAGAACGGCAAGCAGATCCAGCTGCGCGGCATGAGCAGCCACGGCATCCAGTGGTACAGCCAGTGCCTCAACACCGCCTCGCTCGACGCGCTGGCGAACGACTGGAAGGCCGACGTCCTGCGCATCTCCATGTACATCCAGGAGGGCGGTTACGAGACGAACCCGCGGCTGTTCACCGACCGCGTGCACTCCCTGATCGAGCTGGCCACCGCCCGCGGCATGTACGCCATCGTCGACTGGCACATGCTCGACCCCGGCGACCCGATGTACAACCTCGCCCGGGCCAAGACGTTCTTCACCGAGATCGCCCAGCGGCACAACGCCAAGAAGAACGTCCTGTACGAGATCGCCAACGAGCCGAACGGCGACGCCGTCACGTGGCCGGTCATCCGTGACTACGCCCACCAGCTCATCCCGGTGATCCGGCAGCACGACCCCGACGCCCCGATCCTGGTCGGCACCCGCGCGTGGTCGTCGCTCGGCGTCTCCGGCGGCGGCAATGAGACCGAGATCGTCAACAGCCCGGTCAACGCGGCCAACATCATGTACACGTTCCACTTCTACGCGGCCTCGCACGGCACCGAATACCTGAACACGCTCTCCCGGGCCGCCGACCGGCTGCCGATCTTCGTCACCGAGTTCGGCACCCAGAGCGCCTCCGGCGACGGGGCTGACAACTTCTCCAGGTCGCAGCAGTACCTCGACCTGCTGGCGCAGAAGAAGATCAGCTGGGTCAACTGGAACTACTCCGACGACTTCCGTACCGGCGCCGTCTTCAGGACCGGGACCTGCCCGAACGGCTCGTTCGCCGGCACGGGCAACCTGAAGGAGGCCGGGGTCTGGATCCGCGACCGGATCCGCACCGCCGACGACTTCTGACCACAGGAACGGGCGAGCGCCGAGAGCGTTCCGTACCCCCGTCACCGGGCTCAACGCCGGTGACGGGAGGTGCGGAACGCTTTTTCTTTTCCATGCCGTCCTTCGACACTCGCCTTTACAGAACGTTACCTGATCACTACGTTGAGTACGTCATCGCATGTCAGAGGCACTGTGCTGCCTCCGGTCAAGGAAAGGTCATGTTGTGCGTGCTCTTGCTCGCGCCGCCCGGACGATCGTGATCGGCGCCGCGGTCCTCGCGGTCTCGACGGTCCCCGCCCAGGCCGGCCCCCTCCAAGCGACTCCCGGCGCCCCGTCCGTCCAGCCGCCCACCGCCTCGTGCTTCCAGTTCCCGTACTTCGGTCCGAAGGGGCACGCGAACTTCGACTTCGGCCGCGAGATCGTCCGGCTCCTGGACGAGCGCGGCGTACGCGTGCGGGGCATCGCGCCCATCGAGGCCAAACCCGCCAACCGGGGCGTCTACATGCCCATCGGCTGGAAGCGGGACCACATCGACCCGTGCAACGGCGTCTACTACCCCGGTGGCTTCGCCCTCGAAGACGTCAGGAGCGGGCACGAGGCCGCCATCCACGACATCTACCTGCGCCCCGACGGGGCCCACGCGCAGGTGTCCATCGACGGGCAGCCTCAGGGCGAGCGGCTGGTGGCCACGTACAAGCTGCACGAGTTCGCCGCCGGCGTGCCCACGCCGCGCCCGCTCGAAGGCGGCGTCGGCCCCCGCCACTGGCCGTTCTACGTCAGCGCGTATCTCAGCCGCACGGTCAGGGACCTCACCGGCATCCCGCTGGCCGAGGGCGACTACCTGGCCAACCTCGACGCGGTCGTCCAGTACGTGCCGTAGCCGCGACCCCTGACCTGAGCCCCTGCCGGGCCGTGCCTCGGGGCGCGGCCCGGCACTCGCGAATCGAGAGACGACACGATGCGACTGACCAGCGCCAGCAGCCGGTGGACATGGACCGCCGGCGCCTCCATCGCCGTGCTGGCGGCCACGGTGCTCATCGGCCCCGCGATGCGCCCGAGCACTGCCACCAGCCACTGGGACGCCCCCGCCACCACCGTGAACAAGCAGATCGACGCCACCGACCTGTACGCCTTCACCAGCCCGGAACGGCAGGACACGGTCACGATCGTGGCCAATTACATCCCCTTCCAGGCGCCGCAGAAGCCCTACCAGTTCGACACCGACGCCCGCTACGAGGTGCACGTCGACAACACCGGCACCGGCCGGGCCGCCGTCACCTACCGCTGGACGTTCGCCAACAAGGCCCTGCCCGCGCCCTCCTTCGTGCGCGGGCGCGAGCGGCAGGCCGGCCCGCTCGACTCCCTGGTCGAGCAGAGCTACACGCTGACCAGGCTGCGCGACGGCAAATCGGAGGTCCTCGTCCGCGACGGGTACGCGGCCCCCACCGACCTGGGCGCCCCCGGCTACGCCGCGACGCGCCGCAAGGCCGTCCGCGACCTGCCGGGCGGCGGCAAGGTCTTCACCGGCACCGCCGCCGACCCGTTCTACTCCGACAACCGCGCCGTCAACCTGCTGCGCTTCGGGCTGCCGTTCTTCCCCGTCAAGACCGGCGTGCCGATGAACGTCAGCGCGCTCGCCCTGCAACTGCCCAAGTCGGAGCTGGCGCTCGGCGGCGACCCGGTCCGCAACCCGGTCATCGGCGTCTGGACCACGGCATCGCGCAAGTCGAGCACCCTGCTCGGCTCCGGTGCGGCCGGCTACACGCAGGTCTCGCGGCTGGGCAACCCCAACTTCAACGAAGTGATCATCCCGCTCAAGCAGCGCGACCACTTCAACACCCTGCGCCCGGACGGTGACGAGAGCGGCGGTCTGGTCGTGCCGTCCACCCTCGACCCCGACCAGGCCAAGGTCGTCGCCAAGCAGGTGAACGTCACCGCGCCGCCCGCGCCGCGCAAGGACCTGGAGCAGATCTACCTCACCGGCCTCACCACCAGGACCGGCGGGCCGATCAAGCAGGACCTCACCTCCCACCAGCTCAACCAGGACGCCCCGCGCACCGTCAAAGCGGAGGAACTGCGGCTCAACCTGAGCACGCCCGTCGCCGCCTCGCCCGACAAGTACGGCATCCTCAAGGGCGACGCCCAGGGCTACCCGAACGGCCGCCGTCTCATCGACGACGTCGTGACGATCAATCTACGCATGCTCCTGGGCGAACCCGCCGGTCGTGGCGCGCCCGGCCTCATCGCCGAGGACAACCCGGCGTTCCTCCTCAAACCGATCACCGACAGCTTCCCCTACCTGGCCCTGCCCGTCACCGCCGCCGGCTGACCCCCGCCACCGAGGACCTCCGATCAGATGAGTCGCCTACGGAGATTGCCGCCGCTGCTGGGATGCGTGCTGCTGGGCTGCGTCCTGGTGACCCTGTTCGCCCCCGGCGGGCTGCTGCGCAGGGACGAGCCGCCTCCCGCGCCGGCGGGCTGGTCACCGTACGACCTCGCCGGATCGATCCAGGCCGTCCAGGCCCGCCTGCGCCGTCACCCCGACGACGCGGCGGCCTGGGCGAGCCTCGGCGACATGTACCTCAAACAGAGCCGCCGCACCGCCGACACCGCCTACTACGCCAAAGCCCAGGGCGCGTTCGAACGCTCGCTGCGCCGGCCGACCGGCGACGGGCAGCCGTACATCGACGCCGTGATCGGCATGGGGGCGCTGGCCAACGCGCGGCACGACTTCGCCGGCGCCGTACGCTGGGCCGAGCGCGCCCGCAAGGCGGCGCCGTTCCGGTGGGCCCTGTACGGCGTGCTCACCGACGCCCACCTCGAACTCGGCCAGTACGAACAGGCCGAGACCGCGCTGCGCCGCATGCTCGACGGCCACCCCGACCTCGCCTCCTTCACCAGGGCCGCCCGCGTGGAACAGCTGCGCGGCCGGCCGGGCCCCGCCCGCGACCTGCTGCGCCGCGCCTGCGCGATCCCCGGCGACCCCGCCGAGTACGCCTTCTGCCAGTGGCAGCTCGGTGAGCTGGCCTGGAGCACCGGCGATCCGCGTACCGCCCGCGCCGCCTACACCCAGGCGCTGGCCGCCGACCCGGGACACGCGCCCGCCCGCGCCGGCAAGGCCCGCGCCGAGGCCGCGCTCGGCCACACCGGCCAGGCCCTGCGCGACTACGCCACCGCCGTCGTCCGGTCCCCTGCGTATGTCGTCGAGTACGGAGAGTTGCTCGAACACCTTGGGGATGTGGAGGGGGCCAGGCGGCAGTACGCCGTCTTCACCGCCCAGCAGCGGCTCCTGGCCGCGAGCGGGGGCATCGACGGCTTGGCGGCTGGTACGTTCGCGGCGAATCATGGTGATCCGGAGATCGCGGTCAGGCACTTGCGGGCCGAATGGGGACGACGTCACAGCGTCGAGGTCGCCGACGCGCTCGGCTGGGCGCTGCACCGGGCCGGGCGTCACGCCGAGGCCGCTGTTCACGCCGTCCGTGCCGACGCGCTCGGGGGGCGGAACGCGTTGTTCGCCTATCACCGGGGTGAGATCGAGCACGCGCTCGGGCACGACGCCGCCGCGCGTACCCACCTGACCAGGGCACTGTCCATCAACCCGCACTTCTCGCCGGGCGGGGCGGCGCGGGCCAGGGAGCTACTGGCGGAGACGCCGTGATCGTGGCGCTCGCCGTCGCCGTCACGTTCGCCGCGCATCCCCTGGGGAATTTCAGCGTCAACCACTACGACGGGCTGACGATCCACCGGGACAGGATCGAGCACCTCGCCGTCGTGGACCTCGCCGAGATTCCCACCCTGCAGCAGCCGCCGACCGGTCCTCCGGACGTCCATGCTCGCCGGGCCTGCGCCGATCTGCGGGACGCGGTACGGGCCGACGCCGGTGGGCGGACGCTGAGCTGGCGGGTCACCGGCGCCTCCTTCGCCTACCGGCCGGGCGCCGCCGGGCTGCGTACCAGCAGGCTCACCTGCCGGCTCACCGCGCCCTTGCGGGTCGATCGGCCGGTGGCGCTGACCTTCGCCAACGCCTACCGGGGCGACGCCGTGGGCTGGCGGGAGATCACCGCCAAGGGGCAGGGCGTGCGGCTGCGCGACTCCACCGTCCCGGCCGGGAGCGTGTCGGGCGAGCTGCGCGACTATCCCGCCGACCTGCTCAGCTCGCCGCTCGACGTACGCGCGGCCAGGATGACGGCGGAGCCGGGCGACGGTGGCGGGTCCGCGGCGCCGGCGGGCGTGCCCGGGGTGGACGTCCTCACCCGCTACACCGGCCTGCTGGCCGACCGGCTCAACACGCTGGTCGGCGCCGATCGGCTGACCGTGCCGCTCGGGCTGCTGGCCCTGCTGGTGTCGCTCATGCTGGGCGCCGTGCACGCGGCGATGCCCGGCCACGGCAAGACCGTCATGGCCGCCTACCTCGCCGGACGGGAACGACGGCTGCGGGACGCCGTCACCGTCGCGGCCACGGTCACCGCCACGCACACGGCGGGCGTCCTGGTCCTGGGAGTCCTGGTGACGGCCGCCGGTGCGATAGCCGGGGATGTGGTGCTGGGCTGGCTGGGGGTGGTGAGCGGACTCCTCATCACCACGATCGGCGCCGCCCTCCTTCGCTCCGCCCGCCACAACCGCCCAGGCCACGATCATGGGCACGGTCATGGACACGGGCACGGGCGTGTGGGGCGGTCGGGTGGTGGGGTGGTGGCGCTGGCGGTGGCCGGTGGGCTGGTGCCGAGCCCGTCCGCGCTGGTGGTCCTGCTCGGCGCGATGGCGCTGGGCCGCACCGCGTTCGGTGTCCTGACCGTGGTCTGCTACGGGCTCGGCATGGCGGCGACGCTGCTGGTCACGGCGCTCACCCTGCGCAGGCTGGGCGGTCTCGCCGTCGCGGGCCGGATGCGGCGGTTGCGCCCGTACAGCGCCGCCATGACCGCCGCACTCGTCCTGCTCGTGGGGCTGGGCGTCACCGTGCGCGCGGTGACCGCGCTCGTATGAAGATCCCTCCCGCCCGTGAGGCCGGTCGCGGAAGCGGGTACTAAGGGAATCCGACTGACGGGCAGAAAGGTTGAAGATGGCTATGTCAGACGAGACTGTGGAGCTCAGCCCCAGCGACTGGGTACGCGAGCAGACGGAGAAGATCCGTGAGACCGGCACCACCGACGGCATCCTGATCCAAGGCGCGCCGATCGTGCTGCTGACCTTGCGGGGTGCGAAGACGGGAAAGCTGCGCCACACCCCGGTGATGCGGGTGGAGCACGAGGGCAGCTATGCGGTGGTGGCGTCCAAGGGCGGTGCTCCCAAGCACCCCACCTGGTACTACAACATCAAGGCGCACCCCGAGATCACCTTGCAGGACGGCACCGTCACCCGTGACTACGTCGCGCACGAGGCCGAGGGCGCCGAGCGGGCGGAGTGGTGGGAGCGGGCGGTCGCGGTCTTCCCGTCGTACGGCGAATACCAGCAGAAGACCGACAGGCAGATCCCCGTCTTCGTGCTCGACCCGAAGTAACCGACGAACCGGCGGGCGCGGCACCCGCGCCCGCTCGGTCGCCCGAAGGTCAGCCGGCGACCGGGAGGGCCGTCTCGCCGGGCTTCGCCGTCGGACGCCAGCCGAGCTCAGGGCCCAGCTTCGTGGCGATGTCGGTGAGGATCTGCACGTAGTCCTCGTGCTCGAACGTGAACGGCAGCGCGAACGCGACCTCGTCGATCTCGCGGAAGGCGGCGTGCGCGTACAGCAGCTCGGCGATCTCGGCGGAGCTGCCCACGAGGTCGGGCGCGAACATCATCCGGGCCGGGCCCTGCGGCTCCGCGGTGCGGGGCAGGCGCTTGGCGGCGTACTCCTCGTACTTGGCCCGCTGCTGCGGCGTGGCCGAGTCCGTGGGGATGACGACCAGCCCTTGGGAGACGCGGGCCCGCTCGCCGTCGGGGTGCGCGGCGCGGAACGCCCGTACGTGGGAGAGCTGGATCTCGGCGAAGTCCTCGGACTCTTCCGCCTTGACGACGCTGCTGGTCAGCAGGTTCATGCCGTGCTCGCCCGCCCATCGGGCCGAGCGGAGGCTGCCGCCGCCGTACCAGAGCCGAGAGCCCAGGCCGGGCGAGTGCGGCTGGACGCGGTCGGAGAAGACCTCGAAGCCCTCGGTGCCGCTGAAGTCGGTGGCGGGTTCGCCGCGGACGAAGGACAGCAGCCGGCTCACCCGCTCGTACCCGAAGTCCTGGAGGTCGGCGGTGCCGGGGTAGAGGGCGTCCTTGATCTGGTCGAAGTGGAACGGCGGGCCGACGCTGATGCCCGCGTTGAGCCGGCCGCCGGACAGGATGTCCACGGTGGCCAGATCCTCGGCGAGGCGGAGCGGGTTCTCCCAGGCGAGCGGGGTGACGGCGGTGCCCAGCTCGATGCTGGTGGTGCGCTGGGAGGCGGCGGCCAGGACGGCTACGGGGGAGGAGATGCCGTACTGCAGGTGGCGGTGGCGTACCCAGGCGCTGTCGAAGCCGAGCCGCTCGCCCAGCTCGATGATCCGCAGCGTCGATTCGTGTCCCGGGCGCGGGTCGTCCCCGTCGAACAGTCCGATGGTCAGGAAACCCAGCTTGCGTAGTGGGCGGGTGGGCAGCGGCACGGTGGTTCCTCCTCCTTGATCCTGTCCAAGGCAACCAGAAATAGGGGGAAATAATTGCCGCTTCTCCGCTTCGGGCCGCTTCGGGCCGCTTCGGGCGAAGCGTCACACCGCCGCTCGCGTCACAGCCCTTCGTCAGGGCTGGCCGGGGCCGTCGAGGAGGGCTGTGGCCATGTGCTGGACCGAGCGGGTGAAGCGGCGGGGATCGCCGGGCGGTGTCATGTGGCGGATCAGGTCACCGTCGAAGACGGCGAGCAGGGCGTGGGCCAGGAAGTCGGCGTCGAGGTCGGGGCGCGCCTCGCCGAGCAGGCCGCGCAGGTGGCCGTGCCACGAGCGGTAGCTGGGGTCGCCGTACTTGTCCTCGGCGCACGCCTGCTCGTGTGCCGACAGCAGCACCGCGTTGCCCTCCGCGATGGCGCCGAGCCCGTCGAGGAAGGCGAGCAGCCGATCCCGTACGGGAGCGCCGGGCCCCAGCGGGGGAGGCCCGTCCGCGATCCCGTCGCGCAGGTCGCGTGACCGTTCCTCCAGCAACGCCTGGAGCAGGCCCGCGCGGCTGCCGAAGCGGCGGAACACGGTGCCCTTCCCGACCCCGGCGAGCGCGGCGACGCGGTCGATCGAGACGTGCTCCCCGCCGCCTTCGTGCAGCAGCTGCTCGGTCGCCCGCAGCACCGCCCGGCGGTTGCGGGCCGCGTCGGCGCGTTCGGTGCGGTGCTGGGCCATGCGCGCTCCCGATGAGGTGGACTGTCGGTCCGCTTATGTTACCGTGTGGCTCAAGCGGACCAAGAGTCCGATTACGTTCTCATGAGGAGCTGTTGATGCACATGCGCGCGCTCGTCGTCGATCCCGGCGCTCCCGGTTCCCTGCGGCTCGGGACGGCCGCCGAACCTCACCCCAGCCCCGGCCAGGCCGTGATCGAGGTGCGGCACATCTCGCTCAATCGTGGCGAGGTGGTGTTCGCCGGCAGCCGCCCGCCCGGCACCGTCCACGGGTACGACGCCGCCGGCGTCGTCGTGCGGGCAGCGCAGGACGGTACGGGGCCGGCCGCCGGCGCCAGGGTCGCGGCCTTCGGTGCCGGCGCGTGGGCCGAGCGGATGGCCGTGGACACCACCGCCGTGGCCGAGGTCCCGGAGCGAGTCGATCTCGCCGACGCCGCCGCGCTGCCGATGGCCGGCGTCACGGCGCTGCGCACGTTGCGTTCCCGGCCCATCCTGGGACGGCGGGTCCTGGTCACGGGCGCCGCCGGCGGGGTCGGCCGGTACGCCGTCCAGTTGGCCGCGCTGGGCGGTGCGCACGTCATCGCCTCGGTGGGCTCCGCGGAGCGCGCCGACGGTCTGGCCGCGCTGGGCGCGCACGAGGTGGTGATCGGGCTGGAGGGCATCGACCGGCCGGTCGATCTCATCCTCGACAACGTGGGCGGGCCGCAGCTGGTCGCGGCCTGGGACCTGCTCGCGCCGGGCGGCAGCCTGCGGAACATCGGCTGGGCCTCCGGCGAGCCGGCCGTCTTCGCGCCGTACTCGCTGCTGTCCATCGGCCCGCCCAAGACGATGAGCACGTACGGGGACGTCCGCGACGTCGGCCCCGACCTGGCGACCCTGCTGGACCTCGTGGCCGCGGGCCGCCTCTCGCCCGAGGTGGACTGGCGCGGATCGTGGCAGCGCGTCACCGAGGCCGCCCAGGCGCTCCTCGACCGGCGCATCGCCGGCAAGGCGGTTCTCGACCTGGACCTCGACCCGGCCGCCTGACCATCCCGGCTGACCCCCGCGTACACGCCCGGGATGGCCGGATGCGGCCAGTTCGCGTGAGTGGCGGGCCCGTGAGCAGCGCGGACAGCGGACTTAACGGCGAGCTGATCCCTTACTAAGCGCCCGTGCCGTCGCCGCCTAAGCGCCTCGTACTACTCCGAAGTCGTAGCAACAGGCGAAAGGGGACCAGCATGACCACACTGCAGAACGAACCGGCCGACCTCAAGGTCACTCCGAACCTGTCGGTCTTCGAGCCGCCGGGCAACACGCCGTCCAACCTGGTCATCCGGCGCTCCGTCACCCCGACGTTCCTGGTGGCGATGGAGTTCGAATTCGTCTCGCAGCTGATGATCTCGATGACCGGCAGCTTCAGGTACGAGATCCAGTACTTCGCGGACATCTTCGGCCCCGGCGCCGACGTGAGTCTGGGCACGGTACGCAAGACCACCGTGCTGGGTCAGCCCAAGTACTCGGCGACCCTGCCGGTCAACCAGGAGACCGGCCTGACCGTGTCCGCCTCGATGCTCGCCGACGGGGTGTACCGGCTCAGTGCCGTCGTGACCTTCCTGACCCTCGCAACCCCACCGACGCTGGTCGCCATGACGGCCTTCGCCGAGGGGCCGGCCATCCAGGTCATGCCGTAGGGCACACCTCGCCCGGCCGCCCCGGAGCGTCGCGGGCGGCCGGGCTCCACCCCGCCGCATGAAAGGGCGCGCAGCAGCATGGACGACCTCACCAAGATCGAGACAATCGGGACGAAGATCGCGACCAGGTTGGCCGGAGTGGGAGTCACCAGCTACAAGGAACTGGCCGACCACTCCGCGGCCGAGCTCATCTCGTTGCTGCCAGGCGTGGCCGGCCTGACCCGCGACCGGGTCGAGGGCTGGCGGCGGGACGCTCTGCGCCTGACCGAGACGGCGCCGGCGGAGGTGTCCGACGGGGGCGGTTCCGGGCAGCATGACGAGAGCTACGTCATCCGGGTGCTGGTCAACGAGCGCGACGGATCCATCAGGGCGACGACCATGGAGCACGTCGGCACGGGCGCGGAGGATCGCTGGCCCGGCTGGGACCCCGGCCGGGTGCTCGCCTTCATCGGCGAACACGTCAAGGAGGAGCCGGCCGCCTCCTCGGAGCCGGCGCCCGGCGCGCGGGTGAAACCGATCATGGGCGCCGTGGCCCACCTCGGCCTCGGGACGCGCGCGCTGCCCGCCCTGCGGCCCTTCACCGTGACGGTCACGCTCGACCTCCGCGAGGCCGGAGCCCTCGTCTATGACGTGGTCCTGGCGGCCAGGCTGCTCGACGGCGGCGGCAAGTCCGTGCTGGCCTCGGAGAGCGGCTCGCTGGAGCCGGGAGAACGCAGCCTGTCGGTGACCGCCCAGGCGCCGCCACCGGGCAGGTACCGGCTCGACGCGGCCGTCAGCCTGCGCCGCGCGGGCGAGAACGAGATCGCCGGCCTGGCCGCGGCGGTGGAGAACCTCCCGATCGACGTGCTGCCGGGCTGAACGTCAGACGTGCGGCCGGGCCCGAGGGCCAGACGTGCTGCCGGGCGCGAGGGCCAGAGGTGCCGCTTGGCCGGACGTCAGGCGGACGCCTCCCAGTCGATGCCGCTGTCGCGCAGCCACCGGCTCTCGTGCGGCGACACCTGTGACAGCCGCGGCGCGTCCGGAGCGACCTCGACGGACGAGACGCGCACGCCGCCACTGGAGCCGGCGTGGGGCACGTCCTCATCCCCTGGCACCAGCACCTGCTTGTCGTAGTTCGGCGGCCAGCGCAGCCGGATCCGGCGTCCGCACCGCGGGCAGGCCCACACCTCCAGCCCGGGCTCGATCCGCTCGACCACCACCATCTCGTGCGTCGTCACCAACGAGTTCGACCTCCTCCGCACATTACGGCGAGTGTTGCCGGGCAGATGGTCGTTAAACGGACGGCGAGGCGCTAAACGTCTTCTCTGCGGCGGATGCGCTCGTACAGCTCGATGGTCTCGGGGGTGGGGCCGACGCCGAGCTCCTCGTCGAGGACGCGGACGCACGCCTGGTACTGGATCAACGCGAGATGTTGCAGGCCCTGCCGGCTGTAGCAGGTCATGAGGCGGCGGTGGGCGTCCTCGCGGCACGGGTCGAGGTCGATGATGTCGCGGCACAACTCCGCGCCGGCGGCGTGGTGGCCGAAGAGCACATGGAGCCCGCTGAGGCGTTCGAGCGCTTCGAGGTGCGCCAGCCGCAGCCGCTCGCGGAGCACGACGAGCCAGTCCTCGTAGGGCACGTCGGCCAGGAACTCGCCCCGGTACAGCCCGACGGCGCGTTCGAAGGAGCGCAGCGCCTCGTCGGGGTTGCCGCCGTTCTGCAGGTGGCGCCCGCGCTCGACCTCCGCGTCGAACACGTCGATGTCCACCCACAGCCGCATGCCGGCGTGGAAGCGGTACGCGCCGTCCGCGAGCACGATGACCGGGGTCTCGGTCTTCGTGCGCAGGACGCGGCGGACGGAGTGGATGGTCACGTTGAGGTTGTTGCGGGCCGGGCCGGGCTCCGCCTTCGGCCAGAAGAGGTCCATCAACTGTTCGCGTCGCGGCCAGGGGTCGCGATGGGTGACGAGGTAGGCGAGCAGAGACCGGCAGCGACCCGCGGGCCAGCCCGTCACCTCCCGGTCGTCGACGCTCACACAGAGCGGCCCGAGCAGATGGATCGCCAGCCGGGGCGCGTCCGCAGGAGCCGGTCCGGCGGGTGCCAGTGCGATGGGTGACGGTTCAGCGCTGGACGGCGCGGCGGGTGACGGTATGGCGAGGGGCGGGGCGGCGGGCGGTGGTCCGGGTACGGGCTCGGCGGCAGGACGGGGCGGATGCGCGGGCCGCGCCGAGCGGCGGGTGAGCCATCGCCGAGCCGGGGCGGCCCCGCCGGCCATCCGCGCCGGCGGCGGCAGCCGTACCCACGGACCCGGCTCGTGCAACCGCCGCGGGAAGTCCGTGACCAGCCGCAGCACCTGGTCGAGCGTCCGGCGTTCCTCCTGCTCCAGCGCGGCGAGCGCCACGCTGTGCGCCTGCCGCCGCAGGCGCAGCTCGTACGCCTGCTCCACCAGCCGCGCGGATTCGCCCAGCACGGCCGCGGGCACGCCCGAGTCCTCAGGCCGCCGGCTCAAGGCGTGGCGGAAGTCGGCCAGCGCGGTTTCCTGGTCGCCGGCCCGCAGCGCGAGCATGCCCCGGTGCCAGAACGACCAGAACGTGAGCGAGGACCTCGCCTCCCCGGCCGGCGCGTCCTCGGCCAGCGCGCACGCGACGGCGGCACGGGCGGCCGCCTCCCGCAGGTCGCCGCGCTGCGCGGCCAGCACGCTCTCTCCCATCACGCACCGGCAGGCGGAGCCGGGGTCGCCCGCGCGGCCGAAGGCGCCGGCGGCGACGGCGAAGGACCTCCTGGCCACCTGGTCCTGCCCGCGCGCGGCGGCGATCTCGGCCCGGCCGTAGGAGAGCTCCGGGTACGCCGCCACCACCTCTTCAGGCAGGCGCGTCAGCCAGGCGTCGAGTGTGCGCCACCGCCCGAGGCCGACGAGATCACCGGCCTGACCGGCGACGAGCCTGGCGGCGGCCTCGTGCTCGCCGAGGTTGAGGTGAAGATCGACCGCCTGCTCCAGGCCGCCATGACGGAGTAGCCAGTCCGCGCATTCGCGCACCGCCGCCGGCCCTGGCCGGGCTCTCGCCCCAGCCCTTCCCGAGACGAGCACCCGGCGCCAGCAGCCACGTACGCGATTCCAGCCGCCCTCCAACGGCTGCAGCCATGGGCCGCCGGGCGCCGGCAGCTCAGGGGGCACGTACCCGACGAGGCCGGCCCGGCCCAGAGCCGCCAGGGAGGGGCCGTCGTACTCCTCCAGCAGCGCCTCTCCCAGCACGGTCAGCGGCGCGCGGCCCGATCGTCCCAGGCGCTGCGCGGCTCGGCCGCCGCCCAGCCGGTCGAAGAGCGCCCGTACCGCCTCCAGCACGGCCGCGCGTCCGCCGGCCATCCGCCGCACCCGGTGGCGGACGGCGGCGGGCAGGCCGGGCAGCGTGGCGTCCATCCACTGCTCCACCACTGCCCTGGACAGGCGCAGGTCCTTCGGCGTTCGATAGGCCGCGTAGCCCGCCGCAGGCGCGGCGGCCAGCCTGTCCCGGGTGAGCAGGACGACGGCGACCTCGCGCCCCAGCACGGGGATCAGGCAGCGGTTGACCAGCCCCAGCGCGGGCGACGCGCCGGCCAGCACATGGGCGTTCTCCAGGACCACCGCGCCACCACCGAGCAGCCCGCCCAGTTCCTCGCCGAGAGCGCGGTAGATCGGCTCCCAGCCGCGCACCGGGCCAGGATGCCGCCGCATGAGCGCGAGGACGCTCTCACCGAAGCCCGGATCGATCCGGCGGGTGGCCTCGACGAGCAGCAGCGCCAGGGTCGCGGGGTCGCTGTCCTCTGGGCCCAGGCGAGCCCACAGCAGTTCGCCGGTGCGCGCGCCGAGCGCGGCGATCAGCCCCTCCGTCAGCAGGTAGCCGGACGGCGCCTCCAGGACGACCGCTCCGCCACGGGCCGCCGCCGCGAACTCGTCGCGTTCGTGCTCGGGACCGCCGCGCGCCGGCGGCATGATCTTCGCTGCGAGAGTCATTCTCCCCCTTGGCCAGGACGAAGCGTCCATCCCATGCGGGACGCGCGTTCACGGGCTGACGCTGGAGGGGGCCCGGCTGCATCATCATCGCCCCGCCGGGGATGACGTACCAGGCAGCATCCGCTCACCTTCGAGGCGGCGGCGCGGAGCCGGTGGTCGCGCTGGGCATCGACCTGCTCCGGTGCGAGACTGTTCGGCGTGGAAGCTGAGCACAATCCGCTGATGCCGCAGATGCGGCTGGACGAGCTGCTGGCGGAGCTGCAGGTCCGGCTGACCGCCGTGCTGGCCACC
>NZ_JBEZFZ010000043.1:0-66361 GCF_040649735.1 Nonomuraea sp. NPDC048892 | reverse complement strand
GGGGCCCACCCCGGCGGGGGGCGTCCCCCCCCCCCCCCCCCCCCCCCCGGGGGGGGGGGGGGGCCCCCCCCCCCCCCCCCGCCGCGCTTTTGTGTCCGGTTCAGCGTCTGTTGATCGCCTGGCTGACGGCGTTGGGGCCGTCGTACTGGCGGTCCGGCATGGCCTCCAGGGCCTCGATGATGTCCTCGTCGGCGTCCTGCTCGCGCGCGGCGTCGATGAGGTCGTCTTTGCTGGCCGGATAGTCGACCATGCTCAGGTGCCGCTGCAGGTCGATCGGGTTAGGTGCTGTGCTCATAACTCTTTGCTGCCCATCCATCACGATAGGTAACCATTGACGAGTCGCGGGGGAGGGCGTACAAAGAAGGGGTAACAGCGTTACCCGAGAGAAACGGCGTTACCAGGATGACGGTCACCGCGTATCAGCAGGCTCAGCGGCAGGGACAGGGCGTCGTCAGGGACGTCATCCTCGACGCGGCCAAACGGCTGCTCATCGGCGAGGGGCCGGGCGCGCTGACCGTGCGGCGGATCTCCGCCGAGGTCGGCTGCTCCACCAAGGTGATCTACACGCTCTTCGGCGGGAAGGACGGGCTCAGCGAGGCGCTCTGGCTGGAGGGGTTCGCCCGGTTCGAGCGGCGGCTGCTGGCAGTGCCCGATCACGACGCCCCGCTGGCCCGGCTGCACGAAGGTCTGGCCGCCTACCGCGACTACGCCCTGAGCGAGCCCGACTACTACCGGGTCATGTTCCAGAGCGCCATGCCGGGGTTCAAGGCCGGCGAGGATGCGGTGCGGGTGGCCAAGCGCACGTTCGAGCTGCTGGTGCGCGGAGTGGCCGACTGCCTTGGGGCCGGCGTGCTGCGCGGCGGGACGGCCACGGAGATCGCCGACGTGCTGTGGATGGCCATACACGGCGCCGTAAGTCTCGAAATCTCGGATTTCTTCGATCAGGGCGAGGCCGAGCAGCGCTACCGGCTGCTGTGCGCCTCGGTGCTCACGCCGTTCCTGGCTTCAGCAGAGAAGGACGCATCATGACGACCACTCCCTTCCAGCACGGATTCGCCCCGGTGACCGAGGAGGTCACCGCGTTCGACCTGGAGGTCACCGGGCGCATCCCGGCCGAGCTCAACGGCCGATATCTGCGTAACGGCCCCAACCCGCTCAGCCTCGACGACCCCTCCGCCGGGCACCTGTTCCTCGGCGAGGGCATGGTCCACGGCGTGCGGCTGCGCGACGGGCGCGCCGAGTGGTACCGCAACCGGTGGGTGCGCAGCGCCGCGGTCGCCCGGCGGCTCGGCGAGCCCGCCAGGCCGGGGCCCGTGCACAGCAACATGGACTTCGCGGCCAACACCCACGTCATCGGGCTGGCCGGGCGCACGTTCGCGACCGTGGAGGCGGGGGCGCTGCCGTACGAGCTGAGCTACGAGCTCGACACCATCGGCGCCTGCGACTTCGACGGCGGCCTGCCCGGCGGGTTCGCCGCCCACACCCACCTCGACCCGGTCAGCGGCGAGCTGCACGCGCTGGCCTACTTCTTCGGCTGGGACCACCACCAGCACGTCGTCCTCGACGCCAAGGGCACGGTGACGCAGGTCAGGGACATCCCGATCGCCGACGCGCCCATGGTGCACGACTTCGCGATCACCGAGCGGTTCGTGGTCATCTACGACCTGCCGGTCACGTTCAGCATGCCCCACGCGGAGAAGGGCAGCCAGCTCCCGTACGCGTGGAACGAGGCCCACCCCGCCCGCGTCGGGCTCCTGTCGCGCGAGAGCGGCGAGCTGCGCTGGTTCGAACTGCCGTCCTGCTGGGTCTTCCACACGCTGAACGCCTACGACGACGGCGACGAGGTGGTGGTCGACCTGGTGAGCTATCCCAAGGGGTTCGTGGACGCCCGGCTCGACCTGGGCGGCATGCCCACGCTCGACCGGTGGCGGATCGACCTGACCACCGGCCGCGTCCGCGTCAGCACGCTCGACGACCGGATGCAGGAGTTCCCGCGGATGGACGAGCGCCGCACGGGCCGGGCCTACCGCTACGGCTACACCGCCGCCACCCGCGACATCCACGACGTGGTCGGCCCCGGCCGCAGCGAGATGGAGGACCTGCCCGACGAGTCGTTCGACAACACGCTCATCAAGCACGACCTGCGGCTCGGCACGCAGGAGTCGCGGCAGTTCGGGCGCGGCGCGTACGTGGGCGAGCCCGTCTTCATCGGCTCGGGGGAGGCGGAGGACGACGGCTACGTGATGACGTACGTGAACAACCCGGCCAGGGGAGCGGCCGACCTGGTGATCCTGGCCGGCCAGGACTTCACCGGCGAGCCCGTCGCCACCGTCCACCTGCCCGCCCGCGTGCCGCTCGGCTTCCACGGAAGCTGGATCGCCGACTGATGGGGAGGCGGTAGCCTTCTCAGGTTGGGAAAACGTGAAGAAGGAGAGGCCGTGACCGCTCTGGTCGTCGCGATGGACGGGCCTTCGGGGTCGGGTAAGTCGAGCGTGTCGCGCGGGGCGGCCCGCGCGTTGGGCCTGCGCTACCTCGACACCGGGGCGATGTACCGCGCGATGACCTGGTGGATGCTGCGCCAGGGCGTCGACCTGACCGATCCCGCCGCGGTCGCGGCCCGCTGCGGCGAGCCCGCCGTCGTCTCCGGCACCGACCCCGACGGTCCCGCGATCCACGTCGACGGCGTCGACGTGGCGGGGCCGATCAGGGAGTCCGAGGTCACCGGCGCGGTCTCCGCCGTCGCCGCCGTGCCCGAGGTGCGGGCCCGGCTCGTCGCGCTGCAGCGGGAGGTCATCGGCGACGGCGGCATCGTGGTCGAGGGCCGTGACATCGGCACGGTCGTCTGGCCGGACGCCGCCGTCAAGATCTACCTGACGGCCAGCCCCGAGGCTCGCGCCCGCAGGCGCAGCGCCGAGCTGGCCGGCTCCACGGTGGAGGCGCAGCAGGAGGCCATGGCCAAGCGCGACACGCTCGATTCGACACGGAAGACCGACCCGCTCTCGATGGCGGTGGGCGCCGTCGAGCTCGACACCTCCGACCTGACCCTGGAAGAGGTCATCGCCGAGGTGCTGAGGCTGGTCGCGGAGCGAGAGGGCTCGGCGAGCGAGTCCTTGAGCGGCCGCATACACGAGCGCACCTGAGCCGAACTCAGGTGCGGTACTCACAAAGGATGAAAAATCGTGACAACGGGGGATTGGGTCGAGGCTGACCTCGACGACCTTGAGATCGGCGAGCACGAGCAGGCTGTGCCGCTGCCGGTCGTCGCCATCGTCGGACGGCCTAACGTCGGCAAGTCCACGCTGGTCAACCGCATCATCGGCCGCCGCGAAGCGGTCGTGGAAGACGTTCCCGGGGTCACCCGCGACCGCGTCACCTACGACGCCAACTGGCGTGGCCGCCGCTTCACCGTCGTCGACACCGGCGGCTGGGACCCCGACGCCACCGGCATGAACCTGCGCATCGCCGAGCAGGCGCAGGTCGCCGTCGAGCTGGCCGACGTGATCGTGTTCGTGGTCGACGCCACCGTGGGCGCCACCGACGCCGACGAGATCGTGGGCTCGGTGCTGCGCCAGTCCGGCAAGCCGGTCATCCTGGCCGCCAACAAGGTCGACAACCAGCAGCTTGAGCTGGAGGCCGCCGCGCTGTGGTCGCTCGGGCTCGGCGAGCCCTACCCGGTCTCGGCCCTGCACGGCCGCTCCAGCGGCGACCTGCTCGACGTGATGCTCGACAAGCTGCCCGAGACTCCGCAGGTCACCTTCGAGACCGAGCGCGGGCCGGCCCGCGTGGCCCTGCTCGGCAAGCCCAACGTCGGCAAGTCCTCGCTGCTCAACAAGCTCGTCGGCGAGGAGCGGGTGCTGGTCGACCCCATGGCGGGCACCACCCGCGACCCGGTCGACGAGCTGATCGAGCTCGGCGGGCGCACCTGGCGCTTCGTCGACACCGCCGGCATCCGGCGGCGCGACCGCGAGCTGCAGGGCGCCGACTTCTACGCCGCCATGCGCACCCGCGCGGCACTGGAGCGCACCGAGGTGGCGATCGTGCTCATCGACGCCAGCGAGCCGCTCACCGAGCAGGACCTGCGCATCATCGGCCTGGTGATCGAGTCGGGCCGGGCCATGGTGGTGGCCTTCAACAAGTGGGACCTGGTCGACGAGGACCGGCGCTACTACCTGGAGAAGGAGATCGACCGGCAGCTCGTACGCACCCCGTGGGCGCTGCGGGTCAACATCTCCGCCAAGACGGGCCGCCACGTCGACCGGCTGGTCCCGGCGCTGGAGAAAGCGCTCGACTCCTGGGCCACGCGGGTGCCGACGTCCCGGCTCAACGCGTTCCTGACCGAGCTGGTGCAGCAGACGCCGCCGCCGGTGCGCGGAGGCAAGCAGCCGAAGATCCTCTTCGCCACGCAGGCGTCGATCGAGCCGCCCAAGTTCGTGCTGTTCACCTCGGGCTGGCTGGAAGACACCTACCGGCGCTTCATCGAGCGGCGCATCCGCGAGGAGTTCGGCTTCGCCGGCTCCCCGATCGACGTGTCGATGAAGATCCGTGAGAAGCGGGCCAAGAAGGACAAGTGATAAGCTCCGCGGCAACGCGTTGACGGAGACGAGTAACCAGCGGGGTCCACGGCCCCAGAGAGCCGCCGTACGCTGCGAAGGCGGCGCCGTGGCCCGCTGGTGAAGACACTCCCGAGTGCGGGGAGGAAATGCCCCGCCGGTCTGACCCCCGTCATCGGGTCGTGGAGGCCGCCCTCGCACGGGGCCGGCGAAAGTGCGGTGGCACCGGGAGCTCCCTTCTCCCCCGCACTCCCAAGGGGTCATGCACTTCCGTTGAGGAGCTGTGATGATCTCTCGTGTCATGTCGGCGGAGCTCGCTGAGCACGCCGGGCAACGAGTGACGATCGCCGGTTGGGTCCATCGCCGCCGGCAACTCAAATCCGTGTCCTTCCTGGTCGTCAGGGACCGTACGGGGCTGACCCAGGCGGTGACCGGCCCGAACCCGCCCGCGCAGGACCTGTCGGCCCGGGACCCGCGCGCCCGGACCCTGCCGGCCCAAGAGCTGCCCGCTCGTGAGCTGCCTCCTGAGGAGAGCGTCGTCGCGGTCACCGGCACCGTGACGGCCAGCCCGCAGGCGCCCGGGGGCTACGAGCTGGTCGCGCCGGAGGTCGAGGTCCTGGCCGAGCCGGGCGCGGCGCCGCCGTTCGACCTCTACCGGCCGATCGTCGGGGCCACGCTCCCGACCGTGCTCGACCACGCCCCGGTCGCGCTGCGGCATCCGCTGCTGCGGGCGCCGCTGGAGATCTCGGCGGCGAGCGTGGCCGGGTTCAGGGAGACGCTCGACCGGCTCGGCTTCACCGAGATCCACACCCCGAAGATCGTCGCCTCGGCCACCGAGTCGGGCGCGAACGTCTTCGGCATCGACTACTTCGGCCGTCCTGCCTACCTGGCGCAGTCGCCGCAGTTCTACAAGCAGGCGATGACCGGGGTGTTCGAGCGCGTCTACGAGGTCGGCCCGGTCTTCCGCGCGGAGCCGCACGACACGGTGCGCCACCTGGCCCAGTACACCAGCCTGGACGCCGAGCTCGGCTTCATCGAGGACCACCGCGACGTGATGGCGGTCCTGCGCGAGGTGGTGGCGGGCATGCTGGAGTCGGTACGCCGCCGCGCCGCCCCCGCGCTCGACCTGCTCGGCGTCGAGCCGCCCGCGGTGCCCGCCGAGATCCCCGCGGTGCACTTCACCGAGGCGCAGCGGCTGACCTCGTCCGACGAGCCCGACCTGGCGCCCGCGCAGGAGCGGTGGCTGGGGGAGTGGGCGCGGCGCGAGCACGGGTCGGAGTTCCTGTTCGTCACCGGCTACCCCATGTCCAAGCGGCCCTTCTACACCCACCCCGACCCCTCCAGGCCCGGCCACTCCAACGGCTTCGACCTGCTCTTCAGGGGCATGGAGCTGGTCACGGGCGGGCAGCGGCTGCACCGGTACGAGGACTACGTGCGCGCGCTGGCCGCCCGGGGCGAGGGGACGGAGGCGTACGAGGGTTACTTGCAGGCGTTCAAGTACGGGATGCCGCCGCACGGCGGGTTCGCGCTGGGGCTGGAACGGTGGACCGCGCGGCTGACGGGCGCCGCCAACGTCCGCCAGAGCACCGCCTTCCCCCGCGACCTGCACCGCCTGTCGCCATGACCCCGGCGTAGCCGACGCCCACGCCGTCCCGGCCAGGGGCCGGGCGGCGGGCCATGTCGTCCCGTCCCGCAGCCGGGCGGAAGTTCCCGCCGTCCCGGCCCGCGACGGGGCGCAGGCTCATGCCGTTCCGGTTCGCGGCCGGGGCGGCATGAGCACCGCCACCGCCGCGCCGAGCAGGCAGATGAACGCCGTGACCAGGAACATCTCGGTGTACTCGGTGTGCAGCGCCGCCTGCACCTTCGCGGTGTAGTCGGCCAGCCTGCGCTGGTAGGTCTCCGCGTCCACGCCGAACGGCAGCGGCGTGTCCAGATGGGCGGTCAGCGACTGGAACCGGTAGAAACCCCACGCCGACACGGCGGCGATGCCGATCAGCATGCCCATCATCCTGGCCACCACGACCGCCGCCGACGCCACGCCGTGCTGGGCCGCCGTACTCACCCGCAGCACCGCCGACGACACCGGGGCGATCACCAGGCCGAGCCCCAGCCCGGCCACGACCAGGTCGAGGTCCACGACCAGGCCCGCCCCGGCCAGGTCGAGCGGCCAGCGGCTCATCAGCCAGTAACCCACCGCCGCCAGCAGCAGGCCGCCGACCGCGACGGGCCGGTCACCTAGCCGGCGCGCCAGCAGCCCGCCGAGCAGGGCGCCGACGGTCAGGGCGGCCAGGAACCTGGCCAGCACCAGCGCCGCCCCCAGCGCGTCCGCGCCGAGCAGCGTCTGAGCGGTGAACTGGACGAACACCATCGTGACCAGCAACGCCGCCCCGGCCAGGAAACTCACCGCCAGGGTGGCGAGCAGCGGGCCCTTGCGGGCGCCGGTGAGGTCGAGCAGGCGTACGGGGGAACGGATCTCCCACCAGACGAAACCGGCGGCCGTCAGCACCCCGGCGGCGATCACCGGTGGACCCCACGGCGGGAGCACGGCGACGGCCGGATCCGGGTTGTAGAGCCCGACGACGAGCAGACCGAGCGCCACCGCCAGCAACACCCCACCGACGACATCCACCCGCCCAGCCTTAGGCCCACCACCCGGCCCAGTCCCCGATTCGACCACCGGCCTGCCGGCCGACCCAGTGACCGGCTCGGCGGCCGACCTGGCGACCGCTTCGGTCACCGGCCTGGTGACCTGCCCACCGGCCTGCCCACCGACCGGCCCACCGACCGGCCCGGCGACGGGTTCCGCATGTCGCTCGGCGACCGGTTCGGCGCTCGGGGTGGCTGCGACGGTCGTTTCGCCGTCCGAAGCGAGCGGCCGACCGGCCGGAGCGTCCGGGAGTGCCGTGTCGTGGCCTGAGATGGTCTCGGTCGCCGGTTCGGGGTGGGATGCGGTGGCGGCGGTGCTGGTCGGGAGGGTCACCTGCGACGCGGCGCCCAAGTGGGGCGGGAGGGTCGCCTGCTGCGCCGTGCTGGAGCGGGGCGGGAGGGTGAGGTGGACGGCGATGGCGGCCAGGGCGGCCAGGGGCAGGTTGATCCAGAAGATCGCGTGCCATTCCCCCAGCTCCACCCCCGCCACCACCGTGCTCGGGATCAACGCCACCAGCCCGCCGTACAGGGGCCCGAGCGCGCTGCCCAGCTCCTGGGCCGCTCCCACCGCCCCGAGGGCCACCGGCCGTTCCCGTTCCTCCCACAGGTCGCCGATGAGCGCCATCGTGATCGGCAGCAACGCGCCCCCGGCCACCCCCTGGACGGTCCGCCCGGCCACCACCATGACCTCGCCGGACGCCAGCGCCGTCAGGACGGAGCCGAGCGCGAAGGCCGCCAGGCAGGCGTGGATCAGCGGCCGCCGCCCGTAGCGGTCGGACAACTGCCCGAGCAGCGGCATCGCGGCCACGTACCCGAGCAGGAAGCCCGTGACGATCGGGGTCGCGCGCTCCAGGTGGTTGAGCGGGATGCCGACGTCCTCGGCGATGTCGATGAGGACGGTCACCACCACGTACGCGTCGAGCGCGGCCAGCAGCACCACCGCGCCCCCCGCGCCGAGCACGACCCGGCGGGCGCGCCTCATTTCGCGGGCCTCATTTCGCGGGGGGCGGTGTGATCGTGACGGGCGCGTCGTAGTCGCTGAACGACACCGTCACCGTGCCGTCCTTCAGCGGCAGGCTCGCCTTGGTGAGCCGGCTGGTGGCCTGGTCGAGCCAGACCTTGCCGTTCACGCCCTGCGTGACGCCGGGGATGATCTGGCCCACGACGTTGCCGGGGAAGGTGGTCGCGACCCGGTAGGAGCCGCTCTCGACGCCTTCGACCCTGGGGTCGGTGGCCTGGGCGAGCAGCTGCGCGATGCCCTTGGTGGGTTCGAGGATGACCGACGGGTCGTAGAACTGCGCGAGCTGGGCGCGCGTCATCTTCTGGAAGCCGCCGGTCGGCCCCTTGAAGTGCACGGTGTCGCCGATCAGCGCGAAGTTCACCTCTTGCAGGGTGCCCAGCACGTCGAGAGTGATCGTGCCGTCGGCGTCGCCCTCGGCGGTGAGCCGGCCGTCGGCCTTCTTGACCGGAACGTTGGGCTTGCCCTCGGTCGCGATCGAGAAGCCGGCCGACTTGACGACCTTCATGGCCTCGGAGGCCTTCTTCATCAGATCGGGGCCGGCGGGCAGCTCGGCCTCGCCGCCCGCCGACGAGCACGCCGACGCCAGGGCGAGCACCGCCACGATCACTAGCTTTCTCAGCATGACCGGGATGCTAGCGACCGGTCGGGAACGCTGTGAGGCTTCCCCGGTATCGGTTGGATGTCAGCGCGACGGCGCCGGTCGCCCCGGAGGTCAGCGCAGCTTCTTCAGGTGCTCCACGATCGGCGCGTACGCCGCCTCGATCGCCTCCAGCTGCTCGTCGGTGAGCCGGTCGACGAAGTGTTCGCGCACGCCGCCCACGTGGACCGGGGCCACCCGCTGCGTCGTCTCCCACCCTTCGTCGGTCAGCACGGCGTACGTGCCCCGCCGGTCGTCACGGCAGTCCTCCCTGGTCACCAGGCCCTTGGCCTCCATGCGGGAGATCTGGTGCGACAATCGGCTGCGTGACTGGATCGTCGCGTCGGCCAGGTCGCTCATCCGCATCCGGCGGCCGGGGCTCTCGGAGAGGTTGACGAGGATCTCGTAGTCGTTCAACGAGAGTGAATGCTCCTGCAGCTCGCGGTCGAGCCGGTGCATGAGCAGCTTGTGCAGCGCCAGGTGTGTACGCCAGGCACGCTGTTCGGCGGGGGAAAGCCAGCGAGGCGCGCTCATGATCTCCAATCTAGCGCACGTGGAGTGAAGCGCCATGGACGAGACGTCGGGCGGCAGTCTGACCACCGTACGCCTCATCCGGGCGAACCTGTCGCCGGTCATCGGCCCCGCGGCGACCCCGCCGCGCCCCCGCGGCGACCCCACGCCTACCCGTCGCCGCCGAGCTCCGGGATGGGCGCCCGGCTCGCCGGGGTGTCGGTGACGACGGCCACCCTGATGTCCGGGCCCGCGCTCCACTCCAGCAGGTGCCGGCCGGTCAGGTCGTCGCCGCCGTCGCCGAGCTGGTCGAGCGTCAGCTCGCCGCGCTTGATCAGCGCCTCCTTGCGGGTCCAGTGGCGCATCAGCTCGTCGTTGCCGGTGACCAGCGCGCGCTCGCGCGGCGTGAGGACCCGGTCGGCCAGCATCGTGTCCAGCGGACCAGGACGCACCCGCTCGGCGTCCACCCCGACCTTGCCGGGGCCGGCCGCCGCGCACACGTAGCCGCGCGTGTGGCTGAAGCTGACGCCCAGCTCGGGAGCCTGTTCGAGGTACGGCCTGCCGTGACCGGGGCCGTGCAGGTCGCAGACCTGCAGCAGCGTCAGCCCGGCCGGGTCGGCGTCGAGCACGGCGGCGGCGCAGAGCCGCACGAGCAGGTGGGCGGCGACGAAGGAGGCGCGGTCGTGCTCGTACAGGAAGCGGGCGGCCCGCTCCTTCTCCACCTCGGTGAGCCAGTCTTCGGGGGCACGCACCTCGTCGGGGTGCCCGCCCATCGCTAAGGGGCCGATCGTCAGTCCTTCTTGTCCTTGTCGCCGTCGAGGGAGTACTGGTCCTCCGAGGCCGCGCCGAGCGTGGTCACGTCATGGATCTTCCAGCTGCCCTTCTCCTTCACAAGACTGATCTTAAGGTGCGAATCCCTGACCGAGCGGATCGCTTGCGAACTGTTCACCTGCTGATCCACGACGACGATGGCGTGCGCGGTGGCCTCGTCCACGTCGGCCAGGTAGACCTCGCGCACGGTGGCCTGCGAGGTGGCCTTGAGCTTGACGATGACCTGCGCCATCGTGCCGCCGAACGCCGTGTCGTAGGTGGCCAGGAAGTCGCCCGTGGCCTGGGCGGCCAGAGTGGAGCGGGTGGTCTGCAGGTCCCGGTAGTCGTAGCTGAGCAGGGCCCGGCTGAACGCGCTCGCCGCGCCGGACACCTCCAGGCGCAGCGCGCGCTCCGACTCCAGGGCGGCCCGCGCGTCCTGGGCCTGGGTGGCGGCGACCCACTGCAGCACGGCGGTGGCGGCGACGGCGGCCACCAGCATGGCGGCCAGCGCACCGAACACCTTGGCCCGCCAGAACCGCCTGGCTCCGCGCTCCCCTGATGACTCGGTGGTGGTGTCCGTGTCTCCGCCGGTGCCGGTGCCGGTGCCGGTGCCGGTGCCGGGGTCGGGGTCGGGGTCGGTGGGGGCCTGCTCGGCGAGATCCGGTTTGGCGGTCAAGACGACTCCTCACGGCGGCGGGCGGCCCGGCCCGCCGCGATCCAGCCCACGATGCCACCACTCGCCACCACGGCGAGGAACATCGCGGCAATCAGCGGGACGGTGTTGATGGGGGTTCCGGACGCGGCCCGGGTGCCGGCCGCGTCCGCCGGTGAATCGGTGGCTCGCGGGGTCCCGTCCGTTCCATCCGTCTCCTTCCTGTTCGTGCTGTCCTCCTTCGCGCCGGGTGTGCCGGCGCCGGGACGGTCGTTCGCGGAGGCCGGGCCGCCGGAGTCGCGGGGCCGGGCGGCGACGTCCTGGCGCTCGCCGCCAGGCCGCCCGGCGGCGTCCGGGTGGGGATCCGAGTCGGGGCCCGCGCCGGGGTCGCGTTCGGGGGCGCGGTCGGGGCAGGCGCGGAGCTTGGGCACGGAGGGCGGGCCGAGCGGCCCCGCGTACTCCTCGGCCGGCTGGGGCCCGCCGGGCACGCTGAAGACGAACGCCGCCTTGCCGTACACCGTGTCCCCGCGCCGGTCGCTGATGTCGTCGGACAGGCTCAGCGCGGTCGGCACGATGCTCAGCAGATGGTGCACGTTCCGCTCGGTCGCGGCCGAGAACGCCGGCCGGTGCGGCAGCCCGGCCGCCGTCAGCAGGCAGGAGAACCCCGGCCGCGACTTCCTGACGGCGTCGTCGAGCTGGGCGAACACCCCGGGCCCGTGGTCGAGGATGGCGTTGAGATCGGTACGGGACTCCCGCAGCGCGGCCGTCACCGCGCTCAGGTCCGTGATCCCCGAGGCCAGTTGCCCGCGCTTGCCCGCCAGCGTGTGCGTGAGCCGGGTGAGTTGCACCGCCAGGTCGTCGAGCACCTCGGTGTTGTCGGCGAGCGTGCCGGTCAGGGTGTGGGCGTCCTCGATGATGCGTCTGATCGCGGGCGCCCGCCCGTCCAGCGCGACGGCCAGCTCGTGCACGATGGTGTCGGCGTCCTTGGGCGGGACCGCGTTCAGCAGCTTGCCGACGCCCTCGAACAGCTTCTTGTAGTCGAGCGGCACCGTTGTCCTGGCCAGCGGGATCGTGTCGCCGGCGGCGAGGACGGGCCCGGTCACGCCGGCGGCGGGCGGTGAGAGCTCCACGTACGGCTCCCCGATGGCCGACTTGCGCCGCACCTCGGCGGTGACGCCCTTCGGCAGCCGGATCTCCCTGTCGATGTCCAGCCCCACGACGATCCTGCCCGGCGCCAGCCGTACGTCACCGATCTTGCCGACCCGGACGCCCAGGTAGGCCACGTCGAACCCGCGGATCAGCCCGGGGGAGGAGACGAACTCGGCCGAGACCCGGTACGGCCGCTCGATCGCGTCCAGCTTGATGATCGTGCTGAACGCCCAGACCGTCATGACGATCCCGAGCAGCACGAAGAAGCCGAGGTTGAGGTAGATGCGGTGTCTCATCGCGGCGGCTCCAGCAGCATACGGACGTCCTCCACCGGGTTGCGCACGGGCTCCTCGCGCACCGACGGCAGCACGCCCTTCAGCCAGACGTAGATCATCACCTGGCCGTTCACCGTGATCGGCGGCGCGTCGATGAACTTCTGCAGCTTGGCCACCAGCGCCTTCAGGTCCTCCTTGCCCCGCTGCATGGACGAGGAGATGGCCTCCAGCTCACGCAGCAGCGTGCGCAGCCGGGCGGCGTGGCGCGGGTAGACGGTGAGGTTGGCCTGCTCGGCCAGTTTCGTGAGCGCGACGATGGTCTTCTTCACGTGGCCGCGCCCGTGCGCGAGGCGCTCGGTGGCCGCGGCCAGAGTGCCGGGCAGCCGGTCGAGTTCGGCGCTGCCCTCGGCCAGGTCGTCGCCGAGCCTGGCCAGGGCGTCGATGCTGGTGCCGAGGTCCCTGCGGGCGGCCGCGTAGGCGTCGGTGACCTGCGCCGTCTGCCTGATCAGCCGGTTGACGTCGTCGCCCTGCCCGTCGAGCGCGGTCGAGGCGGCGTCGAGTACGGCGTTGACGTCCTGCGCGCCGAGCGCCTCGATGAGCGGCCCGGCCTTGGCGGTGACCTGCTCGATGTCCGGTTCGACCGAGGTGTCGGCGATGGTGGCGCCGTCCTCGAGGTAGGGGCCCGAGGCCAGGTCCTTGCCCGTCGGCGGGCTGAGCAGCACGTAGTTCTCGCCCAGCACGGACGTCTTGGCCACGGTGGCGGTGCTGCCCTGGGGCACCCGGTGCGCGGACTGGACCGACATCGTCACCTTGGCCCGGTATCCCTGCAGCCGGATGTCGGTCACGGTGCCCACCCGCACGTCGGAGATCTGCACGCTGTGCCCGGCGACCAGGCTCTGCACGTCGTCGAAGACCGCGTACAGGGTCATGTCGCCGGTGGTCGCGCCGAGCGTCTGCAGCGAGCAGCCCGCGGTCAGGGCCAGCGCCGCCAGCACGGCCGGGAACCTGGTCCTCATCGCCCGCCTCCTCTCCGGGAGAAGGGACAGTTGCTCAGCCCGGCGGGCAGGCACGGCACCTCGCCCAGGTTCAGCGCGTCGAACAGCGGCGCCAGCCACGCCCTGGTCATCGCGTTGAGCACGATTCTGATCTTCAGGACGTGCTGCTCGCGGTCCCAGGAGTCGATCAGGATGTCGGCGAAGTCGGCCGCGCCCTTGACCGCCCGCGCCATGGAGTCGCTGTTGGCCCGGACGGTCAGCACCAGCTCGGCCAGCGTGCTCGCGGCCTGGGGGAGCCGTTCGGCGTACTGCTCGATGAGCACGTCGCCGCGCCGGACGAACCCGGCCATCGACGTGACGAAGCCGCGCAGCCGCCGCCGTTCCTCCGCCAGCATGGCGCTGGCCTCGGAGAAGGCGTCGATGGCGCCCGTCACCTGGCTCTCGCGCTCGTTGAGGCTGGTGGCCAGGTCGCTCAGCCCCTTGGCCAGGTCGATGAGCCGCTGGTCCTGCGCGGCCAGCACGCCGGTCAGCTCCGAGGTGTCGGCGATGGCGTTGTTGATCGTCTTACCCCGGCCCCTGACGCCGTCGGCCAGGTCGCCCGCCACGTCGCCGAGCCGCTCGTCGTCGAGCGCGTCGGTGAGCTTGGTGAACGCGTCGAGCGCGTCGTCGATCTCCACCGGCAGGTCCGTGCGCTCCAGCGGGATCGTCGCCCCGGCGGCGATCCGCCGGTCGCCGGGCTTCCACGGGGGGTAGAGGACGACGTTGCGCTCGCCGAGCGTGTTCTGCGGCGCGACCACGGCCTTGACGCCGGCGGGCAGCGGCACCTGGGGATCGATCCGCAGCTCCGCCCGCACCTTGTCCCCGTCGATCCTGATGGTGTCCACGTAACCCGCGTCGAGGCCCATGACCTTGACCCGCGCCTCCTCGTACAGGGAGGGTGCGGCGCGGAAGATCGCCACCAGCCGGTACGGCTCCGCCCCCGTCACCGAGCACCCGGACGCCAGGAGCGCCCACCCCAGCAGCACCGCCACGAGCCGTGTCATCTGTCGCTCTTCCTGTCCTTGGCGATGGCCCCCAGCACCTCGGGGTTGATCGGCCCCAGGCCGGTGGCGATGGCCTCCAGCCACGGCCCCTGGCCGCCCATCGTCGACAGGCCGGAGAACGTCGGCCCAGCCCACGCCAGCAGCGAGTTGAGCCGCTCGTTGCTGCCGCTGAGCCGCGTGGTGATCGCCGCGTTGTCGTCGAGGACCTGGACGAGCGACTTCTCGTGCTCGTTGATCAGCCGGGTCGTGCTCTGCACCAGGTCACTGCCGTCGCCGAGCAGCGTGCGCAGCTCGGCGCGGCGCGCGCGCAGCTCGTCCAGCATGACCTCGACGGCGTCGATGAGCCGCCCGAGCTGCGCGTCCTTCTTCTTCAGCACGTCCATGATCCGGGTGCCGTTGTCGAGCAGCCGCTGGAGCTGCGGCTCGCTCTTGCTGATCGTGTCGGACAGGTCGCCGATGTTGTCCAGCAGCCGGGTGACGCGCCCCTTCTTGAAGGTGTCCAGCTTGTCCAGCTCGGCGAGCAGGTCGTCCACGGCGTCGGTGTCGAGCCGCTCGACGAGCCGGGTCGCGTCCTTGATGGCGTCGTTGATCAGCGTGGGCACGCCGGTCCGCTGCACGGGGATGCGCCGCCGGTCCTCGGGCAGCTGGTCCAGGTACGGAGGTGTGACCGGTCCTGTGAGCTTGACGTACCGGCCGCCGAGCAGGTTGGACAGGGCGACGTCGGCGCGGGTGGCCCGGCCGAGACGCACGCCGTCGTCCACCCTCCAGGTGACCACCACGTGGCCCTGCGCGTAGTCGGCGCGCACCTCGGTGACCTCGCCCACCCGCACCCCGGCCACCCGCACGTCGTTGCCGGTGCGCAGCCCGCCGGAGTCGGTGAACACGCCCGACATGGTGTAGCCGCCCTCCAGCAGGCCCAGGCTGCCGACGAGGAACGTGGTGACGAGGATCGCGCCGAGCACGGCCAGCGACACCAGGCCGACGGCGTGCCGGTTGCGGTCCCTGAAGGATCCGACGCGGAACGACTTGAGCGCCATCAGCGGCCCACCAGTAGCTTCCGCAGGTCCTTCTCGCTCTGGATCCTGGTGTTGCGCAGCGGCGGAGGCGTCTGCATGCCGTAGGGGCACGGGGCGGCGTTCAGCGCCACGCAGGGGACCGCGGTGATGAAGTAGTGGCCGCGGTTGACGCTCGAGTACGCCCGCGCGAACAGCGGCTGGAACGTGCTGACGGTCTTGTCGATCTTGCCCACGTTCCGCCTGATGCCGCCGGTCAGCCCGGACAGGTTGTCCACCAGGCGGCCGAGCTCGCCGGCGTTCTTGCCGAGCACCTCGTTGGAGGTGTGGACGGTGGCCGACAGCTCCACCAGCGCGTCGTCCACCAGTTCGCGGTTGTCGGCGAACGCCTCCGTCAGCGTGACCAGGTTGTCCACCAGCCGCTCGATCTGCCGGTCCCGCCTGGCGACCACGCCGGTGACGGTGGCGTAGTCCTTGAGCAGCTGTTCGATGGTCTTCTTGCGCTCGTTGACCGTGGTCGTGATCGCGTTGACGTTGTCGAGCAGGCGCGGGATGTTGTGCTGGTTGCCCTTGAGCGACTTGGCGGCGGCCGTCAGGAGCTGGTTGATCTGGTCGGGATCCAGGCTGCGGGTGAGCGGGCCGAGGTCGCTGATCAGCTCGCCGATGTCCACCACGGAGGAGGTGCGCGTGAGGCGCGCCCCCGGCGGCAGCCGGCCGGGCGCGGTGCCGGGCAGCAGGTAGACGACGCGCTGGCCGACGGCGTTGCGCCAGCGTACGGCGGCCTCGGTGTCGGTCGGCACCCTGACCGCGTTCTGCACCTCCATGGTCACTTCCGCCCGGCCGTTCACGACCCTGATCGTGTCCACCTGGCCGACCGGAGCTCCGGCGATCTTCACCTGGTCGCCCTCGTTCAGGCCGGACACGTCGTCGAACACGGCGACCAGGCGGTAGCCGTCGCCCGTGCTCACCCGCTCGATCTGCACCGCGATCACCACGATCAGCGTCAGGGTGAGGCCGATGAACAGCGCGAACCGCACGAGGGTCCAGCGGCGGCGCAGGCGTTCCACGTCAGCGCCTCCCGTCGGTCGGGCCGCAGGCGCCCACGATCAGCTCGCAGACGTCGGTGGCGATGAACGCCTCCACCTGCAACTGGCGGTTGCCGCCTGGACCTGGCGCCTCGATCAGCTCGTTGAGCAGGTCGACCAGCCGGTTGAGGCCGCGTACGCCGTCTCCCGCCAGGCCGAGCTGGGCGTAGATGAGCGCGGCGACCCGCTCGCCCGAGTGCACCCCGGCCCGCAGGTCGCCCCGGTGCTTGGCCAGGCCGTGGGAGACCTGCCCGGAGACCGAGGTGACCTCCTGGAGCAGGGCGCGTACCTTGTCGGCCCGTTTGAGCAGGTCGGGGGTGATGACGTTGACGTCGGAGGAGATGGAGACGAGCTCGTCGCCCTTGTCCGACAGCGCCGTGCCGAGCAGTGCCGCGTCGTGCAGGAACCGTCGAGCGTTCGCCCGGTGCCGGTGCGCGACGCCGACGACCGTGCCGGCGTCGCCGATCAGCTCGCGCAGGTTCTCGCCCTCGCCCTCCAGCCCCTTGGCCAGCGTGTGCACGATGACCGTGACCTCGCGCGGGTCCACGGCGTCCAGGCCCCGGTAGGCGTCGCCGAGCGTGTCGGACAGGTCCAGCGGCTCCTCGGTGTCGGTGATGACGGCGCCGGCGGACAGGTACGGGCCGGTCGTCTCACCGGAGCCCGGCCGCAGCTCGACGAACTTGGGGCCGAACACCGACGCCGGCTCCACTGAGGCCACCGCGGTCGTGGGCACCCTGACCCCAGGATCGACGTGCATGGTCACCACGGCCCTGCCCTTGGCGTCCAGCGCGATGCCCGTCACGTCGCCGACCGTGATGCCGCGGATCTTGACCGGCGAGGCGGTGTCGAGGCCCTGCCCGGCCCGGCCGAACACGGCGTCGATGCGGGTGCCGCGTAACTCGGTGGTGGTGCGCACCACGTACAGGGTGGCCGCGGCCAGCACCGCCAGCACGGCGAGCGCGATGCCCATCCGGGCGGCGAGGGGAAGTTCAGCTCGGGTCACCGGCCTCACCCCGTCAGCGGTATGTTGCCGCCGGCGCCCCAGAACAGGTACGACAGCAGCAGGTTGAGCAGCACGATCGTGACGATCGACTGGCGGATGGCCCTTCCCGCCGCCACCCCCACGCCCACGGGCCCGCCGGTGGCGTTGAAGCCGTGGAAGCAGTGGATGACGATGACGGCGAAGGCGAACACGGCGACCTTGGCGACGCTGAACAGGATGTCGCTGACCGGCAGGTACAGGTAGAAGTAGTAGTCGTAGACGCCGGGCGCCAGCCCGAACAGCACCGTGCACATGAGCCGGGTGGCGAAGAAGCTGGCGAACAGCGCGATCAGGTAGATCGGCACCAGCGCCAGCAGCGCCGCCACGACCCGGGTGCAGATCAGGTAGGTGAAGGCGTTGATGCCCATCACCTCCAGCGCGTCGATCTCCTCCGAGATCCGCATCGCGCCGAGCTCCGCCGTGAACGACGAGCCGACCTGCGCCGCCAGCGCCGTGGCCGCGATGATCGGGGTGATCTCGCGAACGTTGGCGAAGCTGCCGACCAGGCCCATGAACGACTCCGCGCCGATGGCCTGCAGCCCCTGGTAGCCCTGCAGCCCCACGGTCGCGCCCACGACGAACGCCATCGTGAACACCACGAAGACCATGCCGCCGCCGATGACGGTGGCGCCGACGCCCACCACGACATCGCTGACCTGGCGCAGGACGACCTTGCCGTACCTGAGCCGCAGCACGACGTCGCGGACGGAGTAGAACAGGACCTTCCACACGAACAGCGGCCAGTCGGCCAGGGCCGCGAACCGCTCGGCGGCGTCCCGACCCCTGAGGGCGAGTCTGAGGCCGGCCGTCCGCGTCGCCATCAGCAGGTCACCATCACAGCGACCTCGGCGGGTAGGCCAGGAAGTACACGGCCGAGATCACGTAGTTGAACGTGAACACCAGCATGAACGTCACCACGGTCGCCTGGTTGACCGCCCGTCCCACGCCCACCGGGCTGGTCGCGCACGTCATGCCCTTGTAGCAGGCCACCCCGGCCGCGATGAAGCCGAAGATCCACGCCTTGAACAGCGTCACGTACAGGTCGGAGGCCACCACCAGGGACAGCGCGCCCTCGAAGTACGCGCCAGGCGTGACGCCCTGCACGATCACGTTGAAGAAGTAGCCGCCGGTCGCGCCCGCCAGGATGACCAGCGGGCACAGGCACACCGCGATCGTGCTGGCCGCCCACATGCGCGGCGTGACCAGGCGGTGGATCGGGTTGACCGACATGACCTCCATCGCGCTCAGCTCGTCGCGGATGTGGCGGGCGCCGATGTCGGAGGTCATGGCGCTGCCGCCGGCCCCGGCGATCAGCAGCGCGCTGGCCAGCGGCGCCACCTCGCGGATGAGGCCGACGAAGACGGCGCTGCCGGTGGCCGAGCCGGCGCCGAGCTGCCGGGCCAGCTCACCCACCTGCAGCGCCACGGTCGCGCCGAGCGGCAGGGAGACCAGGAGCACGGGGACGCTGGTGATGCGGGCCAGGAACCAGCACTGGTCGACGAACTCCCACCACCAGCGCCTGACGTCCCAGCTCCGGCGCAGGCCCTCCAGGACGATGACGAACAGGTCTCCGACCTGGCCGAGGGCCGAGCCGGCGCGGCGTCCGACGTACCCGGACCAGGCCATCACCACCTCCGCCGCCTACGGATTGGCAACCCTACTGACGGGTTGTCCAGTAGGCCATGGCTTGGCGGGAATTTGCGGAAAAGGTATGAGGGCGGGGCCGCGCCTTGTCAGCCACGTACGAAACGTGACCGCTCCGTTACAGCGCTCTCCTGCTACAGCAGGCCGTTCATCCAGGACTCGATCCCGTCCGGGTCGCGGGGGAGCGCGGACGACATCAGGCGGGCCCCGTCGGAGGTGATCACCAGGTCGTCCTCGATCCGGATGCCCATGCCGCGCAGCTCCTCCGGCAGCGTCAGGTCGTCCGGCTGGAAGTACAGGCCGGGCTCCACGGTCAGCACGTTGCCCTCCTCCAGCACGCCGTCCAGGTAGACCTCGGCCCGCGACTTGGCGCAGTCGTGCACGTCGAGACCAAGCATGTGGCCGCTGCTGCATAGCGTGTAGCGCCGGTACAGGCCCGTCTCCATGAGCGTGTCGACGCTCTCCTTCAGCAGGCCCCAGTCGCGCAGCCCCTCGCAGATCACCCGCATGGCCGCCAGGTGGAAGTCACGGAAGCGGGCGCCGGGCCGCAGCGTGGCGATGGCCGCCTCCTGCGCCTGGTAGACCAGCTCGTACGCCTGCCGCTGCACACTCCCGAAGCGGCCCGACAGCGGGAAGGTGCGGGTGACGTCGGCCGTGTAGAGCGTGTCGGACTCGACGCCCGCGTCCATCAGCAGCAGGTTGCCGCGGCCGAGCGGGCCGTCGTTGCGGATCCAGTGCAGCACGCAGGCGTGCGCCCCGGCGGCCACGATGCTGTCGTAGCCGGTCGCGTTGCCTTCCAGCCTGGCCCGCAGGCCGAAGACGCCCTCCAGGTAGCGCTCGCCGCGCGGGTGGCCGAACGCCTGGGGGAGCGCGCGTACGACGTCCTCGAAGCCGCGCGCGGTCGCGTCCACGGCCGACTGCAGCTCGCCGACCTCCCACTCGTCCTTGACCAGCCGCAGCTCCGACAGGAACGACTCCAGCTCCGCGTCACCCTCGCCCCTGGGGACGGCGGCGTCCACGGAGGCGTCCACACCCCGCAGCACCCGGGCGGGGCGGCCGAGCTCAAGGTCGCGGATGTGGGCGCACTCGACCTGGTAGAGCGCCGCCGCCTCGGCCAGGTCGGGGCGCGGTCCGGCCCAGAACTCGCCGTAGCGGCGGTCGCGGTAGAACTCCTGGCCCTCCTCGCGCGGGGCGCGCGGCCTGACGTACAGCACCGCCTCGCCGGACGGCTCGATCACCAGCACGTCGTCCGACTCGCTCGCCCCGGTCAGGTACGCGTACGCGCTGTGCGGCCGGAACCGGAAGTCGCTGTCGTTGCTGCGCACCTTCAGCGTGCCCGCGGGGATCACCAGCCGCTCACCCGGGAACCGCTGCGCCAGCGCGGCCCGCCGCTTGGCCGCCCACGGGGCGATCGGCCGAGGGGCGTCCTGCCCCGTTTTCTGTGGGGCCCAGCCGGTGCGCATGAACGCGGCCAGTTCGTCGGTGACGGGCAGATCGTGGCTTCCGATGTTGAGCGCCTCGGCCATGGAGCGTTCCTTGAGTGGTATGTCGGTTGATGTCGTGATCCAGTACAGGGAGCAGCCTACGGGACCGCTTGACTCCGGGCCCGAGGGGTTGTTTGCCTGGACGCAAGCTTGGAACACTGAGGGCAAGAGGTGGTGGTGCACATGCTCATCGGGACGATCCTTCGTGGCAAGGGCAGTGACGTGACGACCGTGACGCCCGCGGCCACAGTACGCGAGCTGCTCGCCCAGCTCGCCGAGCACAACATCGGCGCCGTCGTCGTCTCCTCCGACGGGATCACCATCGAGGGGATCGTCTCCGAGCGCGACGTGGTCCGGCGCCTGCACGACCGCGGCGCCGCGATCCTCGACGCCCCGGTCTCCTCGATCATGACCACCGAGGTGACCACGGTCGGTCCCGGGGAGAACGTCGACTCGCTCAGGCAGACCATGACCACGCAGCGCTTCCGGCACATGCCGGTGGTCGACGGCGGCCGGCTGGTCGGCATCGTCAGCATCGGCGACGTGGTCAAGAGCACGATCGAGGAACTGGAGACGGAGAAGGCGTCGCTCGTCGACTACCTGCATCGTTGACAGCATCGTTGACAGGGATGGGACCCTTGGTCCGTGATGTACGGGCCGCCCCCTCCTGACCATCAGCGGGTACCTGAGTACCCCCGGGCCACGAGCAGCCCGCCGATCATCGTGCTCGTCTCCGGGCTCGCCGCCCTGCTGGGCTTCCTGCTGGGCGTCCTCGTCGGGTTCGGCGCGCAGACGACGTCCGCCGAGGAGCCGGCGCCGCGGGTCACGGTGACGGTCGAGGAGAGCCCGACCGGCGTGCCGGAGACCGGCGCGCCCACCGCGACGCCGCCCCAGGACCCGCAGTCCACGCCTGGTCAGACGCTCCCGGGCCAGACACAACCCGGGCAGACCCCGCCGGGTCAGACGCCGCCGGGCCAGACGCCGCCCGGACAGACCTCGCCCGCGACGCCTCCCGGGCAGACCACCCCGCCCGGAAGCGGCAACGCGACGACGCCCGCGCTGAACGGCGCCACCCTGCGCACCCTCGTCGTCGGCACCGACATCCAGCCCGGCACCTACCGCACCACCGGCCCCACCGCCGGGTTCCCGCTCTGCTACTGGGCCAGGCTGAAGAGCACGACCGGCGACGTCATCGCCTCCGGCATGCCGACGGGGCCCGCCAGCGTCACCATCCTGGCCACGGACAAGGCGTTCCAGACCGGGGGTTGCGTCGAGTGGAGCAAGGCGTAACTTTCTGCCGGAAACTCTGGACAACAGCGCAGAAACGCGCAATTCTGCTCACCGGCAGAAAGGAGGCACGCCCCAGCGTGCTGGCGTGACGCCCTGCGGTCATGGGCCACGCCACTCCGGCGTCCCTGGCCAGGACGCAGGACGGAGAGTGCGGAACAGCACGCGTAGCCACCGATCCCGAACCGTTTTCGTTCGCGAGGAGTGTCCATGCGTCTGTCCGCTCTCATCTCCGCCGCCGCCCTGGCGGCCGTCACCGTCGTCACCTCCCTCACCACCGCCCCAGCAGCCAGCGGGGCCGCCTCCGCCGCCTTACAGGCCCCTTCCGGGGCCGCCGCGCTGCCCAGCCCGGTCGCGTGCAACGGCTGCTGGAAGCCCGCGCTCAACACGAGCTGGGACTGGCAGCTCATCGCCCTGCCGAAGAAGCCGTACCCCGACGTGCAAATGTTCGACATCGACGGCTTCGACGCCGCCGACTCCGGCACCATTGTCCAGTCCCTCAAGGCCGGCAAACCAGGCCGTCGCGTCGTCTGCTACGTCAGCGCCGGCACGTACGAGGACTGGCGCCCCGACGCCGGCCGCTTCCCCGCCGCGGTCCTCGGCGACCCGCTGGAGGACTGGGAGGGCGAGCGGTGGCTGGACATCCGCCACTACACCGGCGAGCTCGGCGCGATCATGAAGGACCGGCTCGACATGTGCAAGGCGGCCGGGTTCGACGCCGTCGAGCCCGACAACGTCGACGGCTACACCAACGACACCGGCTTCCCGCTCACCGCCGCCGACCAGCTCGCCTACAACGCCTGGTTCGCCAACGAGGCGCACAAGCGCGGGCTGTCGGTGGCGCTGAAGAACGACGTCGCGCAGATCCCGCAACTGCTGCCGTACTTCGACTTCGCGATCAACGAGGAGTGCTGGGAGCACTCCGAGTGCACCACCGCCCAGAACGGCGGTTCGTACGGCTACGACCAGTTCGTCAAGGCCGGCAAGGCCGTGTTCCAGGTCGAGTACAACCTGGCCACGTCCAAGTTCTGCGCGAAGTCCAACGCCCAGAACTTCAACTCGCTGAAGAAGACCTACGACCTGGACGGCTACCGCGTGGCCTGCCGGTAACACAGGCGTTTGCACTGGTAGGGCGAGCGTAGGAGGATGCGCTCAGCCCACCAAGGAGGAAGACATGTCGGTGTTGCAGAGCTTTGTGGACAGCGTGCGCAACGGGGCGATCGAGGTGATCGACCTCACCGCTCCGCTGACGGCGCAGACGCCGATCCTGCAGCTGCCCGAGCCGTTCGGCAACACGATCCCGTTCCGGCTGGAGGAGATCAGCCGGTACGACGATCGCGGCCCGGCCTGGTACTGGAACGACATCCACACCGGCGAGCACACCGGCACCCACTTCGATGCCCCCGTGCACTGGGTCACCGCCCGCGACGGCGAGGACGTCTCCCAGGTGCCCGCGCGCAGCCTCATCGCGCCCGCCGTGGTGCTCGACCTGGCCGCGGAGGCGTCGAAGGACCCCGACTTCCTTCTCCAGATCGACCACGTCAAGGAGTGGGAGCGGGCCAACGGCCCGCTCCCCGAGGGCGGCTGGCTGCTCTACCGCACCGGCTGGGACGCCCGCTCCGCCGACCAGGCCGCCTTCCTGAACGCCGACGAGACCGGCCCCCACACGCCCGGCATCTCGGTCGAATGCGCCCAGTGGCTGGCCGCCGAGACCCCCATCCTCGGGCTCGGCGTCGAGACCGTGGGCACCGACGCGGGCGCGGCCCACTCCTTCGACCCGCCGTTCCCGTGCCACTCCTTCCTGCTCGGCGCGGGCAAGTACGGCCTCACCCAGCTGCGCAACCTCGACCGCCTGCCGGTGACCGGCTCCGTCGTGGTCGCGCCGCCGCTGCCCATCGAGGGCGGCTCGGGCAGCCCCGTGCGCGTGCTCGCCCTGGTCGAGCGTTGATCGTCGCCGAGGCCGTGGGCCGGGTCCTGGCCGCGTGCGGGGCCGGGACCGCCTTCGGGGTGGTCGGCAGCGGCAACTTCCACGTCACCAACGCCCTCGTGGCGGCCGGCGTGCGCTTCGTCGCCGCCCGCCACGAGGGCGGGGCCGCCACCATGGCCGACGCCTACGCCAGGATGAGCGGCCGGGTCGGCATCGTGTCGGTGCACCAGGGGCCGGGGCTCACCAACGCGATGACCGGCATCACCGAGGCGGCCAAGAGCCGCACGCCGCTGATCGTCCTGGCCGGCGAGGCCACGGAGCCCCAGTCGAACTTCCACATCGACCAGCCGGCCCTGGCCGTCGCGGTGGGCGCGGTGGCGATGCGGGTCACGGCCGCTGCGGACGTGGTGGAGCAGGTGGTACGGGCGTATCAGGTGGCCGTGGGGGATCGTCGCACGGTCGTCCTGAACCTGCCGCTCGACGTCCAGTCCACCCCCTGCCCCGACCTGGACCCTGCCACCCTGACAGCCCAGACCACGCACCTCCTCACCACAGCGACCGGCCGGTCCGTCACCGCACCGCCCGGATCGCCCGCCACCGCATCCACCAAGCCCGCCACCGCCTTTACCGGGCCGTCCACCGAGGCGCCGGCTACCGGGCCGGAGCCGTCGTCCTCCACGGAGGTGCCGCCGGCGGAAATCGGACTGCTGGAGCTGGTGCGGGCACTGGAGACGGCGCGGCGGCCGGTGTTCATCGCCGGGCGGGGTGCCCGGCGGGCCCGGCGGGAGCTGGAGGAGCTGGCCGAGCGGACCGGCGCCCTGCTGGCGACCTCCGCCGTGGCCAAGGGGCTCTTCCGCGGCAGCCCGTGGGACCTCGACGTCTCCGGCGGGTTCGCCACGCCCCTGACGGCCGAGCTGATCCGCGACGCCGACCTCGTCGTCGGCTGGGGCTGCGCCCTGAACATGTGGACCACCCGGCACGGCTCCCTGATCTCGCCCGGCACGCGCGTGGCGAAGGTGGACCTCGACCCGGCGGCGCTCAAGACGCATGTGCCCGCCGACGTGGGCGTGGTGGGCGACGTGGCGGAGGTGGCCAGGTCGCTGACCGCCCAGGTGCGGGCCGGCGCGCAGGGTTATCGTTCGCCGGAGCTCGCCCGGCGTATCGAGGCCGAGGGGCGCTGGCGGGCGGTCCCGTACGAGGACGAGAGCGGCGGCGGCCGGATCGACCCCAGGACGCTCACCATCGCCCTCGACGACCTCCTGCCCCAGGACCGGATCGTCGCCATCGACTCCGGAAATTTCATGGGATATCCGTCGATGTTCCTCGACGTCCCCGACGAGAACGGGTTCTGCTTCACCCAGGCGTTCCAGTCGATCGGGCTCGGCCTGGCGACCGCCATCGGCGCAGCCGTGGCCCGCCCCGACCGGCTGCCGGTGGCCGCGCTCGGCGACGGCGGCGCGCTCATGGGGCTGGCCGAGCTGGAGACCGTGGTCAGGCTCGGCCTGCCGATGGTGATCGTGGTGTACGACGACGAGGCGTACGGCGCCGAGGTGCACCACTTCGGCCCGCACGGCCACCCGCTGGACACGGTCCGCTTTCCCCCGGCCGACCTGGCCGCCATCGCCCGGGGCCACGGCCTGGCCGCCGTGACCGTCACCGGGCCTGGCGATCTGGCGGGCGTGGCGGAGTGGGTCGCGGGCGAGCGGGACCGCCCGCTGCTGGTGCAGGCCAAGGTGACACGGGAACGCGGCTCGTGGTGGCTGGAGGAGGCGTTCAAGGGCCACTGAACCAGGGGGCCTGATCCAAGGGCCCCGATGCAAGCGCCCTGGTTTCGAGGGCCCCGGTGTCGAGGGGCGCAGATTCGCGGGGGGGCTGATCAGAGCTTGCGGAAGGCGCGGGACTCCTCGGCCGCCTCCAGCACCTCGGCCAGCGACGAGCCCGCGCCCGCCGCCACCGCGGCCGCGATCGCGCCCTCCACGAACGGCACGTCCGCCACCACGACCCGCTCCTCCACCTCCAGCAGCCGGGCGGTCAGCACCGAGCTGCCCAGGTCGGGGATGAGCACCACCCCGTGGCCTCGGTCGACGCTGCGCACCGCCGCCTCCACGCGGTCGAAGCAGGTGCCCAGCCCGTTGTCCTCGGTCCCGCCTGCCGCCGCCACGGGGGCGTCCTGCCCTGCGATCCCGAGGGCCAGGGCCATCGCCTCGGCCGCCAGCCCGGCACTGTGCGAGATCAGCACCACGCCCACCATCACACCGCCTCCGCAGCCCGTCCAGCGGCAGCCCGCCCCGCGGCGGCCTCTCCAGCAGCAGTGCCTCCCCCGGCGGCCTCTCCAGCAGCGGCCCGTCCCCCAACAGCCCGTCCCCCAACAGCCCGTCCCCCAACAGCCCGTCCCCCAACAGCCCGTTTCCCAGCAGCCCGTCCCGCGACAGTCCGTCCGGTCACGGGCCTATCCCGCCACGGTGGCGAGCGCCGTCATGAACAGCACCGCCGAGGCCGCCCCCGGATCCTCGTGCCCGATGCTGCGCTCGCCCAGGTAGCTGGCCCGCCCCTTGCGCGCCTGCATCGGGATCGTCGCCTTGGCGCCCTCGGCCGCCGCGCGGGCCGCCTGGTCGAGCGCCTCCCTGACACTCACGCCGTCGCGTACGGCCAGCGCCAGCGCACGGGAGGCCGGCGCGAGGGCGTCCACCATGGTCTTGTCGCCCAGAGCCGCCTTGCCGAGCCGCTCGACGGCCACCACCCCCGCCTCGAACGCCGCCGAGAACCCGGCCAGCGTCACCGGCGTCAGCAGCGCCTTGCCCATCTGCCGGAACACCGATCCGTACAGGGGCCCTGAGGCGCCGCCGACCCGGCGGATCAGCGTCGTGCCCGCCGTCGTCAGCACGTCCGCCGGCGACTCCGGCGCGGAGTCGGCCAGGGCCTTGCAGACCTCGGTGAGGCCGCGGTCGAGGTTGGTGCCGTGGTCGGCGTCGCCGATGGCCGCGTCGAGCCGGGTCAGGCGGTCGCGCTCCTCGCGTACGAGCCGGGCCGTCTCCTCGAACCAGGCCACGAACAGGTCGGTGTCCATCAGCGCCCCCAGCGCAGCGCGGGCGTCTCGACCGGCGCGTCCCACAACCGGGTCAGCGCGTCGTCCAGCAGGCAGACCGAGACCGAGAAGCCCTGCATGTCCAGACTCGTCACGTAATTACCCACCAGCGAGCGCGTCACCCGGGCTCCCTTGCCCTTGATGAACGCGGCCACCTCCGCGAACACGACGTACAGCTCCATGAGCGGCGTCCCGCCCATGCCGTTGACCATGACCAGCAGGTCGCCCCGCAGCGGCTGGTCGCGGTGGACGGCCTCCATCGCCACCCCGGCCAGCTCGCGCGCCGGCGCCAGCGGCACCCTGGCCCGCCCCGGCTCGCCGTGGATGCCGATGCCCAGCTCCACCTCCGTCTCCGGCAGGTCGAAGGTGGGCTTGCCGGCGGACGGGGTGGTGCAGGAGGTCAGGGCGATGCCGAAGGACCTGCTGCGCTCGTCCACCTCCTGCGCGACGGCCGCGACCTCGGCCAGCGGCGCGCCCTCCTCGGCCAGCGCCCCCGCGATCTTCTCCACGAACAGCGTCGCCCCGGTGCCGCGGCGGCCGGCCGTGTAGAGCGAGTCCTGGACGGCGACGTCGTCGTCCACCAGCACGCTCGCCACCTCGACGCCCTCGACCAGCTCGGCGGCCATCTCGAAGTTGAGCACGTCGCCGGTGTAGTTCTTGACGATGTGCAGCACCCCGGCGCCGCCGTCGACCCCCATGGTCGCCTCGATGATCGGATCGGGCACCGGCGAGGTGAAGATCTCGCCGGCGCAGGCGGCGTCGAGCATGCCGTGACCGACGAAACCGACGTGCAGCGGCTCGTGGCCGGAGCCGCCGCCGGAGACCAGGCCCACCTTCCCGCGGCGCGGGCCCTGCGCCCGGTAGACCACGTGGTCGCGGATCCGCAGCGAGGGGTGGGCCGCGGCCATGCCGTTCAGCGCGTCTTCAACGACGGATTCTGCCGTGTTGAGCAGCTTCTTCATGGTCAAAACATCTGCCCGTTTTCACGACCGCGCAAGCGTCGTAGCGTGAGCGGAGTGGATATCGTCTACAGCCCCTTCGACGCCGAGACCAACGCCGACCCCTATCCCGTCTACGCGCGACTGAGGGCGGAAGCGCCGCTCTACCACAACGCCGAGCTCGGTTTCTGGGCGCTGTCCCGGCACGCCGATGTCTCGGCCGCCCTCGCCGACAGCGCGCTGCTGTCCAGCGACCACGGCCCCATGCTGGAGGCGGGCGCCTCGGGTCCCGAGGCACGCAGGTTCCTGTCGTTCGTGGCGATGGACCCGCCCGAGCACACCCGGATGCGCGCGGCCATCTCCAAGGGCTTCACCCCGCGCCGGGTCGCCGCCCTGGAGCCCATGATCAGGGAGATCGCGCGCGAGCACATCGTCCGGGCGGTGGATCGGGGGACGTTCGACTTCGCCCGCGACATCGCGGCCAGGCTGCCGCTGGACGTGATCTCCGAGCTGGTGGGCGTGTCACCGTCCGAGCGCGCGGGCGTACGCCGCGACTTCAGCGCTCTGATCGGGTACGCCCTCGACAGCGGCGCGGCCGACGACGGGCTCAAGAGCCTGGTCTCCCTGGCCGGCTACTACGCCTCGATCATCGCGGAACGCCGGGCCGACCCGCGCGACGACCTCGTCTCCGTCCTCGTCGCGGATGACGAACTGACCGACGACGACATCGTGGCGTTCCTGTTCCTGCTCATCGGCGCGGGCGCGGAGACCACCACCCACCTGCTCAGCGCCGCCTGGTACTGGGCGTGGCGCAACCCGGACCAGCGCGCCGCCGCCTTCGGCGGGGCGATCACGCCGTGGATGGAGGAGTCGCTGCGTTACGACACCCCGGCCCACGGCACCGCCCGCCGTCTCACTCGCGAGAGCGAGTGGTACGGCGTCCGCGTCCCGGAGAACGCCAAGATGTGGCTGCTGATCGGCTCGGCCAACCGCGACGAACGGGTCTTCCCCGACGCGGGCGTCTATGACCTGAGCCGCGACACCGCCCGTTCGCTCAGCTTCGGCGTCGGCCGCCACTACTGCCTCGGCGGCCCCCTCGCCCGGCTGGAGGCCCGGGTGGCGCTGGAGGAGCTGACGAAGGCCGTCTCGCCCGGCTACGACATCGACCCGGCCGGCATCAGGAGGACCGCGCACGGCAACGTCAGGGGCATGGTCAGCCTCCCGACGTCCGTGAAACCCGCCTGAGTACGTTACCTTCTGCTCATGGCTGAGATCGTGTACCCGCCGGTGATCGCCGCCGCGCGGACCCTGTTTCGCGTGCTCGACATCAAGTTCCACCTGGAGGGGACCGAGCACGTGCCGCGCACCGGGGGAGCGGTGCTGGTGAGCAACCACATCAGCTACCTCGACTTCATCTTCGCCGGGTTCGCCGCGCTGCCGTCGAAGCGGCTGGTGCGCTTCATGGCCAAGCAGGACGTGTTCGACAACCGGATCTCGGGGCCGCTGATGCGCGGCATGCACCACATCCCGGTGGACCGGGAGGCGGGGGCCGGCTCCTACGCCACGGCGCTGCGCATGCTGAAGGCCGGTGAGGTCGTGGGCGTGTTCGCCGAGGCGACGATCAGCCGGTCGTTCACCGTCAAGGAGATCAAGAACGGCGCCATCCGGATGGCCCAGGCCACCGGCACGCCCGTCATTCCGGTGGCACTGTGGGGCGACCACCGGCTGTGGACCAAGGGGCGGCCGCGCAACCTGCTGCAGCGGCACGTGCCGGTCAGCATCCTGGTCGGCGAGCCGATGCACCCCAAGCGCGGGGAGAACGTCAACGACCACACCGCCGACCTGCACCGGCGCATGTCGGAACTGGTGGACCGGGCGCAGCGCACCTATCCGGAGGTGCCGCAGGGGGTGTGGTGGCAGCCGGCCCACCTCGGCGGCACCGCGCCGACCCCGGAGGAGGCGGCCGCGATGGACGCCGCCGAGGCCGAGGCCCGCGCCAAGAAGGACTGACCTCCCGCAGACCGACCCCTCGGGCCGAAAGACCGGCCGTCCCCGGTAGGGCCGGCCGGTGGGTCACCCGGCCGCGAAGGCCGGTCGGGGGCAGCTGGCCGTGACGGCCGGCCGGCCCGAAGCGGGGCGGCCGAACGTCAGATGGCCGCCTGGTAGGCGCTGGCGCGCATGCCCGCGAGTAACCCCGCCGTCTGTTCCGGCGTGTAGCGGCGTACGGGGTCGTGGTGCAGCAGGCCCTCGATGAGCGGCCGCATCACCCCGGCCCGCCGCGGCGGCGGATAGGGGCCGCTCCTCGCCATGCCGAGGACGGTGGCGGCGTCCTGGCCGGGGTAAGGAGGCTGGCCCTCGATGGCGCTGTAGAGCGTGGCGCCGAAGGACCACATGTCGGCCTCCTTGCTGGCCGGTCCGCCGTGCAGCCGCTCGGGCGCCATGAAGGCCGGAGTGCCGCGCAACCGCCGCGAGGTCGTCATGCGGATGTCACCCTCGGCGGTCGCTATCCCGAAGTCGGTCAGCACCACCCGGTCACCCGTCAGCATGACGTTGGCGGGCTTGACGTCGCGATGCAGCACGCCCGCCTGGTGGGCGGTGCGCAGTGCCGCGAGCAGGTGCTGCCCGATCGCCGCCACCGACTGGGCGGGCAGGGTGCCCACCTGTGACAGCAATTGGTGCAGCGAGAGCCCGTCAAGGTATTCCATCACGATCCAGAGCTTGCCGCCCTCCTCGATCAGGTCATGCACCGTGACGATGTTGGGATGCGTCAGCCCGGCGGCCATTCTGGCCTCGCGCAGCACCCGGCGGCGGACCATCTCGGCCTCACCGGCCAAGGTCAGCTCCTTCAGCGCCACCGTACGGTGGAGGAGCTGATCGAACGCCCGCCAGACGACTCCCATACCCCCACGACCGGCCTCCTCGTTCAGGAGGTACCGTCCGCCGATCTCCCGCATACCATCCCCTCTAGCTCGGGGATAATCATGTCACCTCAGCACAGGCTCTAGGGTGCCTAACGTGATCCGGACATGTCGGAAAGTGCAGCTGTGCTGGTCAGAGGCCCAGAAATTTGATCTGACAAAGCGCGCCGCACCAGTCCGACACCGACCAAACATACTCCAGTCGCGCCCACGAGGACGGCTCCAAGCCCGGCGAACTCGGCCACGACGCCTCCCGCGGCCGCCCCGAGAGGCATCCCACCCATCCCGACGAGCCGATATGCCGAGTTGACCCGTCCGAGCAATTTCGCCGGAATCAGCCGCTGCCGGGCGGAGATCACCAGCACGTTGCCCCCGGCGCCGACCACCCCCCACAGCACGGCGGTCGGATAGAGCGTCCATGGGGACGGTATGATCACCGGCACCAGCAGCAGCAGACTGGTGACCAGCCAGCAGCCGACCAGCGTCCTGAACTCCCCGAACACCCCCGCGGCCCGTTCTGACAGCAGCGAGCCGACCACGGCGCCCGCGGCGAAGGCCGTGGTCATCAGGCCGTAGCCGGCCGGTTCGAGCCCGATCTCGGACCCGTCGCCGACCGCCCACAGCACGAAGACGGCGAAGTAGGCGGAGTTGGCCAGGTTGAGCAGCCCGGCCGTGATCGCCAGGCCGCGCAGGACGCGGTGGGACCACAGGAAGCGCAGGGCCTCGGCGATGTCCGCGCGCATCGGCCGGCGCGCCTCCACGCCGCCCTCCGCCCGTTCTGTCCGGGCTTCCGGCCGTTCGGCCCCGGCTTTGGTCGCAGCCTCTCCCACGGCGCCGGTCCCGGCCCCGCCCTCCGCCCGGTACGCGCCGCGCATCCCCAGCAGGAGCAGGCCGGCGGCGGCGTACAGCAGGGCGGGCGCGCCGAAGACGACGGCGGGCAGTGCCGCCACGAGCAGGCCCGCCACGGGAGCGCCGACGAAGTCGTTGCCGATCATCTGAGCGCTCGACACCCGCCCGTTCGCCTTGGTCAGCGCGTCACGAGGCACGGTCATGGGCAGCACGGACTGCGCCGAGAGGTCGGCGAAGACCTCGCTCACCCCGGCCAGCAGCACGGCGGCCAGCAGGAGCCAGAGGTTGAGCAGGCCGAGCACGGCGAGGAGCGTGACGCCGGCCAGGATCACGGCCCGGACGAGGTTGGCGCGCACCATGACGCGGCGGCGGTCGGCCCGGTCGGCGACGGCGCCCGCGTACAGCGCCAGCAGCAGCCACGGCAGCGTGGTCGCGGCCGCCACCAGGGGGATCAAGGTGGGGGAGCGGGTCATCGAGACGGCCAGCAGCGGCGCCCCGATCTTGAGCACGCCGTCGGCCAGGTTGGACAGGGCCGTGGAGGACCACAAATAGGCGAACGAACGCCCAAGACGCGACATGGCAGGCTCCGCTATCGTGTAAGGGAAAGTGTGCACATAATTCTTTGCAAAGATAGGCTTGCACAGTATGAGACGCAAGAGCTTTTCCGCCAGAACGCTCGACGCGAACGCCATGAAGTCCTTCGCACACCCGCTGCGACTGCGGCTCTACGGCCTGCTCGACGAGCACGGGCCCTCCACGGCGACCCGGCTGGCCGGCCTGGTCGGGCAGAACACCGGGGCGACCAGCTACCACCTGCGCGAGCTGGCCAGGCACGGCATGATCGAGCTCGCGGAGGGGATGGGGCGGGGGAAGGAGAAGTACTGGCGCATCACGCCGGGCGGCTTCTCCTACGGCGAACCGTCCGAGGCGGATGCAGAGGCGGCGGGAGCGGTCGAATACCTGCTCGACGACCTGGTACGCCAGCGCGGCGAGGAACTTTCCAGGTGGCGCGAGGAGTCGGCGACGGCCCCGGCCGAGTGGGTGGCGGCGAGCGTGTTCGGGCGGCGCTCGCTGCGGCTCACGGCGGAGGAGGCGGCGCGGATGAACGAGGAGGTGTTCGCGGTGCTGGAACGCTACCGCGCGGTGTCGGACGGCAGGGCGCCCGAGGCCCAGGAGGACCTCGGGCGCGTGATCGTGCACTTCGACGTCCTGCCGGTGGGAGCAGGCCGCCCGTCGCCGGACGACGACGACTGAGCAGGCCGCACGCCTCCGGCGTCAGATGATGCGGCCGGGCCGGGCCCGGCCCGGAGTGACGAGGCCGCGGGCTGCGGCGTCAGGTGAGGGGGCCGGGTGCCTCCGGGGTCACGTGATGAGGCCGAGGGCGCGTTCGGCCAGGCCCTCCGGCGCGGTGGCGGGGGAGCCGCAGGTGAACGGCGGCCGCGGGTCGTACTCGATGGCCAGCTGCACGCTCTGCGCCGTCACCGGATCGGCGGCCTGCCCCAGCAGCGTCAGCGCCATGTCGATGCCCGCCGACACCCCCGCCGCCGTCACGATCTTCCCGGTCGTCACCACCCGCTCGCTCACCGGCTCGGCCCCGAAGCGGGTGAGGAAGTCGAGGATGGCCCAGTGGGTGGTGGCCTTGCGCCCCTCCAGCAGCCCGGCCGCGCCGAGCAGGAGCGAGCCGCTGCACACCGAGGTCGTCCACTGCGTGTGCTCGTGCGCCTGTCTGATCCACCCGACCAGGGCCTCGTCGGCCAGGACGTCGAGTGTCCCCGAGCCGCCGGGGACCACGATCACGTCCGGGTCGGGCAGCTCGGCGTACGAGGCCGTGGCGTTCAGCAGGAGCGTGCCCTTGTCGTCGGCGACCGGCCCACGCTCGCCGGCCACGAACGTGACCGTCCAGCCGGGCGCGAAGGCCAGCACGGTGTACGGGCCCACGGCGTCGAGCGCCGTGAAGCGGGGATAGAGGGGGATGGCCACGTGCATGCGTCTGCCCTTCCTCGGCGGAAACCTGCGCGCCTCGAACCTACCCCGGAACGCCGAGAGCCCCCGGGGGCAGGACCGGGGGCTCTCGCCGGAGATGGGTGATGGAGAGATCAACCCATGTGCGGGTAACGGTGGTCTGTCGGCGGCACGAACGTCTCCTTGATCGCGCGGGCGCTCACCCAGCGGGTCAGGTTGAAGATCGAGCCGGCCTTGTCGTTGGTGCCGGACGCGCGCCCGCCGCCGAACGGCTGCTGGCCCACGACGGCGCCCGTCGGCTTGTCGTTGACGTAGAAGTTGCCCGCCGCGAAGCGCAGCCGCTCGGCCGCCGAGGCGATGGCGTAGCGGTCCTGGGCGATGATCGAGCCGGTCAGCGCGTACGGGGCGATGCCCTCCATCTGGTCGAGCACCGTGTCGTAGGCGGCGTCCTCGTAGACGTGCACGCCGAGGATCGGCCCGAAGTACTCCTTGACGAAGATCTCGTCGGTCGGGTCGGCGCACTCCAGGATGGTCGGCTTGACGAAGTAGCCGACGGAGTCGTCGTAGGAGCCGGTGAGCACGTCGATGTCCGAGGCGGCCCGCGCCCGGTCGATCGCCTCCTTGTGCTTGGCGAACGCTCGCGCGTCGATGACCGCGCCCATGAACGTCGACAGGTCGGCGGCCACGTCGCCCACGGTCAGCGACTCGGCGGTGGCGACGAAGTCGTCACGCATGCGGTTCCAGACCGAGCGCGGCACGTACGCCCGCGAGGCGGCCGAGCACTTCTGCCCCTGGTACTCGAAGGCGCCCCTGATCAGCGCCGTCGAGAGCACCGCCGGGTCGGCGGACGGGTGGGCGAGCACGAAGTCCTTGCCGCCGGTCTCGCCGACGAGGCGCGGATAGCCGTGGTAGGAGGCGATGTTCGCGCCGATCGTGCCCCACAGGTGCTGGAACGTCGCGGTCGAGCCGGTGAAGTGCACGCCGGCCAGCGCCGGATGGGTCAGCGCCACCTCGGAGACGGCCTGACCGTTGCCGGTGACCAGGTTGATCACGCCCGGGGGCAGCCCGGCCGCCTCAAGCAGCCGCATCGTGTGGTGCGCGGCGAGCTGCTGGGTGGGCGACGGCTTCCAGACGACGACGTTGCCCATCAGCGCCGCCGAGGCCGGCAGGTTTCCGGCGATGGCGGTGAAGTTGAACGGCGTGATCGCCAGCACGAAGCCTTCGAGCGGCCGGTACTCCATCCGGTTCCACACGCCCGGTGAGGAGATGGGCTGGTCGGCGTAGAGGCGGCGGGCGAAGGCCACGTTGAACCGGAGGAAGTCGATCAGCTCGCAGGCCGCGTCGATCTCCGCCTGCTGCGCCGACTTCGACTGGCCCAGCACGGTCGCCGCGTTCAGCGTCTGCCGCCACGGGCCCGCCAGCAGGTCGGCCGCCTTCAGGAAGATCGCCGCCCGCTCGTCGAACGACAGGGCCCGCCACGCGGGCGCCGCCGCCAGCGCGGCGCCGACGGCGTCCTGCACGTCCTGGGCCGTAGCGTCGTTGGTACGGCCCAGGACGGAGGCGTGGTTGTGCGGCTGCACGACGTCGATGGCGGCGCCGCCGCCCGGTCGCTGCTCGCCGCCGATGGTCATGGTCAGGTCGGTCGAGGCCCCGGCCAGCTCCTTGATGCGGTCCTCCAGCGCGGCCCGCTCGGCGCTGCCGGGGGCGTAGCCGAGCACGGGCTCGTTGGCCGGCGTGGGGACGTTGCTGATGGCATCCATTTACTTACCCCCAAGGGCACGAAGGAAGAAGGCGACGTTGGCGGGCCGCTCCGCCAGGCGGCGCATGAAGTAGCCGTACCAGTCGTCGCCGTACGGGACGTAGACGCGGACCGTGTGGCCGGCCCCGGCCAGGGCCTCCTGCCGGTCGGTCCTGATGCCGTAGAGCATCTGGAACTCGTGGTCGCCGATCGCCCGCCCGAACCGGTCGGCGAGCAGCTCCGTGATCGCGATCATGCGGTCGTCGTGCGTCGCCACCATGGGGTACCCCTTCCCCGCCATGAGGATCCGCAGGCATCGCACGTACGCCTTGTCCACGGTCGTCCGGCCCTGGTGCGCGACGGAGGCCGGCTCGCGGTAGGCGCCCTTGACCAGCCGTACCCGTGAGCCCTCCGAGGACAGGTCCCTGCAGTCCTGCTCGCTGCGGAACAGGTACGCCTGGATCGCCACGCCCGTGGACGGGTAGTCCTCGCGCAGCTTGCGCAGGATGGACAGGGTGGAGTCGACCGTGGTGTGGTCCTCCATGTCGAGGGTGACGGTCGAGCCGCCGGCCGCCGCGGCGGCGCAGATCTCGCGGGCGTGCTCCAGGGCCATGGCGTCGTCGAGCCGCTGCCCGACGGCCGACAGTTTCACCGATACCTCGCCCCTGGACCCGAGGCCGAGCGGCCTGATCGCCTCCAGCAGCGTGATGTAGGCGTCGGCGGTCGCTTCGGCGGCCCGCGCGTCCAGCGTCTCCTCGCCGAGGTGGTCGACGGTCACGGCGAGCTTCGCGTCACTCAGGCGTTCGACCGCGTCGCGGGCCTCCTCGACGCTCTCGCCCGCGACGAACCGGCCCACGACCTTCTTGGTGGGCGGGAAACCCGACACGGCACGGCGCACGGCACCGCTCCTGGAGGCGGCGAGCAGCAGTTGACCCAGCATGTGCCCAAGTGTAGAAACCGCAGCTCAGAGGGGGCCATCGACGGGCGTAACGTCGCGTGTGGCAGGCTGTCGTACAAATGCACAACACGGCAGACCTACAAGAGATCGTCGACGAGATCGCCGCCCGGCTGGGGGCGTCCGCGACGCTGGAGGACCGCTCGTTCCGGCTGCTGGCCTACGGGGCGCAGCACGGTGACATCGACACGGTCCGCCAGGAGTCGATCCTGCGCAGGCGCGCCACGGGAGAGGTGCGCGAATACTTCGAGCGTTACGGCATCGCGCGGGCGAGCGGGCCGGTCAGGATCCCCGCCGACGCCGAGCTCAAGGTCCTGGCCAGGGTCTGCTGGCCGCTGCGCCACGCCGACGTCACGTACGGCTACCTGTGGCTGCTGGACCCCGGCGAGCTGGCCGACGGGCCCGAGCGGACGGGTGAGCGGGGTGGGCTGACCGACGCGCGGCTGCGGGCGGTGGCGCCGCTCGTCGCCAGGGCCGCCGCCGCGCTCGCTCAGGAGGCCAGGAGCAGGCAGGACCTCGGGCGGGGCCTGCGCGCGCTGCTGTCGCCCGACCCCGAGGTGCGCGCGGGCGCCTCGCTGGACCTTCCCGGGCCGGTGGCGGCCATCGCCGTACGCGAGTCGGAGGAACGGGTGGCCGCCCTCTGGACGCTCCCGCGCGGCGTCCTGGCCCGAACCGGCTCGCCGGTCGCCCTGCTCGCCCCCGCCCACCTGGCCGGGGAGGTGGCGCAGACCGTGCAGAGCGCGTACGGCACCGCGGCCGGCATCGGCGCGCCCAGGGTCGACCCGGCCGACGCCTGGCTGAGCTGGCGCGAGGCCCGCCAGGCGCTGCGCATCGCCGAGCACTTCCCCCGCCACGCGCCCGTCGCCCGCTGGGAGGAGCTGGGCGTGCACCGGCTGCTGTCCCGGCTGAGCCAGACGGACCTGCGCGAGCTGGCCGAGGAGACGGCCGCGCTGGACGCCGAGCTGGCCCAGACCGTGGAGGTCTACCTGGACCGCGGCGGCCACGTGCAGAAGACCGCCGCCGAGCTCGGCATCCACCGCCAGACGCTCTACTACCGGTTGGGCAAGGCCGAGCGCCTCACGCACAGGGACCTGTCGGACGGTGACGACCGCCTGGCCGTCCACCTGGGGCTCAAGGCCGCCCGGCTACGCGGCCCCGACCACTCCTCGTAAAACGTTACTCGCTCTGACCCTGACGGCTCGTGAGGCGTCACGCGCTCCGGCGCGTCATTCGCTCTCGTCGAGGACCCGGTGCAGGGTGACGGCGAAGGCGTCGGGGTCGCCGGGCATGCCGAACTCGCCCCCCATGAAGCCGCCGTGGTGGCTGGGGAAGATCACGGGCTCCGTACCGAGCCGTTCCGCCACGGCCAGGCCCGACCGGCAGGCCATCTCGCCCTCCGACTCGGCGCCGACGCCGACGACGATCCGGGTGGAGGCGGCCCGCAGTGCCGCGAAGTCGTGCCGGTAGTGCGTACAGGTGATGAGGTTCTGCGCGAACAGCACGTCGTCCCTCGACCCGTCGTCCTCCGTCGGCATCCCGAGCTGGGCCGGATCGGGGGCGGGCAGCTCGGACAGGTCGGCGGGGAGCTCACCGCGCCAGCCGGAGGTGCCGATGAACTTGGCCATCGCCGCGCCGAACCCGTCGCGGTCGTACGTGGCGCGGATGTCGGCGATGGCCGCCAGCGCCCGCTCGCGGTCGGGCAACTCCTGGGCGGCGGGCGGCTCGTGCGCCACGAGCGTGCGCACCTGCTCCGGATGGCGGGCCACCAGCGCCAGCCCGTTGACCGCGCCGCCGCTGCTGGCGAAGATGTCCACCGGCCCGGCGCCGAGCGCGTCGATCAGCAGGTGCAGGTCGTCGGCGTGCAGGTCGGGCGTCGACTCGGTGAGCCCGTCGGTGCGGGTGCTGCGCCCGATCCCACGCGGGTCGTACGTCACCACCGTGCGGTCCTGGAAGTGGCCGGCCAGGGTGGTGAAGCCGGTCGCGTCCATCGGCGAGCCGATCATCAGCAGCACCGGCCGGCCCGAGCCGGACTCGGGCTCGCGCACGTCGTAGTGGAGGGTCGCTCCCGGCACCTCGATGGTGTGGGTCTTGGGGTCGGTCATGGGTCGCTCCTTCTCGATGACGATGTGCAGACCGCCGGGCGCGGTGAAACTCATCGGTGCGACGACCCATCATGCCCCTGGAGCCTGCTCAGGCCCACAACACCGACATGAGGATCAGCAGGAAGAAGAACGCCAGCAGGCCGAGCGGGATCGCCATGAGGGCGATCGTGATGCCCATGCCGTTCCACTGCTGGGGTGGCGGGCCGAGCGCGCCGCGCGAGTAGGCCCACAGGGGCGCGCGGTATTCGACGTCGAGCGACATGCCGGGCTGCAGCCAGATCGTCAGGTCCGCCGGGCCGATCTGCGAGGGCAGGAAGTACGGCAGATGGACGTGCAGATGATGCTGGCCGGGAGGCAGCACGATGGCGTTGCGGCCCCAGCGGCCGGGCATCGGGCGGCCGTTGACCACGACGGTGGGAGTGATCATGGACAGCATGAAGCCGAGCCAGTGGCGCTGGATGTCGAGGACGACCTGCCCCTGCGGCCCCTGCTGCCCCTGAGGCATCGGGGCGGGCTGCTGACTCCATGCTCCATGTGGCGGCATGGGCCCTGGTCCGTGAGGCGGCCCGGGTGGTCCCGGCGGTGGTCCCAGTGGTGGTCCTGGTGGTCCGTACGGTGGCTGGGGCGGATACATGGCGCCAGATGGTATCGCCACCGCCGCGCTTCGTGCTGACGCTTCGAGATCAGTTGAAGTCCGGAAAACGGACAAATGCATATAAGGCGGACAGAACGGGTAGGAGTCCGTAGGGATCGATTGCCCACCCCACCAGGGCGCCCCGGCTGTGGGGAAGCAGCCGGGGCGCCCTCTCGGCCTCAGGAGGCAGTGACGTGCCGCGTGCCGGGGGCCACGATCTCCTCGTCGTCCGCGCGGCGCCGTACCCAGAGGTAGACCAGCGCCCCGGCGAACAGCACGATCGAGGTCCACTGATTGACCCGTAGCCCCAGGAGCAGCACCGCGTGGTCCACGCCGCCGACCGGATCGATGCGCAGGCCCTCGATCCAGAACCGCCCGAACGTGTAACCGGCGACATACAGGGCGAACAGCCGGCCGTGGTGCAGCGCGAAGCGCCGTCCCGCCAGGATCAGGGCGAAGCCGAGCGCCGCGTCCCAGATCGACTCGTACAGGAAGGTCGGGTGGTAGAGCACGCCCGGCTCGCCGCCGTGCGCCTGGTCGATCTCCAGGCCCCATGGCAGCGTGGTCGGGCTGCCGTACAACTCCTGGTTGAACCAGTTGCCCCAGCGGGCGATCGCCTGCCCGAACGCGATGCCGGGCGCGACCGTGTCGGCCATGGCGCCGACGGAGATGCCCCGGCGGCGGCAGGCCAGCGCCACGGCCACACCGCCCATTATGACCGCGCCCCAGATGCCGAGCCCACCCTCCCAGATGAACAGCGCCTGGTACGGCTCCTTGACCGCGCGCGGGCCGAAGTAGGTCTGCCAGTCGACGATGACGTGGTAGAGCCGGGCGCCGATCAGCCCGAAGATCACCCCTGGGACGGCGATGTCGGCGATCGTGCCCTTCTCGCCGCCGCGGGCACGCCAGCGCCGGTCGCTCAGCCAGGCGCCGAACAGGATGGCGACGATGAAACAGAGGGCGTACGCCCGGATCGGCAGAAACCCGAGATGCCAGACCGATTCGGAAGGGCTGGGAATCGCGGCTAAGACCATGCCGGTGAGGCTAGCGAACGCCGGCCGGCCCGAGCCTTTCCGTGACCTGATCGCGGCTGAACCGACAGGAACGTCACCGCGCCAGGTCGCCAGGCCCTGTCGTGCCCTGTCGTCGTGCCCTGTTATCGAGCGCTGTCAGCGGGCGCTGTCAGCGGGCGCGGTAGATCTTGACCCAGTCCACGTACATCGAGACCGTCCGTGGTGTCGTGGAGTCGCGGCACTTCGGCTCGCACACCACGTCGTTCTGCAGCGCCAGCCCCATCTTCCGCCCCTCGGGGACGTGCGGCCCGCGGTAGTCCCAGAGCCGCTTCCCGTCCAGCCAGAACGTCAGCCGCCCCGGCAGCCAGTCCACCGCCACCGTGTGCCATTTGGTGAAGTCGGCCCGCAGCACCTTCCTGGCCCGGCCGTGGCCGCCGTGGACGAAGATGCCGCCGCCCTGCCGTCGCGGATCCACGATCTCGGCGAAGTCGACCTCGGAGTAGCCGGAGCCCTCGCCCTGCGCGGTCGGCCAGAGCAGCGCCACCGGCGTGTACCCGGCCCCGGCCTCCGCCTTGAAGCGCACCTCCCAGCGGCCGTACCGCTGCGCGAGTTTGGTGGCCACCCCGCCGGACAGGTCCTTGCCGCCGTACCGGCCGCCCTTGAGACGCAGCACGCCGTTCGAGACGGTCGAGGCGCGGCCGGTGCGGGGGTTACGCTCGGCCTGCGGCGAGTGGTAGATCATCCATCGGCTGGTGTTGATCGAGGAGCCGGAGAAGTTCTCCACCAGGACGGGGGCTCCCCATTTCAGAGCCGGGGTCTGCGCGTGCGCGGTCTGGGGAAGGACGGCGAGGCCCGCGAGCATCGCCGCCGCCACGATCGGGCTGCGTTGAGACATGCGGACCATCGAAGCAAAGATCTCGCTCAGATAACACCCCACCCGTCCCATTCGTCACCCGAACGGGCCCCGACATGGTGCCGGCAGGTGGCGATGCCACCTGCCGGAGTCCATGGGGTGATGCGCCGTCAGGCGCAGGTCGCCTCGTACACCCGGACAAGCTCCTGGCTCACCCGCTCCCACGAGTAGCGCGAGCGCGCCCGGTCGGCGCCCGCGTAGCCCAGGGCGGTACGCAGGGTGGGGTCGTACAGTAGCTCGCGGGCCAGCCGCGCCGTGCGCGCGGGGCGGTCCGGCGGGACCAGCAGCCCGGTGACGCCGTCGATGATGGAGTCCATGTGCGCGCCCACGGCGGAGGCGATCACCGGCACGCCGCAGGCCATGGCCTCCAGTGCGACGATTCCCGTCCCCGCCTCGCGCGGCACCGACACGACGGCGTCCGCGCTGCGCATCAGCTTGGGCACGGCGGCCCGCTTGACCTGGCCGAGCAGCGTCACCCGGTCGGCCACGCCGAGCTGCTCCGCCAGCGCGCGCAGGCGGCGCGCGTCCCGGTCCTGGTCGAGGTCGTCGGGCTCGGGCCCGCCGGCGATGACAAGCTCGACGTCGCCGAGACCCTGCAGCGCCCGCACGATCGTGTGCGCGCCCCGCTCGACCGTGAGCGGCCCCACGTGCAGCAGGCGCCTGCGCGACCCGCGCGTGGCCACCGCGCCCCGGCGCTGGAAGCGCTCGGTGTCCACGCCGTACGGCACGACGGCGATGTTGTTGCGGGGGACGCCCAGCCGGATCAGCGCCGACTCCTCGTCGCCCGAGCCCGCGATGACCGCGTTGGCCCGGCGGCCGAGCGCCCGCTCCAGCTCCTTGTGCGCGGTGTCGACCGCGTGGAACGTCTGCGTGACCGGCACGCCCATTCCCTTGGCGCCCGCCACGGCGACCAGCCCGCCGGTCCACGAGTGGGCGTGGATCACGTCGGGCCTGTCCTCGCTCCAGCGCCGCGACAGGTGGGTGCCGACCTCGTTGAGGTAGGGGACCACGTCGTCACCGGTGAGCGGCTGAGCCGGGCCCACGTCGATGTGCTCCACGGTGACGCCCGGGGCCACCCGCGTCTTGGGCTTGCCTTCGGCGTTGTCACGACGGGAGTAAATGGTGACGTGGTGATCGCGGCCCAGCTCACGCGCGACCGACAGGATGCGGTGGCGCTGGTTGCCGGTGGTGGAAGCGACGATCGCGATATTCATGGCACACCTCAGCGTGGAAAGCCTTCAAGGTGTGCCTGCGTCTTAGGCACGTCGTTACTCTGTCTCTGACCTTACCCAGTTTTCCCGCGCTCGCAAACCCCCACAGATCAGACACCTCTGAGGGCGAACACCACGATCTCATCCCAGACCTGGCCGCCCGAGAACGCGTGCCGGTCCGCCTCCACCGCCTTGACCACGGTCGACGGCGCCTGCCCCGCGCATCGGCTGAGCACGTCGGCCAGCCGCTCCTCCCCGTACGGCTCGCCGCGCTCGTTCCTGGAGGAGATCAGGCCCTCCGAGTAGAACACCAGCGTCTCGCCCGGGGAGATCGTCAGCACCTCCACGCCGGTCTCCGCCTCCGGCCCGATGCCCAGCGGCACGCCGCCGCCGGCCGCGAAACGTACGCCGCCGTCGGGCAGCAGCAGCGCGGCGGGATGGTGGCCGGCCGACGACAGCCGGATCTGGCGCCCCTTCACGAAGCCGGCCGCGGCCATCACGAACATGCCGGTGCCCTGCGCGACCAGCGCCTCGTTGACCTTGCGCATCACCAGGTCGGGATCGGACTCCCAGGCGCTGAGCACGCGCAGCCCGCCGCGCACCATGGCGCTGACCGAGGCCGCCTCCTCGCCCTTGCCCGCGGCCCCGCCCAGCGCGAAGCCCCACCCGCCCGAGACGGGGAACACGTCGTAGAACTCGGCGCCGACCGACGCCCCCGGGTGGTAGACGGCCGCCGCCTCGTAGCCGGGCACGTCGGGCAGATTGCGCGGGGCGACGCTGGCCGACAGCGCGTCCGCGGCGCGCGAGCGGCTCTGGAAACTGCTCTGAGCGCGTACGGCCAGGCCGATCTGCAGCCCCACCTCCTGCATGACGGCCAGATCCGCGAGCGAGAACGGCGGCCTGTCGTGGCCGCGGACGAGCGTCAGCACGCCGTCGGAACGGCCGATGGCCACGCTCAGCACCGAGCCCGCGCCCATCACGGTCAGCAGCGGCCCCTCGGCGCAGAAGCCGAGCAGCGTCTCGTCGTCCACCATCTCCAGCACCACGCCGGAGCCGCGCTCCAGCACCTGCAGCACGACCTGGCTGGTCGCCGGATCGGCGGTCTCCACCCGCCGCACCAGCTCGCCCAGCGGATGGTTCTTGGGCGCCATGACGACCGACCGGCGCGGCACCCCGTCGCGCACCATGTCGGCGATCACCCAGTCGGCCCACTCCGCCGCCAGCAACCGCGTCGCCCGCTGCAGTGCCACCGGGCGCAGCAGCGCCTCCTCGTCCAGCAGCAGCCTGGCGATCTTGACCAGCAGGTCCTGCCGCTTGGCCGTGGCCAGCAGCAGCGCGCCGTCGGTCTGCTCGGCCCGGCGCGCGCCCGGCTCGGGCAGCTGCACCTCCGTCGGCAGGGCCACCGCCGCGACCATCTGCTGCGGCTCGCCGGGCATCGTCAGCCTGGTCAGCGCGATCTGCACGGTGTGCGTGCGCCCCTGATGCGCCAGCCGCGTCTCGAACGCCGCCGGCTGCCCCGTCTGCAGCACCGACGTTAGGTGCGAGCGGAACGCCGCCCGCCGCGACACGTCCACGAGCAGCGGGAACGAGCGGCCCACCAGGTAGCCGTCCGGGCTGCCCAGCACCCGCGAGGTCTCCGGATTGATCCGCCGGACGACGCCGCCGCCGTCGAGCACGACGACGGGCACCGGGAAGGCGCGGAAGACCTGGCGCAGCAGCTTCAGCTCGCGCTGCGTCCCGTCCTTCTTGCTCCCAGCCCGCTTGGGGGCCTTGCGCAGCTCCTCGCGCGCCTCGGCCAGCAGCTCGGCGGCGGTGTCGAGCTCGGCGAGCGCGGCGTCCAGCGTGGGCGCCAGATCGGCGGGGTAGGCGGCCCTCGCCTCGCGCAACGAGGAGACGCGCCCGGCCAGTGCGTCAAGCGCGTGTTCGAGGTCCGGCATGGTCATGGTCTGACGCTACGCCACTCGGGATAATGCTAGCCATAAGGGGTAGAGCCTTGTTGCTATGGAATCGACCGCGATGATCACCCCCGGCCTCGCCCGCGACCTCGCCACCCTCGGCAGACTCGGCGAGGACACCTCGACGGAAAGCGTCCTGCGCGGACTCACCACGGCTTTGACCGCCGGCGTCCCCGGCTGTTCCGGAGCCTCGGCCGAGCACTGGCGCGACCACCGGGTCATGGTCTCGGGCTCCCACAGCGAGCTCATCATGCTCGTCGAGGGCGAACGCCAGCTCGGCGAGGGCCCGTCCATCGAAGCGCGTCAGAGCGGCGGCCGCGCCACCATCACCGACGTGCTCGAAGAGACCCGCTGGCCCCGCTACGACGCCCTGGCCACCCGCTGGGGCGTGCGCTCCGTGCTGATCGTCCCCATCGAGGCGCCGCCGGCCACGCTCGTCGTCGGCCTCTACTCCGTACGGCCGGGCGCGTTCTCGCCCCAGGGCGCCCACTCCCTGGCCGACATGCTGGCCGAGCAGCTCGGCGTGGCCATGGCCAACATGTCGGAGTTCGAGGAGGTGCGCACCGACGCCGCGCAGCTCCAGGAGGCCCTCGCCGGGCGCTCCGTGATCGACCAGGCCAAGGGCATCATCATGCAGACCAGCGGATGCAGCGCCGAGGCCGCCTTCGAGGAGCTGCGGCGCATCTCCCAGCACCATCAGGTGAAGGTGGCCGACCTGGCCCGGCTCCTGGTCGACGAGCACCAGCGCAAGTCCGCCAAACGCTGACGGCTCTCTACTTGATGGCGGCCAGCGCCTCGTCCAGGGTGTCGTAGAGCGGCAGGCGCTGCGCCAGCCCCGTGATCCACATCACCTTCGACTTGGAGTATTCGACGCCGATCAGCGCGAACTTGGCGCCCGAGGCCAGGCTCGTCTGCCAGTGATGAACGATCAGCCCGAGCGCGCGCGAATCCATGAACGTCACCCCGGCCAGATCGAGGATCAGGTCGGAGCCCGCCATCACGAGATAGTCGGCGAACTGCTCGCGTGTCGTGGCGTCGAGCACGCCGTCGACCTTGACCACGGTGATCTCGTCCACGGTCGACGACGTCAGGCTGAGGGCGGCCACGGGCTCCCCGCCGTTCTCCGGCATTGTCACGGGGCAACCCTACTGTCACCGCGCGATCGAGGAATACTTCCCGCGAGATGGGGGACACTGGATCCGAAGTCCAGCAGAGGGCTTCGGTCTCGAGAGTCGAGCGAGGCGTGCCTCTGCATGGGCTTTTTCGCGTGTAGCGGCCCGCCTGCGACCATATGAGGAGCAGCGATGGCTGTGCAGCAATACATCCTCGAGGAGATGACCGCAGAAGAGCTCCTAGCCGAGATGGTCAGGGAAGACACGCCCGGCAGTCACAGGGAGCGCCTGCGTGAGCGCATCGTCGAGATGCACCGGCCGCTCGCCATGGAGATCGCCCGGCGCTACCGCTACCGGGGCGAACCTTTGGAGGATCTCCTCCAGGCCGCGTATGTTGGCCTGATGAAAGCCGTCAACGGCTTCGATCCGACCCTGGGCCACGCCTTCAGGGGCTACGCCGTCGTCACGATGACCGGCGAGGTCAAGCGTCACTTCCGCGACCGCACCTGGGCCATCCGGGTGCCCCGCCTTTACCAGGAGCGTCGCTCCGAGCTCAACCGGCTCGTCGCCGACCTCAGTCAGGACCTCGGCAGGTCCCCGACCGTGGCGGAGCTGGCCGCCAAGATGAACATCACCGAGGAGGACGTTCTGCTCACGCTCGACGCCTCCGCCGCGTACAGCACCCTGTCGCTCGACGCGCCCCTCGGCACCGACGACGACGCCGCCTCGCTGGGCGACGTCATCCCCGAGGACGACGATACGCTGAGCAACATGGTCGACAGGGAAGCCGTCAAACCGCTCATCGACGCGCTGCCCTCCCGTGAGAAGCACATCCTGCTGCTGCGCTTCTTCGGCAACATGACGCAGGCCGAGATCGCGGCCGAGTTCGGGATCTCACAGATGCATGTCTCACGTATTCTCCGCAAGGTTCTCGACCAGCTGCGCACCGAGCTGGTCGGCTGACAAGGACGGTCGCCGGGTGAACGAGGACGTCGAGCCTCAGTCGGGCCACACGAGCCCGCCACCCGGCGCGCCCGTGAAAGACCTCGACTTCCGGCTGCCGGACCTGCCCCAGGTCCGGCAGTTCGCCGAGGACGAGGCCCGCGCCGCCGGCATGCCCGAAGACGCCATCGGCGACTTCGTCATCGCCGTCAACGAGGTCGCGACCAACGCCGTCACCCACGGAGCCGACCACGCCGCCCTGCGCACCTGGGTGAGCGGCGGGGACCTGGTCGTGGAGGTGCACGACGAGGGCACCTGGAAGCCGGGGCCGATGCCCGGCGCGGTGGGCGGGATGGGCCTGTGGGTGGCCCGGCTGCTCTCCTCCGACCTGACGCTGCGGGTGGGCAACGGCGGCAGCACGGTCATCATGCGCTTCCCCGGCAAGTCCTGACGGCCGGGCGACCACGCGAACAAAGCGCCGCCCCCGCCCGTTGAGGGGGGACGGCGCACTGTCCGTTCATCGGCTGTTATCGCCTGTTATCGGCGGGCCCTGCCGCGCCAGTTGCCGGACCCGGTGCGGATGCCGGCCGTGCCGACGCCTGCCTGATGCAGGGCCAGCAGGGTCAGCCCCAGCAGGACGAACGTCATGCCGGAGAACCCGCCGGGAATCTGTACGCCGATCAGGTCGAGCAGGAAGCCCAGCCCGAAGATGATCGCTGCGACGATCGCGAGCATGTCAGATCACCTCATTCCCTCACTCGAAACCGGGGTGGGCGTGGACGGCTGCCCAGAAGACTGCCCAGAAGACTGCGCAGAGGATTGGCTGGAGAGCGCGAGCAGCCGCTCCAGGACGGTCCTGTACTCGCGCAGCGCCAGGCGCAGCTGCTCGGTGTCGCCGCCTCCCGCGTCCTTCCAGCGGTCGCGCAGGGCGCCCGTGCGGTTGTTCAGTGCGCTGGTCAGGGAGTCCACGACCTCACCGACCAGCCCGTCCGCGCGCTGGACGGCCTCGCCGGGATCGTCCACGAACGACGCCTGCAGGTCGCGCCAGCGGGCCTGCACCTGGGTGGGGTCCTGCTCGAACAGGATGATGTCGTCGGGGGCCGCGTGCGCCGGAACCTCGCCGGGGGCTGAGGGGACGGACTGCTCGGGCTCATGCCCGGGGTCGGGGTCGGGGTCGGCCAGCATGTCGCCGCCGGTCGTGGCGTACGGGTCCCGGTAGGTCGCGTCGTCCTCGTCGTACGGGGCGGCACCGTCTCGGGGAGCGGCACCGTCAGAGCGAACAACCGGACCGTCCGCTACGGGAACGTCGTCCCGAACGTCATCCTCGGGCAGCGGATCCCGGTCACCGGCCACGAGACGATCCTCATGGACCCTCTTCTCGTCGGCCTGTTCGTCGTCGATGTCGTTGGCGTCGTGGCGTTGCGACGGCACCTTCAGCTCGTCGCTGTTCATATCCTTCACCGTCCTCGGCTGGTCTCGTGAAGCAGCTCCTCGAACAGCGCGCGGTAGTGGACCATGGCCTGGCGGAGATCCTCCGTGGAGGCCTCCTTCCTGGCGGCCCGCCCGCTGATCTCGTGCGCGTTCCTGTAGTGGTCGAGCGTCGCCGCGTGCCCCACCGACAGATGGGTGACGCGCTGCTCGAAGTCCTCCGTCGGGTAACCCCGCTCGGCCATGACCGACGTGACCAGCTGATCGGCCTCGGTCACCGCGAACCCCGGGGCGTCCACGAAGCGTTCCTGGACCTCGGTCCACCGGGTGGCGTAGGAGTCGCGCGACTCCTCCGACAGAGGCTTGATATCGAGTTCCGCGTGCCGCTGCTCACGGTCGAGCAGCTCCTGCTCGGCCTCCCGGCGGTTGTTGTCGTGCTCGGCGACTATGCGTTCGTACTCAGGGCCGAAGCGTTCGCGGAGATGGGAACGGCGCTTCTGCTGCAGCATGAAGTAACCCACTGCGGCGAGCGCCACCACCGCGACCACGACGACGGCCACCCATGCCCAGGTGGTCATGTTGTTCGCCTCCGGTCTACGTGTTGAGACCAGCGACTGCCCTCCACCAGCGGGTCGAAACGCCGGATTCAGCGGCCGTCAAGCGCTTTCCTGGCCGCGGCCAGCACCGACGCCACGTGCGACCCGCCTTCCTCAGCGGCCACCTCGCTGAACCCCTCGGCGGGGTCGTAGCGCACGTCGAGCCCCGCGGCGACCAACCGCTCGGCCCACCGCAGCGCGGTGTTCAGCCGATCGGCCGCCGGCGGCCTGCCCTGCGCCGCCGCCGACAGGTTGCGCAGATTCGTGGCCGGCCCGGACTGGGAGTGCTCGCGGGCCAGCTTCCACGGCAGGGCGGCACTGTGGTCCATCATCGGCTTGGCCAGCCCGGCGGCCCGCTTGGCCTGCAGCACCCCCGACTCGCTCACCCCGAAGTGAGCGGCCAGCTCCTGCACGCTCCTGCCCTCGGCGACGAGCCTGGCCAGCTCCTTGCGATCGATGGTCGCCTTGCGCCCCACCTGACCCCCTCGCTCCCGCTCTCCGTGTACGCGTACACCTCCGATGTGCGCTAAGGTTATGACGTCCCGCCCCGCAGGGGGCGGCCGACACAACCGGGACGTAGCGCAGCTTGGTAGCGCACTTGACTGGGGGTCAAGGGGTCGCAGGTTCAAATCCTGTCGTCCCGACGGTTGTAAAAGGCCAGACGATCTTGGAGTAACTCCAGGTCGACTGGCCTTTTTGCGTTGGGTGCCCACCAGGGCGAATGATCTAGACAGCCCTCAGCTTGGGACCACTTTGGGACCAGCTTGCCGATAGGTGCGCGCTCAAAGCGTTGCCCGCGGCCTTGAGGAGCTCGGCGTCCGGATGCAGGTAGCGCTGAGTGGTGGTCAGCGATCCGTGCCCGGCGATCTTGCGTAGTACATGGATGGGGACACCGGCGTCGGCCATCCACGTCAGGCCGGTGTGGCGTAGATCATGGCGACGGAGGTGTTCGTAGCCCAGGGCGGCCACGACCTCGTCCCAGTGCGTGGCGTCTCTCAGAACGGCCGTGGTGATGCGGCCGCCCCTCGGTCCGGTGAACAGCCGCGCAGCTGGGTCACCGGCGGCTTCCAGCCGTCGTACGACCAGATCCCGGACCTCGGCGATGATCGGCACCTTCCGGGCTCGTTTGCCCTTCGTCCCCTTGTCCACGAGACCGCCGGGGCTCGGCGTGGTCTGCCTGCGCAGGGTCCAGGTCCACGTGTCCGTGTCGATGTCGCCTGCGCGGACTCCGGAGACCTCGCCGATGCGCGCCGCCGTACAGGCGGCGAAGATCACGACATCACCCCAGCCCGTATAATTGCCGGTCGAGCGTGCTACTAGCTAGTGCGATTCCGGCAGCACCTGTGCACAGCCGCTTTCCCGCGAACTTCATGTCGCGAGTCTACTGCTTACTACTATCGCCACTCGTAGCGACTAGAGGGTCAGCAAGGAATGACAGTGATGGGCGAGGAACGAGGCCACGCCCGGCGCCACCGCCAGCGTGGCTGGACCCACGAGCAGCGCGGTGACCGCCACCAGCCCGGCGATCCGCTCCCGCCGGCCGAGCGGCGCCTGCGGATGCAGCATCCGGCGGACGCGCGTCAGCGCCGTCTCGCCGCCCGCGCCCAGCGCGAACGCCGGCACCCTTCCCGTCGCGAGCCCGACCAGCGCGGTCGCGATGTGGATGCGCGGGTGGCGGCGTGCCGCGACATCGTCGGCCAGCAACTCGACCAGGCGCGCGACCTCCACGCGGGCCTGCTCGAACAGGGGCACGCGAGGGAATGCCCGAGCCAGGGCCTCGGCGGCGGCGAGCACCAGGTGATGCCGCCCCCGCAGGTGCGCCTGTTCGTGGGCGAGCACGGCGGCGACCTGTTCGTGGGCGAGCGAGTGCAGCGCGCCAGTGGTGATGACCGCATGGCTGTTTCTGCCGGGCAGGCAGTACACCAGGCGCTCCTCATAGTCCACCACGAGTGCGTCGAGGTCGCCGTCGTGCCGGCCGAGCAGCGACAGCGCTTCGGCGTGCCGGCGACGTTCGCGGCGCGCACGTAGGAGGACCGCGGCGCCCGTGTAGGCGATTCTGATCAGGAGAAGCCCGGCGACGGCGATACTCGCGCGGGTGCCGGCCGAGCTCAGGGCCGCCTCGTCGTGAAGCAGTGCGGCGCAGGCCTCGAACAGGTCGGCCAGGCCGTGCCCCACCACCGAGGCGGGCACGGCGACGGCGAACGCCGACAGCAGCGCCGAGGCGACCACCGACGCTCCGGCCGCTTGCCACATGGCGATCGCCAGTCGTGGCGCGCGGTCGGCCCAGGAGGCCCGCTTGAGCACCTTCGGCAGCGCCAGCGCCGCGAAGAGGCCGTACAGGGCCAGGATGATCGCCACGATCACGAGCTGCGTCCCCCGGGCGGGTACACCTGGAGCGCCGCCTCCAAGGCGCTGGCCTCCTCCGGGGTCAGGCGCTCGAGGAAGTGCACCAGCGTGGCCGCCCTGTTGCCGCTCGCGGCCAGGGACGCGCGCATCACGTCGGCGGTGTAGGCCTCCTTGGACGACACCGCCTCGTAGATGTAGGCGCGGCCGACCGGCTGGCGCTTGAGCAGGCCCTTGGTGTGCAGTTTGTCCATCACGGTCATGACCGTCGTGTAGGCGAGGGTGCGCTCCTGCTGCAGGTGCTCCAGGACATCCCTGACGGAGGCCGGACGCTTGATGGCCCACATGCGATCCATGATCGTGGACTCGAGCTCCCCTAGGCCACGCACCATGAGACAGCCCCCTCCACCCGCAGTCTGCACAAATGCTACCGGCGATCGTAGATGCGTGGCCAGCAGTGCCTGCTCGTCACGCCAGGGAGCTCAGGCGATCGCCTGCCACGATGGCGCGCTTGATCCGGATCAGGTCCTTGGGCGCGTTCACCGCGACCGCGCCGGTGAGGGTGCCGTCCTTGGCGAAGGCGACGGCGAAGCGTCCCTCGTCCGGGCCTCCCGTCACAACAAGGCTCTCGTCCGCCAGATGTGGCAGGCCTGCGGTCTGGACGCGGGCGCCGTGCACGTTGGTGGCGAAGGAGGGCAGGTCGGCGAAGGGCTTGGCGTTCTCCGGGCCGGACAGCAGGTTGAGAGCCGCGGCGGCACCCTGGTCGTTGGCGTTCGACCAGTGCTCGACGCGGATCAGTGCGCCCCCGTACAGGCTGTGGGGCCAGCGTGCGACGTCGCCGGCAGCGACCACGTCCTGCGTGCCCGAGGCGAACAGGCGCTCGTCGCAGACCACTCCGTCGTTCACCGTCAGCCCGCTGCCGTCCAGCCAGTCGGTGTTCGGGACCACGCCTATGCCGGCGATGACCAGGTCGGCGGGCAGGGTGCGGCCGTCGCTCAAGCGCACCCCCGTCACCCTGCCATGGCCGTCGAACCCGGTCACGCGGGTCTCGCTGACGAGCTCGACACCGTTGTCCCGGTGATGGCCGGCCAGCCAGCGTGCGGTCTCGGTGCCCAGGACGTTGCGCAATGGGGGACGGGGACGCGTCCACGAGCGTGACGCCGAGCCCGAGGGCGCGCGCGGTCGAGGCGACCTCGCCCCCGATGAAGCCGCCGCCGATGACGACGACGTTGCCGGGCCCCGCGGCCAGTTCCGCGCGCAGCGCCAGGGAATCCTCGACGGTGTGCAGGGTGTACACCCCCTCGGGGGCATCGGGCAGCCGCCGCGGGCGCGCGCCGGTGGCGATCACCAGGCCGTCGTAGCGGACGTCCGAGCCGTCGTCCGGGATCAGCCGCCGCTCCGAGGTGTCCAGCCGCACGGCATGGCGGCCCTTGAGCCATCGGTCGCCGACTTCCTCGGCACCGGGAAGCGTGACCTCGTCGTCGCCCGTGAGCATGCTCTTGGACAGTGGGGGACGGTTGTAGGGCAGGTACTTCTCGGCCCCCACCAGGGTGATCGTGCCGTCGAAACCTTCACGCCGCAGAGCCTGGAACGCGCGGAGACCGGCCAGTGAGGCTCCGGCGATGGCGATGGAGTTGAGCTTTCTCATACGGGAGACAATACCCCCGAGGGGTATATGTCTTGACGTGGGCTACGTCTCATATACCTGTAGGGGGTTGGGGGTTGCATCGCGAACATCCGTGGCACATCGTCCAGCTGCCTTATACCTATGAGGGGTATTGATCGAGGGGAGTCATGATGAGCAGTGCGACCTACACCGTGAGCGGGATGACCTGTGGCCACTGCGTGGGCTCGGTGAAGTCCGAAGTCGGCAAGACCGCCGGCGTCACGGACGTCGACGTCGACCTGGCCACCGGGAACGTGACTGTGACGGCGAACGAGCCCATCGAGGAAGCTCGTGTGCGCGACGCCGTTGAGGAAGCCGGCTACGAGCTGGTCTCCGCCTGACCGAACCTGGACGAGAGCGCCTTCGCCGGTGCTCTCGTTGAACGATTGACGGCCGGGTGCCGTACATCCCTGTGTGGCGGCACCCGGCCGGTTCCTGGCAGGTGCTACGAGTCGCCTTAGTACACTGAAAAGTGTCGTGACGTGCCGATGATCTGCGAGGGGCGGTGGGATCTATGTGGCAGCGCCGTGCAGTGCACGCGCTGCGGGCCGTCCTGCTCATGGCCCTCGCCCTGGGCGTCTGTGGCATGCACACCCTCGGACACCTGGACGGCGGGCACGGCGGCTCCTCCTCCACACATGGCATGGAGGCCGTTCCTGCCGTCACATCCGTGATTGCCGCGGGCATGGAGTCCTTTGTTCCCGACCGGGAGATGCCGGGGTTCGACCCGACAGACGTCTGCCTGGCCGTGCTCATGACGTTCGTGATCCTGCTGTTGATCGCGACCTGGGCCAGGGAAGGAAGACGCGGCGTCGACAAGGCCGCGACGCACCCGTCCGCCGGCCAGGTCGCCAGACCTCCGCCGAAGCTCACGTCCCGGCGTCTGGCGATTCTCTCGATGTTGCGCATATAGGCCGACGGCCCGTGCGGAACAGGTGTCCCGCCTGCCCGCGAACAGGTCCGGACTTCCAACACGATCGAGAGAACAACGAGCAATGCGTATCAACCGCAAGACGTCCGTCGCCATCGCCGCAGGAGCACTCACGCTGGCGGCCGCCTGTGGCGGCAACGGCGACTCCATGGCCGGGCACGAAGGAATGAGCAGCAGCAGCGCACCTGCCGCCACCACCGCAAGCGCGCAGCCCTCGGCCACGTTCAACGACGCGGACGCCATGTTCGCGCAGATGATGATCCCGCACCACGAGCAGGCGGTCGAGATGGCCGAGCTGGCGCCTGAGCGCGCGGCCGACCCGGAGATCAAGGAGCTCGCGGCGAAGATCAAGGCAGCCCAGGACCCGGAGATCCAGACCATGAAGGGCTGGCTGACCGAGTGGGGCAAGGCCGCGCCGGAGGGCGGCATGGGGCACGACATGCCCGGCGTCATGTCTGAGGAGGACATGACGAAGCTCAAGGCGGCCAAGGGGGCGGAGTTCGACAAGCTCTTCGCGCAGCAGATGATCGCCCACCACAACGGCGCCATCGAGATGGCTCGCACCGAGCAGTCGGGCGGCTCGAACCCCGAGGCGAAGGAACTGGCCAAGACCATCGAAACGGCGCAGCAGGCCGAGGTGGAGCAGTTGCAGAAGATCCTCGACCGGCTCTGATGTAGGCGACTGGTCCCGTGGCGCGGCTTGTGTTTGCCGGGATACAGCCTGCACAGCTGCTGGGAAGGGCGGCGGACGGCTCGCCCCGGCACCGGCGCCTGCCCTCGGCAGCCGAGTGAAGATCACCACTTCGACCCACATGGCGATATCCGTGATGGCGTGATCAGGCGTGACGGCGGCTGCGGTAGGCGGCGGTCTTGGCGCGCGCCGTGCAGGCCGGGCTGCAGTAGCGGCGCGAGGCGTTGCGGGTCAGGTCGATGTAAACGGCCTCGCACTGGTGCGCCTCGCACTGCCCAAAGCGGTCGGGGCCGTAGCCGTCCACGATGAGGGCCAGCGCGGTGGCGAACTCGCCGCCCAGCGCTTCCACCTGGGTGCCGCCCGAGCCGTGGAAGTGCAGGTGAAACGGCTGGCCGACATCCTCGACCAGGTAAGGCTGCGCCCCGTATCTGCGGATCATGGCGTTGATGCGGGCGGCCTGGTCGGCTGGATGCTCGGCCAGCAGTGCCTGCCGCAACTCGGCGGCCAGCTCGGCCAGGCGCCGCCCCGCGCCCGGATCGGCGCGCAGGGCGGCGCCGGCGCGGTCGCCGAGCTGTGCGGCGATCGTCGCCGCCAGATCCTCGCCCGTCGATGGCTGTACCGAGGTGCCGCCCCGCTGGCGTGCCGTGGCCAGGTTGACCAGCTCGGCGATCAGCGGGGCCTGGCGGGTGACGTTACAGGCTATCTCCACTTGACTGGTAACACTCTTTCTGTGTGTCATAGGCGTAATCCAGTTAGATAGTAACGGAGCCGTCATGTTCGCGCCCTATCGCCGTCTGCTCACCCACTCAGGCGTCTCCCGCCTGCTCGCCGCCGCCCTTCTCGTCAAGCTGGGCACGCCCATACTCAGCCTCGCCCTGCTGCTGGCCGCCGTCGACCGGCTCGGCTCCTACGCCACCGCAGGACTCGTCCTCACCGGCCACGCGCTGGCCCTGGCCCTGTGCGCGCCGCTCGGCGGACGCATCGCCGACCGGTACGGCCCGCGCCCAGCCCTGACCGGCTACCTGGCCGCCCACGCTCTCGCCTACACCCTGCTCCTGCTCACCCCGCCCGCCCTGATGATCGGCGCCGCGGTGCTCCTTGGTGCCACCACCCCGCCCGCCGGATCCGTCATCAGAAGCGCCTGGCCACGCCTCGTCCCCACCGCCATCCTGCCCGCCGCCTACGCCGTCGACAACGCCGTCAACGAGCTGATGTTCATCGTCGGCCCGCTGCTCGTGCCGGTCCTGGTCTGGATCGTCCCAGCTCAGGCCGTGGTGAGTGCCGCGGGCGCCACGGTCCTGGCCGGCACCGCCCTGTTACTGGCCTCCCCGGCGGTCCGGCAGGCCCAGCCGGTTCCGCCTGGCAGACTGCGCCTGGCCGGGCCGCTCACCCACCCGTACACCCTCCTGCTGCTGACCATCACCGCCTTTGGCACGTTCACCTTCGGCTGCCTGCGCATCGCCACCGTCGCCTCGGCCACCGCCTTCGGCTCGGCCGCCTCCGCCGGCCTGCTGATGGGCCTCCTGTCGGCCGGCGCCCTCCTGGGCACCCTCGGGTACGGCGCGCGATCCTGGCCCCTCAACGGCGGACGCCTGCTCGTCCTGCTCTCACTCGCCGAAGCGGCCGTCCTGCTCGGCGGAGCCTGGGCACCCGGCTTCGTGTCGCTCGCCATACTGATGACGCTTGTCGGCCTGGTCACCGGCCCACGCGATGCCGCAGTGCCCGCCCTGCTCGCCGACCACGCCCCTGCCGGCTACCGAACGGAGGTCTTCGCCTGGCTCAACACCTTCATGTGGGCGGGCTACGGCCTGGGCACCGCCGTCGCCGGTCACCTCACCGGCCCCGATGACACCGGCGCCACCGCGTTCGGCGCCGCGGCGGCAGCGGCCGCTGCCGCCGCGATCCTGGCGGCCGTCGCCAGCAGACTCGCCCCGCCCTCGCTCACGCCCGCCGCGGCACCGACCGTCACCCCTGTCCGGGAGTCGGACCAGGGGGCGGATAGCTGAGTTTCGCCGCGCAGACAGCCTTGGCCGGCCTGGAGCAGCCGGGCCCGAGTGAGAGTGATCCTCTCCAGAGGTTTATGGGAGCAGCTTGTCCGGAGTGATGGGGAGGGCTCGGACGCGGGTGCCGGCGGCGTGGTAGACCGCGTTGGCGATGGCCGCCGCCACTCCGACAATCCCCAGTTCGCCGATGCCCTTGGCGCCGAGAGGGGTCTGGCGGTCGGGCCGGTCCACGAAGCGCACGTCGATGTCGGGCACGTCGGCATGGGTGGGGATGTGCTGTTCGGCCAGGCTGGCGTTGACGATGCGGCCGGAGCGCTCGTCGAGCAGGGTCTCCTCCATGAGGGCCATGCCGATGCCCTGGATGATGCCGCCGCGCATCTGGCCGGCGGCCTGCTTGGGGGAAACGATGCGGCCTCCGTCGAAGGCGCCGGCCCAGCGGGTGACGCGGACCTCACCGGTGTCCTCGTCGACCCATACCTCAGCGAAGTGCGCGCCGTAGGTGCTGGTGGTGCGTTTGAGGGTCTGGTACGGCGGCGCCGACTTGCCGGTCACCTCGACATGGTCGCGGCCTGCCAACTCCAGGATCTGCCGGTAGGTCATGCCGCGGCCGTCCCTGGTGAACAGTCCCTCGTCGCGCGCTTCCATCTCGCCGGGCAGGAGCCCCGCCAGCGGCGTGTCCTTGGCGAGCTTGAGGAGTTCTCGTACGAGCTGGTCGCACGCGTTCCAGATGGCCGAGGCGAGGGTGGTGGTGGCCGCCGAGGCGCCGGGGATGCGGGTCCTGGCCACGTCGGAGTCGCCCTGAAGGAAGCGGATCTTGCCCATGGGCACGCCGAGGCGCTGGGCGGCGGCCTGGGTCTGGGCGGTGGAGGTACCCGCGCCCAGCTCGTTGGTGCTGCTGTGGATGGTGAACGTGCCGTCGGCGTCCAATCGCAGCCGGACGGCGGCGATGAGCATGGCGTCGGGGTTGATCGCTGCTGCCATGCCGTGTCCCACGAGCCAGTGTCCGTCGCGGGTGGCCCGGGGGAGCGGGGCACGTTCGTGCCAGCCGAAGGTCTCCGCGCCGAGCAGGTAGGCCTCGCGCAGGTGGCGGCTGGTGAAGCGGTTGCCGGAGACCGGGTCGCGGTCGGGCTCGTTGCGCAGGCGTAGTTCGAGCGGGTCCATGCCGAGTTCCCAGGCGAGTTCGTCCATGGCCGATTCCATGGCGAACGATCCCGGGGCGACGCCGGGGCCGCGGAAGAACGCGTTCTGGATGCGGTCCACCCGGGTCACCTTCTGGTGGGCGGAGATGTTCGGGCAGGCGTACAGGTGGCGGGAGGCGGCGATGGCGGCCTCGGCGAACTCGTCGGCGGTACACGTGGCCAGCGCGTGGTGGACGATGGCCGTCAGCCGGCCCTGCTCGTCGGCGCCGAGCCGGACCCGGCTGCGCGTCGGCGCCCGGCCGCCGGTCATCAGGTACGTCTGCGTACGCGACAACGCCAGCTTGACCGGCCGCCCCGCCAGCCAGGCGGCGGCGACGGCGAGGGCCACGTGCGGCCAGGCGCACGTCTTGCCGCCGAACCCGCCCCCGATGTACGGCGCCAGCACGTGCACCCGGTCGCGGGGCAGGCCGAACTTCTTCGCGAGCATCTCCTTGACGCCGTAGGGGTATTGCGAGGTGTCGTACACGGTGAGGTCGTCGCCGTTCCACGTGGCCACGGTGGCGTGCGGTTCGAGCGCGTTGTGGTGCTCGGCCGGCGTGCTGTAGACGGCCTGCACGGTGGCCGTGGCCCGAGCCAGTCCGGCTCGCACGTTCCCAACGACCGTCCTCGACTCCTCCAGCACCGAGTGAGCCGGGGTGTAGGCGGCCTCATCCGACATCGCCAGGACGGCGGGCTCTGGCGCGTAGCGGGCCTGCACGAGCCGGGCGGCGTGTTCAGCCTGCTCCTGCGACTCGGCCACGACGACGGCGATCGGCTGGCCGTGCCAGAAGACGCGATCGGTATTCAAGATCGGCAGGCTCATCGCGGCGGCGCCGACCGGTGCCCTGAGCGTGGCGTACGCGCCCGTAGGTCTCATCGGCGGCGCGTTCTCGTGCGTCATCACCAGCAGCACGCCGGGCGCCGCGAGCGCCCGGGAGGTGTCGATGGCGGTGACGCGGCCCTTGGCGATTGTGCTGGGCACCGCGACGGCGTAAGCCAGCCCGGCGGGGACGTGGTCGGCGGTGTAGGCAATTCCGCCGGACACTTTCGCGGGCCCGTCGAGCCGGTTCACGTCACGGCCGATCTCGCCGGGCCGGGTGGACAGGGGGTCGTGGCGGCCGTCGGGCAGCAGCCGGGCCACCTTGCCGAGGACTTTGGTGCCGAGGCCGAAGGCGCGTGAGGTGAACGTCATGCCAGCTCCACCAGGGTACGGCGGATCAGCCGCGCGGCCATCTCGATCTTGAACGCGTTGTGGCGCAGGGGTCGCGCTTCCGCGACCGCCTCCCTCGCCGCTTCCTCGAAGATCCGCTCGTCCGGCGGCGCACCCGTCAGCAGGTCCTCGGCCGCGTACGCGCGCCACGGCTTGAGCGCCACCCCGCCGAGCGCGATACGGGCGGTGGCGATCCGGCCGCCCTCGATGCGGAGGAGCACGGCGGCGCTCACCAGTGCGAAGGCGTAGCTGACCCGGTCACGTACCTTCACGTAGGCGCCCCGGGCCGGCGGCCACGGCGGCAGGTCCACGCTCGTGACCAGTTCACCACCCCTCAGCACGGTCTCGATCTCCGGTGTCGCGCCGGGCAGATGGTGAAAGTCCATGACCGGTACGCTCCGGTCGCCCTCGGGGCCGGTGAGATTGACGGTCGCGCCGAGCGCGGCCAGTGCCACGCACATGTCGGACGGGTGGACGGCTACGCAGCTCTCGCTCGCCCCGAGGATGGCGTGACCTCGGTTGAGCCCGTCCAGCGCGTCGCATCCCGTGCCCGGGGAGCGCTTGTTGCAGGCCGCGCCGAGGTCGTAGAAGTAGCGGCAACGGGTGCGCTGCAGCAGGTTGCCGCCCACCGTGGCGCGGTTGCGCAGCTGGGGGGAAGCCCCGTTCAGCAGGGCTCGCGCGAGCACCGGGTAGCGTCGGCGGATCCGGTCGTCGGCGGCGACGTGCGCGTTGCGGGCCAGTGCCCCGAGGCGCAGCCCGCCGTCCGGCAGGTCCTCGATGGCCGACAACGATAGCCGGGAGATGTCGATGACCCGCTCGGGCCGCTCCACCTCCTCCCGCATCAGATCGAACAGGTTCGTCCCTCCGGCCAGATACCTCACCGGACCCGCGAGCCCGATCGCCTCGGACACCGACGCGACCCTGACATAGGCGAACTCCCTCATGCCCCGGCCACCTCCCGGACGGCGGCCACGATGCCGTTGTAGGCGCCGCACCGGCACAGGTTGCCCGCCATGCGCTCCCTGATCTCGGCGCGGGTGAGCGGCGCCGGCCGGGTGAGGTCCTCGGTCACGGCGCTCGGCCGGCCGTCGCGGTGCTCGGCCAGCATGCCGATGATCGAGCAGATCTGCCCGGAAGTGCAGTAGCCGCACTGGAACCCGTCGTGCGTGCGGAACGCCTGCTGCACCTGGCTGCCCAGCTCGTGGTCGGCCAGGGCCTCGATGGTGACGATCTCCGTGCCGTCGCACTGCACGGCCGGCGTCAGGCAGGAGTTGACCCGGTCGCCGTCAAGCAGGACCGTGCACGCGCCGCAGGCGCCCTGGTCGCAGCCCTTCTTCGTGCCGGTCAGACCCAGGTGCTCGCGCAGGCAGTCGAGCAGCGAGGTGCGGGGATCCAGGGACAGATCGTGAACTCGTCCGTTCACGTCCAAATGGATGGGTATGTGGCTGTTCATCAACGCCTCCGACAATCTCGTACATACATGTACGACTTATTGCACGATACCCTATAGAGGTATGCGGGGCGCTGCCGTCCGGCGAAGGTTCGGGCCGCCTGGGCGCGGGTTCGTCCGCCTCAACTTCGCCACGGCACCAGGCCGGCTCGTCGAGGCCGTTCTCCGCATGACCACCGCGGGTCAAAGAGGGGACCAGCAGCACGGCTGAGCGTCTGTCACATGTCCTATGCCGCATAGGAGACGAGGGTGACGGAAGCTCGTCTGACATTGCCACCATACGGGCGGGGGGTTTAGGTTGGCCGGGTCAAATGTGACTGATCAAACTAGAAGGTGCCAATGTCTGAATCGATGCACCATGGTGGGCATGAGATGCACGACCACGGCTCTCACGCTCCCGCTACCGACCCGCATAGTAGTCACGCGCAGCAATCCGAGGAGCACGGCCACCACGGGCCGATGAAGGCGACATGGGGAGTGGCCGCCTCGGCGACCTTGCACTGCCTTACGGGCTGTGCCATCGGCGAGGTGCTCGGCATGGTCATCGCCACCGCGCTCGGCTGGCACAACGTGCCGAGCATCATCCTGGCGGTCGTCCTGGCGTTCATCTTCGGCTACGCGCTCACCCTGCGCGGCCTGTTCCGTGCAGGTCTGAACTGGCGTACGGCGCTGCGTCTCGCCCTGGCCGCAGACACCCTGTCGATCCTTGTCATGGAGATCGTCGACAACGGCGTCATGCTGATCATCCCTGGTGCCATGGACTCCGGTCTGACCTCGTTGCTGTTCTGGGGTGCACTGGCCTTCTCGCTGCTGGTCGCCTTTCTCGTCACCACTCCGATCAACAAGTGGATCATCGGGCGAGGCAAGGGGCATGCGGTGATTCACGCCTACCATCACTGAGCAGCGCCGCTAAGGCCGGCGATCTCTGGCACTGAGGAACCTCGCAGGTCAGGGCATGCTGCCGGCCGCGGCGGGTGGGCGTCGTAGGGTGATCGCATGGTGAAAGCCGCCTCACGACAGTCCGCGCCCGTCCGGCGGGCCGACGCCGAGCGCAACATCGCGGCCATCCTCGCAGCGGGTGCGCGCCTGCTGAGCTCCGACCCGGCCGCCAGCGTCGCCGCCATCGCCAAGGCCGCCGGGGTGGGACGGGTGACCTTGTACGGGCACTTTCCGTCGCGCGAGGCGCTGGTGGAGGCGGTGCTGAACCACGTGGTCGATGCTGCGGACGCGGTGCTGGAGGACCCGGCGCTGGAGACCGCGCCGACTCCGGAGGCCATGGCGGCCCTGCTGCGGTCGTCGTGGGAGATCCTCGACCGGCACCGCCGGCTTTTCGTGGCCGCCGACCGGATGATGGCCACCGAGCGGATCAGGCAGCATCACGACCGGCCTCTGCGCCGGGTGGAACGGCTCATCGAGCGCGGGCAACGGGACGGCGACTTCCGCACCGACCTGCCGCTTCCCTGGCTGGTGACGACGTTCTTCTCGCTCATTCACAGCGCCGCTCAGGAGCGCGAGGCGGGCCGGCTGGCTCCCGAGGACGTGGAGCGCGTACTGATCGCCAGCATGGTGTCGCTTCTGACGGACGGGGTGTCCGCTTCCTCCTGAACATCTCTTATGCCCTACCCGGGTATCCCTGTGCGTGCTAACTTGAACATCGCTGTTCGAGTTAAGGAGTTCCGGATGGTTGACGACACGTCCCCCCACGCGCCTGCGCGTACCGGCGGGTGGACCGTGCTGGTGCTGCTCTGCCTGGCCCAGTTCATGCTGATCGTGGACATCACCGTGGTGCAGATCGCGCTGCCCGCGATCGGCACGGACCTGGCACTCGGCCGCGAGGCGCTGACCTGGGTGGTGACCACGTACACGCTGTGCTTCGGCGGTCTGATGGTGCTCGGCGGGCGGCTGGCCGACGCGCTCGGCGCGCGGCGAACGCTGCTCGCCGGGTTGGGGCTGTTCACGGCGGCCTCGCTGCTGTGCGGGCTGGCCGCCACCGGCCCGACGCTGCTGGCCGGGCGGGCGCTGCAAGGGGTGGGGGCCGCGCTGCTCAGCCCCGCCGCGCTGGCCGTGATCACTACCACGTTCCATGGCCCACGGCGCGGGCGGGCGCTCGGCGTGTGGGCCGCCATCGGCGGCACGGGAGCGGCCCTGGGGGTACTGCTGGGCGGGCTCCTGACCGCCGGTCCGGGCTGGACCTGGGTGTTCTTCGTGAACGTACCGATCGGGTTGCTCGTGCTCGCCGCCATCCCCGCCGTCGTGCCGGCCGCGCCGGGACGGGCGGAGCCGGTCGACGTGCCCGGGGCACTGATCGTCACGGCGGCGACGGCCCTGCTGATCTACGGGCTCGTCACCGCGGGCGACGCCGGCTGGGGCGCGGCCGGCATGGTACTGCCGCTGGCCGGTGCGGGGCTGCTCTACGTGCTGTTCGTGCTGGTGGAGCGGTCGGTACGGGCCCCGCTCATGCGTGCCGTCACCCTGGCCCGACGGCCGGTGATCTCCGGGACGTTCGTCATGCTCGTCGCCACGGGGCTCATGCTGGGCCTGTTCTTCCTCAGCTCGCTCTACCTGCAGCGGGTGATGGGGTTCGGGCCGCTGCGGACCGGGCTGCTGTTCCTGCCGGTGGCGATCGCGATCACGATCGGCACCCAGGCCGGCGGGCACCTGATCGGCCGGCTCGGCGGGCGGCCGGTGGCGGTGGCCTCGTTCGTGCTCACCGCTGCGGGCGCGGCGCTGATGACCCGTATCTCGCCGGACGCCGATCCGTACGTCACGCTGCTGCCCGGCTTCGCGCTGGCGGCGCTCGGCATCGGGCCGGCGTTCGTGACGGCCACCACGACGACCATGGCCAACATCCCGCCCGGCGAGAACGGCGTCGCCTCCGGCGTCATCAACACCTTTCACGAGCTCGGCGGCTCGATCGGCGTGGCGGTGGTCTCGACTGTGGCCGCGGCGAGCCTGGCGCCCAGCGGTGCGGCCGACGTCGGCGGGTTCGTCTCCGGGCTGACGCTGTGCGCGGTGGTCGCCGGAGTGGCGGCGGTCGTGTCGCTCGGCCTCGTCCCGCCGGGTCGGCCCCCGGCGGCCTTCGTCGGACACGGGCACGGTCACGGACACTGAGGTGTCGTCGAGAGCCCGGCTCGGCCGCCGCACATCGACAAAGCATTCGACAGGGGTCAGCGGGCCGGAGCACTGCGGCGGGCGCATCGGCGAAGTCGCCGGTCTCGGGGTCGCTTTGTCACAAGTGCCAGGGGTTTCTATGCTCGGCGTGTGCTGGGGAGAGACGACGAGGCGGATCTGATCGAGTCGTTGCTGCGGCACGCCGCCGAGGGCCGCGGCGGCGGGGTGATCGTGCTGGGGGAGCCGGGAATCGGCAAGACCACCCTGCTGTCCCACGCGGAGGAGCGGGCGGCCGGTTTCCTGGTACTGCACGCCGTTGGTGCCGCGCCGGAGTCCGATCTCGCCTATGCGACCCTGCACCAGCTGTTGTTCCCCGTGCTCGGCTCCGTGGACGAGCTGCCGGGCCCCCAGGCGCGAGCCCTGAACATCCTGTTCGGACGCGCGCATGGAGCACCACCTGATCCGTTCCTGGTGGCGTTGTCCACTCTGTCGTTGTTGTCCCTGCTGGCCGGCACCCGCCCAGTGTTGTGCGTCGTGGACGACGCGCACTGGGCGGATCAGCCGACGCTGAAGACGCTGGCGTTCGTCGCCCGCCGTCTGCACAACGAGTCCGTCGCGCTGGCGCTGGCCGCGCGGGCCGATGAGGGGCACGGCGCCGATCTGCCCGACGCGCGCCGCGTCCCGCTCATGGGCCTCGACCGAGAGGCGGCCAAGGCGCTGCTCGCCGAGTGCCTGGGCGAGCAGCGCCTGACCGATAGCGAGCAGAACCGCCTCCTGACCGCCACGAGCGGAAACCCCCTGGCCCTGATCGAACTTGCCGCAAGGCCACAACCCCAGGAGGGCACGCAGGAGCCGCTCGCCATGACCGACGAACTGCAACGCTCGTTCCTGGCCAGGATCCGGACGCGGCATGCCGAGTCGCTGCCACTGCTGCAGCTCATCGCCACCCATGGCACGGGCGGCGTCGACATTCTCGAGAAGGCGGCTGCGACCCTGCAGGTCGACACCGGCCCGCTGCGCCGGGTCGAGCTTGACGAGCTTCTGGCCTACGACGGGACGCGGCTGGTGTTCCGGCATCCGCTAATCCGGTCCGCGATCTATCACAGCGCCACGGCTAATCGGCGGGCCGCGATCCATCGAGCGCTTGCCGCGGCCTTCGACAGCCCGGCCGACCAGCATCGCCGTGCCTGGCATCTCGGCCAGGCCGCAGTGGGACCCGACGAGCAGGCAGCCGAAGAGCTGGAGCGCTCGGCCGAACAGGCGGCCCTGCGCGGTGGCCCCGCCGCGGCCATGGCCGCGTTGGCGAGAGCGGCTGAGCTCACGGCGGACGGCCCGCGCAGGGGACGGCGGCTGTGGTCCGCGGCGCACGCAGCCGCCCTGGGCGGGTTCACCGAGAAGGCGGTGGGACTGCTCGACCGAGCGGAGCGCGAACCTCAGCTCGGCGAGGAGGATCGGATACCGCTGGTGGTGATGCGCGCCATCGTGGCCGAGTTCGCCGGCTCGCCCGAGGACGCGATGGACCTCATCAGGCCCTGGATCCCGCGCGTACTGCGCCTTGATCGGCGCCGCTTCACGCCCACCATCGCGATGTACGGCGACCTGGGAACCCGTGCCAACCGGCCGCAGGCCTGGTCCGAGCTCGCGGGCTGGCTGGAGGACGTTGCGCTGGAACCGGACGATCCGGAGGACGCGGTGCTGCTGCTCTTGCGCCGTGCCTGTCAGGCCCGTTCCGGCGGTGATGTGGCACCTGCCACGGCGGACGAGGAGGCCGCGATCGAGTCGCTCACCGATCCGATCTTGATGACTCTGGCCGGGGCCCTGACTCGCGGGCTCGGCGAGTACGAGCTGAGCAGGCGCCTGTACCGCGATGCCGGGCGGCTGGCGCGTACGAACGGATCGCTGGGTGCGCTCGCCTGGAATCTCGAGTACAAGGCAGCCGATGAGATCGCGCGGGGCAGGTTCGGGCTCGCCGAGGCGTACGCGGAGGAGGGGTACCAGTTCGCCGTGGAGGTGGGCCAGCCGAGTACAGCCTGCCGTAATCGAGGGCTGCTGGCCTGGTGCGCGGCCGTTCAGGGCCGTTCCGACGCCGCCCAGTTGGCCGCCGACGTCCTGGTTGAAGCGAGTAGCCGCAGGCTGGCCGACGCGCGGTCCTATGCCCTGCGCGCACTTGGCCTCATCGAGCTGGGCGCAGGCAGATACCGCGAGGCCGCTCGGCACTTCGAGGCGGTCGGTGACTGGGACACCGACACGCCCGCCGACCTGATCGCGGCAACTGTCCCCGACCTCGTCGAAGCGCTGGTCCGCGCTGGCGAGCACGAGCGAGCGGCAGCGGCCACAGCCCGCTACGTCCGGTGGGCCGAGCAGGCGATCTCGCCGGAGCCGGCCGCGCTCGCGGCCCGTTGCCGGGCGCTGATCAGCAGTGGCGGCACCGCCGACAATCACTACGTGGAGAGCCTTAGACTGCACGCCGGCTTTGACGCCCCGCTGGAGCAAGCCAGGACCGAGCTCCTTGCCGGCGAGTGGTCGCGGCGTGCCCGGCGACGTTCACAGGCGCAGCATTACTTGCGAGGCGCGTTGGAGACCTTCCGCCGCATCGGCGCGCTCACCTGGGCCGATCGTGCGTTGAGCGAACTTCGCGCGGCAGGGGAGTCGGTACGGCCCTCCGAAGCAGGAGCCTTGAGCACGCTCACCGCACAGGAGCTACGCATCGCGCTGGCCGTCGGTGAGGGGCTGACCAACCGGGAGATCGCCGCCCAGCTATTCCTCAGCCCCCGGACGGTGGACTACCACCTGCGCAAGGTCTTCCAGAAGACCGCCGTCACCTCGCGAGCCGAGCTCATGAGGCTGGTCCTTGCCGAGCGCCCAGCCTGACACCGGCCAAGACTGGCGACTTCACTGATTCGGCGACGGCCTGAGCGTTCCTACTGTTGGCGACGTCATGCCGTCATGGACGCGAACGTTCGCTTCCGAGGGACATGGCCGAACGCACACTGTGCCGGATCTTCCACTGTCCGAATCCGCCGAAGGAGGACGCTCATGTCGTCCGCTCAGACAACCCCGGGGGCGCACACCGGCGCCAGAGCCTGGCTCGGGCTGGCCGTGCTGGTCCTGCCCGCCATGCTGCTGTTCATGATGCTGACCGTCTTGTTCCTGGCCATCCCGCAGCTGGCCGCGGACCTGAAGCCGAGCTGACGAGCTGCACCCATCGCCGATACCTGTGGATCATTTTCATACAGCTGTGGGTTGCTCCTCGACGGCCGATGATTCCTCGGGGCGTTCGATGAGCTTGGTCTCGCGGAACTTCGCTCCGGCTCGGACCAGAGCGAGAGACGGGGGCGTTGACTGCGCAAGGGGGCTTCGCCGTCTCGATGAGCTTGACGGCCATGGTGAGCCCAGCGGTGTTGGGACCAGATTGGGACCACACGGTGTGCGCGCACCTGAACAAGCTGCAGGTCGATGAACGTGTTGCCGCTCTCCCAGATAGTGGCTGAGCTGCGGAAACGCATACTTCCACGTTCTGGGGGTCAAGGGGTCGCAGGTTCAAATCCTGTCGTCCCGACGGTTGTGATGTCTCAGGACATCGGAAACCCTCGAACCTACGGGTTCGGGGGTTTCGTCTTGCTGGGGTTTGCCTGAGGTTGGTAATCGCGGCTGGGG
>NZ_JBEZFZ010000042.1:7483-66465 GCF_040649735.1 Nonomuraea sp. NPDC048892 | reverse complement strand
AAATCCACCCCCCCCCCACCTAAAAAAACCCCCAAACCACCACACCCCCCCCCACCCCCCCCCCCCCCCCCCCGGGGGGGGGGGGGGCCCCCCGCCCCCCCCCCGCCGTTCGTCGTTCGTCGATCGTTCGTCGTAAAGCCCGTATGTGGATGGGCCCCCACCCGTCAGAAGCCCGCCCGCTCGTCAGATGCCGGTGAGGCGGAACATCCAGACGGGCACCAGGCCCCGCTTGAGCAGCTTGAACGTCGGGAACGAGCTCGCGCACAGCACCTCCTTGTACCTGATGGCCGCCCGCCCGGTCAGGTACCACCTGCGCGGTGTGTCGTCCTGGTGGGTGAACTGGATGACCGCGTCGCGGCGGCCCAGGCTGGTGGGCTGATGCACGTACCCGAACCGGAAGGCGGCCGGTTCCTTGCCCTGGAGCGTGGCGGCCAGCGAGCCGGCCGCGTGCAGGCCCGCCGGGATTCCGCCCTGACAGGTGCCGTGCATGACCCCGAACTTCTGCGTGATCGCGGCGGCGTCGCCGACGGCGTACACGTCGGGGTGGGAGACCGAGCGCAGCGCGGAGTCCACCACGATCCGGCCCTGGGCGTCCACGGCGAGCCCCGACTCCGTGGCGATGGACAGCCCCTTGATGCCGGTGGTCCAGAGCGTGGCGTCGGAGTGGATCAGCTCGCCGCCCTCCAGCTCGACGCCGTCGGGCAGCACCTTGGTGACGGCCGCGCCCGAACGCACCTCGACGCCGAGCCGCTCCAGGCCCGCGTCCAGGTACGCGCGGGCGCTCTCGCCCATCATGGAGCCGGGCCGGCCCCTGGTCACCAGCACCACCCGCAGGTGGGGGCGGGTCTCGGCCAGCTCGGCCGCCGACTCGACGCCGGTCAGCCCGCCGCCGGCCACGACCACCGTGCCGCGCGTCAGGTCGTCGAGGCGCCGCGAGAGCCGTACGGCGGACTCGTGGTCGTCATAGGTGTACGCGTGGTCGTCGACGCCGGGGACGGAGGTGTCGGTGACGGCGCCGAGCGCGTAGACCAGCTTGTCGTAGCCGAGCACCCGCTCGCCGCCGTCCGGGTCGGCGAGGCGCACCTGCCCGCGTGCCGGATCGAGCGCCGTCACCCGCCCGATCTCCAGCCGGACGCCGGTGCCGGCCAGCGACTCCGCCAGGGAACGCGGGGCCAGCGGCTGCCCCGCGGCCGTCTGGTGCAGGCGCAGCCGCTCGGTGAACGTCGGCGAGGCGTTCACCAGGGTGACCTTGCCGCCTGTCTTGCGCGTCAGCCGGGCGGCCCTGATGGCCGCCATCATGCCGGCGTAGCCCCCGCCCAGGACCAGAATCTCACTCATTGTCCTTACCTCCTCGATTCTGACCTGAAGACGGATCGAGGAGGCGCGGGCGTGACATCGTCCGGGGAAAACTTTTCGGGCCTTGGCGCACGCGGAATCGTACAGACCGCAAAAGCCGGGCAAGAGCACCCGGGCTACGGGACCTGCCAGCCGCGTTCGCGCAGGGCGTCGGTGAGCGAGGCGGCGGAGTCGGGCTGCACCGCCAGCTCGGCGATGCCCAGGGGCAGGCCGGGCGCGTGTTCGAGGCGCACGTCCTCGACGTTGACGCCGACCTCGTCGCACACCCTGAACAGCCGGGCCAGCTGGCCGGGGCTGTCGCCGATGACCACCTGGACGGCGGCGTAGGAGGAGGCGGGGCCGCCATGCTTGCCGGGGATGCGGTCGTGGCCCACCACGCCGCGCTTGAGCAGCTGGGTGAGCTCGCCGGTGGCCGTGCCGTCGCCCTCGGCCATGGCACGCAGCGCGCTCGCGGCGTCGGCCAGGTCGTTGGCCACGGCCTCCAGCACCTCGGCGACCGGGGAGGCGTTGCCGGACAGGATGCCCAGCCACAGCCCAGGGTCGCTGCCCGCGATCCGGGTGACGTCACGCACGCCCTGCCCGGCCAGCCCCAGCGCCACGTCCGTGGCGTCGGCCAGGCGGGCGGCCACGGCGGAGGCGGCCACGTGGGGCGCGTGGGAGACCACGGCCACCGCGCGGTCGTGGTCCATCGCGCTCACCTCGACCGCGTTGGCCCCGCACAGGTCGATCAGCCGCAGCACGGCCGCCTTCGCCTCGGGGTCGGCCTCCTCCGTGGGACACAGCGCCCAAGGACGGCCGAGGAACAGGTCGTCGCGCGCGGCCCCCGGCCCGGACTTCTCCCGCCCGGCCAGCGGGTGGGAGGCGACGTAGCTGGCCAGGTCGCAGCCCAGCTGCGCGGCCCGGTGGATGGGCTCGGCCTTCACGCTGGCGACGTCGGTGTAGAACCGGGCCGCGCCGATCCGCTGCAGCTCCAGCAGCTCGGTGGCCACGTACGCGGGGGGCACCGCGATGATCGCGAGGTCCGCCGGGTCGGAGGCCGCCGTGTCGGGGGTCCAGTCCTCGCCCGCGCCGAGCTCCCGTGCCAGCCGTACGGCTCCTGGATCGCGGTCGGCGAGCAGCACGCGCACGTTCCGCTTGCGTAGCGCCAGCGCCGCGGAGGTGCCGATCAGACCGGTGCCGACGACGAGCACGGTACGAAGTTCCATCTCGATGTCCTGATTTATCGGGCTATACGGAATGTGGAGTGTCGCGCGTCCGGCTTGCCGGACACTTGCGTGCCCGCCGACCGGACCCTGCCGCCCTGCTCGGCACCGCCGCCTCACCGGCGGCGCCGCTCACGGGGAACGGCGTCCGCCGGCGTCGGCGTTCACTGGGCTATGTCCTGGCGCAATGCCACCGCCCCGCGCAGATAGACGTGCTGGATCTCCGACCGCGGGCGGTCGGTCTCGATGTGCGCCATCAGGCGTACGACGCGAGGCAGCGCGCCCGGCACGTCGATCTCGGTGCAGCAGATCAGCGGCACATCGTGGAAGCCCAGCTTACGCGCCGCGAGCGCGGGGAACTCGGAGGTCAGGTCGGGCGTGGCCGTGAACAGCACGCTGATCACGTCGTCCGGGGTCAGCCGGTTACGCTCCATGATCGCACTGACCAGCTCGGTCGTCCCGGAGATGACCGAGTCGCGGTCGTCGGCGTCCACCTGGATCGCCCCGCGGATCGCCCGCACCATGTGGTTCGTCCCCCTCTTATACCGGAGAGCCCGTGCGGAGGTTCGCACGGGCTCCTGCGTCCGGCCAGATTACAGCTTCACGGCCGCGTACAGCTCGCCGACTTCCTTCAGGCTCAGCGACCTGACGGTGCCCGGCTTGGTCCGGCCCAGCTTCACCGGCCCGAACTCGATCCTGGCCAGGTCGATCACCCGGTGACCCGCCTCCTCCAGCATCCGCCTGACCACGTGCTTGCGGCCCTCGTGCAGGACCACCTCGACCAGCGCCTGCTGGCCGTGCTCGTGCACGACGGCGAAGGAGTCGGCCCTGGCCAGGCCGTCCTCCAGCTCGATGCCCTGCTTCAGGCGCCGGGCCAGGTCACGCGGGATCGGCCCCGGCACCTTGGCCCAGTACTTCTTCTGCACGCCGTAGCTGGGGTGCGTCAGCCGGTTGGCCAGCTCCCCGTCGTTGGTGAGCAGCAGCAGGCCCTCGGTCTCGGTGTCCAGCCGCCCCACGTGGAACAGCCTCGGCGCCAGCTCCTCGACGAAGTCGGCCAGGCACGGCCGGCCCTGCGGGTCGTCCATCGTGGAGACCACGCCGATGGGCTTGTTGAGCGCGTAGTAGACCAGGTCGGGCGCGGTCGGGATGCGCTTGCCGTCCACGTGGATGACCTGGGCGGCCGGGTCGACCTTGGCGCCGAACCTCCGTACGACCTGGCCGTTGACGGTGACGCGGCCCTCGCCGATCATCTCCTCGCAGGCCCTGCGGCTGGCGACGCCCGCCTGCGCGAGCACCTTCTGCAGCCGTACGCCGCCCGGCACCTCGGTGGTGTCGCGCTCGTCGGTGTAGCCCTCGGGGTAGAAGTCGTAGTCGCGGAGCGGCTGGCGGGCGGCCTTCACCCGGTCGCGCTGCGGGCTGCCGGAGCCGTCACGCCCGCGCGAGGAGCCCTCAGAGCCGTCGCGCCCGCGCCCGGGGCCGCCGAAGCCCTCCCGGCCGCGCCCGGAGCCGGCGAAGCCGTCACGACCGCGCTGGGAGCCACGGTAGCCGTCGCGTCCGCCGCCGCCGCCGAGCGTCTGCACCTCATCACGCCGGGACGTACGCGCCCCGCGCCCGTCACCACTGCGCCCGTCACCACTGCGCCCGTTCCCGCTGCGCCCGTCACCGCCGCGCCTGTCGGCACCGCGCCCTGCGCCGCCGTACCCGGCGCCGCTGTACCCGGCGCCGCTGTACCCGGCGCCGCGTGCGTCGCCTCCGGGCCTGCCGCCGCGGTCGTCGCCGTCGCGCCTGCCGTAGCGGGAACGGGTCGAGTTCGTGCCGCTGGGAGCGGTGTCCTCACGACGCCCGCTCCGCCCAGCCCTGAACCCGGCGCCGCGCTCGTCACGCCCGCCGTCGTGCCCCCTGTCACGCCCGCCGTCACGCGCGCCGTCATACGCACTGTCAGGCCGGTCGCCACGGAAGTCGCCGCGCCCGCCGTCACGTCGTTCGGCACGGAAGTCACCACGCCCGCCGTCACGCCGGTCGCCACGGGAGTCGCCGAACCGGTCGTCCCGGCCCTCGGGGCGGTAACCGCCCCGGTCGCCGTCGCGCGGCCGCTCGTCGCGGCCGTAACGGCCTTCACGCCGGTCGTCCCCGCCGCCGAAGCGGCTGTCACGCCGGTCACCGCCGCTGAAACGGCTCGTACCACGGTCGCCGCCGCCGGTACGGGAGTCACCGCCGCCGAAGCGGCTCGTCCCACGGTCACCACCACCGAAGCGGCTCGCGCCACGGTCACCGCCGCCGAAGCGGCTCGCGCCACGGTCGCCACCGGCCGGACGGCTCTCGCGGCGGTCGCCGCCGAAACGGGCCTCGCGGTCGCCGCCTGGGGAACGCTCCTCGCGCTGGAAGCGGCTCGGGCGGTCGCCGTCGCCGTAACGGGCGCGGGATCCGCCACGGTCGGCGCGGAGAGAGTCGCGCGCGGGCCGGTCGCGGAAGTCGTCGCGGCGGGATCCGCCGCGGTTGTCGTCGCCGCCGCGGGATCCGCCGCGGAAGCCGTTGTCGCCCCGGGACGTGCCGCGGGAGTCACTCTCACCGCGGTAGCCACCACGGGAGTCGCTGTCACCGCGGTAACCGCCGCGGGAGTCGTTGTCGCGGCGGTTACCGCCGCGGCTGTCGTCGGAGCGGAAGGCGGGACGCCCACTGCGGCCGGAGCCGCCGGTACGTCCACGACCGCGTCCATCACCGGACGGGGTGCTGCGCCTGTTGATCACTTTGTCGTCTCCTCGAGATTCTCCAAGTCGTCAGGGAGGAAGGGCGCGAGCTCGGGAAGCTCGCTCAGGTCCCGCAGTCCCAGACGTTCAAGGAAGTATGAGCTTGTCCGGTAGAGCACTGCCTGGCTCTCCGGGTCGGAGCCGGCCTCTTCGACCAGTCCCCTGGCGACGAGCGTCCGCATGACGCCGTCGCTGTTGACGCCGCGCACGGCGGCGACTCGGGCGCGGCTCACCGGTTGCCGGTAGGCCACCACCGCGAGTGTCTCCAACGCGGCCTGGGTCAGCCGCGACTGCTGGCCGTCGCGTACGAACCGCTCGACCAGTTGTGCGCAGTCGGCACGCGTGTAAAAACGCCAGCCGCCCGCGACCTCTCGCAAGTCGAAACCCCGCCCCGAAGCGGTGTATTCCGCGGCCAGGCCGCGCAGAGCGGCACCCACCTCGTGTGTGGGCCGCTCCAGCACCTGCGCGAGGGTCACCTCGGCGACGGGCTCGTCGACTACAAGAAGGATAGCCTCCAACGCCGCCGCAAGCGTCGGCCCTCCCCCCGAGCCCCCGTCCGGCTCCCCCGCCATACCCCGCTCGACCTCACCCGACTCCGCCACGGCCGGCTCTGGCTCGCCCTGCTCCACCGCACCCGCCTCTGGCGCGTCCGGAACGGGCTCCGGCTCGGCATCGTCCGCCGGATCCGGCTCCACCGGTCCGGAACCCGCGGGCGGGGAACCCTCCTCGACCTCCTCGGAAAGCGCGCCGGACGCACCGTCCCAAGCCCCGAGGTCCGGCGCGGTCTCCGTGGAAGCAGCGGCGGGATCGGCGGGAGCCGTGTCAGGTTCCTCCGCCCCGAGGTCCGCGTCCGTTTCCTCCACCGCGGGCGCGCCCGGCTGCACGAGGGAGCCCGGCAGCGTCATCCAGGCGGGCAGCGGCGGGTCGGAGTCGGGTGACCTGCGCGGGTTGGGCAGGGGGTTGTCGTCAGTCATGGGATGGCTTCTCCGCGGATTCCTCGTAGTCGTCGCCCACCGCCACGTCCCCGTCGTCCGTCCCCGTCCAGGTCACGTGCAGGTCGCCGAGCGGCTCGACCTGCTCGAACGTCACCGCCGACTCCCTGAACAGCTCCAGCACGGCCAGGAACCGCGCGATGACCTCGAACGTGCCCTCGCAGTCGGACGTGAGCGCCCTGAAGGTGGCCCGCCGGAGCCGGCGCAGGTGCATGACCAGGATCGCCGCCTGCTCCTTGACGCTGGCCAGCGGCTGGTAGATGTGGCCGACGTTGACGGTCGGCGGCAGTTTCGGGGTGAAGGCCTTGGCGGCGATGCGGGCCAGCTGCTCGGGCCCGATGCCGAGGATCAGCTCGGGCAGCAGGTTGGCGAACTGCTCCTCCATCGGCACGGTACGCGGGAAGCGCAGCGCCTCCGCGGCCATCCGCCCGGCGAAGATCTTCGCCACTTCCTTGTACGCCTTGTACTGCAGCAGCCGGGCGAACAGCAGGTCCCTGGCCTCCAGCAGGGCCAGGTCCTCCTCGTCCTCGACCTCGCCCGACGGCAGCAGCCGGGCCGCCTTGAGGTCGAGCAGAGTGGCCGCCACCAGCAGGAAGTGGCTGGTCTGGTCGAGGTCCCACTCGGGCCCCTTGGCCCGGATGTAGGCGATGAACTCGTCGGTGACCTTGGAGAGCGAGACCTCGGTGATGTCGAGCTTGTGTTTGGCGATGAGGCCGAGGAGCAGATCGAACGGGCCCTCGAAGACGTCCAGGTGGACCTGGAAGCCTCCAGGTGTGCTCTGCTCTTCGGTCACCTGGCCATTGTGGCAGGCGCCGGCCAGCGCGAGAGCACCTCGCGGGCCAGCTCACGGTAGGCGTTGGCGCCGAGGGACGACGGGTCGAACGTCGTGATGGGCTCGCCGGCCACGGTGGCGTCGGGGAAGCGCACGGTGCGGTTGATGACGGTGTGGAACACCTTGTCACCGAACGCCTCGACCACCCGGGCCAGCACCTCGCGCCCGTGGAGGGTGCGGGCGTCGTACATGGTGGCGAGCAGGCCCTCGATCTCAAGATCCTCGTTGAGCCGCTCCTGCACCTTGGAGATGGTGTCCATGAGCAGCGCCACGCCGCGCAGGGCGAAGAACTCGCACTCCAGCGGCACCATCACACCGTGCGCGCAGGTCAGCGCGTTGATGGTGAGCAGGCCAAGCGAGGGCTGGCAGTCGATGAGGCACACGTCGTAGTGGGGCAGCAGCGGCTTGATCACGCGCCCGAGCACCTGCTCGCGGGCCACCTCGGTGACGAGCTGGACCTCGGCCGCGGAAAGGTCGATGTTGCTCGGCAGCAGGTCGAGGCCCTCGACGCCGGTTTCGAGCAGCACGTCCTCGGCGGTGACGTTGCGCTCCATGAGCAGGTTGTAGACGGTCAGGTCGAGCTGGAGCGGGTTGATGCCCAGGCCGACCGACAGCGCCCCCTGCGGGTCGAAGTCGACGAGCAGCACCTTGAGACCGCATTCGACCAGGGCGGCACCCAGATTGATGGTGGTCGTGGTCTTGCCGACGCCACCCTTCTGGTTGACCATCGCGACCACACGCGCCGGGCCGTGCACCGCCGGTGGCACCGGCTCGGGGAACACGGGTCTGGGCCGCTGCGTGGGGCCCAGGTTGACGCCGTTGGAAGGCGTGTTGGTCTTCGTGTCGCCCCAGGGGTTGTCGGGGGTCCCCGGGGTCGAACCCTTGGTCGTCACAGTCACCAGCTCGAACCTCCCTGACGATCCCGAACCGGACCGTCCGGACGGACACTATGGCGTCACCACTTAACGCGGCAAGGCGGCACGCCGAGGGTGGCGCACGTGTCAAAAGACTATAGATCACTGACGGGCACGCGGATGCGCGGCCGCGTACACCTCGCGGAGCTTGTCGACCGTGACCAGCGTATAGACCTGCGTGGTCGTCACAGAGGCATGGCCGAGCAACTCCTGTACCACCCTAACGTCCGCGCCGCCGTCCAAAAGGTGAGTTGCAAAGGAATGGCGGAGTACGTGGGGACTTATCCGGTCGAGTCCGGCGCGTTCGGCGGCGGCCTGGAGCACTTCCCAGGCTCCCTGCCTGGTCAGCCGCCCGCCGCGGGCGTTGAGGAAGACCGCGGGGGTGCCGCGGCCGTGGGCCAGGAGGCCGGGGCGGGCCCGGACGAGGTACGCGTCCAGGGCGGAACGGGCATAGCGCCCCAAGGGCACCACCCTGGTACGCGCTCCCTTCCCGCGCAGCCGTACCTGGTCGTCCTCCAGGTCGTCCACGGCCAGCCCGACGGCCTCGGAGATGCGGGCTCCGGTGCCGTACAGGACTTCGAGCAGGGCGCGGTTGCGCAGGGTGAGCGGGGCGCCGTCGGGGCCCGAGGCCGCGATGAGGCGTTCGACCTCGTCCACGGCGATGGCCTTGGGCAGCCGGCGGAGCTGGCGCGGCGGGCGTACCTCGTGGGCGGGGTCGTGGGCCGTCACGCCTTCGCGCAGGGCGAAACGGTGCAGGCCGCGCACGGCGGAGACGGCGCGGGCGGCGGAGCTGGCCACGAGCGCGGGGTGCTCGCCGTCGCCCTCGCGCAGCGCGGCGAGGAAGGCCAGCACGTCGGCCTCCCCCACCTCGCCCAGCTCCAGGCGGCCCCGCGCCTGGAGGTGCTCGCAGTATCGGCGCAGGTCACGCCGGTAGGACGCGAGCGTGTTGGCAGCCAGGCCCCGTTCCACCGCGAGATGGGCGAGGTAGCTGGAGAGCACCGCCTCCACGAACTGGTCCTTCCGTCACGCCTCCGGGGCGTCGGCGGGGCGCAACAAGGAGTACCCCTCGACCGAAGCCGCATATGCGGCGAGGATACCGGCCACGGCCGGGGAATTGTGGATCATTCCCATGAGCGCCTTCTCGACGGCGTCGGCGAGAAGCACCCATTCGACCGGCATGTCGATCTCCTCGTGCCGGTGCACGAAGCCGTTCTCCTCGTCGGGGATCTTGGTCAGGTCGCGGGCGAGGAACACCCTGATGCGCTCGTCGCTCATGCCGGGCGACGAGCGCAGGTCGACGAGCGTGTGCCAGACGCCGGCCCGGTAGCCGGCCTCCTCGGCGAGCTCGCGGGCGGCGGTGTCGACCAGCGGTTCGCCTGCCACGTCGCGCAGTCCGGCGGGCAGCTCCCACATGAGCCGGCGGGTGGGGTGGCGGTACTGCCTGATCATCAGGACGCGGTCGTGCTCGTCGAGGGCGAGCACCGCGACCGCGCCGGGGTGCACCACGTAGTCGCGGTCGGCGACCTCGTCTCGGGGCATCCTGACGGTGTCGGTGACGACCTCGATGACGTGGCCCTTGAACCGGGGTCTCGATTCGACGACTTCCCACGACTCGGGCGTGTCCGCGATCATGGTCGCGCTCGTCTCCCGCCTCGGCGAGCCCGGCCCGCCGCCGGCGCCGTCCTGACGACCTGCGCCGTCGTCCGAGCCGGAGCCGTCGTACGGACCTGAGCCCTCGGCCCCGGCGCCGTTCACGGCCCCACCTTGGCGGCGACGCGGCTGTCGGCGTATTCGAGCGCGGCGCTGATCAGACCCTTGAACATCGGGTTGGCCCGCGTCGGCCGGGAGCGGAACTCGGGGTGCGCCTGGGTGCCGATGAAGAACGGGTGCAGGTCCGGGGGCAGCTCGGTGTACTCGACCAGGCGCCCGTCGGGCGACAGCCCCGAGAAGATCAGGCCGACGCTCTCCAGCTTGTCGCGGTAGGCGTTGTTGACCTCGTAGCGGTGGCGGTGGCGCTCGTCGGCCTTGGCCTTGCCGGCGTAGAGCCGCCGCGCGAGCGTGCCCTCGCCGAGCTTGGCCGTGTAGCTGCCGAGACGCATGGTGCCGCCCATGTCGCGCTCGCCGGCGACCACGTCCTCCTGGTCGGCCATGGTGGAGATGACCGGGTGCTTGGTGTCGGGGTCGAACTCGGCGGAGTTGGCGTCCTCGATGCCGGCCATGTTGCGCGCGGCCTCGATGACCATGCCCTGCATGCCGAGGCAGATGCCGAGCAGCGGGATCTTGCCCTCGCGGGCGTGCCGGATGGCGCCGATCTTGCCCTCGATGCCGCGGACGCCGAACCCGCCGGGGATCAGCACGCCGTCCACGCCGTCGAGCTCGCGCGCGGCCCCTTCCGGGGTCTCGCAGTCGTCGCTCTTGACCCAGCGGATGTTGACGCGCGCGTCGTTGGCGAAGCCGCCGGCCCGCAGCGCCTCGGTGACGGACAGGTAGGCGTCGGGCAGGTCGATGTATTTCCCGACCAGCGCGATCGTGACCTCCTTGGCCGGGCGGTGCACCCGGCGCAGGAGTTGCTCCCACTCCTTCCAGTCCACGTCGCGGAAGGGCAGGCCGAGCCGGCGCACCACGTACGCGTCGAGCCCCTCGGAGTGCAGGACCTTCGGGATGTCGTAGATCGAGGCCGCGTCCACGGCGGAGACGACGGCGTCCTCGTCCACGTCGCACATGAGACTGATCTTGCGCTTGATCGCCGTCTGCACGGGCCGGTCGGAGCGCAGCACGATCGCGTCCGGCTGGATGCCGATGCTGCGCAGCGCCGCCACGCTGTGCTGGGTCGGCTTGGTCTTCAGCTCGCCCGAAGGACCGATGTAGGGCAGCAGCGAGACGTGCAGGAAGAACACGTTGTCGCGCCCGACCTCGTGCCGGATCTGGCGTACGGCCTCCAGGAACGGCAGCGACTCGATGTCGCCCACCGTGCCGCCGACCTCGGTGATGACGACGTCCACGTCAGGGCCGGCCATGCCCCGGATGCGGTCCTTGATCTCGTTGGTGATGTGCGGGATGACCTGGACGGTGTCGCCCAGGTATTCGCCCCGCCGCTCCTTGGCGATGACGTTGGAGTAGACCTGGCCGGTGGTCACGTTGGCCGAGCCGTGCAGGTCGGTGTCGAGGAAGCGTTCGTAGTGGCCGACGTCGAGGTCGGTCTCGGCACCGTCGTCGGTGACGAAGACCTCGCCGTGCTGGAACGGGTTCATGGTGCCGGGGTCGACGTTGAGGTAAGGGTCGAGCTTCTGCATGGTGACCCTGAGACCGCGCCCTTTGAGCAGGCGACCGAGGCTGGATGCCGTGAGCCCCTTGCCGAGACTGGAGGCGACACCGCCGGTGACGAACAGATGCTTGGTTTGCGATGCGCTGCGCAAAGGGGCTCCCGTGGCTCGAGGTGTGGTCGAAGTGTCCACGGGCTCTCAGGATATCAAACAACGCCCCTCACATGCCCTAACGGCATGACCTAGCGGGTAACTTTGGTCCCTATGTCACTTGTACGCCGGGCTTTGGGCGCTTTTGTACACCGCGCCTACCGGGCGATCCGCCGGGCCGGCGAGATCACTCCGGTCAGCCCATCCGGCTACCGGTTCCGCCGGCTCGGCGACGGCGTCAGCATCGCCTTCCCGCCCGGCGCGATCTTCGGTGAGCGGTGGATCGAGATCGGCGACCACACACTCATCGGCGAGCGGGTCTCGCTCTCCTGCGGCATGATGCCGGGCCCCGACCTCGGCCCCGACGCGATCCTGCGCATCGGCGGGAGCTGCTCGATCGGCAGGGGCACGCACATCGTGGCGCACCAGTCGATCGACATCGGCGACGACGTCTTCACCGGCCCGTACGTGTACATCACCGACCAGAACCACGTCTACGACGACCCCGACATCCCGATCGGGCGGCAGTGGCCCCGCAACAGCCCGGTCTCGATCGGCTCCGGCTCGTGGCTGGGCGCGGGGGCGATCATCCTGCCGGGCACCACGCTGGGGCGGCAGTGCGTGGTGGCGGGCGGCGCGGTGGTGCGCGGCGAGTTCCCCGACCACAGCGTGGTCGCCGGCGTGCCGGCCAGGCGGGTCCGCGGCTACACGCCGGAGCTCGGCTGGCACGCGCCCATCACGCTGGACGCGACCACATGAGCATTCTCGGACGCGGTCGCATGTGAGGCGTGACCCCATGAGAACCCGCGCGGGGATGGACCGAACAAGGTTCTGACCGTTAGCGTCGGGGGCATGCGGACCGCCATTTGCGAGCGTTTAGGCATCGAGTTCCCGTTGTTCGCCTTCAGCCACTGCCGTGACGTGGTGGCCGCCGTCACCAACGCGGGCGGCTTCGGGGTGCTGGGGGCGGTCGCGTACTCGCCCGACCAGCTCGACACGGAGCTGACCTGGCTGGACGGGCAGGTGGGCGGCCGGCCGTACGGCGTGGACGTGCTCGTGCCCGGCAAGGTCGACCCCTCCGCCCACGACCGGCGCGTGCACCTCATGGACGCCGTGCCCGACCGGCACCGCGACTTCGTCACGCACCTGCTGGCCAAGTACGGCGTCAGCGCCCCCGGCCGGCCGATGACGCCGGTGGCCGACGAGATGGGCAGACGGGTGACGGCGTCCGGGGCGACAGGGCTGATCGACGTGGCGCTCAAGCATCGCATCGGCCTGATCGCCAGCGCGCTCGGGCCGCCCCCGCCCGAGATGGTGACCAGGGCCAGGGAGGCGGGCGTGCCGGTCGCCGCGCTGGTCGGCACCGTCGAGCACGCCCGCAGGCAGGTGGCCGCCGGCGCCGACCTCATCGTGGCGCAGGGCACCGAGGCGGGCGGGCACACCGGCGAGATCTCCACGCTGGTGCTGGTGCCGCAGGTCGTGGACGCGGTCGGCCCGGTTCCGGTGCTGGCCGCGGGCGGGATCGCGTCGGGACGGCAGATGGCCGCCGCCATGGCGCTCGGGGCCGAGGGCGTGTGGTGCGGCTCGGTCTGGCTCACGACCGAGGAGGCGGAGACGTCTCCCGCGGTCAAGCGCAAGATGCTGGCGGCCTCGTCGCTGGACACCGTCAGGTCCCGATCCCGTACGGGCAAGCCCGCCCGGCAGCTCAAGTCGGCCTGGACCGAGGAGTGGGACGCCGGGCAGGAGAGCCCTGGGCCGCTGGGGATGCCGCTGCAGATGCTGCTGGCCGAGGGCGCGATGGGGCGCATCGTGGCGGCGGCGGAGAAGGGCGAGCCTGGGGCGCTGGAGCTGGCCAACTACTTCGTGGGGCAGGTCGTGGGCCAGCTCGACCGGGTACGGCCGGCCAGGGACGTGGTCTACGAGATGATCGCCGAGTTCGGCGACGCGGTCGACCGCCTGCGGCGCCTGTCGGAGTGAATGCGGCGCCTGTCGGACCGGCCGCCGCGTCTCACCGCGGCGGCAGGTCCGGCAGCGAAGTCGCGGCGTGCCGGGCGCGAACTCGGTGCGGCCCGGCGCAGAGCCGGTGAGGCCCGGGCGCGGACCCCGTAGGGAAGATGTCCGGCAAAGGGTAATCTGCGCCTGTGGTCGGGATCCCGCCTGAGCTGGAGCGCGGCACCGGCGTCCCCGCGCACGTGCAGATCGAGCGCTGGCTGCTCGCCTCGATCGCCGGCGGCGAGCTGGCGCCGGGCGACCGGCTGCCCGGCGAGCGGGAGCTGGCCGGACGCCTCGGCGTGAGCAGGATGACGCTCAGGCAGGCACTGGCCTCGCTGGAACGCGACGGCGTGCTGCTCCGGCTGCCCGGCAGGTCGGGCGGGGCGTTCATCGCCGAGCCGCGCATCGAGTGCGACCTGACGGGGCTGGCCGGGTTCACCGAGCAGATGCGCCGCGCCCACCTGCGGGCCGAGGCACGGGTGCTGCGGGCCGCGACGGTGCCCGCGCCCGCCGCCGCGGCCACCGCGCTCGGCGTCGCGGCCGGGGCGCCGGTGCACGAGGTGGCGCGGGTACGCTCGGCGGGCCGGTCGCCGGTCGCGCTGGAGCGCTCCTACTTCCCCGACCTGCCCGGCCTGCTCGACCAGGACCTCACCGGCTCCCTGTACGCGCTCCTGGCGGCCCGCTACGACCTGGAGCCGCGTACGGCGGTCGAACGCCTCGACCCGGTGATCGCCCGCCCGGCCGAGGCCGCCGAGCTGGGCATCGAGCCGGGCAGACCGCTCATGCTGATCGAGCGCACCGCCTACGCCGGCGACGGGACCCCGGTGGAGTACGCGCTCGACCTGTTCCGCCCCGACCGGGTGCGCATCTCGGTGCGCAGCGGCGTCAGGGAACCACCGGGCCCTTGACCACGGTCCCCGCCACCCAGGCGCCCTCCACCTCGATCTCGACCGGTGTGCCGGGGGCGGCCTCCAGGTAGGCGTAGGCGATGGAGGCGCGGGCGGTGTAGCCGTAGCCGCCCGAGGTGACGCGGGAGACCACGTCGCCCGCCACCCGTACCGGCTCGTTGCCCAGCGCGACCGCTCCGGGGTCGTCCAGCGTCACGCAGCGCAGCCTGCGCGGCGGCGCCGGGTCCAGCGCGTCGCGGCCGAGGAACTCCTTGTCGTTCTTGACGCAGAAGCCCAGCCCGGCCTCGTACGGCGTGGTCTCGGGCCCGATGTCGGCGCCCCACACCCGGTAGCCCTTCTCCAGCCTGAGGCTGTCGATGGCCCGATAGCCGCCGGCCACGAGCCCGTACGGCTCGCCCGCCCGCCACAGCGTCTGCCACAGCCCCAGCCCGTACTCGGTGGAGCAGTAGAGCTCCCACCCGTGCTCCCCCACGAACGTCACCCGCAGCGCCAGCACCGGCACGTCGCCCACGGTCAGCTCCCGCGCCGACATGAACGGGAAGTCCAGCGGATCGGGCGTCAGCCCGGACATGACGTCGCGGGCGCGCGGCCCCCACAGGGCGAAGCAGGCGTACTGTCCGGTCACGTCGGCGATCCGGGCCGTGGCGCCGGTGCGGGCGGCCTGCTTGCGCAGCCAGCCGAGGTCGTGCGAGCCGAACGCGGTGCCGGTGACGATCAGGAAGTCCTCCTCACCGCGCCGGGTGACGGTGAAGTCGCACTCGATGCCGCCGCGCCGGTTGAGCGCCTGCGTGTAGGTGACGGCGCCGACCTCGCGGGCGACCCGGTTGTCGCAGACCCACTCCAGCAGCTCGGCGGCGTCAGGGCCGGTGACCTCGATCTTGGCGAACGAGCTCTCGTCGAACAGCCCGGCGGCCGTGCGCGTGGCCCGGTGCTCGGCGCCGATCGCGGGCGACCAGAGCCGCCCGGCCCATCCGCGCGGCCGCTCGCCCGTTCCATTCCCTTCGTTGGACGCGTAGTAGTTGACCCGCTCCCAGCCCGACTTCTCCCCGAAGACGGCGCCGTGTCCGGCGTGCCAGCCGTAGGCGGGCGACAGGCGCAGCGGCCGCCCCGCCGACCGTTCGTGGCCGGGGTAGCGGATGTCGTAGTACGTCTCGTAGTTCTCGACCGCCCGCTTGAGCGTGTACGACGGCGAACGGTACTGGCGGCCGAAGCGGCGCACGTCCATGTGCCAGACGTCCATGCTCGGCTCGCCGTCCACGATCCACTCGGCCATGATCCGGCCGATGCCGCCCGCGCCCGCGATGCCGTGGGCGCAGAACCCGGCCGCCACGTAGAACCCGCCCACCTCGGTCTCGCCCAGGCAGAACTCGTTGTCGGGGGTGAACGCCTCGGGGCCGTTGATCAGCTTGCGGATGCCGACGTCGGCCATCGCGGGCACCCTGACCCGGGAGTTGTCGGAGATCTCCTCGAACCTGGGATAGTCCTCGGGCAGCAGCCGGCCGTTGAAGTCGGCGGGCACGGCGTCGAAGGCGTTCGTGGCGGCCGTCCAGGGGGCGCAGGTGCGCTCGTAGCCGCCCATGACCAGGCCCTGAACCTCCTGCCGGTAGTAGACGAGCAGGTCGGGGTCGCGCAGCGTGGGCAGGCCGGCGTGGTCGTGGAAGGCGTCGGTCACGACGTACTGGTGCGACATGGGCACGATCGGCACGCGTACCCCGGCCATGCGGCCGATCTCGGCCGCGAACATGCCGCCGCAGTTGACCACGATCTCGCAGTCGATGTCGCCCTGGTCGGTGCGCACGCCCGTGACACGGCCGCCGGCCGTCTTGACGCCGAGCACGCGGGTGCGGGTGCGTAGCCGCGCGCCGCCCTCGCGGGCGCGGGTGGCGAGCGCGTAGCAGAGCTGGGAGGGGTCGATCTGGCCGTCAGTCGGCAGGTACGCCGCCCCCACCACGCCTTCGGGGTCCATCAGCGGGAACAGCTCCACCGCCTCGGCCACCGAGATCTCCTCCAGCGGCAGCCCGAACGTGCGCGCCCAGCCGATCTGGCGGCGGATCTCCTCCATGCGCTCGGGCGTCGAGGCCAGCTTGATGCCGCCGCACTCGGTCCATCCGGCGTCCAGGGTGCGGTAGAGCTCGACCGAGTACTGGTTCATCCGGGTCAGCGTGGGGTCGGCGCGCAGTTGCCCGACGAGCCCGGCCGAGTGGAAGGTGGAGCCGCTGGTGAGCTCGTCGCGTTCGAGCACGACGACGTCGCGTTCGCCGAGCTGGGTGAGGTGGTAGGCGACGGACGCGCCGCCCACCCCGCCGCCGATGATCACGATGCGGGCCGAGTCGCTCATGGTCGCGAGGCTAACCGGCGCGCCGGTAAAGGTCTAGACCGTTCGCGGCGGGGCGGCCTAGCATCGAGCATGGCCGCGCCCGAGGTCCTCGATCGCATCCCCCTGCTGTCCGGCCTGCCGCGCTCCGTGGAGGAGCTGCCCGGCGGGCTCACCAACCACAACTACAAGGTGACCACGTCCGCCGGCACCTACGTGGTGCGCGTGTCGGCCAGCGACGGGGCGCTGCTCGCCATCGACAGGGACGCCGAGCACGCCGACTCGATCGCGGCGGCGCGCGCGGGGGTCGGGGCGCCGGTGCACGCCTACCTGCCCGAGCTCGGGGTGCTGGTGGTGGGCTACGTTCCGGCGCGTACGTTCACGGAGGCCGACCTGCGCGATCCGGCCAACCTGCCCCGGGTGGCGCGGGCGTGCCGCCTGCTGCACGCCGGGCCGCGGTTCGTGCGCGACTTCGACATGTTCGACGTGCAGCGACGTTACCTGGACATCGTGCGTGAACGCGGTTTCCGGCTGCCGCCGGACTATCTGGACTTCATGCCCACCGTCGCCCAGATCCAGAAATGTCTGGCGGTGCGCGACGAGGGGACCGTGCCCTGCAACAACGACCTGCTGCCCGGCAACATCCTCGACGACGGCGAACGCCTCTGGCTGATCGACTACGAGTACGCCGGCAACAACGACCCCTGCTTCGAGCTGGGCAACATCTGGAGCGAGTCCGACCTGCCGCTCGGCCATCTGGAGGAGCTCGTCACGGCCTACTACGGCCGCCGCCTGCGCCACAAGATCGCCAGAGCCCGCCTGCTGGGTCTCATGTCGAAATACGGCTGGACACTCTGGGCCTCCATCCAGGACGGCGCCAACTCCACCATCGACTTCGACTTCTGGTCGTGGGGGATGGAGAAGTACGAGCGGGCGGTGGCGGAATTCACTCATTCCGGGCTGATCAGCCTCATGGACGAGGCGACCCGGGCAGACTAGGGGCATGCTCGCCGCATTGACCGGTATGGGCCTGTCCACGGCCGCCGGGCTGAACGCGTACATCCCGCTGCTGGTCGTGGGGGTGCTCGCGAACTTCACCGACGCCGTGAAGCTGCCCGAGGCCTACTCCTGGCTGTCCAACTGGGGCGTGCTGGCCGTGATCGCGGTGCTGCTGGTCGCCGAGATGGTGCTGGACAAGGTGCCCGCCGTCGACAGCGTCAACGACGCCATCCAGACCGTGATCCGCCCGGCCTCGGGCGGCGTGGTCTTCTCCGCCACGAGCGCGGCGGCCGAGTTCGAGAGCTCGACCTGGATGACCGAGCATCCGTGGGCCGGCTGGGTGCTGGGCATCGGGCTGGCGCTCGTCGTACACGTGATCAAGACCGTCGCCCGGCCGGTGGTCAACGTGAGCACGGCGGGGACGGGCGCGCCGGTCGTGAGCACGGCCGAGGACGCCGGCGCGCTCGGCATGAGCCTGATCGCGATCTTCCTGCCCGTGCTGGTGATCCTGGCGCTGCTGCTGCTCGCGGTGCTGGCCTGGTGGGTGCTGCGGCGCGTACGCCGCCGCCGGGCCCGCAAACGGGCGGCCAAGGGCTATCCCTGAGGCCCGCTTCGCGGCGGTCAGAGCTTGCGCACCCACCCCTCCAGCGTCTGGGCGAAGTCCTCTGGCCGTTCCTCGTGCAGCCGATGGCTCGCCCCCTCCCAGCACACCACCACAGAGGCGGGATCGTCGATCAGCCCCGCCTCCCAGGCGGCCCGCCCCGGATCGGCCCAGATCGACAGCACCGGGCAGCGCCTGCGGGCCAGGTAGTCGTCACTGGCCGGGCGCACCCCGATCGCCTCGGGCCCGGTGAACATCGCCTCGAACGCCTCGGCGAGGACGTGCGGCGCCATGCCGTGGAGCCGGCGTTTGTGCCAGCGCCTGATGACGTCGGGGGTACCGGCGTTCGTGCACCACTCGTCGATGCGCTCGGCGGCGGCGTGCGGGTCGTCGCCGCGCAGCGAGGAGATCATCTGGGGGAAGCCGCGGGCCAGGGCGGCCGTCATGCCGTAGCCGGGGTCGAGGGTGACGAGCGCGCGCACCCGCTCGGGGTGCTCGACGGCCAGGATGGACACCACCTGACCGCCCATGGAGTGCCCGACGGCGATCACCCGGGGGATGCCGAGCCGGTCGAGCAGGACGTCGAGGTCGCCGGCCATCATGCGCGGGGTGTTGCCCGTGTCGGGGACCGAGGAGTAGCCGTGGCCGCGCAGGTCCACGGCGATCACGCGGTGGTGGGCGGCGAGCGCGTCGATGTGCCAGGACCACTGGTGGGAGTCGGCGCCCCAGCCGTGGACGAGCAGTAACGGGGGGCGGTCGTCCTCCGCCCGCCCGTCGTCGGTGTAGAAGAGCCTGACGCCCGGCCCGACCTCCGCGTACGGCATCTACCCCGCGCTCCCCTCCTGCTTTTCCGGCTCTCCCGGCCTTGCGAGGCCCTCAAGCTGGGGCATCAGCGCGCTCTCCCCCGCCGTCCAGCCACCGTCGATGGCCAGCTCCGCGCCGGTCATGTACGAGGCGGCGTCGGACAGCAGGAACGCGATCGCCTCCGCCACCTCCTCGGGCTCGCCCCAGCGCCCGGCGGGGGCCAGCGGGAACGTGCCGTCGCCCGAGCGGGCGCCGAGCGGCTCGGTCATGGGGGTGATGATCATCCCGGGATGTACGGAGTTGACGCGGATGCGATAGCGCCCGAACTCCAGAGCCGCGATCTTCGTCAGCCCGCGCACTCCCCATTTGGACGCGCCGTACCCGCCCGTGCTCGGCAGGGCGAACAGCCCCGCGACCGACGACAGGTTGACCACGGCCCCGCCGCCCGACTCGCGCATGGCGCTCACCACGGACTTGAGCCCCAGGAAGGTGCCGACCAGATTCACCTGGAGCACCCGCTCGAACTCCTCCAGCGACTGGTCCTCGATCATCGCGACGGAGGCGATGCCGGCATTGTTCACCAGGCCGTCGAGCCTTCCGTACGCCTGCGTGGTCTCGGCGACCACCGCCGCCCACCCGTCCTGGCTCGTCACGTCGTGCTCGATAAAACGGGCGCCCAGTTCCTTGGCGGTGGCCGTGCCCTCCTCCACGAGAACGTCGGTGATGACGACCCGCGCCCCGGCGGCGACGCAGCGCCGGGCGGTGGCCGCCCCCATGCCCCGGGCTCCGCCGGTGATGATCACAACTTTGCCGTCCAGCACGCGCTGCCCTTTCTGGGGTGTTTCAGGAATCATGTGAACTGAAACACACCGTTCTGCCCTGATCAAGGGCTTGCTTGGTCGGGCGCGCCGGATCCCGTCCGGCGGACTATCCTTCAAGGCATCAACCCCAACGGGAGGTGGCGGAGATCGGCGAGTTCCTAGTCATCGTGCTGGTGATCCTGGCGTTCCTCCTGCTGCTGGGAGGCGTGGGCATCTACCTCCTGGTCAAGCTGGGCAAGAAGGCCGCGGTGAAGGCCAAGGAGGCCACGAGCCGCCTCACCACACACGTCAACGCCATGGGCACCGGCGACGCCGCCGAGGTCGAACGTCTGCGCCTCGACCTGCGCCGCGAGGTCTCCCTCACCCGCCAGGCCGTCGAGCAGGCCCAGCGCCAGGGCTGGGGTCTGGGCGAGCTGCCCCACCTGCTGGCCGACCTGACGGCCCAGGCCGAGGTGCACGACGGGCAGCTCGGCATGTACGCCCAGCAGCGCCGTGTGTCCCCCTATGTCGACCATGCCACCCTCAACCGGCTCAGGGAGCACCAGGCCAAGCTGACGGCCATGTGCGCCCGCATCCGCGCCGACCTGCTCGGCGACCAGGTGACCCACACGGCGACCGGCATCGCCGACCTCAGCTCCCGCACCGACCTGGAGATCGAGGCCCGCCGCCAGGCCCCCGTCAAGGACCCGCTCGACGAGATCGACGAGCTCTACCGCCGCACGATGGAGGAACGCAAAGACCACCCCCGGTAACGCCGTGCTGTGACACCATGGACGCGGCCAGTCACCCTTCCAGGAGCCGGTCCATGAGCACAGCCTTGCCGGAGTGGTTCTACCCCGGCCCTCCCGGCGGCTGGACCGCCGACCTGCTCGACCACCTTCCTCCCGACGCGCCCCGGCACGTCGAGCTGATCGACGGCGCACTCGTCCTGCGCCCACCGCAGACCGCCTTCCACATGCTCACGCTCCGCCTCCTTGAGCGCTCGCTCCGCCCTCCGAGGCACCTCACGGCCGTACGCGAGATGACGCTGACGCCGAGCCCGCGCCAGCGCCCCGAGCCTGATGTGATGCTGGTCGCCAGGACGACGATCAGCCCGGACACCACGACTTTCCGGCCGGAGGACGTGCACCTGGTGGTCGAGGTGGTCTCAGCCGAGTCCATGGAAAGGGACCGCACGACCAAGCCGCTCAAGTACGCTGACGCCGGCATCCGGCATTTCTGGCGGGTGGAGAACGACAACGGCTCGCCTGTCGTGTACACCTTCGACCGGGAGCCCGCGACCAGGGCCTACGTCCCGACCGGCATCCACCGCAAGCGACTGCACACCCATATCGGCTTCGACGTGGCCATCGACCTCGACCTGCGAAAGGTCACCGACTGATCGGGCCGGCAGCCTCCCGCCCCACCGCCCTGCCACCCGTTCCCGGCTCGACGATTCGGCAGGTTCCTGCGGACACGGCCCGTGCCCATGCCCCCACCCGGTCCTGTGCCCGGGCCTGCACCTCTACCCCGGACCCGGGCCTGCGCCTCTACCCGTACCCGTACCTGCGCCCCCGCCTGCTCCAACACCTGTGTCGCCGTGTTCCAGGGCTTCGATGGTGGCGCGGAGCCAGGCCAGTTCGGCCTGGCTGGTGGCGTGGGCGATGGTCAGCAGGCCCTGCCGGAACGGGTCGCCGAACTCCTCGGCCCCCATCGGCCGGTCACCGTCGTCGTAGAAGAAGCTCGTCGGCTCCTCCAGGAAGGTCAGCCGTCTGCGCAGCACTGCCGCCTGGCCCCTGGGCTCGTCGAGGTGACGCAGGAAGGCCAGCAGCACGAACCACCGGTTTTCATCGCTGATGTCGAGATCGTCCGGGTCGCGCAGCCGTCGCTCCAGCTCCGCCTGCCCCTCGGGCGTCAGGTAGAGCGTGCGCCGGGGCGCGGCGGCGATGCCCGGCTCGTCCTTCCTGATCAGCCAGCCGGAGGCCTCCATCCGCTTGATCGCCGGATAGAGAGTGCCGTCGGCCACCGGACGCACGTGCCCCATCAGGGCCGCGATGCGCCGGCGCAGGTCGTAACCGTGTAACGGCCGGTCCCTGAGGAACCCGAGTATCGCCAGCTCCAACATGTATGCCACTATACATCGCAGCCGATGTATATTGAGCCCGATGCACAGGAGACCCACCATGCACCATGCCATCGTCCATCCCAGCGGCGCTCACATGCGCTGGGTGGAATTGCCCGGCGCCGAGCCCGCCCGCGTCTACGTTCACGGCCTCGGTGCCACCTCGGCCCCCTACTACGCCCAGGTCGCCGTCCATCCGCTGCTGCCGCGCAACCGTTCCCTGCTGATCGACCTGCTCGGGTTCGGCATCAGCGACCGTCCGGAGGAGTTCTCCTACACGCTTGAGGCCCACGCCGACGCACTGGCGGCGGCGCTGCGGGCGGCGGGGGTCGAGGGCGCGTCGCTGATCGCGCACAGCATGGGCGGGGCGGTGGCGACGACGCTGGCCGCCCGTAACCCCGATCTGGTGGCCGGCCTGATCCTGGTGGACGCCAACCTCGACCCCTACCCGCCGTCCCCCGTCCGGCCGGGCACCAGCGGCATCGCGGACTACGAGGAGGAGGAGTTCGTGACGGAGGGCTGGAAGGACGTACGCGACCGGGTGGGGCCGCACTGGTGGTCCACGATGCGCCTGGCCGACCTGCGCGGCCTGCACCGTACGGCGGTCAGCCTGGCCAGAAACACCACCCCCACGACCCGCGAGCTGCTCCTCGGCCTGCCGATCCCCCGCGCCTACCTGCACCCCGAGGGTTCCGCACCCAAGGGGGCGGAAGAACTACGTGAGGCAGGCGTCCAGGTGCTGGCCATCCCGGAGTCGGGCCACAACATCATGCTCGACAACCCCGAAGCCTTCGCCCACACCCTGCGCACCCTCCTCCCCTGATCCCCCAACCCCATCGAAGACTCCAGGCAACCCCTGCTGCTGACTGAGCGCGCGCTCACAGGGCCGATGACGCGATGGGACCGATGGCGTGGCGGGACCCATGGCGCGACGGGCCAGCGGCGCAGCGAACCGCCGGCGTGACGGGGCCAGCAACACGATGGGGCCAACGGGCACGATGGGGCCGATGGCGTGGCGGAGCCGATCGCGTGGCGGAGCCGATCGCGTGGCGGAGCCGATCGCGTGGCGGAGCCGATCGCGTGGCGGAGCCGGCAACGCGATGGGGCCAGCGGCGCGCCGAACCCCGTCAGACCGGACCTCACCCAGCCGAACCCTCCCGAGGACAACTCCCCGTCAAACCGGACCCCGCCGAAGCGGACCCTTCCGAGGGCGGGCCGTGTTCGGGCGCGGCCCGGGATCTCCTGCCTGCTGACGGCGGCCGGGCTGCCGCACCGGCCGGCGTTCTCGGCCGCGACCAATCGCCGACCGCTCCCTCGGCGGCGCACCGGCCTGGTCGGCGATCGTTGGGGGCGAAGGGTCAGGTTGTGGTGCTGTTGGACTGGATGACCTGGCCGGTGGTGGCGTCGACGGTTACCTCGTGTTTGGTGCCGTTCGGGGTGATCACGTCCGACTCCCACACGGTCTTGCCCTGCTCCGTGTCCAGGTTGAGCTCCGTGACGCGGCCCTCAGGGACCGCGGCTGCGATCTTGTCGGCGGCCTGGGCGTAGTCGAGTTTGGCGGCCGCCACCCGGTCCCGGTGTTTCGTCTTGTCCGACTGGTCCTCGTTCTCGGTGGTGGGGCCGCTGACGACCTTGCCCGCTTCGACGTCCACCTGGTGCTCGGTTCCGTCTTTGGCGACGACCTGCACCTCCCAGGTGCGCCCGCCCTCCTCCGTCTCGATCGAGATGAGGGTGGAGCCGGGCACCGCCGCCAGGGCCGCCTGGCCGGCCTGCTTCAGGTCTTCGAGGGCGTTCTGGCCGGGACCACCGGGGCTGCCCGGCCCACCCGGCATGCCCGGCTCACCAGACCCGCCCGGCATGCCAGAGCCACCTGGACCGCCAGGCCCGCCCGGGCAACCTGGGCAGGGCGAGTCGCCCGGGCTTCCCGGGGCGCCTGGGGCGGTGGTCGAGGTGGGGGTGCCGATGGAGGGGGAGGGCTGGGCGGCCAGCCGCTCCACCTCGTTGAACGCGGTGCCGCAGCCGCCTGCGAGCACCGTCGCACCGACCAGGGCACCGATGATCGTCTTGTTCATATCTGGACGCTGCCCGTCACTTGGCAAAGCATTCGCCCAGGTCAGGCGGGGTATGGTCTATTTGACCCCCGCCTCGCGCATGTCGCGCAGCTCCCGCTTCAGCTCCTTGATCTCGTCGCGCAGCCGTGCGGCCACCTCGAACTGGAGGTCAGCGGCCGACTGGTGCATCTGCTCGGTCAGCGACTCGATCAGCGACTCCATCTGCGCGCGAGGCATCTCACCGGCGATGGCCTTGGCGTGCTGGCCGGCCTGGCGGGCCGCGAAGCCGGGCACGGGCGCCTTGCCCCGCGACTGCTGCCGGCCGCTGCCGCCGAGCAGCTTGTCGGTGTCGGCGTCCTCGCGCTGGAGCGAGTCGAGGATGTCGGCGATCTTCTTGCGCAGCGGCTGCGGGTCGATGCCGTTGGCCTCGTTGTAGGCGATCTGCTTGGCCCGGCGCCGGTTGGTCTCGTCGATCGCCCGCTCCATCGACGGGGTGACCTTGTCGGCGTACATGTGGACCTGGCCCGAGACGTTACGGGCGGCGCGGCCGATGGTCTGGATCAGCGACGTCTCCGAACGCAGGAAGCCCTCCTTGTCGGCGTCGAGGATCGCCACCAGCGACACCTCGGGCAGGTCGAGGCCCTCACGCAGCAGGTTGATGCCGACGAGCACGTCGAACTCGCCCGAGCGCAGCTCGCGCAGCAACTCGATGCGGCGCAGCGTGTCGACCTCGCTGTGCAGGTAGCGGACCCGGATGCCCAGCTCAAGCAGGTAGTCGGTGAGGTCTTCCGACATCTTCTTGGTCAGCGTGGTGACCAGGACCCGCTCGTCGCGCTCGGCCCGCTCGCGGATCTCGTGGACCAGGTCGTCGATCTGGCCCTTGGTCGGCTTGACCACGATCTCGGGGTCGACCAGCCCGGTCGGGCGGATGACCTGCTCGACCACCTCGCCCTTGGCCCGCCCCAGCTCGTAGGGGCCGGGCGTGGCCGACAGGTAGACGGTCTGGCCGATGCGCTCCAGGAACTCCTCCCACTTCAGCGGCCGGTTGTCGAGCGCCGACGGCAGCCGGAACCCGTGGTCGACCAGGGTGCGCTTGCGGGAGGCGTCGCCTTCGTACATGGCGCCGATCTGCGGGACGGTCTGGTGGGACTCGTCGAGGACGAGCAGGAAGTCCTCGGGGAAGTAGTCGAGCAGCGTGTTGGGCGCGCTGCCGGCCTCGCGGCCGTCCATGTGGCGCGAGTAGTTTTCGATGCCGGAGCAGGTGCCGATCTGGCGCATCATCTCGATGTCGTACGTCGTGCGCATCCGCAGCCGCTGCGCCTCCAGCAGCTTGCCCTGCCGCTCCAGCTCAGACAGCCGCTCGGCCAGCTCGACCTCGATGCCGGCCACGGCGGCGGCCATGCGCTGCTCGCCCGCGACGTAGTGGGAGGCGGGGAAGATGTAGAGCTCTTCGTCCTCGGTGATGACCTCGCCGGTCAGCGGATGCATGGTGGCGAGCTTCTCGATCTCGTCGCCGAACATCTCGATCCGGACGGCCAGCTCTTCGTATTTCGGGATGATCTCGATGGTGTCGCCGCGCACCCGGAAGGTGCCCCTGGTGAAGGCCAGGTCGTTGCGGGTGTACTGCATGTCGACCAGGCGGCGCAGCAACTGGTCGCGGTCGACGTCCATGCCGACGCGCAGCCGGGCCATGCGGTCGACGTATTCCTGCGGCGTGCCCAGGCCGTAGATGCACGACACCGAGGCGACGACGATGGTGTCGCGGCGGGTGAGCAGCGAGTTGGTGGCCGAGTGGCGCAGCCGCTCGACCTCGTCGTTGATCGAGGAGTCCTTCTCGATGTAGGTGTCGCTCTGCGGGACGTAGGCCTCGGGCTGGTAGTAGTCGTAGTAGGAGACGAAGTATTCGACCGCGTTGTTGGGCAGCATCTCGCGCAGCTCGTTGGCGAACTGCGCGGCGAGGGTCTTATTGGGCTGCATGACCAGGGTGGGCCGCTGCAGCCGCTCGATCAGCCAGGCCACGGTGGCGGTCTTGCCGGTGCCGGTGGCGCCCAGCAGGACGTTGTCCTTCTCCCCGGCCTTGACGCGGCGCTCCAGCTCGGCGATGGCCGTCGGCTGGTCGCCCGATGGAGTCATCTCGGTGACGACCTCGAAGGGCGCCACCTTCCGCTGCAAATCAGTGACCGGTCGCATGGTGCCCACTGTAGGTGGCGCCACCGACAGAAAGCGTCAGGCCGGACGCTCGCCGATCCGGGGGAAGGGCGTGGTGGAGAAGACGACCTCCACCGGAACCTCGAAATAGGCGGCGATCCGCAGCGCCAGGTGCAGGCTGGGGCTGTATTCGCCGCGTTCGAGGTAGCCGATGGTCTGGTAGTGCACCCCCAGGGCGTCGGACAGCTGCCTGCGGGTCACGTTGCGCTCCGCGCGCAGCAGCGCGATCCGGTTGTGGACGCTCTCGCTCATCACGGCGTGACTTCCCAGCCCCTCTCATCGCACCCCCCCCGATAGCAGGGCTCTGACATCCATAGCATACCTGCGACAAACAGCAATACACCTGTGACACCGCATTGCAAGCGAACAGTAAGTCATACCCGATACGGTCGAATTCGCCTGTAGCGGAAGAGGAAGGTTTCATGTCACGACCCAGAGAGGCACTGATCCAGGCAGGACAGGGCATAGCCCGAACGGTGGCCCAGGGGGGTGACGTACGCCAGGCGGTGGGCCAAGCCATGGGCCAGGTGGCCGGCCAGGCCGGGCAGCTGCAGGCCCAGGCCGCCCAGGGCTTCACGCTCAACCCGCACGACTTCGCCGCGGCCCGCGACGGCGGTGTGTCCATCGGCACCCTCATCGAGGCGCGCACCGCCTCGCTCAACGAGGCCGGCGAGATCGTCAACCGCAGCTTCGCCGAGAACGGCATGCACGTCATCTCCCCCGTGGTGATCCCCAAGGGCAGCACCGCCAAGGTGATCGTGCCGCTGGGCATCCTCGTGCTGCTCGGCCTCATCGGCGCGCTCGGCAACATCGTCCCGCAGGCGGACGTGGTGTTCGGCCCGCACTACTGGGTGGTGCTGGTGCTGGCGGCCGCGTTCCTGTGGTGGCGGCGCAGCGTGGTGATGGTCCCCGAGGGCTGCAAGGCCCTGATCACCCAGTTCGGCAAGCTGGTGCACATCGCGGACCCGGGCCGGGTGACGCTGTTCAACCCGTGGAAGCGGGTCAGCTACATCGTCAACACCACCCGCGAATACCCGTTCAACGCGCCGATCAGCGAGGCGCCCACCCAGCAGGGCGTCAAGGCCAGCGTGGACCTGTTCCTGCAGTTCAGGATCGAGAACCCGGCGGAGTTCATCTTCGTGCTCGGCTCGGTCAGCGGCTTCCAGTCCAAGCTGCAGAACGCCATCAGCGAGGTCACCCGCTCCCTGATCTACGCCCAGCGCGCCGAGGAGATCTACGACCTGGTCGGCGAGAGCACGCTCGGCATGCTGGAGAGCCTCAACCAGCAGTTCCTGCCCGCCGTACGGCTCACCGACGTCAACATCACGCACGCCGAGCCGTCCAGCCAGGAATACCGGATGGACCTGGCCGCGCCCGAGATGGTCCGCGTCGCCAAGGAGGCCTACACCTACGAGTACGAGCTCCAGCTGCGCAAGGAGCAGAACGAGGGCGACCTGATCAAGGAGCTGGCCGGCCTCCAGGAGACGCTGAGCGCCATCCAGGCCGAGATCGCCGGCTATCAGGCCCGCATGGACACCGCCCTCGAACGCGCCACCCACCAGGCCACCGCGCAGGCCAGGCAGCGCCTGGTCGAGGCCGAGTCCACGGCCAACGCCAACGCCGCGCTGCTGGAGGCCCAGGCGCTCGACATCAGGGCGCTGTCGGCCGCCGAAGCGCCCGAGATCCTCGACTACCGCTTCCAGCAGGACCTGCTGACCAAGCTGGAGTCGGTCGCCACCAGGCTGCCGCAGGTCGTCCAGGTGGGCGACCAGACCGACATCGACTTCCTGGCCCTGGCCCAGCAGCTCGTGGGCGGCAAGGGAGCGGCGCTGTTCTCCGCCGAGGACATGGCCGCCATCCGCTCCAGGCTCGACGAGATCGGCCAGCGCGTACGGGGCCGCGAGGGCGAGATCGCCGCGCTGCTTGCCAAGACGGCCGCCGACGTGGAGCAGCCGCCGCAGGTGCCGGAGCCCGACTCCGACCTCGAATCCACCGTCGAACGGCTGCTGCCCGGCGGCAAGCACCACGGACAGGCTGGGAGTGGGATCTGATGAGCCGCGACTTCTCCAAGATCAAGGAATCGGTCGCCTCCTGGGGCGACATCCGCCAGCTTCTGCGCGGCGGCGAGCAGGGCCAGCTCGTGCCCGTCGTCATCCCCAAGGACCGGCGCGGCTTCGCCTGGATGACGCTGATCTTCCTGGCGCTCTACTTCGCCGGCATGGCGGCGCTGAGCGACTTCACCGTCACGGCGGCGCTCGCCTCGCTGTTCTTCCTGCTCATCGCCCTGATCACGATGTGGCGCAAGGCCATCATCGAGATCGAGGAGGGCACCACGGGCGTGCGCAGCCGCTGGGGCGCCATCACCGGCACGCTGCCGCCCGGCCGCCACTACCTCTGGCTGCCGTGGGACCGGGTGGACGCGGTCGTCGACACCTCCACCGAGATCCCGTACTCGGCGCCGATCGTGGCCTGCCCGACCGCCGAGAACGTGCCGCTGAAGTCGATCGAGTTCTTCCTCAAGTTCCGCATCGTCGACCCGGTCGCGTTCGTCCGCACGATCGGCGCGGGCAACTTCGACCTGGTGCTGTCCAGCGCGGTGCAGGACGCGATCAGGCAGCGCAGCCGCCGGGTCAACACCGAGCGCGCGTACGACCTGCGCGGCTCCGACGTCGGCGACATGCAGGACGCGCTCAACCGCCAGCTGGGCCGCTACGGCGTGCGCGTCACCGGCTCCAACATCCCCGACGTGCAGCTGCCCGACCAGTACCAGCAGCACCTGGCCACCCGCGAGAAGGTGGCCAAGGAGCTGTCGGCCTACGAGCGCGAGTGGGAGCTGACCCGCAAGCGCCGCATCGACACCCTGCTGATGGAGATCGAGCGCTCCAAGAAGACCCGTGACGCCCGCGTCGTCGAGGTCAAGGCAGCCCACAACACGGCCCGCAAGGACGTCGCCCGCATGCTGGAGGAGCAGGAGACCGAGGCGCAGCGGGTGACGTGGGAGATCGAGGCGCGCGGCCGGGCCGAGCTCACCGCCGCCGAGAACGAGGCCAAGGCGCTGCGCCGCCTGGCCGAGTCGTACCGGGACAACCGGGCCGTGCTGCAGTACGAGCTGGCCCGCAAGCGCCTCGACGTGGGCGCGAAACTGGCGGAGAATGCCCCCCAGCCGCTGGTCGTACGCACCCAGCAGGGTCAGGCCGACTCCGCGCTGTCCACCCTCCTGCTCGCCCAGCTGCTCCCCCGCATCTCGGGCACGGGAACGGATCAAGTGAACGGCCGTACACCTTCCGCATAGGAGAACCCCATGGTGTTCCGCAAGCTGATGGCCGCGTTCGGCGCGGGCGTCGAGGTTGACACGGTGTTGACCAACACGGGCGTGCGCCCTGGCGAGCTGCTGCGCGGCGTCGTCCATTTCCGTGGCGGCAACTCCGAGTACAAGGTCGAGGGCATCCACATCGACCTCACCGCCGTGGTCGAGGTCGAGCAGGGCGACAACGAGTACAAGACGTCCTACAGCTTCCTGCGCCAGCAGGTCGCGGGGACGTTCCAGCTCGCCGCTGGCGCGCAGCACCAGCACCCGTTCGAGATCCCGGTCCCGTGGGAGACGCCCATCAGCGCCATCGCGGGGCATCCGCTGCCCGGCATGCGGCTGGGCGTCCAGACGGAGCTGGCGCTGGCGGGGGCGCTCGACAAGGGCGACCTCGACCCGCTGTTCGTCAGCCCGCTGCCTGCGCAGGACCACGTGCTCGGCGCGCTCGACCGGCTGGGCTTCCAGTTCAAGAAGGCCGACCTGGAACGCGGCACCCTGTACGGCTCGACGATGCCGTTCTTCCAGGAGATCGAGTACTACGCGGGCGGTCAGTGGCGGCGGCACTTCAACGAGCTGGAGCTGACGTTCATCGCCGGGCCGCGGCAGATGGACGTCATCCTGGAGGCCGACAAGCGGGGCGGCTTCCTCAGCTCCAGCCACGACGCCTACAACCGCTTCACCGTGCGCTACGACGACCCGCCGAACTCGGCGGACGCGGCCCTGCAGCGCGGCCTGGAGCAGATGGCCCGCCACCGCGGCTGGTTCTAGGTCACGCTCACGGCCAGCAGGTGACCGCTGACCCCTAAGAGCGACGGTTCGCACTCAAGCCGGCGGGCGGCGTCGAGCAGCAGCTCGCGCCGCCCGTCGTCGTCCAGCCAGTCGTCCACGTCCCCGTAGAGCCAGAACGCGCCCTCCAGGCCGTAGACGCTCGGCCGGGGCAGCCCCGCCTCGGTGAACTCGGCGACGATCTCCTCGGGGATATGGCTGAACCCGCGGAAGCCGTCCTCTCGCGGCGAGACGATCTCCCCGGTCTCCACGGTGCGGTATTCGACCTCCGCCCGCCCTTCGCGCGGCAGCGTGCCCAGGCGGACGCTGTCGTGCAGGGCGGCGTAGCGGCTGATGAAGGCCGAGGCGACCAGCCCGCCCGGGCGGACGGCGCGGCGGGCCTCGCTCAGCGCGCGGACGCGGTCGGCGCGCTCGTGCAGGTGGTAGAGCGGGCCCAGCAGCAGTGCCGCGTCGGCCGCCCCGTCGGGGACGGGCAGGTCGCGGGCGTCGCCCAGGCGGGCCTGCACGCCGGGCAGCGCCGCGGCCTCCTCGACGTGCAGCGGCACGGGGTCGATCAGCTCGACGTCGTAGCCCGCGGCGGCCAGCCACGCGGCGTGCACGCCGGTGCCGCCGCCCACGTCGAGCACCTTCGCCGGCGCCGGCGGCAACGTGCGCAGCAGCACGTCACGGGTACGCCAGAACTCCAGCCGTCCCCGCCCTTCCCGCAGCCTGGTCAGTTCGCCGCCCTGCTCGTAGTAACGCAGGACACGGGGATCCTCGATCATGCCGCCGGATCCTACAATCGCCGGTTTTGCGCGGGCGAGGCAATATTCCGGACCACCTTCCGACAGGAGATCGCTCCTTTGCGTGTGCTGGCAGTCGCATGGCGCGGTCGTTACCATGACGTCGGGAACTGACTGATCGTCGGACGGCGGGGCGAGCGATGGCACGGTTCATGGCGGCGTTGAAGCGGGCCGCCCCATGGGCGGCGCACAACGCGGACGGCGCCATCGCGCTCGGGCTGGCGATCGTGGTCGGTGTGCTGGGCATCATGCCCGACGAGATCTTCGGCCCCGAGGGCGAGGACATCCAGCGCCAGCTCGTGACCGCCGCGACCCTGGTGATCCTGGCGCTGGTGGCCACCGCGCTGCTGCGCGACCGCGTCCGGCAGGCGCCCGTGGAGAAGACGATCACCTCGGGCGCGCTGGCCGAGCTGCCGCTGCGCCTGGCCAGGCTGGAGGAGCTGGAGAGCCTGGCGCACAGCACGCGCCGGGCCCTCGACGCGCTCGAACTCGTCCGGGTGCTGGGCAGCAGGCAGGAGATCGCCCAGTCCCACGCCGAGGCCCGCCGAGACACGACCAGGTGGAGCTTCAAGGGCGGCACCGGCACCTATCTGCGCGCGGTGACGCTGCCGGCCTGCGTGGCGGCCGCGCGCAGGGACAAACGCCACCTCACGGTCAGGGTCGAGGTCATCGATCCGACCAACCTGGAGGTGTGCGAGACGTACGCCCACTACCGCCGTTCGCTGGAGGACCATCCCGACGCCACCGGCGAGTCGTGGACCACCGACCGGGCCAGGAAGGAGTCGTACGCGACCATCCTGACCGCCTTCTGGCACCGCCAGCGCTACGGCCTGCTCGACATCGAGGTCGGCCTGTCGTCGACGATGACCACGTTCCGCTGGGACCTGTCCACGACCCGCCTGATCATGACGGTCGAAGACCCGAACATGGCGATGACCGCGCTGGCCGACACGTTCTACTACGAAAACTGCGACACCGAGCTGCGGCTCAGCTTCGAGCAGGCGCGGCGGGTGCCGCTGGAGATGTACAAGAAGGTCCCGCTCGGCGACGAGCCCACCATCGAGGAGGTGCAGGAGCTGTTCGCGCGGATCGGGGTGCCCCTGCCCAGGTCGTACGACGGCCGCGACGTCGTCGACATCGCCCGCAAGGCGCTGCGCGCCGTCGATCCCTACGGGTCATGAGCTACGCCGGCGTACGCGACGTCCTGGCCGCCGGGGAGGCCAGGCGGTGGGCCCTCGACGTGCTGGCCCGGCCCGATCTTGGCGCGGTGCGGCATCCGCTGGGATTCGTCTGCCTGCCACTGGAGCGTGACGGCGGTGAGGGGGTATGCCTCCATCTGTGGTCCGATTCGCTCGCGCACGCCGAGAGCACCACGTCGCAGATCCACTGCCACAGCTGGGACCTGGTCAGCCACGTGCTCTACGGCCAGATGCGCAACGTGCACGCGGTGGTCACCGACGCCCGCGCGGACGCCACGCACCGGGTCTACGAGGTGGTCAGCGGGGCCGACGGCGACCGCATCTCGCCCACCCCCCGCACCGTGCGCCACGAGACGGGCCTGGTGGAGGTCTTCGGCCCCGGCGACACCTACACGCTGGCCGCCGGCCTCTTCCACAGCAGCGTCGTCCCGGAGGGCGGCGAGGCGGCCACGATCGCGCTCGGCAGCGGCCGCCCCGGCAGCCGCGACCTGTCCCTGGGCCCGCTCGACGGCGGCGCCCACCACGTGTCCAGGCAGCCGCTGGACCCCGGCGAGACGGCCGCGGCCGTCCGCCTGATCACCGCGCACCTGACCTGAGAGGGCACTGCGATGGACCTGGACCACGCTCGCAAGATCGCTGTCGAGGCCGCGGAGGCGGCGGGCGCGCTGCTGCTGAAGGGCACGCGGGGGGCGCTGGGCGTGCGGGCCAAGGGCGAGGCGGGTGACGTGGTGACCGATCTCGACCTGGCCTCCGAGCGGCTGCTGCTGGACCGGATCCTGACGGCGTACCCGTCGCACACGGTGATCGCCGAGGAGTCGGGGCTGGTCGGGGCGGCGGGCGGCGAGTGGACGTGGCTGGTCGACCCGCTCGACGGCACCAACAACGTGGCGATCGGGCTGCCCGCCTACGTCGTGGGCCTGGCGCTGTGCCGCGACGGACTGCCTCAGCTCGGCGTGGTGCACGACCCGGTCTCGGCGTGCACGTGGTCGGCCGTGCGAGGGCGGGGCGCCGTGGCCTCGTCGGGCGCGCGCCTGTCCGCCGTGCACCGGCCGCACCCGCAGGGGCCGCTGCTGGCCTGGATCCAGGGGTACGGTATCCCCAGGGACGACCCCACCCTGCGGCGGCTGAGGACGGCGCTCGACCTCAACGCGCGCCGGGTGCTGCAGCTGTGGGCGCCGCTGCTGGCGTGGGCGATGCTGGCGCGCGGCGACATCGACGGCGTCGTGGGCTACCGGGCCGGGGTGGTCGACCTGCCCGCGGGGGCGCTGCTGGCATTGGAGGCCGGGGCCGAGATCCGGGAGCTGGACGGCGGGCCGTACGAGGAGTGTGTGGACGTCTCGCAGACGCGCAGCTTCGTCGCGGCACACCCCAGCACCATGCCTGCACTTCTCTCCCTTCTGGGGTGAGGAAAAGTGCACGGATAATGTGTGTCTTTTGTCGATGAGTTCCGCCGCCGTTCGACGTCTTATTAGAGAGTGCCGCACCAACGGCACCACGCGGAGAGGAGCCCGACATGATGACCACGACCGAGCTGGCGCAGGTGCTCTTCGCCACCACCCTGCAGCCGTCCGACGAGCTGTCCGCCTACCGGATCCGGGCGGCCGTGGACGAGCGGCTGTGCGCGTGCGGCGGCGACCCGGCCTGGTGCGCGGCGTACGTGGCGCAGGAGGCCGGCGACCACCCCGAGACGTACGTGCGCCGGATGCGCTGGGCCCTGGACGCGGTCGCCGTCGCCTACGAGCCGGCCGCCGCCTGAACCCGTATCAGCCGAACCGGACCAGCGTCCACACCGTCACGAGCAGGCCGACGACGGCCAGCCCGGCGCCGGTGAGCAGGAAGCGCCGCATCGGGACCTTGACCCCGTGGCGGCGGCACGACTCGAACCACAGCAGCGTGGCCAGCGAGGCCCACGGGGTGATGACCGGGCCGACGTTGGTGCCGACGAGCAGTGCCAGCAGCAGGTCCCGGTCGGTGGCCGGGATGACGAGCTGGACGGCCTGGTAGGCGGGCAGGTTGTTGATCAGGTTGGACAGTCCCGCGCCCACCGCGGCGGCGCGGTAGGGGTCGCCCTCGACACCGATCATCCAGCTCATCAGGGCGGACAGCCCGTGGTTGCTGAGCGTGGGCACGACCAGGAAAAGGCCGGTCACGAAGATGAGCAGTTGCCAGGGCACCAGGCTCCAGGTCAGGCGCTCGCGGGCGCGCAGCAGGAAGGCCGCCAGGACGATGGCGGCCGCAGCGGTGGCGGCGATGGCGACGTGCGCCTTGAACAGCAGCAGGGCGATGAACAGCAGGCATCCGGCCGAGGCGGCGGTGAACAGCGCGCGGTCGGCCACGGGCTCCAGGATCGGCGGTGTGTAGCGCAGGTCGCGGCGCTCGCCGCGGCGCCAGTAGAACGCCCACAGGAACGCCATCGTGACCGCGATGGCGGCGAGCTGGGGGGCCCACATGCGGGCGGCGAACTCCTGGGCGTCGAGGCCGATCTTCTTGATGCCGAGCAGGTTCGTCAGGTTGGACACCGGCAGCAGCAGGCTGGCCGTGTTGGCCAGCCAGATCGTGGTCATGGCCAGGGGGAGGGCGGCGATGCGGGCCCGGGGGGCGAGGGCGAGCATGACCGGGGTGAGCAGGACCGCCGTCGTGTCCAAGTTCAGAAATATCGTGACAAAAGACGCGAAAGCGGTACAAAGAAAAAAGAGGGCGGCGTAGTTGCCGCGTCCGAGCACCGCCATCCTCGCCGCGATGGCGTCGAAGACCTGGGCCTCCTTGGTCAGCTCGGCCAGCAGGATGATCGCGACCAGGAAGACCAGCAGCGGGCCGATCTCGGTGAGGCTCTCGACCGCCTCGGCCCAGGGCAGCAGCCCGGTCGCCACGAAGACCAGACCGAGAAGCAGCAGCCCGACCCTGACCAGGTCGAGCACGCCGAGACGCCGCAACACCCGACGATGATCGCACACCGCCGGGAGGCGCGATACCCGAGGATGACGGCACACCGCCAGGAGGCCGCGACACCCGAGCACCACCGCCGGGAAAAATGCCGATCCCGTGCCCGCATCCCCGGGGGATACTGGGCAGATGGCACGTGACGGCAGGCCGACCGAGATCTTCGTCAGCTATTCCCCCGCCGACACGGCATGGGCGACCTGGATCGCCTGGGAGCTGGAGGCGGCCGGCTACAAGACCATGATCCAGGCGTGGGACTTCGTGCCCGGCACCAACTTCATCGACTTCATGGACCGCGGGGTCAGCGAGGCGCAGCTGGTCGTGGCCGTGCTCTCACGCAACTATCTCGGCTCCCGCTACGGGCGGATGGAGTGGCAGGCCGCGCTGCGCGCCGACCCCGACAACCCGTCCAACAAGCTCGTCACGATCAGGCTGGAGGACGTCCAGGTCGAGGGCCTGCTGTCCACGATCACGTGGGTCGACCTGCTCGGCGTCACCGACCCAGGCCAGGCCAGGGCGCAGCTGCTCAGCCGGGTCAGCGAGGCGATGTCCGGCCGGGCCAAGCCGGAGGCCGCGCCGGCCTTCCCCGACGGCTCCCGGGTGCCGCCGTCCCCGCCGACGCTGCCGCCGCCCGCCGAGCGGGCCAGGGCGCGGCGCTCGCCGGTCACCGCGCCGAAGTTCCCGCCGGCGGCGGGCGACGACCGCGGGCGCGAGTCGATCAGCGTGCTGCACATCGGCGGCCCCAGGTTCGGCCGGGCGCTGCCCGACCCCGGTGACCCGTTCACGCCGGAGGACATGCAGGCGCGCATCTGGGCCGATCTGACCGCCATGTACGACCGCGGCATGCCCCGCCCCGACCTCATGGTCGTCAGCGGCGACCTGACCGAGTCGGGCAGTCTCGGGCAGTTCGGGCAGGCGACCCGGTTCATCACCGACCTGCGGCTGCTGATCGGGCTGGAGCCGCACCGGCTGATCCTGCTGCCCGGCCCGCGCGACGTGACCAAGGCCGCCGCGAGCGCGTACTTCATGACGTGCGAGGCCGACGACGTCAGCCCGCAACCCCCCTACTGGCCCAAGTGGCGCCACTTCGCGACCCTGTTCGGCGAGGTCTACCAGGGGCTGGACGACCGGGTGTTCGACGCCGCGCAGCCGTGGACGCTGTTCGAGGTCCCCGATCTGAAGGTGGTCGTGGCGGGGCTCAACTCGACGATGGCGATGAGCCATCTGGAGCGTGACGCGTACGCGCTGCTCGGGGAGGGCCAGGCAGCGTGGTTCGCCGAGCGGCTGCGGCAGTTCGAGGAGGACGCCTGGCTGCGTCTCGGCGTGCTCGGCCATCCGCCGGGCGAGCTGCGCGACCTCCAGACGTTCGAACGGCTGCTGGGCCACCGGCTCAACCTGCTCCTCCACGGCGGCACCGGGGAGGGGGCCGAAGGCCGGATCGCCGCGCCGCGCTCAGGGCGGCACCAGGTCGTCGAGATCGGCCCCGACGGGCTGCGCCTCTGGCGGCCGGACGGGCAGCCCGACGGGCGGCCCCAGCTGCTCCGCTCCCGCTGGCGGGCCGCCGGGACCACGTTCACCGGCCAGAGCCCGCCCGCCGCCGCGCCCGCGCCCAGGGCGGCCGAGCGCGAGCCGAGCCCGGTGGAGCTGCTGCTCGACCGCATCACCGAGGTCTGCGAGGCCCGGCACGAGCGGGCCAGAATCCGCAGGTTCGACACCCATCTGGTGGTCACCCACCCGGAAGACGGGTTCGTCCGCCAGACGATGATCGGCGCGTACGCGGGCGACGCCGCCGAGGAGGCCGCCAACGACTTCGCCCGGCGCGCCCACGCCGCCGGCCTGCCCGCCGAGCTGGTCTACCAGGGGCCGCCCGCCTCCCGCGCGCTGCGCGACGAGCTGATGCGCAAGGGCGTGCGGCTGCGCAGCTTCACCGAGTTCCAGGGGCTGCTCGACCTGAGCGGCTACGTCAGCGAGCAGACCGCCCGCCTGACGAACGACCGCCGCTACCCGCCCCACCTGTACGTGCCGCAGCGCTACCGCGAGCTCGACCGCCCCGGCAGCCAGGTCAAGCACGGCTTGACCGACGAGCTGATGCGCCTGCTGGCCGCCGACCACGGCCGGTTCCTGCTGCTGCTGGGCGACTTCGGCCACGGCAAGACGTTCGCGCTGCGCGAGCTGGCCCGCCGCATCCCCGCCGAGCTGCCGCATCTGACGCCGATCCTGATCGAGCTGCGCGCCCTCGACAAGGCCCACTCGGTCGACGCGCTGGTCGCGGCCCATCTGGCGAGCCACGGCGAGGAGGTCATCGACCTTAAGGCGTTCCGCTACCTGCTGCGGCAGGGCCGGATCGTGCTGCTGTTCGACGGGTTCGACGAGCTGGTGACCCGGCTGACCTACGACCGCGCGGCCGACCACCTGTCCACGCTGCTGGCGGCGGCCGACGACAAAGCCAAGATCGTGGTGGCCAGCCGCACCCAGCACTTCAAGTCGCACAGCCAGGTGCTGACCTCGCTCGGCGAGATGGTGGGCGTGCTGCCGCAGCGGCGGGTCCTGGGCGTCGAGGATTTCACGCACGACCAGATCCGCTCCTACCTGGCCAACAGGTTCGCCGAGGGCGACGAGGCCGGCGCCCGCATGTCGCTGATGGCCGAGATCGAGGACCTGCTCGCGCTGGCCCAGAACCCGCGCATGCTGAGCTTCATCGCCGACCTCGACGCCGACCGGCTGCGCACGGTCGCCGAGGCCCGCCACACGATCAGCCCGGCGCTGCTGTACGAGGAGATCCTCACCTCGTGGCTGGCCTTCGAGGAGCGGCGCGCCCGCGTCCCCGGCTCGGCCGTGGCGCTGACCGTCGAGGAGCTGTGGCGGGTGGTGACGGCGCTGGCGGTGCGGCTGTGGGAGAGCGGCGAGGCGCTGCTGGGCGTGGACGAGCTGACCGAGATCGGCGAGACGCTGACCGACCTGGCCGACGGGCAGCTCTCGGCCGCGCACGCCGCGTTCCGGATGGGCTCGGGCAGCCTGCTGGTCCGTACCGAGGAGGGGATGTTCGGGTTCATCCACGCGTCGGTGATGGAGTGGCTGATCGCCCGCCACATCGCCACCACCCTGGACAACCCGGTCCTGCTGTCGCTGCGGCCGCTGTCGGCGCTGACCGTGGAGTTCCTGTGCGACCTGGCCGACGTACGCGCGCTGCGCGCCTGGGTGGCCAATCCTCAGCCCGACGACCTGGCCAAGGCCAACGCGGTCAAGGTCGCCGCCAGGTTGCGCACGCCCGCCCGTACCGACCTGCGCGGCGCCAACCTGAAGGGCGAGGACCTGTCGGCCAGAGACCTGCGGGAGGTCGACCTCACCGGCGCCGACCTGTCGGAGACGACGCTCGCGGGCACCAACCTGTCCAGGGCGACCCTGCGCGAGGCCAGGCTGGTGGGCGCGCGGCTCGACGGCGCCCAGCTCACCGGGGCCGACCTGCGCGGCGCCGACCTGTCGGGGGCGCGGCTGGCGCGGGTCGACCTGAGCGACGCCGCGGTCGAGGGCGCCCGCTGGCACCGGGCCGCGCTGATCGACGTGACCGGCACGCTGCCGCACCTGCCGGGCGCGGCAGTGGTGCCGGGGCAGCCGGTCGAGGTGCAGTTCGCGCCGGCCGGCATCGGCGTCCCGTACGGCTACCACTTCCAGACCAGCCGCCTGCCCGAGCCGATCGCCTACAGCCCCGACGGCTCCACGCTCGCGATCGGCAACGAGGACGGCGGCGTGCTCCTGTGCGCGGGCGGCGCTCCGGTGCGCACGCTGCAGGGACACCAGGGCCGGGTGTACGCGGTCACGTTCGCCGGCGGCCTGCTGGCCACCGGCGCCAGCGACGGCAACGTGCTGCTGTGGGACGCGATGACCGGCGAGCCCCTGCGCGGCCTGCGCGGCCACCCCGACGGCGTCTGGCCGGTCCGCTTCGACGCCTCGGGCGAGCTGGTGGCCGCGGGCGGCGGCGACGGCGTCGTCCGCGTGTGGGAGAGCGCCACCGGCCGGCTCGTGCACGAGCTGGCCGGGCACCAGGCCCCCGTGTTCACCGCCTCCTTCGGCCGCTCGTCGCTGGTCATCGGCGACTCGGCGGGCGTGGTGCGCGTCTGGGACCTGCGCTCGGGCAAGGTGCGCGAGACCCTCGGCGAGCACCGGGGCAGCGTCTACCGCGCCGTCCACAGCCCCGACGGCTCGCTGCTGGCCACCGGCGACGAGGCGGGCACCGTCCGGCTCTGGGACACCGCCACCTGGCGCCTGCTGCACGAGCTGCACGGCCACCTGGGCAGCGTCTACTGCGTGGCCTTCGCCCCCGACGGCTCGCTGCTGGCGACCGGCGACACGGCGGGCAGCGTCCGCCTGTGGGACCCGTCGGGCGAGTCCCGCGGCGTGCACCTCACCCACGCGGCGGCCGTCTACCAGGTCGCCTTCAGCCCCGACGGGCAGGTGCTGGCGACCGGCGACTCCGACGGCTCCGTACGCCTGCAGCGGCTCGGCGGCGGCCGGCAGATCGAGCTCACCGGGCACCGCAGCTCGGTGTGGCCGTTCGCGTTCAGCCCCGACGGCCGCCAGCTCGCCACCAGCAGCAACGACGGCACCGTGCGCCTGTGGGACCCCGACAGCGGCCAGTGCCAGCGGGTGCTGCGCGGCCACGGGCGGCGGATCTCCTCGGTCAGGTTCAGCGCCGACGGCACGATGCTGGCCACCAGCGGCAACGACGGCATCGTGCGCCTGTGGGAGCCGCGCACCGCGCGGCGGCTGCGCGAGTTCACCGGCACCGCCGACCGGCTGGTCTCGGCCTCGTTCTCGCCGGCGGGGCCGACGCTGGCCACCGCCAGCAACGACGGCGGCGTGCACTTCTGGAACGCCGCCACCGGCGACTACGAGCGCGAGCTGCACGCCGAGACCGAGCACGTGTGGGCCGAGGCGTTCAGCCCCGACGGCGACCTGCTGGCCACGGCCAACGACGACGACAGCGTGCGCATCTGGTACCGCCCGACGGGGCGGCTGGCGGGCCACCTCACCGACCATCGGGGGCGGGTGCGCTCGATCGCGTTCAGCCCTGACGGCGGCTATGTGGCCACCGGCTGCGACGACAAGCTCGTCCGCCTCTGGCACGTCGCCTCCGGCGGCCGGGTGGCGACCCTGGAGGGGCACACCGACCGGGTCTACTCCGTGGCCTTCTCCCCCGACGGCCGCCACCTCGCCAGCGCGGGCAACGACGGCCGGGCCCTGCTGTGGGAGCTGCGCCCCGGCCAGCCGTGGCAGCCGCGCCTGCTGCACACGCTCACCCATGCCGGCGGGCGGTTGTGGAGCGTGGCGTTCGACGCCTCCGGCCGGCACCTGGCCACGGGGGGCGACGACCTGCTCGTACGCGTCTGGGACACCGCCACAGGCCGCCCCCGGCACACGCTGGCCGGGCACGCCCGCCGGGTGCTGTCGGTCGCCTACAGCCCTGCGTCCGACCTGCTGGCCAGCGCCGGCGACGACGGCGTGGTCATCCTCTGGGAGGGCGGCGAACGCCGGGCGACCCTGCTCGGCCTGGCCGAGGGCTGGGCCGCCCTGGCGCCCGACGGCCGCTACAAGGTGCAGGGCGACTTCGCCGGGCAGTTCTGGCACGTCGTCGGGATGTCGCGGTTCGAGCTGGGCGAGCTCGACCCCTACCTGCCCGGGGTGCGGCAGGTGCCGCTCGACTCCCCCTTCTGAGCGTTCAGAACCCCTCTTCTGAACGCTCAGAAGACCTCGATGCGGTCCATGCTGATCACCGTGCTGCCCGAGGCGGGGTTGCGCTCGCCGGTCACCCGCACCCGCAGCGTGTGCGCGCCGGGCGCCAGCACCGGGCTCAGGTAGTTGAGCTGCTCGCCCACCCGGATGCCGCTGTAGTAGTCGACGCGCTGCTCGGGGCCGCCGTCGATGGAGATGGCCGCGATGCCGTTGCCCCGGTCGCGCACGCTCAGCAGCGCCACGCGGGTGCCGGTGAAACTGACCGTCGCGGTCGCGCCGGCCTGGCCGCTCCAGTGGTCGTTGCTCCGGAAGCACTGGTTGCCGCAGCCCGACCCGGACTGCCACGAGCCGGCGTAGACGACCTGCGGATCGAAGTCGTTGATCACCGACGTGGCCGCGCCGGGATCGCCGGACGGCAGTTGCTGCGTGGCGCCCGCGGCGAGCGGCCGGCTGAAGTTCGGGGTGCCGTCGGCGTTCCAGCCGAACCGCTGCACCCGGGTGGTGCGGAAGTCGTAGGTGTACGTGCTCGTGTTCTTGCCGTGGTAGGCGATCCAGTCCTCGGTGCCGTCGGGCGAGCGGAAGAACGAGTGGTGGCCAGGCCCCCACACGCCCGTCGCGTCGTTCCGTGAGAACACCGGCCCGGCGTGCTGCCGCCAGTTCGCCGCCACCATCGGGTCAGCGCCGTCGGCGATGCTCTTCATCCAGAGCTGGTAGTCGGGCTTGCCGGTGTCGCAGGTGGAGTAGGTGAGGAACGTCCTGCCGTTGCGGTAGAGCGGCGTCGGCCCCTCGCGCACCTCCGCGCAGCCGCCGTCGGCCGGGATCGCGACCCGGCCGCCGGTGACCGTCCATGGGTTGCTCATCCTGGCGATGTAGAGCTGCGCGGGCCCGCCCATGCCGCGTCCCGGCCCTGTCCAGACGAAGTAGGACTGGCCGTTGTGGGTGATGGGCTCGCCGTCGATGGCGTACTCGCCGAAGTCGGCGATCTTGGCCTTGAACGCGTACGGGCCCATGGGGTCGTCGCCGGCCGATTCCAGCACGTACATGCGGTGGTTGGCGTCCACGCCGTCGGAGGCGGTGTAGTAGATGTACCAGCGCGATCCGACGTGACGGAAGGCCGGGGCCCACATCTGGGTGTTGCGGCTGCCGTCACTGTCGCGCCAGACGACCTGCTCGGGGGCGGCCAGCAGCGTGGCCAGGCTGGGCGAGCGCCAGATGCCGATGCGGTCGCCGCGCGTGGTGGCCACGTAGTAGTTGCCCGCGTGGTACATCAGGCTCGGGTCCGCCGACGGATTGACCGGATTGCGGAACGACTGCGTCGCCGCGGCGGCCGGAAGCCCGGGGACGATCACGCTCAGGGTGAGGGTCAAGGCGAGTAAGGCGGCACGCCAGGGCGTTGGGCGCGGCATCGGCGGGTCCTTCCACGAACCTTGTCGGACGATCTTTCCGATGGTCATGGAAGAAAGTCATCCCGTCAACCGGCGGACGGCACGGCCAGACTCGCTCCGGCGCAGGCGGCCCGGTGCAGCGAACCCGGCCCAGATCCGGTCAACCGCGGGCGGCTCGACGTACCAGCTCGGCCCAGACGTCCTCGACCCGATCGTCCAGCTCCTCCAGCGGGCCGTCGTTCGGGATCACGATGTCGGCTGCGGCCAGCCGGTCCTCCCGGCTCGCCTGGGCGGCGATGCGGGCCTTGGCGTCGGCCTCCGGCATGCCGCGATACTCGGCCAGCCGCCTGATACGCAGCTCGTCCGGCGCGTCGACGACGATGATCACGTCGTACATCGGCGCCAGGTTGTTCTCCACCAGGAGCGGCACGTCGTACACCATGATCGTGTCGTTGTCGGCCTCCTGCTGCAACTGCGCCACCCGCTCCCCGACCAGCGGGTGGACGATCGCGTTGAGCGCCGCCAGCCGCTCGGAGTCGGCGAACACCACGGAGCCGAGCCGTTCCCGGTCGAGCGAGCCGTCCGGTCGGAGCACCTCCTCACCGAACGTGGCCACCACCCGGGCCAGGCCCGGCGTACCGGGCTCGACCACCTCACGCGCGATCTTGTCGGCGTCGATCACCATCGCGCCCTTGGCCGACAGCCGCTTGGACACCTCGCTCTTGCCGGAGCCGATGCCGCCGGTAAGCCCGATTTTCAGCACTGTTGCAGCCTATCCACCCTCGGGGCACACGGGTCCATCACGAAGGGTCGATCACGGACGACGTAGGCCGTGATCGCTGCGACGACGGAAGGGCTCGCTCACGGACGGCGTGGAGCCCGTGGTCGGTGCGGCGAAAGGGCCCGCTCACAGACGGCTTAGGCCGCCGCAGCGTAGGGCTTGATCAAGGGCGCGACTTGGGTCGACGTCACCGCGATGGAAGGGCTCCATCCGGCGTCCGGCGCAGGTAGACCATCGTCAGGTGGTCGTCCATCCGCTCGCGGCTCGTCTCCCGATAGCCCAGACGGCGGTAGAGCCGCAGGTTTCCCTCCGACAGGTGACCGGTGAACAGGTCGAACGCCGTCGCCTCCGGCACCTGCTCATGCAACGCGTGCAGCAGCGCCGTGCCCACCCCCTGACCTTGCCGGTCGGGAGCGACGACGAGGCGGCCGGCCAGGCAGGTCGCGCCGGACAACTGCCCGCGTACCGCGCCGACGATCCGGGTTCCGTCGAGCGCCTTGAGCACGACCGCGCTCTCGATGACCTTGCGCACCTGCTCCAGCGACTCGACCAGCGGCGGGATGTAGGGGTCGCCGTAGAGCTGCGCCTCGCTGACGTACGCCGCCCGCTGCAGGGTGAGGATCTCGCCCGCGTCCGCCGCCACCGCCCGTTCGATCACCACGTCCAGCACCCTATCCCAGGGGGATGCGCCCAGCCGCGAGCTCACCTCAGTGGAAGCGCCCGGCCGTGAGCTCTCCGGGGCACAGGGTGCGCGGCCTGGGCAGCACGCCGTTGACGAGGTAGTCGTGGACGCGGGCACGCAGGCAGGCGGCACGCAGCTTGCCGGCCCCCTGCAGCAGGTACGCGTCCTGACCGTCGCCGTGCCACAACACCCTCGCCCCGGGGATCCGCCTGGCGGCCCTGGCAGCGGCGGCAGGCGGGTTGCCCGCATCCAGCCTGCCGATCCCGACCAGCACCGACGACCTCCCCAGAGCCACCACCGGCACCACGAATCTCTCACCCTCAGCCGCCGCACCCGGCGACGCAGGCCCCTCGCCGCCAGACGTCACCGGCATCACGGAGCCCTCGTCTCCAGGCGTCACCCGCCGCACCGCAGAGCCGTCGCCTCCGGCCGGCACCCGCACCGTAGGGCGCTCGATTTCGGGTGCCGTCACCCGCGCTGTGGAGTCCTCGCGCCCGGTGGCACTCCCCTGACCGTCGTCCATCGCTGTGGCCGGTGTCGCGGGGCGGGGTGGGAGGGGTCGCAGGCCCAGGCAGCGGGCGAGCTCGTGGCGGCCGGTCAGCCAGCCGACGCGCGGAGCCACGGCGCGCAGGCGTGACTCCATCGCCAGGAAGCGCCGGTAGCCGGGCACGACCGGCATGAAGTCGTGACACCACGTCGAGCGGGCCACCGTCCCTGATTCCGCCGGGCGTGACACGGACGCCATCGCGGCCAGCGCGCGCAGGTCACCCGCTTCGGCCGCCGCCAGTGCCCGGGCCAGTTCCGGCCAGCGCTGCGGGGTGAGCCCGGCGAGCACGGCGGCCACCACCTGGTAGCCGCTCACCACACCCACCCCGTGCCCCGGACCCGCCTGGCCCAGCCGGCCGGACGGGTTCGCGGCCGACGGTGCTCGTTCGAGGAGGTCGTCGAGCACCGCCACGGCGTCGTCGTCCGCGAGGGGGCAGCCCGGCTGGTTGGCGCACCAGTCGCCGAAAGCCGACAGCCGGCGTTCGGCCGCGCGGGCGTGGGCGATCAGCCGCCGTCCCAGACCGGTCCCGGGGTGGTCGGGCAGCCCCTCCAGGTACATCCGCCCGACCCGGCGCGGGAACAACTCCGCGTACGCCCGCCCGTACACCGCCCCGTACGCGTTGCCGAAGTACCGCAGCCGGTCCTGACCGAGCGCGGCGCGCAGGGCGTCGAGGTCGTGCGCCACCTGCCAGGAGGTGAAGCCGGCGTACGCGGGACCGGCGGCGACCCGGCAACTGCGGTCGTAGGCGGCGTTGTCGCGGGCGTAGGCGCGCCAGGCGGCCGGGCCGGAAACGAGCTGGATCCGGCGCGGATCGGGCGGCGGCACGGAGCACCGCACCATGGCGGCGCTCCCCCGGTCACCGAACCCGCGCCCCTCGACGAACACGACATCGAACCACCGCGCCAGCTCGCTGACGGTGTCGGGCCTGGCACGCACACCCTGGACGGTGGAGTCCTCACCGATGTTCACGACCAGCGGGCCCAGGCTGCGGGCGGGGTCACGCGCGGACATCCTGGCCACATCGACCTCGGTACGGGGACCGCGTGGGACGGCCCAGTCGACAGGCACGGACAGCTTCGCGCACTGCAACCCGTCACCACAGTCCCGCCACACCACCCCGCTCCCGTCGCCCACGAAACGACCCGAAGGCGGCGGCGAAGGAGAAACCCACGGCCGCGCTCCCCCAGGCCCGGCCACCACGGGCACACCAACGAGCCCAGCCACCACGGGCATGCCGGCAAGCCCGGAGGCACGCACCTGCCGCCCGGAAAACCCCACGTCACGCACCTCCGCCCGGGAGAACTCGTGATCGCGAATCTCCGCGCCGGAGGTCCCGGAGTTCCGCACCCCACCGCTGGAGGACCCTCGATCGCGAACCTCCACGCCGGAGGATCCGTAGTCCCGGACCTCACCACTGGAGAGCCTCTGGTCGCGAACCCCCGTCCCGGAAGACCCGTGATTGCGGGTCACCGCACCGGAGGTCGGCGGCGGGGCTATGGTGACGGCGCTGGCCGTGCTGGCCGTGGAGACGGTGCCGGCGGTGCCGGCGGTGCCGGCGGCTGTGACGGTTCCAATCGCAGCCGTCGCAGTGCCGACCGCAGGAGCGGCGGCTACGACGGTGGCGGCCGGTACAGGCTGTTGCCCGACCTGTCGGGAATCCCCGTGACCGGTGCCAGTCCCGATCGGCATGAGCCGCCGCCCCACCTGCCGGGATTCCGCCCGATTGGCGGTAACTTCGACCGACATGAGCCACGGCCCGACCTGTCCGGAACGCTCCCGATCCGTGACAGTGCCGGGCGTAGCAGTGGTGGCCGTGGCGGTGCCGACCGTGACCTTGGTGGCTGGGGCCGCTGCCGGGGTCGTCATCAGGGCCGTCGTCAGCGCCGTCAGAAGGAGCGGCCGGAGGGGTGTAGCCCGGAGAGATCGCTGAACCATACCCACCGCATAGCCCCCGAGAAAGTCGTGACCAACAGCAGGACGACAGTCTCCCAGGAGACAACCCCGCAGGTCAGAGCCTTGCAAAGAGCGGTGGGTAAAATCTCGCCACCCCTCAGCGCACTATCCGGAAAAATGCGCGTATGCCGTCCACCAGCGGCCCGGGTGCCGCCATGGCCACCATGTGGCTGGGGCTCTGCGCCGTTCCCCAGTAGACGATGTCGTTCCCGCGCTCCGCGATCCGCCGCATCGCCGCGGGCCCTCCGTGTGTCACCCCGGTGGGCACGGCGCGCTGGTCGGCGGGCAGCCCGGCCGCCCCTTCGTAGTACGTCCACGACGAGGAGCCGCCGGTCTCCGTCAGCCAGTACAGGGCGGCGTTGGTCAGCACGAGGTCCCGGTCGATCGGCTCGGTCCCCGGCCCCCAGCCGTCGAACTCCTTGTACCTCTCCACCAGGTACGCCAGCTGCGCCACCGGCGAGTCGGCGAACCCGTACGCGAGCGTCTGCGGCCTGGCGGCCAGGTACGGCCCGTACCCGCTGCCCTGCCCCATCCACGCGGTCAGCTCCTTCAGCTCGGCGAGCTCCTCGTCGGAGAGCCCCTCCAGCTGCGCCGGGTCGCCGGTGGGGATGCCGAGCCCGGCCGTGATGAGCGAGCCGGCCACGCGCTCGGGGGCCAGGGCGGCCAGCCGCGGGGTGACCAGCGCGCCCGCGTCGTTGCCGTGCGCGCCGTAGCGCTCGTACCCGAGCCGGCGCATCAGCTCCGCCCAGGTGCGGGCCACGCGGTCAATGCTCCACGGCCGTTCGTCGGCGGGTTCTGGGAACGGCGAGAAGCCGAAGCCGGGCAGCGACGGGGCCACGACGTGGAAGGCGATGCCGGGGTCGAGTCCGTGCCGGCGCGGGTCGGTGAGCGGCCCGATGACGTCGAGGAACTCGGCGACGGAGTTCGGCCAGCTGTGCGTCATGATCAGCGGCAGCGCGTCCGGCTCAGGTGAGCGCACGTGCGCGAAGTGGATGGGCTGGCCGTCGATGGTGGTGGTGAACTGCGCGAACGCGTTCAGCCTGGTCTCCTGGGCGCGCCAGTCGAACCCGTCGGCCCAGTAGTCGGCCAGGTCCCGCAGGTACGCCACGGGCACGCCCCTGCTCCAGCCGCCGGGCAGTTGCGCCGCCCACCGGGTGCGCCGCAGCCGTTCGCGCAGGTCGTCGAGGTCGGCTTGCGGGATATCGATACGGAAGGGCTTGATCTCGTTCATGCCGGTGACGGTAGAAGACCTTGCGGAAAGCCTGCTTCCGCGTTACCCGTCTTCGCGCGGCGGATTTTCCCGTGCGGGCACCGCAACAGGCATGCGACAGGCACGCAAAGGCTCGGCACGTTCCCGTACGGGCACGCGAGAGAAGATCCGGCAGGAATACGCGAAAGGCCCCGCACGAATGCGGGGCCTTTCGTTTCTAGCGGTGCCTCAGGCGGCCGAGGTCAGGGACCTCAGCTCTGGCCGCCCGCGAGCTTCTCGCGCAGAGCCGCGAGCGCCTCGTCAGAGGCGAGCGCGCCGCTGGCCGGAGCCGACGAGGAGGAGCCGCCCTGCGGGGCCTGCGTCTCGCCGCTGTAGGACGAGGGAGCGGCCTCGCCGGCCTCCGCCTCGGCCTTGCGGGCCTCCTCGATCTGCTTCTTGTGGGCCTCGAAGCGGGTCTGGGCCTCGGCGTACTGCCGCTCCCACTCCTCGCGCTGCTTGTCGAAGCCCTCGAGCCACTCCCCGGTCTCCGGGTCGAAGCCCTCGGGGTAGATGTAGTTGCCCTGGTCGTCGTACGTGGCCGCCATGCCGTAGAGGGTCGGGTCGAACTCGACCTCGGTGCCGACGCCCTCGTTGGCCTGCTTCAGCGAGAGACTGATGCGGCGACGGTCGAGGTCGATGTCGATGATCTTGACAAAGATCTCGTCGCCGACCTGGACGACCTGCTCCGGAATCTCCACGTGGCGCTCGGCCAGCTCGGAGATGTGGACCAGGCCCTCGATGCCCTCCTCGACCCGGACGAACGCGCCGAACGGCACCAGCTTGGTGACGCGACCCGGCACGACCTGGCCGATCTGGTGGGTGCGGGCGAACTGCTGCCACGGGTCTTCCTGGGTGGCCTTGAGCGACAGGGAGACGCGCTCGCGCTCCATGTCGACGTCGAGGACCTCGACCGTGACCTCCTGGCCCACCTCGACCACCTCGGACGGGTGGTCGATGTGCTTCCAGGACAGCTCGGACACGTGGACCAGGCCGTCGACGCCGCCGAGGTCCACGAACGCACCGAAGTTGACGATCGAGGAGACGACGCCCTTGCGGACCTGCCCCTTCTGGAGGGTGTTGAGGAACGTCTGGCGGACCTCGGACTGCGTCTGCTCCAGCCAGGCGCGGCGCGACAGAACCACGTTGTTGCGGTTCTTGTCGAGCTCGATGATCTTGGCTTCGAGCTCGCGGCCGACGTACGGCTGCAGGTCGCGGACCCGGCGCATCTCGACGAGGGACGCGGGCAGGAAGCCCCGCAGGCCGATGTCGAGGATGAGGCCGCCCTTGACGACCTCGATGACGGTGCCGGTGACGATGCCGTCCTCGTCCTTGATCTTCTCGATCGTGCCCCAGGCCCGCTCGTACTGAGCGCGCTTCTTGGACAGGATCAGCCGGCCCTCCTTGTCCTCCTTCTGGAGGACGAGGGCTTCGACGTGCTCTCCGACTTCCACGACGTCAGCAGGATCGACATCGTGCTTGATCGAAAGCTCGCGCGAGGGAATGACTCCCTCGGTCTTGTAGCCGATATCGAGAAGAACCTCGTCTCGATCGACCTTGACGACGGTGCCCTCGACGATGTCGCCGTCGTTGAAATACTTGATGGTCTCGTCGATCGCCGCGAGGAAGGCTTCCTCGGACCCGATGTCGTTGACCGCTACCTGCGGGGTGCTCGAGGTGGCCTCAGTGCTGGACGTCATGTGTGGAATTGCTCCGAACGCGGACAGGATGTCGATGTGGCGGATGCGCGGCAGGCCCTCTTCCGCATCAAGCCGAGGAATTACGACATCGACGTGACCGAGCGCGAGCCCGCTCCGTCTGAGGCGCGCGCGAGCCCACAGCGCAGCGATCAGCATATGAGACCATCGCCACTGGGTCAATCCGGGGAGGACTCAGTAGGCGATGACCTGGAGCCCTCGCTTGGCGACGATATTACCGCGCCGTTTCTCCGGGATGGAGATCCGGTCCGGGTCGCCGTCGCTGACGTAGCGCTCACCAGGGTGCCTGTCCAGCCAGTCGAGCCAGTACTGCGAGCACCACTTGCGGCACTCGCCCTTCTTGCCGTTGCTCTGGATGCGCTGGATCGCACCACGGTCGAACTTTTTCGCGTAGGGCGAAAGTGACGGCTCGGCTCCCGCGAGGAACACGCCCGCGAAATCATACCTCGTACCGTCCCATGATCCGCTTCTGGCGGACTTCTTGCCTCGCGGCATGGATCCGTACGGCAGGGCCATGGTCTCCGAGGGCGGCGCGCCGAGCTTCTTCAGCAGCCGTTCGATCCTGACGATCTGCTCGCGGACCTTCTTGCGTTTGAGCATCCGCAGGTTGGGGTGGGTCCAGGTGTGGTTGGCCACCTCGTGGCCGTGCTCGGTCAGCCACCGTACGGCGGCCGCCTGGGAGTCGTGGTCACGCAGCCCGAACGGCTCCTTGTTGACCCAGAACGTGGCCACCGGCCGGAAGCCGGGATAACGCGAGGCGACGTCGTGGATGACGCCGACGGCCGTGTCGGGCCGGGGGTTGCCGTGGGCGTCCAGCCCGAAGTGGCTGGGATGTCCGTCGTCGAACGTCAGCACGACCGGGAACTTGCCCGCCGGCACGTGGATCTCGCCGCGGACGAACTCCCTGGCGGTGATCGGCACGTAGCCCCGCTTGGCCAGCTTCTCCAGCTCCTTCCTGAGCTGGGCGGGCGTGCGGTCGAGCGAGGCGAGCCGTTTGGCCAGGATGCGGTGGTACATCAGCACCGGCACCAGCCCCGCCTCGTTGGCGTGCACCTGCCGGGCGAACTCCGGCGTGGAGACCACGCCGGGCGGCAGGCCGACGGGGGTGGGCGTGGCGGGCGGCCGGGCGCCGCCGTCGCCGCCCCCGACGGTGGCCGTCTCACGGGGCTCGGCGTGCGGCCGCGGCTCGCCGGGTAAGAGGCTCAGCCCGACGATGGCGACCGAGATCACCACCACGTTCGCCAGCCCGATGATGCGCATGAGGGAAGCTGGTAGCCGCACAGAACTCCCGGCCTATCGGTGAAATCCGCTCCAGACTAGTGCAGAGGCCGCACGCCCGGCCGTCCCGCCCCGAAGACCCGCCGCCGTGCCACCGCGGCCTCAGCACCCCGCCTACGCGCCGCAGTGGCTCAGCGGCCCGGGCTCAGTGGCCCGCGTCCTCCCACGTACGCCCGACGCCCACCGAGACCTCCAGCGGCACCCGCAGGGTGTAGGCGGCGTTCATCTGGTCGCGGACGAGCTGCTTGAGTGTCTCCAGCTCGCCCGGCGCCACCTCGAACACGAGCTCGTCGTGCACCTGCAGCAACATCCGGGAGGCCAGCCCCTCCTCGCGGATCGCCTGGTGCACGTGGAGCATGGCGACCTTGATGATGTCGGCGGCCGAGCCCTGGATCGGCGCGTTGAGCGCCATCCGCTCGGCCATCTCGCGCCGCTGGCGGTTGTCGCTGGTGAGGTCGGGCAGGTAGCGGCGGCGGCCCATGATCGTCTCGGTGTAGCCGTCGGTGCGCGCCTGGGAGACGATGGCGTGCAGGAAGTCGCGCACGCCGCCGAACTCCTGGAAGTATTCCTCCTTCAGCGCCCGCGCCTCGGCCACCGGGATGTTGAGCTGCCCGGACAGCCCGAAGTCGGACAGCCCGTAGGCCAGGCCGTAGTTCATCGCCTTGATGCGGGCCCGCAGCTCGCCGTCGATCTGCTCGGGCGGCAGGTCGAAGACGCGGGCGGCGGTGGCCTGGTGGAAGTCGTGGCCGGACTCGAACGCGGCGATCAGCGACTCGTCGCCGGACAGGTGAGCCATGATGCGCAGCTCGATCTGGCTGTAGTCGGCGGTCAGCAGCGTCTCGTAGCCCTCGCCGACCGTGAAGCCCTGCCGGATGCGGCGGCCCTCGGCGGTGCGGATCGGGATGTTCTGCAGGTTGGGCTTTTCTGACGACAGCCGGCCGGTGGCGGCGATGATCTGGTTGAACGTGGTGTGGATGCGCCCGTCGTCGGAGATCTCCTTGATCAGGCCCTCGACGGTGGTGCGCAGCTTCTGCTGGTCGCGATGGCGCAGCATGATCGTCGGCAGCTCGTGCTCGGTCTGGGTGGCGAGCCAGGCGAGCTGGTCGGCGTCGGTGCTGTAGCCGGTCTTGATCTTCTTGGTCTTGGGCAGATTGAGCCGGGTGAACAGGATCTCCTGCAGCTGCTTGGGCGAGCCCAGGTTGAACTGCTCGCCGACCGAGCGGTGGGCCTCCTCCACGGCGTGCTTGACCGCGGCGCCGAACTCGGCCTCAAGGCCGGTGAAGTAGGCGCTGTCGACGGCGATGCCCGCGCGCTCCATCTCGGCCAGCACCGACAGCAGCGGCAGCTCCACGTCGGCCAGCAGCTGGGTGCCGCCGCGCCCGGCCAGGAAGGTCTCCAGGCTCTCGGCCAGCTCCAGCACGGCGTGGGCGCGCAGCGCGAGGTCCTTGGCCGGGGCGTCCTCGTCGTCGCCGAACAGCGCGGCCTGCCCGCTCGGCTCCTCCTCGGCCCGCAGGTCGCGGTGGAGGTAGCGGCGGGCGAGGTCTTCGAGGGCGAACGTGCGCTGCCCCGGCATGGCGAGGTAGGCGGCCAGCGCGGTGTCGCAGCTCAGCCCGCGCAGCTCCATGCCCTGTGCCCACAGGGCCAGGATGGGGCCCTTTGCGTCGTGGACGGCCTTGGGCCTGATCTCGTCGCCCAGCCAGGCGCGCAGGGCCGCCTCGTCGGCCTCGGTGAGCTTGACGGGGTCGATGTAGGCGGCGGTGCCGTCGGGCGAGGCGATGGCGATGCCGTCGATGCGGCCGGTGCCGCTGCCGTAGACGCCCTTGAAGGCGAGCCCGGCGCGGCCCTCGGGCAGGGCGGCCAGCCAGCCCTGGACCCGGTCGGGGCCGAGCAGCACGGTCTCGACCTCGAAGCCCTGCTCGGGCTCCTGCTCGCCGGTGCCGAGCACCTTGAAGACCCGCTCGCGCAGCTCGCCGCGGATCTGCAGGGTGTCGAACAGCTTGTTGATCTCCTCGCGATCCCAGGTGCCCTGGACGAGGTCGCCCAGCTCCACCTCCAGCGGGACGTCGCGCAGCAGCTCGGTCAGCCGCCGGTTCATCAGCACCTGGGCGACGTGCTCGCGCAGCTTGTCGCCGACCTTGCCCTTGACCTCGTCGACCCGGTCGACGAGCGCGGTCAGCGAGCCGAACTCGCGCACCCACTTGGCCGCGGTCTTCTCCCCCACGCTGGGGATGCTCAGCAGGTTGTCGCTGGGGTCGCCGCGCAGGGCGGCGAAGTCGGGGTATTGCGTGGGGGTCAGGCCGTATTTCTCCTCGACCGCCTCGGGCGTGAAGCGGGTCATGTCGCTGATGCCGCGCCGGGTCATCAGCACGGTGACGTGCTCGTCGACCAGCTGCAGCGCGTCGCGGTCGCCGGTGACGATGAGGACGTCCATGCCCTCGGCGGCGGCGCGGGTGGCCAGCGTGGCGATGAGGTCGTCGGCCTCGAAGCCGGCCTTGGACAGGTGCGGCACGCGCAGCGTGTCGAGCAGCTCGTAGATGAGCTGCATCTGACCGCGGAAGTCCTCGGGCGTCTCGCTCCTGTTTGCCTTGTAGTCGGCGTATTCCTCGTGCCGGAACGTCGGCTCCGACCGGTCGAAGGCCACCGCGACGTGTGTGGGCCGCTCGTCGCGCAGGATGTTGGTCAGCATCGAGGTGAACCCGTAGACCGCCTCGGTGTGCTGACCGTCGGTGGTCATCAGGTTGGCGTCCTTGAGCGCGTAGAACGCGCGATAAGCCAGGGAATGCCCGTCAAGCAGCAGCAGGCACGGGCGGCTGGGGGTCACTTCACTCTTCGGCACGTACGCAGCCTAGTCTGCGTCTGCGACAGAAAACCTGAGCTCGAAAGAGTGGAGGCGTCCCCTTGACGCAGACCGACCCCCTGGACCATCCGCTCGACGCCTCCCTGTTCAACGACCTGCACGAGGGCACGCTGGCCGACCGGATGGGCATCGAGTTCCTCGAGGCCGGCCCCGAGCGGGTCGTGGGCCGGATGCCGGTCGAGGGCAACACCCAGCCGTACGGGCTGCTGCACGGCGGGGCCTCGGCGGTGCTGGCCGAGACGCTGGGCTCGGTGGGCGCGGCCGTGCACGCCGGTCCCGACCGCATCGCCGTAGGCATCGAGCTGAACGCCACCCATCACCGCTCGGCGACCTCGGGCCACGTCACGGGGATCGCGACCAGGCTGCACGGAGGCCGTACTTTGGCGACGTACGACATCGAGATCTCCGACGATCAGGGGCGGCGGGTCTGCACGGCGCGGCTCACGTGCATGTTGCGTGACCGCTGACCCTTACGTCACTTTCACCGACCCTTTGCGCATGCCCCCCGCGGGTCGCTACGGTTGTTTCACCAGAGCCCGCGGGGAGGCTTAGTAGAAAACGTGTCCGGCCCCGCGTACGCGGAGGTCTTCCGCGCACGTAGAGGGATGAGACCGGACACGGCCCCAAAGGCCACCCCGCGGGCTCGTCGCGTTCCCCCGCGATCGTTACCGATTCGTTCCGTCGAAGCGCCAGGCGTCAAGCTCGATTTAGCCCCTGACCTGGCTCGACGTTTGCTCACATCAGTGACACACACATGTCTCTAATTGGTGACGAACGATACTGAAACGGGCGGCACCAGAATAGGCTCCCGCCATTGCATCCCAGTTGTGCCTGCGATGCGCGTGTCGAGATGGAGGGGTACAACCCCGCCTTGACTTACTTTCGAGGGAGCACCATTGCGCAGAGCCGTGATCGCGTTCACGGCCTTCCTGGGTGGACTCATCTTCCTGCTGGCCGTGCCCGCCCATGCGGATCCGGCCGACTGTCAGGGACTGAGGGGAACACTCAAACTCCAAGGCCAGCCAGTGAACGGCGCCAAGATCTCTGTCACCACCGAAGGCGGACAACCCGTCGAGGAGGTAACGAGTAACGCACAAGGCACGTGGGACGTTCAGGTCGACGAACCGGGGAAGTACAAGGTCACCCTGGACCCCAGCAGCCTGCCGGCGAACTCGGAGGTCCGCGGCGGCAGCAACGTCCGCACGCCGACCGTCTACGAGAACAACTGCTCCACCGTGCTCTTCGCGCTGCAGCCCAAGGCCGCTCCCGGGGCGGCCCCTGAGGACACCGGGCAGAGCACGTTCTGGGAGCAGGCGGCCCAGCTGACCTTCGAGGGCGTCAACCTCGGCCTGATCATCGCCCTCGGCGCGCTCGGCCTGTCGCTCATCTACGGCACCACCGGCCTGACCAACTTCGCCCACGGCGAGCTGATCACGCTCGGAGCCGTCATCGCCTACGCCTTCAACGTCGGATTCGGCCTCCAGCTCATCCCGGCCGCGATCATCGCGATCATCGTCTCGGGAGCCCTGGGCTACGGCCAGGACCGGTTGTTCTGGGGGCAGCTGCGCAAGCGCGGCACCGGGACCATCGCCATGATGATCATCTCGATCGGTATGGCGATCCTGCTGCGCAACCTCATCCAGTTCTTCTTCGGCGCGCAGACCGACAGCTACACCGACTACAACACCCAGGCCGGCATCGAGATCGGCCCGATCAGCGCCGCGCCCAAGAACCTCTGGGCCATCGGCATCGAGCTGGCGGTCCTGATCGTCGTGGGCATCGCCCTGATGAAGACCCGCACCGGCAAGGCGGCGCGCGCCGTGGCCGACAACCCGGCCCTGGCCGCCTCCTCCGGCATCAACGTCGACCGCATCATCCGCATCATCTGGGCCTCGGGCTCCGCCATCGCCGCGCTGGCCGGCATCATGCTCGGCCTGTCGCAGTCGCTGAAGTTCACCATGGGCCAGGACATCCTGCTGCTCATCTTCGCGGGCGTCACGCTCGGCGGGCTCGGCACGGCCTTCGGCGCCCTGGTCGGCTCGCTCGTGGTCGGCATCTTCATCCAGGTGTCCACCCTGTGGGTGCCGCCGGAGCTGAAGTCCGTCGGCGCGCTGGCCGTACTGATCATCGTGCTTCTCTTCAGGCCGCAGGGCATCCTGGGCCGCCGCGAGCGGATCGGGTGACGGGGGTAACCATGGACTGGCTCACGATCATCACCACCACCGTTCACGCCGCCATCGGCTGGGAGTCCGTCGTCTACGGCCTTGCCGCGATCGGCGTCAACATCCACTTCGGCTACACCGGCCTGCTCAACTTCGGCCAGGCCGCGTTCATGGCCGTGGCCGGCTACGGCCTGGCCGTCGCCGTCACCGTCATGAACCTGCCGTTCTGGATGGGCATCGTGATCGGCCTGGCGGCAGCGGCGATCCTGGCGCTCCTGCTGGGCATCCCGACGCTGCAGCTGCGCGCCGACTATCTGGCGATCGTCACCATCGCGGCCGCGGAGATCGTCCGGCTCGTGTTCCGCTCGGTGTACTTCAAGGACATCTTCGGCGGTTCCGACGGCCGGCGCGGCTTCACCGGCGACTTCTACGCGATGAACCCGTTCCCGCCCGGCCACTACGGCGTCGGCCCGTTCGGCTTCGACGAGCGCGTCATCTGGTTCCTCACCGTCGGCTGGACCGTGGTGCTGCTCAGCTGCCTCGTCGTCTACCTGCTGATGAAGAGCCCGTGGGGCCGCGTGCTCAAGGCCATCCGCGAGGACGAGGACGCTGTACGCGCCCTGGGCAAGAACGTGTTCTCGTACAAGATGCAGTCGCTTATGCTGGGCGGCATCATCGGCTGCCTGGCCGGCTTCTTCTACGGCCTCTACAACGGCGCCGTGCAGCCCGACATCTTCGGCACCGAGATGACCTTCTTCGCCTACACCATCGTCATCCTCGGCGGCGCGGCCCGCGTCTTCGGGCCCGTCGTCGGTGCGATGGTCTTCTGGGTGCTGTTCGTCTTCGTCGGCAACACCCTCGCGGAGCTGGTCCGCAACGGGCTCATCCCGTTCATGACCACCACCCAGGTAGGCCCCATCCGGTACGCCCTGGTCGGTCTCGGATTCATCCTGTTGCTGGTCATCCGGCCACAGGGCATCTTCGGGGACAAGAGGGAGATCGCCATCAATGCCCGATGACACGATGACCGCCAGCAAGAAGGCGTCCGCGCTGGCCGCGTTCAAGGACATGCCGCGCGAGCCGGGCGTGCCCAAGCCCGACCCCATCCTCGTGGTCGACAAGGTCGTGCGCCGCTTCGGCGGCCTGACCGCCGTCGACGTGGAGCACGTCGAGATCCAGCGGGGCTCCATCACCGCGCTGATCGGCCCCAACGGGGCGGGCAAGACCACCTTCTTCAACCAGCTCACCGGCTTCGACACGGCCGACTCCGGCGCGTGGACGTTCAACGGCCGGTCCATGAACGGCGTCCCCGCGCACAAGGTCGCCAGGAACGGCATGGTGCGCACGTTCCAGCTCACCAAGGCGCTGTCGCGCCTGACGGTGCTGGAGAACATGCGCCTGGGCGCCCAGAAGCAGAAGGGCGAGAGCTTCTGGCGGGCCATGATCCCCAGCTTCTGGCGCGGCCAGGAGGACGAGATCACCCAGCGCGCCGAGGAGCTGCTCGTCCGCTTCAAGCTGGACGCCAAGAGCGAGGACTTCGCCGGATCGCTCTCCGGCGGCCAGCGCAAGCTGCTGGAGATGGCCCGCGCGCTCATGGTCGAGCCCGAGCTGGTCATGCTCGACGAGCCCATGGCGGGCGTCAACCCGGCCCTGACGCAGTCGCTGCTCGGTCACGTCAAGGACCTGCGCGAGCAGGGCATGACGGTGCTGTTCGTCGAGCACGACATGGACATGGTCCGCGACATCAGCGACTGGGTGATCGTCATGGCCCAGGGCGCCGTCATCGCCGAGGGCCCGCCCTCGACGATCATGTCGGACGAGCGCGTGATCGACGCCTACCTGGGCGCCCACCACGACGCTCCGCTCTCGGACACCGAGCTGGAGTCTCAGCTGCAGGAGGCTGAGGCCGCTCTGGAGGCCGAAATCGAGGAGGAGACGCAGAAGTGAACGCCGAAGAGCCGGCCGAGTCGAAGGCGGCCGTCACCGACCGCTCCGCCCACCTGGCCGGGGCCGAGGACGCGGTACTGCGCTGCGACGAGCTGATCGCCGGTTACCTGCCGGGCGTCAACATCCTCAACGGCTCCGACCTGTACGTGAAGCAGGCCGAGCTGATCGGCATCATCGGCCCCAACGGCGCCGGGAAGTCGACCCTGCTCAAGGCCATGTTCGGCCTGGTCAACATCCGCAGCGGCAAGGTCCTGCTCAAGGGCGAGGACATCACGAACATGAAGGCGCACTCGCTGGTCTCCCGCGGCGTCGGCTACGTGCCGCAGACCAACAACGTCTTCCCCAGCCTCACCATCGAGGAGAACCTCGAGATGGGCGCCTACCAGGTGCCGGGGAAGTTCAAGGAGCGCTTCGAGTTCGTGGCCGAGCTGTTCCCCGCGCTCGCGGAGCGGCGCAAGCAGCGCGCCGGCTCCCTGTCCGGCGGTGAGCGGCAGATGGTGGCCATGGCCAGGGCCCTGATGACCGAGCCTTCCGTGCTGCTGCTCGACGAGCCGTCGGCCGGTCTGTCGCCCAAGCTGCAGGACCTGGTGTTCATCCAGGCCCAGCAGATCAACAAGGCCGGCGTGACGGTGATCATGGTGGAGCAGAACGCGCGGCGCTGCCTGCAGATCTGCCACCGCGGCTACGTGCTCGACCAGGGCCGCAACGCCTACACCGGCACCGGCCAGCAGCTCGCCAACGACCCCAAGGTCATCGAGCTCTACCTCGGGACGCTGGCCAAGGCATGACGCAAGACCGCGTGCACCGGTAGTTCGCCGGTAGTTCGCGGGTAACGAAACGGTCGAGAAGGCGAAGGGGCTCCTCCCGAGGGGCCCCTTCGCTGTTTTTTAATACCCGATGTGAAACGTTTGGCGACAGTCGCGCTCATATTGCCCGTCCTGCTCGTCGGGTGCCAGGACGACGCCTCCTCGGCCGAGAAGTTCAGCACCGGCGGCGACCCCGCCGACAGCCCGTGCGCCCGCGTGGTCTCCTCCATCGGGTACGCGGGCCTCATGCTGGAGCCGGCCGGCCGGGAGGAGCGGCAGACGTTCGAGGACGCCCTGACGGGCCGCCTGGCGGAGGTGCACGGCACGACGCGGGAGTTCGGCCCCAGGCTACCCGGCTCGCTCCAGGAGGCTGTGGAGACCGTCAGGACGACGACCGCGGGCCTGTCCAGGAACGACGTGCCCAGGGAGCGGCAGGTGGCGCTGCTGAAGCGCTACCGGCAGGCGGCCGACCGGATCGTGGCCGGCTGCCGCTGAGGCCCGCAGGAGCGCACGTGGGGCCGCGTGTGGGGCCGCGTGTGGGGCCGCGTGTGGGGCCGCGTGTGGGGCCGCGTGTGGGGCCGCGTGTGGGGCCGCGTGTGGGGCCGCGTGTGGGGCCGCGTG
>NZ_JBEZFZ010000042.1:0-7387 GCF_040649735.1 Nonomuraea sp. NPDC048892 | reverse complement strand
CGTGTGAGCGCACGCGAAAGGGCCCGGTCGCGGACGACCGGGCCCCTGGGGTGGTTCTGGTGACCGACTAGCCGGCGATGTTGCCGGTGCGGTACTCCAGCGCCTTGGTGGCGTACTTGTTGTCGTCGCCGTACTGGTAGATGCCGATGGTGGCGACGGCCGGGTCACCGGCCTCGTTGAACTCGACCGGGCCGCTGACGCCCTCGTAGTCGATGTCCTTGCCGGCCTTCAGCAGGTCGACGCAGGCCTTGAAGCTGGTGCACTTCTCGCCGCCCTTGCTGACCTCCATCAGCTTCGCCGCGATGTCGACACCCGCGTCGCTCTTGGCGGCCTCGGCGGCCAGCGCGATCAGGTTGGCCGCGTCGTAGGACTCGGGGGCGTAGCTGAAGTCCTCAAGGTCCTTGTTGACCGACAGCAGCTTCTTCTGGAACTCCTCCGGAGCCGCGGCGCCGGGGATGGTGCCCTTGACGCCGTCGAGCGTGCCCTTGGGCATCTTGATGTAGTTCGTGTTGGACGTGTTGCCGTCCACCATGTACCACTTGTGCTTGTCGGCGGGCAGGCCCTGCTTGACGAGCTCCTGGACGACCTTGGCCGTCTCCTCGAAGCCGATGAGCACGATGCCCTTCGGGTTCTTGGCCTTGAGCTTGGCGACGTCGGCCGAGAAGTCGGCCGCCTTCGGGTCGTAGTCGACGCGCTCGACCACTTCGGCGCCGCCGTCGGTGACGGTCTTCTGGACCTGGTCGGCCAGACCGGTGCCGTAGGAGTCCTGCATCGCCATGATGCCGACCGTGTCGTTGCCGTCGGCCACCACGAGGTCACCAAGCACACGCCCCTGCAGCTTGTCCGGCGGCGAGGTGCGGAAGTACAGGCCCTTGTCACTGATGGTGGTGAACTTGTCGGAGGTGTTGGCCGGCGAGAAGTGCACCACACCGGCGCCCGTGATCTTGTCGATCACCGACTCCGACACCGACGAGGAGGCGGCGCCGATGATGGCGTCGGCCTTCTGCGCCAGCAGCTTGTCCACCGACTGCGAGGCGATGTTGGTGGTCGTGTCGCCCGAGTCCGTGTCGTACTTGGTCACGGGCTTGCCGAGCACGCCGCCGGCCTCGTTGATCTCCTTGAGAGCCAGGTCGACACCCGCGAACTCGGGCGGGCCGAGGAATGCCAGCGAACCGGTCTGGGGCAGCAGCGTGCCGAGGGTGAGCGTGCCGTCGCCCTGCGCCGCGGGCGCGGACGAGGCCGGCGCAGCGCTCTGGGACGTTTGCGTGGCGGTGTCGCCGCCGCCACCGCCGCAGGCTGTCAGGGCCAGGCTCGTGGCGGCCACGACAGCCAGCGCCCGTCCCACGGGAGCAATGCGGATCATGAAGTGTCTCCTTCAATCCAGGCCGGGATCCGTCAGCACCGCCGAGCGTTCCCGATCGAATGACGGAAACGTACAAAATGGTGAAGGACTGTAACTAGGTCCCCGTGGGAACTGTCGGCACTTGGATGCGGAGTCGTAATCACTCCTCAACTTACGGACCTGCGTAAGGACGCCTAATGTGCGACGAGTGAAGCGCATTACACCCCTCCTGGCGCTGACCGTCCTCGCCGCGGGTTGCGGTTCGGCCCAGGGATCCTCTGCCCTGCCGTCGCCCGCGCAGGCCGGACCGCCTCCCGGCGTATCGGTCTCCTTGGCCCAATGGCGTTCCGACGAGCCGGTGCACGCGCTTCAAGTGGCTGTCCGAAATACGAGTGAAACACGTGTTTATTTCGCTGACGTCCAGCTCGTCACGGAGTCCTTCAAGACCCTCCCGCCGCGACGGGCCGACGCCGTCATCGGCAAGACCGAGCGCACGGACCTGCCCATCCCGTACGGCGCCGCCAACTGCTCCCCCGGCGACCTGCCCGAGCTCCGCCCCGCCACCGTCGTGGCCCACGTCGCCACCGGCTCGCAGCAGCCGCACAAGGTCGTCTTCGACGTGCCGCACCCCGACCCTCTGCTGGCCAGGCTGCTGCGCGACGAATGCTCCGAGTTCCTCATCAAGCAGGCGGTGAGCATCGAGTTCGGCCCGGACTGGAAGGAGTCGGGCAAGGTCATGCGCGGAAGCCTGGTGGTCACCAGGCGCGGGCCGGGCGAGGTCTCATTGAACGACATGGGCGGCACCACCCACTACATCGCCACCCCGCGAAACAGGCCGATGGGCGTGCTGAAAGCCGGCGCGCGACGGCTGGAGGCGCCGGTCGAGCTCACCCCCGGCCGGTGCGACCCGCACGCGTTCGCCGAGGCCAAGAAGGCCTTCCAGTTCCCGGTGCGGGCCGCCGTGGACGGCGGGCAGGAGCGCGTGGTCATCGTCACGCCGCCCAAGCCGCTGCAGGAGCGGCTCATCGCCTACGCGATGGCCGCCTGCGGGCTCGGCTCCTAGCCCTCGATGTTGCCGGTACGGTACTCCAGCGCCTTGCCGGGGTACTTGTTGTCGTCGCCGTACTCGTAGACGCCGATCGTGGCCACGGCCGGGTCACCGGCCTCGTTGAACTCGATCGGGCCGCTGACACCGTCGTAGTCGATGTCCTTGCCCGCCTTCAGCAGGTCGGCGCACTCCTTGAAGCTCTTGCACTTCTCGCCGCCCTTGCTCACCTCGGGCAGCTTGGCCGCGATCGACTTGCCGGTGTCGTCCTTGGCCGCCTCCGCGGCCAGCGCGATCAGGTTCGTCGCGTCGTACGACTCGGCCGCGTAGGTGAAGTCGTCGAGCTCGGGGTTGAGCTCCAGGAGCTTCTTCCTGAACGCGTCGGGGGCCTCGGCGCCGGGGATCGTGCCCTTGACGCCCTTGAGGGTGCCCTTGGGCATCTTCAGGTAGTTGGTGTTCGACATGTTGCCGTCCACCATGTACCACTTGTGCTTGTCCGCGGTCAGGCCCTGCTTGACCAGCTCCGCCACGACCTTGGCACCCTCCTCGAAACCGATCAGCACGATCGCCTTCGGGTTCTTGGCCTTGATCTTGGCGACATCGGCGGAGAACTCGGCCGCCTTCGGGTCGTAGTCCACCCGCTCCACGACGCTCGCCCCGGCCTCCTCGGCCGTCTTGGTGACCTGGTCGGCCAGCCCCGAGCCGTAGGAGTCCTGCATCGCCATGATGCCGATGGTGTCGTTGCCGTCGGCCGCGATCAGGTCGCCCAGCACCCGGCCCTGCAGCTTGTCCGGCGGCGCCGTACGGAAGTACAGGCCGTTGTCGCTGATCGTGCTGAACTTGTCGGAGGTGTTGGCCGGCGAGAACTGCACGACGCCCGCACCCGTGATCTTGTCGATGATCGACTCCGACACCGACGAGGAGGCGGCGCCGACGATGGCGTCGGCCTTCTGCGCCAGCAGCTTGTCCACCGACTGCGAGGCGATGTTCGTGGTCGTGTCGCCGGAGTCCGTGTGCTGCTTCTCGACCGGCTTGCCGAGCACGCCCCCGGCCTCGTTGATCTCCTTGACCGCCTGGTCGACGCCCGCGAACTCGGGCGGGCCGAGGAAGGCCAGCGAACCCGTCTGGGGCAGCACCGTGCCGATGGTCAGCGTGCCGTCGCCCGCAGCCGCCGGCGCCGAGGAGGCCGCCGTGGACGGCGCGGCGGTGCCGGACTGCTCGGCGGCCGTGTCGCCGCCACCACCACAGGCCGTCAGGGCCAGGCTCGCCGCGGCCGCGACGGCCAGCAAGCGCCCCGCTGGAGCAATGCGCATCATGAAAGAGACTCCCCCTATCTCAGCGAAGTGACGATCACCTTCGCCAGTTTTCCGAGCTCAGCATGCCTCTTTTGGGCGGTTGTGGGGAGTTCTCCTGAGGCTTTTATGCCGATTCGTAATGTCCTAAACACCCATAGTAATGATATGTTTCATGAGAGTTACGGACACCCTCCGATATGGGATGACCTGATCCGATATTTCCGGATCTAGACAAAAATGCGAGCAGGCCCGGCCGCAACCCGCGGATGTCGCCTGAGGGCGCCGGCACAAAAGGGTGAGGTCACGAGCCCCGAGCGACCCCCGAGCGACTCTGACCTCCTGCCGCGACCGGCCCGGCTAGGCCGACCGGCGCCGCCGGCGCTGACCGGCCCGGTCAACTCCGGTCATGCTCGGACCGCTCCCGGCTCCCCGATCCGGCTCCCCGATCCGGCTCGACGGCGACGGCGGACGCCGACAGCAGCGTCGCACCGGCCAGCCCGCCCCACAGCACGGCAGGACCGTACGGCGCCAGAGCCGTAATAACCGCCGGGGAGACGGCGAGACCGAAGCCCGTCGAAAGCTGGAAACGGGCCAGCGCACGTCCCAGGACCCGCGCCGGGGCACGCGCGGTGACCAGCGCGGTGGCACTGCCGGCATAGACGATCTCGCCGAGAGTGCAGACCACCGACACCACGGCGACGGCCGGCGCGCCCCAGCCGTCCCCCAGCGACATGGCGGCGAGGAAGCCCAGGTAGGACGCGGCGAGCACCACACCGGCGAGAGCCAGCACGGTCCGCCGGCGGAAGCGGGACAGCAGCACCGTGACCGGAACCTGCAAGGTGATCACCAGCACCGTGTTCGCCACGAAGACGGCCGCCGGCCAGACCGGCGAGGCGTGCAACTGCGTCACCAGGACCAGCGGCAGCGCGATCTCGGGCACGTTGAGACAGAAGACGTAGATCACGTTGGCGGCCAGCAGCACCCGCATCCCGGACGCTTCGTCGTCCCCCCCATCCGTGGTTGCGGCCGGACGAGCGCGTACGCGCACCGACCACGCCAGAGCCGCCGCGGCGAGATAGGCGAGCCCGGTGCCGGCCGCCAGCACCCGCAGCCCGGTGGCGCCGCCCGCCAGGCACGCGGTGGCGAGTAACGCCCCCGCACCCAGCCCGGCGTTACGCAGCGCGCGGCCCGCCGCGAGGGCGGCGTCACGATCCCGCCCCCGGGCGACCGTGGCCACGAGCGCCGCATGGGCCGCCGGCCACACCTGGTTGCCGATGCCGAGGAACAACGCCGCCGCCGCGAACAACCCCACGTTCCCCACCGGGGTGGCCACCAGCAACGCCACACCCAGCACCCGTACCAACATCGACGCCGCCACGACCGCGCTGCGCGCACCCCGGTCCAGCCAGCGCCCGGCCGCCGGCACACACACCAGCCCCGTCACGACGCCGGCCGTCATCGCGACCCCGGCGGCCGGCGCGGACAGCCCCAGCACCGTCACCCCGTAGAGCAGCAGAAACGGCCGCAGCAGGCCCGTGCCGAGCGCGTCCACCCCGAGGGCGACGGCATAGCGGGGGCCTCCTGAGGCACGGACGAGGGCCCGCGTGGTGGTGGTAGCCATGGCGTCAACAGTGCGTCCGCCCGCCGGACCAGCCCCGACGATTGACGGAGACCGTCAACCGATGCCGCCACCGCACCTCCGACCAGCGATGATGGGAGGGTGACGCTGAGGATCGACATCAGCGGCCTGCCGCCGCGGCGCCTGCGGTTCGCCGCCTCCCCGCTGGCCGAGCTGACCGCGATGCTGCACGTCCTGGCCGAGCCCGGGCACCACCCGAAAGTGGCCGGCTGGGCCGGCGACGTCTGGGCCGGGCTGCGGCCCGAACTCGCCGAACGGCTGCGGGAGGCCGAGTTCCTCTGGCGTTCCTCACGAGCCGACTTCCTCGTCCCCGCCCACCCCCGGCCCACCCTCGCAGAAGAACTCGACGACGTGGACCGGATCGACGACGAAACCTACGTCACCGCCGCACTCGTCACCACCTGCGGCAGCAACCGGGTGCACTTCGCCGCACCCTCACCCCTCACCGACGCCACCGCCCGCGAGCGAGCCCTGCACCTGGCCCAGGCCCGCGGCACCCTCCAAGAGACCTTCGCGGAACGCCTGCTCGCCGACCCCGCCGCCGTGCGGGCACGGGTGCGCCACACCCTCGAACAGTGCGCAGAAGCCTTCTTCGACGCCACCTGGGCACGCGTCGCCCCCCAGCTCACCACCGACGTGCGCGTCAAGAACGACCTGCTGCGGCACCAGGGCATCGCAGCCGCACTCACGTCGATCTCCGACGCCCTCACCCTGGCACCCGACGGCCACCACATCGTCGTCGACAAACTCCAGGACAACGCCACCACCGCCCACGACACCGGGATCACCTTCCTGCCCAGCGTCTTCGGCCGCCCGCACCTGGTGGCCATCCACGCGCCCGGATGGCCGCCCGTGGTGCAGTATCCCGTCGCCGAGGCGAGCCCGCCGAAACCGGTCACGCTGGAAACCGTCACGCTGCGCCTGGAGGCACTCGCCCATCCCGTGCGGCTACGCCTGCTCCGCACCCTGGCCCGCGGCCCCCACACCACCGGCGAACTGGCCCACGCCTGGGAACTCACGCCCCCGGAGGTCTCCCGCCACCTCGCCGTCCTGCGCCGCGCGGGCCTGCTCACGACCCAGCGGCACGGCCGCTACGTCCGCTACAGCGTCAACCTCACCGACCTGACGGCACTGGGCGCCGACGTACTCACGGCCGTACTGCGCTGAGCCGTGCTGACGACGGCAGGTTCCCTCACGATCGCTCCGCCGCGTCGTCGATAACGATCTGAGCAACCTCACGCATGCTCAACCGCCGATCCATCGACGCCTTCTGAATCCACCGGAACGCCTGCGGCTCACTCCAGCCGTGCTGCGTCATCAACTGCCCCTTGGCCCGCTCGACCAGCTTCCTCGTCTCCAGCCGCTCCGACAGACTCGACACCTCGGCCGCCAGCGCGACCATCTCCTCGTGCCTGCTGACCGCCATCTCGATCGCCGGCACCAGATCCGCCTTCGTGAACGGCTTCACCAGATAGGCCATCGCCCCCGCGTCACGGGCCCGCTCCACCAGATCACGCTGGGAGAACGCGGTCAGGATCAGACAGGGAGCGATCCGGTCGGCCACGATCCGCTCGGCCGCCGAGATGCCGTCGAGCACCGGCATCTTCACGTCCAGAATCACGAGATCGGGTCTCAGATCGGCGGCCAGCCGGATCGCCTGCTCACCATCTCCGGCCTCGCCCACGACGACGTAGCCGTCCTCCTGGAGCATCTCCTTGAGGTCGAGGCGGATCAGCGCCTCGTCTTCCGCGATCACTACTCGCCGCTGCGTACTCACGAGCAGAAGAGTACAGACGTCCGGTAGATTAGATCCACGCCGGACCGATGTGGCCCCACGTTGGGCTAAGCTTCAGGTGCGTGCATCATGGGCAAATCCGGATTTTCCGGATATAAGCCCCGGTATCCCAACTGGCAGCAGGAAACGGATTCAAAACCCGTACAGTGTGGGTTCGAATCCCACCCGGGGCACCATGTGATGTCTCAGGACATCGGAAACCCTCGAACCTACGGGTTCGGGGGTTTCGTCTTGCTGGGGTTTGCCTGAGGTTGGTAATCGCGGCTGGGGT
>NZ_JBEZFZ010000041.1:0-67039 GCF_040649735.1 Nonomuraea sp. NPDC048892 | reverse complement strand
GCGCCGCGCAGGCAGACCGCGACCCCCGCCGCCGCCACGGCCCCGGCCGACACGGACGTCGCTGCGTTGAAGAAGCCATCGGGAACGTGCACGGCGGGCCTCCGCACGGAGAGAACGGTTGAGCGCTTTCACTGTAGGACAACACCTTGCAGATGCACATATGTGGCAACTGCCAGGAGCAGCTTCTTGGTGCGGTGCGCATCCAGGACTGGTGCGCAGAAGAAGTAGTTGCGAGAAACCCGCAGTAAGCTGTGGATCTCCTGATGCCCATGGTGAACAGCCGAGTCGACGAGGACGGAACGTGCCGGTGACTGATCAGATCGACGCCACGATCGCGCCGGTCTCGGTGGAGACGCTCATGCTTCGGCTCGGACCCGGAGGAAGCTGGTTCTACGGGCGGCTCACCGCAGCGCCGCGGCAGGGCGAGAGCCCGGATGAGGTCGCCCGCCGGCTCAGCGGGCTGTCCGGCGACGAGCCGTCCACCGTCGTTCACTCGACGAGCTGGCGTCACCGGCCGGAGGGGCAGGTGGTGCTGACCTATGCCGTGTGCCCCGACCCGGCGCCGCACCTTCCGGCCGAGGAACTGCCCGTCCTGGAGATCGCGCAGGGCGGCGCTCCGGCGGCGCCCGCGCCGGAGCACATCGACATCGTGAACGTGGCCAGTCACGCGATCCGCCACCTGGCCTTCCTGATGACCACCGACGCGGTGGTGCGCCGGGCGTTGCTGGACCATCCGCCCGTCGCGGGGGCGCTGGACGAGCTCGCCCCGCTGACCATGAGGCGATTGGACGACATCTCCGCGTAGAGCTGGAAAGGTCGTGGGCTCCCGCGTGGACGGGACCGCTGGACGAGCCGGGACCTCAGAGCCCCGGCGTGTCACCACCTCCATCGCCGACTTCGAGCTGGCCGGCCAGCAGCCGGGTGTAGGCGCCGTCGCGGGCGAGAAGCTCGGCATGCGTGCCGGTCTCGGCGACGTGGCCGTCGTCGAGGACGACGACGCGGTCGGCGGTGCGGATGGTGGACAGGCGGTGGGCGATGACGAGGGTGGTGCGGTCGTGGCGGGCGGCGGCCATGGCGGCGGCGACCTCCTGCTCGCTCTCGGCGTCGAGGTTGGAGACGGCCTCGTCCATGATGAGGATGGGGGCGTCCTTGAGCAGGGCGCGGGCGATGGCGATGCGCTGGCGCTGGCCGCCGGACAGCCGGGAGCCGAGCTCGCCGGGCATGGTGTCGTAGCCGTCGGGCAGGCCGGTGATGAAGTCGTGGGCGTGCGCGGCCCGCGCGGCGGCCTCGGTCTCCGCGTCGGAGGCGTCGGGGCGGCCGAGGCGGATGTTGTCGCGCAGTGAGATGTTGAACAGGTAGACGTCCTGCGGGACGAGGGTGATCAGGCGGCGCAGGTCCTCCTGCGGGAAGTCCCGGATGTCGTGACCGCCGATGGTGATCGCCCCGGCGGTGACGTCCCAGAAGCGCATGAGGAGACTGGCGCAGGTGGACTTGCCCGCGCCCGAGTGGCCGACGAGGGCTACGGTCTCGCCGGGAGCGATGGCGAAGGTGGCGCCGGCGATGGCTTCGGGCAGGTCGGGGGCGTAGCGGAAGCGGACGTCGGTGAAGCGTACGCACGGCTCGACGGGCCCGGAGGGCGATTCCTGCACCCGGTCGATGACCGAGGCCGGGGTGCCGAGGATGGTCATGATCCGGTCGCCGGCGGCGACGACCAGGTTGAGGTCGCGGGCCACGTCGGTGACGGCGATGACCGGGGCGAAGGTGGTGGCGGCCAGGACGACGGCCACGGGGAACAGCGCCGGCCGCAGGTCGCCGTCCGCCACGAGCAGCGCGGCGGTGACGAGGACGGCGAGCAGGCCGAGCGTGGTGGCGGCGTTGGTGACGGCGTGTTCGAGGCCGGAGCGGCGGCCGTGGGCGAGCTTGGCCGCGAGCAGCCGGTCGTCCTGCTCACGCAGGCGGTCGAGCTGGCGGTCACCGGCGCCGGAGGTGAGGAGCTCGCGCAGCCCTTGCAGGGTGTCCACGGCTTCGGCACCGAGTTCGCCGAGCTGGGCGCGCAACAGTGCGCCCTGCCCGGCGGCGCGTCCGCGCAGCCAGGCCGGGAGCAGGGCGAGCAGGATCAGGGCGGGGGCCAGGGCCAGGGCGAGGGCGGGGTGGAAGACGGCCAGCGCGGTGAGTGCGGCGACGGGTACGGTGACGGCGCTGATCAACGGGCTGAGGGTGTGGGCGAACCACAGCTCCAGCTGCTCGACGTCGGAGATGGCGGCGCTGCCGAGGTCGCCGGAGCGGCGCTGGAGCAGGTAGCCGGGCGCGAGCCGCTCGAAGGCGGCGTAGACGCGCCCGCGCACGTCGGCCAGCACGCGGAAGGCGGCGACGTGGGCGAGGTACGACTCCAGCCACGGTGTGAGGGCCAGGAAGGGGAGCAGGACGCCGAGGGTGACCAGGCCGCCGCGCAGGTCTTCTGGGGTGGCGCCGGTGATGGCGCGGCTGACCACCCAGGCGCCGACACCGGCCGAGGCCAGGACGACCAGGTGGTGGGCGATGCCGCTGGCGATCGCGACCAGCAGCAGCGGCCGGTGCGGGCCGAGCAGGGCCAGGATCGGCCGGAACCTGGAGCCTTGGGAAGGGGCGAGCGTGGTGACGGTGGTGGCGGTCATCGGGCGGCTCCGTCCTGGGCGGCGACCAGGCGGGCGTAGGCGCCTTGACCTGCCAGGAGTTCGCCGGGTGGTCCGGCCTCGGTGATCCGGCCGTTGGCCATGACGATGACCCGGTCGGCGGTCTGGACGGTGGACAGGCGGTGGGCGATCATCAGGGTCGTGCGGCCGCCGGACAGGGTGTCGAGGGCGTGCTGGATGGCCGACTCGTTGGCGGCGTCGACACTGGAGGTGGCCTCGTCCAGCACCAGGATGGGGGCGTCCTTGAGCAGGGCGCGGGCGATGGCGACGCGCTGGCGTTCGCCGCCGGAGAGCTTGAGCCCGCGTTCGCCGACGACGGTGTCGTAGCCGTCGGGCAGGGCGGTGATGAAGTCGTGGGCCTGGGCGGCGCGGGCGGCCGCTTCGAGCTGCTCGGGGGTGGCGTCGGGACGGGCCAGGGCGAGGTTGCGGCGGACGGTGCCGTGGAAGAGGTAGGTGTCCTGGGAGACGACGGCGACGAGGGCGCGCAGCCGGTTGAGGGGCAGGTCGCGCACGTCGATGCCGTTGATGGCGACGCGGCCGGAGGAGGGGTCGAAGAAGCGCAGCAGGAGCGAGGCGACGGTGGTCTTGCCTGCGCCCGAGCGGCCTACCAGCGCGACGCGCTCTCCCGGTGCGATGTCGAGCGAGAAGGCGTCCAGGGCGGGCCTGTCGCGGCCCGAGTAGGTGAACGTCACGTTCTCGAAGGTCACGGGAGGCGAGCCGGTCAGGCCGGGCGGGGTGACGCCCTGCGCGGGTTCGGGGGTGTCGAGGATCTCGAAGACGGCCTTGAGGGAGGGGACGGCGTTGTAGCTGGAGTGGTAGGCGGACTCCAGCTCCTTCAGCGGCCGGAAGCTCTCGGCGGTGAGCAGCAGGATGATGAGCAGCTCGGTGACGGTCAGCTCGCCGGCGGCCAGCCGCAGCGCGCCGGCGCCGAGCGCCACGGCGGTGCCCAGGCCGGTGATGAGCGCGACGCCGCCGACGTAGCCGATGACGATGGCCATGAGGCGGATGGAGTCGCGGCAGAACCGGTCGGCCAGGCGAGCCAGCTCGGCGCCGCGCCGGCCGCTGGCGTTGAACGCCTTGAGGGTGGTCATGCCCTGCAGCGCGTCGAGGTTCTCGGCGTACAGGCCCTTGTAGCCGCGGAACCAGGCGGCGTTACGGTCGCGCAGCACCCGGTCCGACACCAGCGGCAGCACGGGCAGCAACAGCGCGCAGGCCAGCACCACGCCGCCGACCAGCGGGTCCAGCGTGAACAGGTACGCGGTCACGGCGACCGCGCCGAGGACGGAGGCGATCACCTGAGGCAGGAACCTGCCGATGTAGGCGTCCACCGTCTCGATGCCGTCCACCAGGGTGGTCTGCGACGAACCGGTGCGCCCGCGCTGGGCGTAGGCGGGGCCGAGCCGCAGCAGTTTGCCGGTCAGGCGGCGGCGCAGCTCCGCTTTGACCGCGCCCGAGGTGCGCAGGGCGACGGACTCCCGGACCGCCAGCGCGGCGCTGCGGACGAGCTGCAGGACGACGACGGCGGCGACCGGCCAGAGGATGGAGTCGGCGCCCCGGCCGGCGAAGATCCGGGCCAGGGCCTGGGCGATGAGCACGCCCTGGCCGACGTAGGTGGCCGTGATGGACAGCAGCAGCATGACGAGCCCTGCCAGGCGCCATCGGATGGACGGCGACAGAGCCAACAGCCGGGGGATCACTGGTCCTCCTTGAGCCGTTCGAAGACGAGCTGAGTGCGGTGCACGGCGCGCACGCCGTACACCTGGGAGATCAGTTCGGAGGTGAGGACGTGGTCGGGCGGGCCGCCGGCGACGATGCGGCCGGCGTTCATGACGTAGAGGCGGTCGCAGAAGGCGGCGGCCTGGTTGAGGTCGTGCAGGACGGCCAGGGTGGCGATGCCGAGCTCGCGGACCAGGTGCAGCAGTTCGAGCTGGTGGCGGATGTCGAGGTGGGAGGTGGGCTCGTCGAGCAGGAGCAGACGGGTCTGCTGGGCGAGGGCGCGGGCGAGCAGGACGCGTTGTTTCTCGCCGCCTGACAGGGTGGCGAAGATCCTGTCGGCGTGGTCGGCCAGGCCGACCTGCTCCAGTGCGCCGGCGCAGAGCTTCTCGTCGGCGGCGGCGTCCGGCTTGTACGGAGTACGGCCCATCCGTACGATCTCGGCCACGGTGAAGTCCAGGTCGGCGGGGGTTTCCTGGGCGACGACGGCGGTGCGTCTGGCGGCCTCGCGGGCGGGCAGCCGGTGCGCGTCGTCGCCGTCCACCCCGATGAGCCCGGCCGCCGGGCGCAGCGCCCGGTAGATGCTGCGGAGTAGCGTGGACTTGCCGCAGCCGTTCGGCCCGACCAGGCCGACGACCTCCCCGTCGTCCACCAGCAGGTCGGCCTCGTGCACGATCTGGCGCCCGTCCAGCTGGACGGACACTCCGCGTAGGTCGAGCTTCACTGGACGCTCACCGCCCGGTCCACCGAGCGGCGGCGCAGCAACCATAGGAAGAACGGCACGCCGAACAGGGCGGTGACGATGGACAGCGCCAGCTCCTGCGGGGCGTTGACGGTGCGCGCGGCGATGTCCACCAGTTGCAGGAAGACGGCGCCGAGCAGGGCGGTGACGGGCAGTACCCGGCGGTGGTCGGCGCCGACGAGGAGCCGGGCGGCGTGCGGCACGATCAGGCCGACGAACGCGATCGCGCCGCTGGTGGCCACCAGCACGCCGACCAGCAGCGAGGTCAGCACGAACAGGACGAGCCGGAAGCGGCTGACGTTCACGCCGAGTGAGACGGCGGTCTCCTCGCCGGCGGCGATCGCGTTGAGCGGGCGGTGTTGCAGCAGCAGGTACGTCACCCCGGCGGTCAGCACGACGGCGGGCAGCGGCAGCAGGTGCCAGCGGGCCCCGCCGAGGCTGCCCATGAGCCAGAACAGCACCTGCTGGGCGGCCCGGCCGCTCTGCGCGAGTTGCAGGACGAAGCTGTAGCCGGCCTGGAACAGGTAGGCCAGCGCCACTCCGGCCAGCACGAGGCGGGACGGGGTGAGCCGGCCTGACCGCTGCGCCAGCGCGTACACCAGGGCGAGGGCGAGCAGCGAGCCGGCGAAGGCGGCGGCCGACATCGAGAGGCCGCCCAGCGCCGATGCGCCCAGGATGAACACCGTCACCGCCCCGAACGAGGCGCCGGAGGAGATGCCGAGCAGGAACGGATCGGCGAGGGGATTGCGCACCAGCGCCTGGAGCACCGCCCCGACCACCGCGAGGCCGGCTCCGACGAGCAGCGCCAGCAGCGCCCGCGGCAGCCGGAACTCCCACACGATCTGCTCCTGCACCGGTGTCCAGGTGCGCGGCACCAGGCCGGGGACGAGCCGGTCGGCGACGATGCCCCACGCCTGCGGCAGGGCGACGTGCACGGCGCCGATGCTCACTGCCAGCCAGGTCGAGGCGATCGCGGCAACGGCGAGGGCGATGACGAGCAGCACGAAGCGGCGGCCGTGACGGTGTGCGGGCCCGGCGCTCACCGTCGCCGTGGTCTTCACCTCGTGCTGAGTTTCGCCCCTCATTGGGTGAAGGCGTCCGGGTGCAGGAACTTGGCGATGTCCGTGATGGCGAGGATGTTGCGATAGCCGGGGTGCTGCGCGGCCACGGGCAGGGCCAGGTAGCGCTTGTCCTTGGCGGCCGGGCTGTTCTTCGCGATGGCGAACGCCTCTTCGGCCTTGGCCGGGGAGCTGGGCATGTCCTCGCCGCGCAGGGTCGAGTAGTCGCTGATCAGGACCGCCTCGGGCTGGGCGGCGCTGACCTGCTCGACGCTGACCTCGGTGTAGTCGCCCTTGACGTCCTTGAGGACGTTCTCGCCGCCGGCCGCGGTGATCATCTGGTTGGTGATCCCGGAGCCGCCGTAGGCGTTGACGGGGCCCTTGCCGCCGTCCGCGGCGAGCACCTTGACCGGGGTACGGCCCTCGACGCGCTTCTTGACGTCGGCCAGGCTGCCCCGCAATTCACCGACCAGTTTCTCGGCGCGGTCGGGGACACCGAAGATCTTGCCGAGGTTCTGGATGTCGGTGAAGGTCTTGTCCAGGGTGTACTGGAGGGTCTCCTCGGGGCTGCACCACCCGCCGAGGATGTAGACCGGCGAGCCCGCGGTGTCCAGTTCCTCCAGGGTGGCGTAGCCGCCGGCGGCGTCGAAGCTGGCCATGGCGTTGTCCAGGACGAAGTCCGCACCCTGGGCGAGCATGACTTCCTTCTGCGGCAGCATGATCGTTTCGGAGATCTGCGGGATCTTGTCGTACTGCTCCTTCTGGCCGGGCAGGAACGCGCTTTCGGAGAAGTTCGTGCGCCCGGCGATCCGGTCGCCCAGGCCGAGGGCGAGCAGCGTCTCCAGGGACGGGTGGTAGCCGGTGACGACCTTGGACGGCGGCTTGTCGAAGGTGAGCTTGCGCCCGCAGTTCTCGACGGTCACCGGGAAACCGGTCTGCGGCGCGGCCGCCGTCTGCGCCGCCTCCTGGGCGGCGGGAGCTTGTGAGCAGGCGGTCAGCGTCAGTGCCGCCGCCAGGACGAGCAGCTTTTTTGTGATGGCCGGTGCGGTGCGGGGCGGGCGGCTCATGCGGTGAGTCTCCGGAGGTGTGCGGTGGGGTGAAGCGGAAACATAACATTCTGCTCATATGTCGCAATTGCCAGCAAGTTGCAGCTAGCAGTCACATGCGGACTGGCCGCGGAGTTTCACCGGCTGCTTCAGCATGATCAGCCGAGTCCGGTCGTCGGTGGTGTGCAGGGCGGTCACGCGCCAGCCGCGGTGACGGTAGAGGCCGAGGGCGGCAGCCGCGCGGGGGTGCGTGGCCAGCCACCAGGAGGCGGACGGGGCGGCGGTCAAGACGACGTCGTGCAGCCTCACGCCGAGCCCGAGGCCACGTGCTGACGGCAGGACGGCCAGTTCCTTGAGCGTGAAGTCGCCGCAGGGCAGGCGGGAGGTCGCGAGTGCGAGCCGTGAGCATCGCAGGCCGTAGGCGAAGCCGTGCAGCCGGTCGCCGCGCAGAGCCGCCGCCAGGGTGAAGCCGGGCCTGAGCGCGTCCGAGGCCAGGCGATCGGCGACCGCGCGGGCGGTCTGGCGCGGCTCTGTCCACGGCGGGCGGGTGAAGATCTCGCCTGCCGTGTCGGCCACGGCGGCCAGGAGGTGTTCCACCTCATCGCCGTTGACGAGACGGATCTGGAAGGTGGCGGCGCCCGCCTGGCCCCGCGGACCAAGCTGTGGCCAGGCGGGCGTCGCCGGCATCAGGCTAGGCGCCGCGGGCGGCGTCGTAGCGGGTGATCACGTCGTTCCAGTTGATCAGGCCCCACAGCTTCTCCACGTAGTCCGGGCGGACGTTGCGGTACTGCAGGTAGTAGGCGTGCTCCCAGGCGTCGAACACCAGCAGCGGGGTGGTGTTCATGCCGACGTTGCCGTGGTGGTCGTAGACCTGCTCGACCACGAGACGGCGGCCGAGCGGCTCCCAGGCGAGCACGCCCCAGCCGGAGCCCTGCACGGTGGCGGTGGCGGTGGTGAGCTGCTTCTTGAAGGCGTCGAACGAGCCGAAGTGCTCGGTGATGGCGTCGCCCAGCTCCCCGTCGGGGCGGTCACCGCCGTCGGGGGACAGGTTCTGCCAGAAGATCGTGTGCAGGACGTGCCCTGACAGGTTGAACGCGTACGTCTTCTCCAGCCCGACCAAGCCGCCGAACTCGCCCTTGTCACGCGCCTCGGAGAGCCGGTCCAGGGTGTCGTTGGCGCCCTTGACGTAGGCGGCGTGGTGCTTGGCGTGGTGCAGCTCCAGGATCTCGCCGGTGATCGCCGGCTCCAGGGCCGCGTAGTCGTACGGCATGTCCGGGAGGGTGTACTGCCCCATGAGCTATCTCTCCTCGAAATCTCGTACTTGCATATAACTCGCAATAACCATAGTCGTGCAACTAGCACATGTCGCGGGTGGCATGCCGGCAGCGACCGCAACATCCGCTCAGCACCTGGCCGTCAGGGTCCGGCTCGAAGCCGCTGCACGCCCTGATCGAGGCGGCGGCCTCGGTGAAATGGCTCGCGGGCAGTTCGAAGAGCGTGTCGCAGCGCCGGCAGACGAGGTGGTGGTGGGGCGCGAGGGCGAGGCCGAACATGGTCTCGCCGGCGTAGTCGATGCTGTGCAGCACGCCGTGCCGCGTCATCGCGGTCACGTTGCGGTAGATGGTCGAGACGTTGACCGTCTCGTGCACCGAGGACACCATCTCGTGCAGGCGGAGCACGCTGAGGTGGGTGGCCGCCTGGCTCAGGAGGTCCAGGATCAGCAGGCGTGGCAGCGTCCTGCGCAGCCCGAGCCGGGGCAGCATCTCGCCGAGGTCGTCGCCCACGTCCGCCAGGTGTGCCTCGATTCGAACCACCCCCGGAGTCGCGGTCCCGTACGGGAGAGTCGGGCGAGAAGTTTGCACAGCATATGCTTTTGCGACTCTATTGCAATAGCGGGTTCGGCGTTTTACGGTCACCTCATGAGGCGCCTTTCGGCATGGCTCGTGGTGACGCTCCTGGCGCTCACCGCCTGTTCGGCCCCGACCGCACAGCCCACGGCGACCAAGGCGGAGGACACCGTCGTGCTGGGCCTGGGTTCGGAGCCCGACACGCTCAACCCGGTGCTCGGCTACGCGCCGGACGGCGGGTCCCTGATGTACGACGGCCTGGTGCGCCGTACCCCCGACCTGCGGCTGCGGCCCGCCCTGGCGGAGGCGTTACCCGAGCTGAAGGGGAAGCGGGTGACCTTCACGCTCCGCCAGGACGCCACCTTCCACAACGGCAAGGCGCTGACCAGCGCGGATGTGGCCTACACCTATGGTGAACTGCTCAAGTCGGCCAACAACTCGACCATCCGCGGTGACTATGCCGCGATCGAGAAGGTGGAGGCACCGGACCCGCGTACGGTCGTGTTCCGGCTGAGGTATCCCTACGCGGCGATCCTGCAGCGGGCCACGCTCGGGATCGTGCCGGACGGCTCCGACCTGAACGGCACTCCCGTGGGGACGGGGCCGTACACGTTCGTGTCGTGGACCAAGGGCGATAAGATCACGCTCAAGGCCAACGACCGTTACTGGGGTGCCAAGCCCGCGATCAGGACGCTGGTGCTGGCGTACGCCGCTGACGACAACGCGCGGGCCACCCGCATGGCGGCCGGCGAGTTCACGGCCACCGAACTGCCGCCCAAGGCCGTACGACAGTTCAAGGACCAGCAGGGCGTGACCGTGTACGAGGCGCCCAGCGCCGACTACCGCGGCGTGATGTTCCCGCTGGAACAGCCCGTCACGGGCGACCTGGCCATCCGCAAGGCGCTCAACCTGGCCGTGGACCGCGCGGCGATGGTCTCGGCGATTCTGGCCGGCGCGGGCAGTCCCGCCTTCGGGCCGATCGCGCCCGGCACCGACTGGCACAACGCCGCCGTGGCCGGCTCGCCCGCGTCCGACCGCGCCGCGGCCGTACGGGTCCTGGAGGAGGCCGGGTGGAAGGCGGGCGCGGGCGGCATCCGCGCCAAGGACGGCACGACGGCCCGCTTCACGCTCATGTACCCGGCGGGCGACTCGCTGCGTAAGGAACTGGCGCTGGCCGTGGTCTCGGACGCCAAGCAGATCGGCATCGACGTCCGGCTCGCGGGTCTGGACTGGGACGCCATCTACCCGCGCATGTCCAAGGACGCCCTGATCATGGGCTGGGGCAGCCCGTACGACCCGGACTACGTCAACTACGAGCTGTTCCACTCCTCCTACATCGGCCAGGGCTCCTTCAACCCGGGCCACTACAAGGTGCCCGAGGTGGACGAGTTGCTCGACACCGGCCGCCGGACGACCGACCAGAACGCGCGCAAGAAGGCCTACGACGCTTTCCAGCAGCGCGTCAGCGACGATCAGGTGTGGGTGTACCTGGTCTACCTCAAGCACACCTACGTCGTGCGAGGCGATTGGTCCGGTATCACCGTCGGGGTGGAGGCGCACGAACACGCCACCGGCGGCCTGTTCAACACCGTCCCCGAGTGGAAGCCGGCGTCGTGACCTGGCTCAGGATGGTGCTCTGGCGGCTGGCGTTCGCGGTGCCGCTGCTGCTGGCGGTGACGTTCGCGATGTTCGCACTGGCCAAGGCGTCCCCGTTCGATCCGGTGCGGCAGTATCTGGGCGAGCGGGCGATGATCACGGATCCCCGGATCATGGCCGAGATCAGGGCGAACTGGGGGCTGGACCGGCCGCTGCTCGAGCAGTACACGACCTGGCTCGGCAACCTGGTCACCGGCGACCTCGGCGAGTCCCGCTCGCTGCGGCTGCCCGTGGCCCAGGTGATCGGTGAACGGCTGGGCTGGACGCTGCTCGTGGTCGGCTGCGCGCTGGTCCTCATGCTCGCCGCCGGGCTGGCGATCGGGACGCTGGCCGCCTGGCGGCGCGACTCGTGGCTGGACCGGCTGGTCACCGGGACGGCGTTCGCCAACGAGGCCGCGCCCGTGTTCTGGGTCGGGCTGCTGGCGATCTGGGTGTTCTCCGTGACGCTCGGCTGGCTGCCCGCCGGCGGGCTCACCGACGCGGCCTCCGCCACCGTCGCCCTGCCCGACCTGGCCCGGCACCTGGTGCTGCCGGTGGTGGTGCTGGCGTTCTCACAGTCCTCCTGGCTGCTGCTGTTCGTGCGGGAGTCCGTCATCGGGGTCATGCGGGAGGACTTCGTCACCGGGGCGCGGGCGCGCGGGTTGCGCGAGCGCACCGTGCTGCTGCGGCACACGCTGCGCTCGGCACTGCTGCCGTTCATCACGATCATGGGGGCGCGAGTGCCGGAGCTGGTGACCGGGGCGATCCTGGTCGAGGCGGTGTTCTCCTGGCCGGGGGTGGCCGGGACCACCATCAAGGCGGCGCTGGCGGTCGACTTCCCGCTGCTCGCCGCGCTCACCCTGCTGGCCACGGTGGCGGTCCTGCTGGGCAACCTGCTGGCCGACCTGGCGTACATGATGGCCGACCCGCGCGTGCGGGTGCTGGGGGTGAGCTGATGACCACGACGCCACGGCAGGACGCCAGGACCACGGCGGCCGGCCCTCGGACGCGGCGAACCGGGCTCGCCCGCCGTCATTCCTTCGCGCTGAGCATCCTGGTGCTGCTCGCGCTGGCCGTGGTGCTGGTGCCGCTGGTCGCCCGGCTGGATCAGCAACTGGTGGACCTGCGCTCGGCCGGCCTGCCGCCCTCGCTCGCGCACCCGTTCGGCACCGACGAGGTCGGCAGGGACGTGCTGCTGCGCTCGATCTACGGCCTGCGCGTCTCGCTGCTGGTCGGGCTGGTCGCAGCGGTGTCGAGCGTGACCATCGGCGGTCTGGTCGGGCTCGCCGCGGGCGCGATCGGCGGGTCGGTGGACCGGCTGCTGATGCGCGTGGTCGACGGCTTCAACGCCCTGCCGCACCTGCTGTTCGGCGTCTTCATCGTGGCCCTGTTCGCGCCCAGCGCGGTCGCGGTGGTCGTGTCGGTGGCCGTCACCCACTGGACCACCTCCGCCCGCATCGTCCGCGCGGAGGTGCTGTCGCTGCGCGGCCGGTTGTTCGTCGACGCCGCCATCTCCGGCGGCTCGTCCCGGCTGCGCGTCGTCCGGCGCCACTTCCTGCCCAATCTCGCGCCGCACCTGCTGCTGGCCACCGTGCTGATGATCCCGCACGCCATCTGGCACGAGACCGCGCTCAGCTTCCTCGGCCTCGGCCTGCCCGCCCACCTGGCCTCACTCGGCAACATGATCAACGACGGGCAGCGCTCGCTGCTGGCGGGGGACTGGTGGTCCAGCCTGTTCCCCGGCCTGCTCATCCTGGCTCCCACGCTGGCCGTCTCCGTGCTCGCCCAGCACCTGCGCGACCGCGCCAACCCGCGGTGGAGATCGGAGCTGACCCTGTGAAGCTGCGCGTCGAAGGGCTGTCGGTGCGGTTCCAGATCCCCGGCGCCACCGTGCGGGCGGTCACCGACGCCCGTTTCACCCTAGACCAGGGCCGCTGCCTCGCGCTGGTCGGCGAGTCCGGTTGCGGCAAGTCCGTGATGGCCCACGCCCTGCTCGGCCTGCTGCCCGCCAACGCCACCGTCACCGGCCAGGCCTGGCTCGACTCCCTCGACCTGATCGCCGCACCCGAGCAGGTCCTGGCCCGGCAGGTACGCGGACGCCGGATCGGGCTCATCCCGCAGAGCCCCGCCGCCCACCTCACGCCGGTCCGCACCGCCCGCTCCCAGCTCGCCGAGACGCTGCGCGAGCTGGGCCGCCCCGACGCCCCCGACACGCTCGCCCAGCGCGCCGGACTGCGGCCCGCCGACCTGGACCACTACCCTCACCAGTTGTCCGGCGGGATGGCCCAGCGCGTGGCCAACGCCCTCGCCCTGGCCGGCGATCCACCGCTGCTGCTCGCCGACGAGCCCACCACCGGCCTGGACCGCCCGCTGGTGGACGCCACCATGGCCGAGTTGCGGCGGCTCTGTGACGAGGGCCGCGCGGTGCTGCTCATCACCCACGACCTGCGTGCCGCCGAGCAGGTGGCCGACGACATCGCCGTCATGTACGCCAGCCGCATCGTCGAACTCGCCCCGGCCCGGCGCTTCTTCGACCGGCCCCGCCACCCGTACGCGCAGGGGCTCCTGGACGCGCTGCCCACCCGCGCCTTCACCCCGGTCCCGGGACAACCGCCCGAACTCACCCGACTTCCCGACGGCTGCGCCTTCCAGCCACGCTGCCCGCGCGCCACCGCGCGATGCGACGAGCGGCCCGTACTGAACGGAGTGGCCTGCCACCATGCTTGAAGCCGCCGTCGTCACCCTCGCCTTCGGCCGCCACAAGGTCCTGGACGGCGTGTCCCTGGCCGTCAGGCCCGGGGAGACGCTCGGCCTGGCCGGGCCGAGCGGATGCGGCAAGTCCACCCTGGCGCGCGTGCTCGCCCTGCTGCTGCGGCCTTCCGGCGGCACGGTCAGTCTCGACGGGCGGCCGATCACGCGCTGGCGGCACCGCGCGCATCAGCGCACCTCCATCGGCCTGATCTTCCAGCAGCCCCGGCTCGCCGTGGACCCGCGCTTCACTCTCCTGGACGTGATCGCCGAACCGCTGCGTGCCGCCCGCCGTCCCCTGGGCCGGGCGCACGAGCTGGCCGAGGAGCTGGGCCTGACCGCCGAGCTGTTCACCCGCCGCCCGCACGAGGTGTCCGACGGCCAGCTCCAGCGCGCCTGCGTGGCCCGTGCCCTGGCACTCGAACCCCGCTACCTCATCTGCGACGAGATGACCACCATGCTCGACGCCTCCACCCAGGCCCATCTGGTCGCCCGCATCGAGGCCTACCGCGAGCGCACACGTGCGGGCGTGCTGGCCATCAGCCACGACGCCGAGCTGCTCGGCCGCTGGGCGAGCGGGAACGTCCGCGCCTGGCGGAGCCGTCCCGCCCTCGGGCGTCTCAACGGCCGGCGCGAGGAGCCCGGCGTAGCAGGTAGGTGTCCATGATCCATCCCTTGCGGGCGCGCGCCTCGGCGCGGACTTCGCGGATGCGGTCGCCGACCTCGGAGACCTTCCCGGAGACCAGGATCTCGTCGGGCGTGCCCAGATAGGCGCCCCAATAGATGTCCCAGGAGCTGTCACCGGAGATGTCACCGTCGTCCAGGCCGTCGAAGGAGCAGTGGGCGTCCAGTATGACGACCACGTCGTCGGCGGTGGCGCCCTCCTCGGCCAGCCGGCGCCCGGTGGTGAGGTGAACGGGCCGCCCGACCTGGGTGAGGCTCGTGCGGTGGCGGGCGGTCAGCGCGGCCACGCTGCTGATGCCGGGAATCACCTCGTAGGCGAACGTGACGTTGCCGCGCTGGAGGATCTCCTCGACGATGGCCAGCGTGCTGTCGTACACGCCCGGATCTCCCCAAACCAGGAACGCCCCCGTCTCGCCGTCGGCCAGCTCCTCGCCGATGAGCGCTTCGCAGGCCAGCGCTCTGCGCGAGCGCCAGTCCGCGACGGCGGCGGTGTAGGCGGCGGCATCTCGGTCGCGTTCCGGGTCGCGGGCCTCGGCGATCCGGTACGGCGGGCGGCCGTGCTCGGCGATCAGGTTCAGATTGACTGTCGTGCCGCACAGGAGGCGGTCGGTGCCTAGCGAACCGGTGTAGCGGCCCCGGGCTCTGTTCGACCAGCCGATGACGAAGGAGATGCCGAAGCCGTCCACCGCGCCTTGCTCGATCGTGCTGCCGAAGGTGGCGGACCCGAAGAGCCGTCTACTTCCGTTCTGTGTGATGTTGACCGTCACCGTCGTGCCGCTGCTCTGGAAGATCTGCCAGTCACCGCCGGCGTTGAACGTCGGCGCGGCCAAGGCCGTGGCGGAAGCGGCTGAGGCCGCGGCGGTGGAGGCGGCGAGGGCAACGGGTGCCAGGCGAGAACGCCCGTCCCCGGAACGCCTGTGAGGCCGATCAGCGCTGAACTATGCCTGCTCGCCGTTGCTGAGAGCGGAAGTCCTATTCGGACTCGACTCCGATTAAGGGCCGGCTCCGCGCCCGTCCGGGACCTGGGGGATGGGCCCGCGGCATCTACTCGGCGTGGCAGGCGTGTGCTGACCGGTCCCACCTGTAAGGTGCGTACCTCCTTCCTCGTATGCCACACGCGCGTCAAAGGAGCGGATTGTGTCAGTGCTCGTCGCTCGCCACTTCCGACCAGCCGGTCACGCAGAGCGCTGCTCAGGGGCAGGTGCGGGGGTGAGCAATGCGATCAGTGACGCGGACATCTCCAGCGCCGTCTCCGCCTACCTTGGTCGCTACCCGGACGAGGCCGTGTTGCTGTCCGAGCCGGTGCGACTTCTGTCCGAGGGCGGAGACTTCACCTCGCGGAGGAATTTCCGGATGCACGTGACCGCCGGTGCGCTGCTGGTTCGCGGTGGCGCCGAGGTACTGCTGGTCGATCACCGCGCGTATGGGATTCCGTTGCAGCCCGGAGGTCACCTTGAACCGACTGACACCTCGCTGCTGGACGCAGCGGTGCGCGAGCTGGCGGAGGAGACCGGGATCGACCCCGCCCAGGTCACCTCTGCGTCACGGACCCCCGTCTACATCGAGTACGGCAAGGTTCCGGCACGGCCGCAAAAAGGCGAGCCGGAGCACCACCACCTTGATATCGGGTACGCGTTCGTCACGGATGCGGACATGGGATTGATCCAGGAGTCTGAGGTGACGGGTGCCGCCTGGTATCCGCTCGCCGAGGCCGAGCGCCTTGTCGGGCGTCGCATGGCGCGAGCTGTACCGGCCCGGATCGGTTAAGGACCGTCGAGGCTTCTCCAGTCGCCGTTCGGTCATGGTCGACAGAACGTTGACGGTTGTAGCAGCAGTGTAGCCGGCCGAGGTCTTGCGTCTACTCAGTCGAAGTAGGACTGACGTTCCGGCTCCGCTTGAGGTCGAAGCAGCCCTCTGTCCCGGCGAGCAGGACCAAGCCGTTCCCCAACCGGTCGACTGCTCCGCCCCAGGGGACTTGTCTGATCACAGGGCGGAACATGGCCGTGCCACGCATCGGGTGCCGAGGGCGGTGTACAGCTGGCCGAGAATGCCGCAGCCGGCGTGCTCCGCGGCGGCCGCGCACCGGACTCCAGGCCCGCTCCATCAGACCGCGGTACTGCTCGCTGAGCCCTTTGCCCTTGCGCTGGACGAGCTTCAGGTGGATCAGCGACATCAGTCGCCAGTCGGCGCGCACCGGCCGGACTTGCTCGACCTGCAGTAGCCAACGAGAAGTGACCCATGCCCGGAGGCACAGCGGATCGAACCAGAGCGGGACTTCCTCGCGATCCCGCTGTCATCGTCCTGTCTCAGACCGGCTCGCCATGCCCGCGCTGGCTGGCAGGTGGGGCGGCCTCCCAGTGGTCGTTGGCGCGGGTGAGGGCCAGCACGCGGTACACACTGCCGCGCATGCGTAGGGGGACGACCAGTCGCCCGTCCGGCGCGGTCTGGCACAGCCAGGCGGGCGGTACATCCCATATGCCGTTGAAGCTGATCAGCCGGTCATAGGGGGCGGTGTCGGCGTAGCCGTCGCGAGTGTTGCCGTTGATCACCCGAATGGTGTCGTAGCCGGTCAGCGACAGCTGGTCGGCGGTTGCCTGTCCCAGGTCGCCGTCGGTGTTCATGCTGGTCACCTCGCCGTGTTCACCCGTGAGGTGGGACAGAAGGGCGGAAGGATAGGCGGTGGTGGAGCCGATCTTCAGCACCCGCATTCCGGGCAGCGTCTGTGCGAGTTCCAGCAGTACGGCGGCGATGGTGGGCCCGTTCGGCATGGGATGCCCATCGTCCGCAGCGGGCCAATGTACGGCGTAGGCCTCCTCCAGCGACACGTCCCGTACGAGGATGTGGCGGGGAACGGCGCGCAAGGCGTTCTTTACCGACGGCGTACGGATGATCCCCTGTGCGCTCAGCTCGTTGACCAGGGCGGTCCGCAGCGGCTTAGGCTGTCGTCGTGTGGTGGCTGATCCGCGCGTGGTCATGATGGGCCCTTTCGTGCGAGGTCAGAAGTTCCACGTCGGCGTGGAAGGAGAGGCCGCAGATGCGGACGCGCGCCGGCCCTGCGGCTGACCTGTTCCGTCGCGCGCCCGCGTTCTGGCGCGTCAAAGTCACGCCGGAGTCGAGCATGTGTCCGGGCGGCATCGGCAGTTTGGCCGGCAGCCCGGAGGGTGGGGGCGTATTCTCCTGTAGAAGTCGCCGCCCGGAGAGATCACCGGTACAGGACTCAGTTCCCTGTCCCGCGGCTACCGGCAATGGTGGGTGAAAGCCTGTGGATGTAAGCACAGATGCGCAACCGGAGCGCCTTCGGCGGGTGGATGAGCATCGGCGTCAGGAGGAGAGGGCGCTGCCACCAGCGCAGCGCGGCTGTGCGCCGACGGCGGATCGGTCGGTTAAGGATCCAGTACGCGGGAGCGGCGCCTCCGTGGGTCATGGCGGCGTTGATGTCGCAGGCGATTTCGAGCGTCCAGCTGACCGTGACGTGCAGGAGCAGCACTCCGGCGAGGCCGGCCAGTACGATCAGTCCAGGTGAAAAGATTCCGGCGAGGACGGCGACGTCGGCGAGGACGGTCATTCTGATCCAGTGCGCCGCCATATACGTACGCCTGAGATGAGCGCGCTCGTGCGTAAGGACGAATCGCAGCACCTCCAGGTTGGCGGGCTGCATGAGCTGGTCGCCGACGAGGAGTATGACGTGACGGGTGCCGGGGACCGGGTATGTGCCCGCTGACCAGCGCATCACGCAGATGCACGCGTCGTCTGGGTGCCCGCAAGAGCACCTGATGGGGTAGAGGTGGAGGTCATAGTCGCGTTGCCGGGCCGCCGTACGTGACTGGGCGACGACGTCGGCCACGTCCGGGTGCACCACCGAGAGAAGGTCTTGCTCGTAGGAGGCGGCGCTGTCCCAGTCGATGGTCGGGGAGCGCCTGATCTGGCTCCTTTTGATCGCCCACCCGATCTGGGACAGCAGGACGAGGCCGGCCCAGCATGCCAGCGCGATCAGCTGGCCGGCCAGGGCGCTCAGTGCGAAGCCGAAGGCAATGAACAGCACGGGCATCACGAAGGGAGCGCTCTGGGAAGAGAGGCTGTTCGCCTTGGCGGTGAGTTCTTCGCCCAGTTCGCGGAACGTCCGCTGTTGGGGTTTGCGGGGCTTGGAGGCGGGGCGGGTAGGGGTGGTGGCCATAGAAGGGCACTCCGTGGAAGCGGTCTCGGTAGCGGATAGACGAGAGGGTCAGGCGTGGCCGTGGGCGGGTGTGGACTGGCGTGATCGCAAAAGACGATGTTGGAGCAGCAGGAAGAGGGCGTTGGCGGTGATGCCGAGGCCGCCGAGCAGGACGATCACTGCCCACATGGCGGGGATGTCCAGGGTGCCAGCGGCTTGCTGGAGCCGGTAGCCGAGCCCGTTGGTGCTGGCGGCCAGTTCGGAGACCACCATCATGATCAGGGCGAGGGAGACACTCAGCCGTAGACCGGCCAGGATTCTGGGGGCGGCGGCGGGGATGAGCACCGACAGCAGTCGCCGACGGCGTTGGAGCCGGAAGACCGTGGCGGTGTCGAGGAAAGCGCGGTCGATGCTGCGGATGCCGTCTGCGGTGGCGATGAGAATGGGCCAGGTGACGGCGTAGACGATGGTGGCGAGCTGGGTTGGGGTGCCTATCGGCAGTATGGCGAGGAAGAGGGGCAGGAGTGCGGGTGGTGGGATGGCGCGGCCGATGTGCAGGATCGAATTGGTGAGTGCGGCTAGCACGGGCAGGCAGCCGAGGGTGATTCCGGCGGCCAGGCCGAGGGCGGCGGCCAGGGTCCATCCGAGCGCGAGGCGGGCCAGGCTGGGCAGCAGATCTTGAAGCGCCTGGTCGGTGAGGAAGGTGCGGCTGGCCGGGGCGGCGAACCACAGGTGGTAGGCGCGGTCGATGATCGTGCTGGGTGGTGGGAAGTAGAGCAGGTGGTGGATGCGGGCGATCACCTCCCAGGCGATCACCGCGGCCAGAGCGGGCAGCGCTTGGGAGAGAAAAACCGGGAGCAGGAGGTGACGCCGGTGATGTGCTTGCGCAGCACCCCACCCATGGTCTCCTGGTCGCGCAGCGTGGGGCCGGTAGTGGCGCTGGTGTGGGGCGGTCATCGGGGTGCTCCGGTGGTGTGCCGGTGCCAGGTGAACAGGCGGTGTTCGCCGGCGGCGCACAGTTCGGTGGCGGCTAGGGCGAGCAGTCCGGCGGCGAGGGTGGCGGCTAGGCCGTGGGCGGTGTCGAATGCGCTGTAGGAGTTGACGATGTAGGTGCCGATGCCGGGTGTGGCGCCGGTGATGACCTCCACGCTGACCGACACGATCAGGGCGACGGGGATGGCCAGGCGTACGCCGGTGGCGATGTGGGGTGCGGTGCTGGGCAGGCAGGCGCGCCAGATGATGGCGAGCGGGCCGAAGCCGTAGGCGCGCAGGGTCTCCTTCAGTTGCGGTTCGACTTCCAGCATGCCGTACAGGGTGGTGATCAGAATGGGCCAGGAGCAGCTGTAGACGATGAGCGCGGTCTTGGCGGCACTCGGCTCGCCGAGCAGGGACAGCGCTAGAGGGATGAGCACCAGCGACGGGACCGAGCGCAGGAATTCGATGATGGGCCGCAGCACGTGTTCGAGGCCGGGAAGAGCGCCCAGGAGTAGTCCCGTTGTGACGCCGAGCCCGAAGGCGGCGGTCAGGCCGGCAGCGCAGGCATGCAGCGTGGCGTAGGTGTGCGCGGCGAACTCGCCGTCGCTCAAAAGGCCGGCGGCGGCGGCTGCCACGCTGGAGGGGGCGGGCAGCACGCGAGGGCCGGGCGGGCCGAGACGGTAAGCCAGCTCAGCGGTCACGCCGAGCAGGGCCAGGCCGGCTGCGCCGAGCAGGGCGCGACGCTGCCACGTCAGTGTGCTCACGGATTCTCCATGAGGGGTGGGGTGGCTGGAAGAGGTGGGGGCGGGCGATCGGGTGCGGACTGGAGTGTGGCCGATCGCCCGCCCCCTCGGGGAGATGGCTGGAGGGGTCAGTTGACCATGGCGATCATGAGGGCATGGTCGCTCGGCAAGGGTGAGACGTCGATGATCTTGAGTCCGGCACGCGCCAGCAGGTCGTAGTACTGCGGCATGGTGCGTTCCTGGCCGCCGGCGAACAGGCTCATCATGCGCAGGTCCAGGTCGATACCGTGGTTGTGGATACCAGGCACCGGCAGCGGCACTTCGACGATCCACAGTTTGGCGTGCGGCCCGGCCGACAGCATCGCCTGGCGGGCGTTGGACAGCAGTCGCAGGTTGGTGGGGTCATCCCAGTTGTGCAGGATGGACGAAAGGATGATCAGGTCAGCGGCTGGGCAGGGGTCGTTGAAGATGTCGCCCGCGATGATCTCGACCCTTCCGGCCAAGCCCCGCTCGATGAGTCGGTGTTCGGTGCGGGCGGTGACGTCGGCCTGCTCGATGAGGATGCTGTCCAGGTGCTCGTGGGCGGTGAGGAGGGCGGCCAGCAGGGTGCCGTCCCCGCCGCCGAGGTCGGCCACGGTGCGGAAGCCGGCGAAGGAGCGGGCGGCCAGCGTGGCGGCCAGGCCGGTGGTGCGGCTGCTCATGAACGTGTCGAACATACCGGCCAGGCCGGGGTGGGCGGCCAGGAGCGGGTAGGGGGTTTCCTCGCCGTTCAGGGCGTGGGGGTGTCCGGTGCAGATGGTGGCGGCCAGGTTGTCGCCTGCCTGCTGCCACAGCGGCGAGGTGATCACGCCGAGGGCGGCCCACATCGCGCCGCCGGAGCGCAGGGCCTGGCCGAGCGAGGTCAGCCCGTAGCGGCCGTGCTCGTCGGTGGTCAGCACGCCGCGGGCGTGCATGGCGTACAGGAAGCGGGCCATCATCTGCGGCTCGGCCTGGCAGATCTCGGCGAGTTCGTCGCTGGTGCGGAACTCGTCGTCGTCCAGGCTGTCGGCGATGCCGAGGGTGCTGAATGCCTTCAACGCGTGCTGTCGCATGTCGGCGCCGGTCATCTGCTGGATGGCCTCTTGCGTCGTGAGGGCCTGCAGCCGGGCGGCGGCGAACGGGTCGGCGTCGATCTGGCGGGCACCGGTGGGGTCTTCTACCGACGGGGCGGGCATGTCGCGGTCGTCGACGCTCATGGAGTGACTCCGGGAGAAGAGAAGGGGGAGGAGGTGGAGGCCGAGCCGGGCGCCCGCCACAGGAGATCGGTGACGTTGATCGGCTGGGTGAGGTACTTGTCCGCTGCCGGCTTGCTTTTGGAGAACTCGATCATCGCGTCGGCGACCCGTTGCAGCCGGTTCGGGTTGAGCGTGAGCGGAAACGAGCCCAGCGTGATCGATCTGGCCGTCTTTTCGTCGATGTGCGTATAGGAGGGCAGGATCTTCTTGACCGTGCTGTCGTCCCGCGCGGCCCGTTCCTGCCCGCGGGCCAGAGCGCGCTGGAAGCGCGCGACGAGGTCGGGATGCGCGTCGGCCCATTTCGTGGAGACCGCCCAGCCGGCGATCGGCCACTGGCTGGTGCCCGCCGTGGCGACGTCCGCCAGTGGCTGGCCGCCGTACTCCGTCTTGAAGAAGGTGATGAACGGTTCGGTCATCCATCCCACGTCGATGCGGCGGTTTTGGACAGCTGCGGCCATCTGCGGTAGCGGAACCTGCACGAATTCGATGTCGTCCGCGGTGACTCCGGCGATGCGCAGGGTGCTTTCCGCCGTGAGGGTGGAGACGCTCTTGAACGTGCCTACACCGATGGTCTTCTTCTTGCCGGTGCCGTTCCACTTCAGTTCCGCCAGGCTCTTGATCGGGGAGTCCTTGCGGACCATCAGCAGGAAGCAGTTGTTTTCGGCTTGATAAGCGTCTGCAATGAGGCGGGCCAGGCCCGGCTGCCGGTTTTCGACCGCGTACCCGGTGACGTAGTTCCACAGGGCTACGTGGGTGTCGCCGCTTGCCAGGCCGGGGACCGCGTCGGAGCTGCCGCGGATCTCGGTCCAGCGGATCTTCAGGCCCTCCTGGGCGAAATAGCCGCAGTGCTCCGCCAGCTTCGCGGGCGCGACGTCCGGGATGGAGATGATGGCCACCTGGAGGGTGACGAGGTCGCTAGCCGTGTCCGTGGTTGCCGATGGCGTGGGTGCGGTGTTCGGGCCGCAGATCCCTGTCGAGCGAGGCGTTGTGGTGCTGCTCGGTGGCGCGCACCCGATCACGAGCACGTACAGCGCCGATAATGTAACCGATAGTAGTCGTTTCATGAATGTCCAAACAGAAGGGGGGTGAAGGAGGGGTGAAGCTGGGAATGCGGTCGCGGCCCGGTCTCACGCCTGTGCCGAGATCAGCCGAGTGGCGACGGCGAGATGGTAATGAGATGCCGCCTCACGGCCTGGCCATCCGAGGGCCGGCGGGAGAGGAGCGGTCCTCAGCCGGAGAAAGGCCGGTTGGTTAGCTTGAGCGCAGGCGGTGCTGTACCCAGGCCAACGCCGCGGGCTGTAGGGCCGGAGTGGGGCCAGGCTGAGGAGGGTCCTGCGGCCGGGGCGTGCGGGATGCCACGAGCATCTGATGAAGTGCCCATGTGGCGATATAGCCGGTGACCGCCCTGTAGGGCGCCCGACGCCAGCAGGGGAAGGAACGCGCGAACAGGTCCTCCACCTGCTCCCCCGGATGGCCGGCCTGCACGAGATGCACCCCCAACGGGATCAGGTCTACCCAGGCGGCCCCGTACGCGGCCCGGGACCAGTCGGTGACGACGAGGGGACATCCCACGGTCACCAGCAGGTGCCGCGGCACCCACTGCCGGTGAAGCAGAGTCGTGCCCGCGATGGCCGCGTCGTCGAACAGGCGGACCGCTGCCTGCCAGATGTTCAGTTCGCCGACGGGCAGTACCCCTGAACTGAGAACCTTGACGGCGCTGCGCACCTCCTCGCGAAGGTCGTCCTCAGCCCGCGCGGCACCGCTGGGCACGCTGGTGACGGTGAACCGCAAGCTCAGCTCCCCCAGCCCTTCCATCACCAACTCCAGGTCACGCGTTCCGGCCATGAGGCTCGGCTGATGGTACATGTCGTTGACGTAGCTCGTCACGAGCAGATGAGCCTGGTCAATGGTGGCGACCAGCCGCACATCGGGACCGGGCACGCTGGCGCAGTGGGTGCGGACCCACATCTCTCGCCGCAGCAGTTCACCGGCGTCGGTGCCCTTGATCCCCGCCTTCAACACCGCGCGACTGCCGTCAGCGAACTCCAGCCGGGCCAGCAGCGCGCTGCCGTCCGGGCTGGCAGGCCGGAACTGGGGAGTGCGCAGCAGTTGTCCGCACTGGAAGTTGATCGCTTCGAACACCGGACCGGGCAGGTCCTCCATGGTCAGACGGGCCATGACGTCTCCCAGATGCAATAGCCACCGTGCGAGTTCATGTCTCTCCTTTCTGGTGATGTCGAACGTGCTGTTGCGGTCGGTCCGGCTACAGGGCATCCAGCCGGTAGTCCAGCCAGTCCTGGCCGGCCTGGGCCAGCATCTTTGCGTCCTGCCGATACATCAGGTCGGCCGGGTAGGGGGCCGTGGTCCGGCGCCAGTGGCGCAGGCTGGTCAGGGCGGCCACCGCTGCCACATCCCCCGGGTGCGCCGCCGCCCAGACCTGCGGCGAGGCGGCGTGCAGGTACTTGTCAGCCTCCTCGGGTTCGTGGCCCTCGGCCACGAGCAGCGGGCCCAGACCGCTCGCCAGATCCAGCCACGCCGGGCCGACGAGCGCCTTCGACCAGTCGACCAGGTAGACCAGGGAATTCTTGCTCAGCATGTTCTTGCGGCACAGATCCCCGTGCAGCAGCGTGGGCACCGAGGCCGCGAGCCGATCCATCTTCAGCAGATCCACCGCCCGGCGGTAGCGGTGAGGATCAGCCAACGTCACCGGCGGCCGCTCAAGGAGCGGGTCCACCGCAGCCCGGAGAGCATGGACATACTGCTGCACCGATCGAACGGTGTTCTCCCAGCCCGCCCGGCACGGCTGCCGCGACAGCCACCCCACCGCATCCACCACGACCGGGACATCCAGATCCCCCGGCCGCAAATTGACATAACAGGCGTTGTCGTTGATCAGTTCCCAGAACATCAGCAGCCATCCGTCCACCTTCCGCACCTGCAACAGGCACGGCGCCGGCGCGGCAGGCTCGGGCAGAAAGGCGGCCACCTGACGCTCCCGCAGGAACGGCTCCAGGACGTGGTCTGCGTTCTCCAGCGACACCGCCTTGACGAACGCATTCTGGCGGGCCCCGTACACCCGCGCGGTGAACCCCGGCCGCCGACCGGCTATGCACTGGACGTCTATCACCGTGCTCAGACGATCCTCGACGGCATCGCGGACGGCCAAAGGCAGCATTTCCCAAGTCGGACGGTCAGTCACTGTCACGGATACCTCCAACAGGAGAGCTCGTACGCGGTTCGCCGGCCTGCTTTCGCGGCGGCAAGGACGGGGGCTGGGGCGGGTACCACCAGAACGCGAGAAGAGGAAAGCCGGTCATCGAGCACAGCGCCGCCCAGAACGAGAACCACAGGGGGTACCCGACAGCCCGCGTTGCACCGGCGGTGGTGTCGTCGTGTGAGGTCATTTCCTGGCCATCCACATGAGGAAGTAGGGTGCCTCTTTCGGAGGCGGTCCCTCTGGTCGAGGGGGCAGGAAGCTGGGCGTGGGCACCACACCCGGAGGGAGGAGTTCGAGGCCGTCCGCGTATGCGGTGATGTCCTCTTTGGCGCGCAGGTAGATGGGGACGCCGGTCTCCTTCTCATACCGGGCCGAGCCATTGACGACCATGTCCGGGTCCACGCCCGTGCTGGTCGCATGGGTGACGACCACGACACTGCCGGGCGGCAGAAACGTCCGCAGCGCCGCCATCAAAGCGGTGACCTCGTGGTCGGTGAGGAAGTGCAGGACCGCACCCAAGATCGCCACGATGGGCTTGTCATGGCCCAGGTGCGCCTCCAGAGCCTTCACGACCGCGTCGGTACGCCGCAGGTCCTGCTGGACCACGGCCATGCCCGGCAACTTGCCGTACAACTGCGTGCTGTGCATGATGGCCAGCACGTCAGAATCCAGCATCAGCCACCGCCGCCCCGGCTGATGCCTGGCAGCCACCATGCACAGATCCGGCAGCTTGCGCCGGTCCAGCTCCTGCTCGGGAATGCCGCCACCCAGGTCGGCGAACCGATCGTGCCCGGCACGCGCCAGGTGCTCGACCGCGCGGACGAGCGCAGCCGCGTTCTCCTCCACGACCAGGTCTACGTTCGGCACCTCCTTTGCGATGCCATCACCCGCGGTTCGCGAAGGATCCAACGGATTCTTCGATCCCCGCAACGCGGCATACGTGCCGGCAACAGTGGCCTCCTGCGGCTTGAACGTGCTGCCCGGGCCAGTGGCGGACGGATCGGTGGTCATGAAGAACCACCACCCGCAGGGCCAAGCACGCGGGCGATGCTGGGCGTGTTCGGGTCCACCCCGGATGGGGGCGATGTGGTGCGGTCAGCGGTCATGGAAACCTCGAAGGGGGATGTCTGTACGCCATCCGCGATGGCAGCCGCGGGCGCGGCGAGCAGGAAAGCGACACGGTCAGCAGTTGCACGCTCATCGCCCTGCTCACCGAGCTCGTATCCGTAGTCTGTGAGGTAGCGGCCGTTTGTGGCTGTTACTACTGCCTTGATTCGCGGATGCAGGGGGTTTCCCACAGCCACCGTGCCGCCGTCTCCTTCCGCGACGGATAGTCCGCGCGCTTCGAGGAGGTCGTGCAGAATTGCCGTGGGATTCGCGTCCATGCCTCAATCCCACTGCCACTGGTAGGCGAGCGGGATATGACAACCTATGACACGGAGATGATCATGCCTCTGGTGGCGGCTATCACGGGGACACGATCAACCGGGCACCGCGAGCTCACTTGGTACGCAAATGTGTTCGATACCTATCTGTCGCCGTTCGCGACTGATGACGCACACTTCTACATCGGAGGCGCGGTCGGCATCGACAGCCTGAGCCTGCTATGGCTGGCCGGTAGCACCAAAGCCCGGATCACGGTCGTCGTGCCATGCACTGTTCAGGACCAGCCTGCCGAGGCCCGGCAAGCCATCGCCCAGTGCCATGACCGAATCACCGAGATCGTCGAGCTGCGCGCCGCAGAGCTCAAGACACCGGCCTATCACGCGCGAAATCGCTGGATGGTCGATCGCGGCCGCATGGTGATCGGGTTCCCCCGAGAAGGGGACGAGACGACATCGGGCACGTGGCAGACCATCAACTACGGGGCTTCGCAAGGAAGACCTCGACTGATCGTGCCTGTGTGAACGCAATTACGGGCATCATTAGTGCATGAGCACGCACAGCCGGTTAACCGGCGCTGCCATGCTCAAGCGGCTGCGGCGGTCCCGTGGATGGTCCCTCGCCAACGTCGCACGAGCCCTTGTCGATATGGCTGCCCGGCTTGGGCAGCCATTCGACACCAGCATCGCGAGCGTGCAACGCTCCGTCGCCCGATGGGAGAGCAGCACCGGTCCCATCGTGCCCGGAGAGCGGTACCAACTGCTGCTCGCCCACCTTTATGCCCACGATGCCCGAGGACAGATGTCTCTCGGCTCTGGTAGCGACCTCGCAGAGCTGCTGGAGGCGCTCGGGTACTTCGGCGTGAGCGAGGGGCGCCTCAACGAGCTGCGCACGATTCTTGTCCGAACGGCGACCGGCACCGGGGTGGAACTGCTTGCGCTGCTCGGCCCATCCACGCAGGCCGCCCTTTCTGTGGCTCTCGCTGACCCGTCACGCCTTGACGAGGGGCTTTTGGCCGCGATGCGAGATTCCATCTCGCACGTGAACGGCCAGGTCGGGAGCGTCCCGTTCGTGCGGTTGCAGCTACTGCTCGCACCGATCATCGAGTCCTGCCGGCGGCTGCTGGACATGTCCGTCCCTAGCCTATTCCTGCCGGATCTACAGCTCATCTCCGCGCAGGCGTACACGCTCGCTGGCCGATTCGCATTCGAGACCCGAGACGATGACGCCTCCCGGGCTCTGTATTCGGCAGCGACGGACATGGCCGGCAGCCTTGGAGTCCCGTGGCGGCGCGCGGTCGTCCACATGAGCAACGCGCTCGTCACGCTGTACTCGACGCCCGGCTTGGACGCCGCCAAGGCTCTCATCGACGCCGCGGTGCGTGATGCGCGTGTCGGCCAGAGCGTCACCGTCCGAGCCCGAGCGCACGCGTTGCAGGCGGAGATCGCTGCCCGAGCCGGTGCGGAGAAGCACGCGAAGGCGGCGCTCGCGCTCGCATGGTATGACCTGGACCAAGACCGCGCCGCTGACCCAGCCACAAGCTCGTTCTCGCCTGCTCATCTGCGCGGCTTCGAGGGGGTCACCTCGTTGTATGTCGGAGATCCCTCCCAAGCGCATGACTACTTCGCCCGCTCGGCTCAGGCATTGGTCGCGCCGCGTGAGCGAGTGCAGCGAGCGATCGTGTCGGCAGATCAGGCACTCGCCCGAATCCGCCTTGGAGACCCGCACTCAGCAGCCGAGCTGCTGCACGGCTGCATTGATGCCGCATCCGAAACTGGGGGGCGAGTTGCCATGATCCGCCTGCGCCATGCGCGCCAGGATCTGCGGCCGTGGCGGAGGGAAGGATTCATCGCTGACCTGGATGATCATTTGATCGAATCGATCGGTCGGTAAGCCCTTGGCGATGGAAGGCGATTACTGCACACCGATGGCTGAGTCGAGCAAGGCCAGACTTACTTCTCGTCTCCCTTGCCGTCTGGCGGGTACAGCTTGTCGAAGGCGAGCCCGGCGAGACACCAGGCGCCCGCCGCGGCGAGCCATGGATTCAGTCCAGATGCGGTGATGATTACATCGGCTTCCTGGTAGTTCCCCAACGCGACCTGCGTGAGCATCAACCACACCAGCAGCGGATCTGGGACGAGAGCAGCTGCTGCGTTTGGTGACTGTCAAACCGTTTGAGACGTTTCAGGCGACTTGTTCTGTATCGGAGCTGGTTTCCTCCTTGGCGGGTTCGTTGATCCAGACAGCCTGCGGCAGTTTGGGCGGGGTGGGCTTGCGTCGGAACCGGCCGGGGTTGGCGGCGTAGGAGGCCTGGAGGGTTCGGGCGCGCTCGGCCCGGATTTGGCCGGCGGTGCCCAGATGGACCGAGGCCGGGGTGTGCAGGCCGATTCCCGAGTGCCGGTGTTCGTGGTTGTAGTAGGCGAAGAACTCGGTGCAGAAGGTGCGGGCGTGAGCAAGGGAGCCGAAGCGCTCGGGGAAGGCCGGACAGTACTTCAGCGTCCGGAACTGCGCCTCGGAGTACGGATTGTCGTTGGACACCCGCGGCCGGCTGTGGCTTTGCGCGATGTTCAGCTCGGCCAGCAGCGCGGCGACCGGCTTGGAGGTCATCGAGGTGCCCCGGTCGGCGTGCACGTGCGCAGGTGCCCGGCCGCCGTTGGCAGCGATGGCGGCGGCGATGAACTGCTCGGCCAGCTCGGCGTTCTCGCGGGCATGGACCTCCCAGTGCACGACGTAGCGCGAGTAGATGTCGATCATCACGTAGAGGTCGTAGTAGACGCCCTTGACCGGCCCCTTCAACTTGGTGATATCCCAGGTGAACACCTGGGACGGAGCTCGGGCGACCAACTCGGGCCGCGCCCGGGCCGCATGAGTGGCCTGCCGCCGGCGCTCGCGCACCTCACCGCACCCGCGCAGCAGCCGATACATCGTGGAGATCGAACACAGGTAAACGCCCTCGTCCAGCAGCGTGGCCCACATCTGCGCCGGCGCCTTGTCGACGAACCGCGGCGAGCGTAAGACGGCCAGCACCTCCGCCCGCTCGTCCGGGCTCAGCGCCGCCGGATGCGGCGCCGGCGCCGGGCGCGGCCCGAGCACGACCGGGGCGGGATGGCGATGGCGGTGCACGGTGGCCCGCGACTTGCCCGACACCGCGCACGCCGCGCTCACACCGAGCACCGGCTCCAGCGCGGCGAACGCCTCATCGATCACTTCCTGGGCGGCGCGTCGCTGTCCGCGCTCTCGGAGAGCAGTTCCAAGAGCGCGTGCGCTTTTCCCATAATGTCCAGCGCGGCCTTGGTCTTGGCCAGCTCACGCTCGGCCTTCTCCGCCCGCGCCCGCAGCCGCTCGTTCTCCTTCTCGGCCTCGCTCTTGCGCGTCCTCGGCCCGGACGGCTTGGCCGCCAGCGCATTCAACGCCCCCGCGTCGCGGGCCTTGCGCCACTCGATGATGTGGGAGTGATACAGCCCCTCGCGGCGCAGCAACGCGCCCTTGGCACCCGGCTCGCTCGCCGCGTCGTAGGCCTCGACCATCGCCAGCTTGTACTCCGACGTGAACGAGCGCCGCTTCGGCCGATCCGATCGAGGTCTGTCACCCTTGCCCACCTCACCATCATCGATGAGATCCCCACGAAGGTCGGCCACAGTCAACGTCACTGTCCAAAAGATCCTGTTCTCGCCCTGCTTGAGTCACAGAAGACTACTTCGTCCCCAGGTCTCACAAGAGTCTGACAGAGAGGGCCTACGCGGCGCTCGCTGGTCGGCGATAGGGTAAGCGCCGCTCAACCGCCAAGCCGCGAAGGAGCGGTCATGGAAGCCGCTACTGGAGATCTCGCCACCTGGGCCGGAGTCGTCGTCGCTCTCGTGTTTTCCTTGGCAGCCTTCGCGGTGTCGCTGGTCGGTCTCAAGTACCAGCGCGACTCTGCCCAGGCGGCCAAACGAGCTGTCGAGGAAGCCAAGCGGTCGGCGGTCGCCGCCGAAGAATCGGCAGCGGCCGGCGCGCGTTCCGCGGGTGCAGCGGAGCGCTCGGCGCTCGCAGCCGAGCAGGTCGCCGAGATCGAGGCGATGCGGGACATGCAGCCGACGGTCGCGTGGGAGGTGACGCGCGAGTCGCAGTTCGCCGCCTATCTCCGGAACGCCGGCACCGAGACCGTGACCGGCGTGACGGTCGACACGACCGTGCCCGGCGTAGATCAGGCCCCGGACGGTGTCACACTGGAGCCGGGTGCTTCGGCCAAGGTGATGCTCAGCTCGTCACTGGTGCACGACACCCCGCGGGAGATCAGGGTGACCTGGGATGGCGCTTCCTCGCCGGTCGTCGTCCCTGTCCCTCCATGGTGACCGCCGATCGGTGAGCGAGAACGTCGCCTCCAGCGTCTGGCCAGGTTGAGCCGCTTTCCGCGTCGACCACTGTCAATATCTGCGCACTCAACAAAAGACGCTGTACGTAACCAACCCTCCGGTGACCATGTTCTCGGCGCTGGAGGACGACGGCGTCGGCCGGGTTGGCAGGGGAGTCGTTCGGGCATGGTGCGCACGGGCGGCCGCTGACTAATGACCGTGTCCACGCCGCTGTGCTTCGCACTCCATCGGGCCGCCATCCATGCGGTACGGCGCGGTGGTGAACGCCTGACGGTCGAAACCGACGCCGGCACCTGGCAGGCCTGGATCGTCATCAGCGCGACCGGCACCCGGTCATGACCTTACGTCCCGCATTACCCCGGCATCCGCGACTTCTAGGGCGAGCAGCTCCACACAGCCGGCTACCGCGGCCCTGAGCCGTTCCGCGGCCGACACATGGTGATCGTCGGCGCAGCAGCGGCGTTGGCCAACTGGGAGTAGTGGTCCACGATCCCGTCGCGCCATGGCGGTCTCCTTCACTCACAGATGGGCGCGGCCGGGGCGAGGTTACCCATGACCACGTCTGCGACGGTCGGGAAGCAGCTCACACAGGCTTCGTTGATCCGGTACACGGTGGAGGTGCCCTGCTTCTCCATCGAACGCTGGTTCGCCGAGTTGGAGCGGCGCTGTCTGGAGCGCGGTAACTTCTGCTCCCTTGTACGGGCTATGCGGCATACGGGCTATGCGGCGGTGACGCGAGCTCCCCGAACGTCCTAGAACGATCGCGTCTGGAGGGTTGACGGTTACGCCGAGTCGTAGTCCCCTCGTGGTGAATGTTCTCGAAATCTTCTCTCCGGAGGCAGGTATGAGGGTTACGTTCCTCGGTTCAAACTCGCAGAACGGCGGCTCCCCCACGCTGTACGCCACAGACCGGGGCAGTCTCGTGGTGCGTGGCTATTGCATCACTGACCCGCAGGCGCTCGCCGATCTGGGGGAGGTTCCTGCCGGTGAGGCCGACATCGAGATCCCCCTGGAGTTGCTGAGCTTCTACCAGGCCCCCGCAACCCACGACGCCACCACGACCACGGCGGCGGACGAAAGCGCCGGGGAGGGGCGTTGACCCTGGTTTCCGGCGACGCGTTCGGGGATCTGTTCAGGTCATTCGAGCACACCGCGTTCCGGCTGGAGCCGAGGGAGCGCTACAACTCCCCGGGCGAGCACGAACCGCTCCGCAGGTTCCTCGCCGACGAGCCCGACGACCTGGCATGGAATCGGCCCTGGCTAGACCTCATGGCCGAACACGCTGCCAAGGACAAGTTCGTCCACCGCGTGCGGGTCGTCTCCGTTCCGCTGTCGGACTACTCCCGCTTCGGCCTGTGGTGTGCGGAGTTCGCCATCCAGGCCGGGGAGGACATCCGCTATCTGAACCGGGCGCAGGCGGCCGGTCTGCCGGAGTTCGACTATTGGCTGTTCGACTCCAAGTGGGCCGCTCGGCTGGTGTTCGACAATGATGACGTACTGCTCGGTGCCGAGATCGTCACGGACCCGGCCACCGTGGTCAAACTGGCGGCGGCTCGTGACGACGCCTGGCATCGGGCGGTCACTCGTGAGCGGTTCCTCGCCGACTTGGCACGAGAGTAGGACGGCTGAGTAGAAAAGGGGGCGTGACCAGCGTCCAGCAAGCCAGAGAGGCGCTCGGCAACAAACTGCGGACCCTGCGTGCGTCCGCCGGCCTGACCGGCCGTGAACTTGCCGAGCGTCTGTCCTGGCCTGCCTCGAAGATCTCGAAGCTGGAGACGGGGAAGCAGACCCCCACAGAGGCCGACGTCATCGGCTGGGTCGGCGCGACGACCGGCGACGAGCAGGACAGCGCCTCGGTGCTGGCCATGCTGCGCACGATGGAGTCTGCGCACGCGGAGTGGCAGCGCCTCCTGAGCGGGGGCACCAGGCACCATCAGGGCACCTGGGCCGACATGGAACGGCGGGCTACTCGTCTTCGGGTCTTCGAGCCCGCCTTCGTTCCCGGGCTGCTTCAGACAGCGGGATATGCCCGTCATCGGCTGGCTCAGGCCATCACCGTGTTCGGGATCACGAACGACATCGACGACGCCGTCCGCGCCCGGCTGGCCCGTCAGGAGATCCTCTACGATCCGCGGAAACGCTTCCACTTCGTGATCACCGAGGCCGTTCTCCGGTACAGGCTGTGCCCGCCGGAGTTGATGCTCCCCCAGCTCGATCGGCTGGTGGCCGCCTCGACGCTGCCCAATGTGCGGCTCGGAGTCATCCCGTTCGGCACGCCGTTCGTCATCGCCCCTGGGTGCGGCTTCTGGATCTTCGATGACCGTCAGGTACTTGTGGAGATCTTCTCGGCCGAGTTGACGTTGACCCAAGCGCAGGAGATCAACCTGCACGAGAAGGTCTTCGGGGCCATGGCGTCCGTCGCGGCCTACGGTGCCAGCGCTCGGGCGGTCATCACCCAGGTGATGGAGGAACTGCGTTCGGCGCTGCCCGACGACAATGAAGAAAGCGCCGCGACGTCGTAGCTCGATGTTTCGCCTAACCTCTCCTGGCTGGCCAGATTCGAGAAATCTCTAGAACTTTCCTCGCTGTTCTCCACGGCCCCGTGTCACGCTGACAGCGCCATCGGCGGTCCTGACCTGGAGATTGTCGTGAGTTCAGCGTTCGTCCCCTTGTTGTCCGAGGAAGCCGTGGCCGCGCTCCCAGAGCGGGCCCGCGAGGTCGTCGAGTACCGGAAGTCGGGGCTGTCCCTCAATCACGTCCAGGGCTGCTCGCTCGGGTGCGCGTACTGCATCCGGCACACCTACGGGCTCTGGGACGCACGCCGGCCGCGGGCCTTGATGAGCGACAGTGAGGCGGTCGAGCAGCTCGTCAGCCATCGGTACTTCCGGCCGCACGACACCCCGTTGCAGGTCTTCAACCGTGCCACCGACCCGTTCCTGCCGGGCGTACGGGACCACCTGTTCGCGGTGCTGGAGGACCTCGACCACCGCGGGCTTACGAACCCCGTGCTGGTGATCACCCGCGCTCACGTGGACGTCCGCGACTGCGAGCGCCTCAACGCCTTGACGAACGTGAAGGTGACGCTGCTGTTCACGTACTCAGGGATCTACGACAAGCGGATCGAGCCGCACCCCTCGGGCATCGCCGTGCGATCCATGCGGCTTGCCACGACGTACGGGCCACGCCGCTATCGGACGATCTTCTACTGGCGGCCCCTGGTGCCCGGCCTGAACGACACCGCAGCCCACCTGGCGCGGGCCGCGAGTCTGTCCAAATGGGCAGACGCCACGGTGTTCACCGGGTTGTTCTATCGGGACGAGATCGCGGACTACTACCGGGCCAACGGCCTGCCTGAGCCGTATCAGGAGACCATGCGCCGCAAGATCGTCCCCGAGACGCTGGAGGAACGCATCCTCGCGGCATTCGCCCGCCGGCCATCCGACGCCCCGCCGCTGTTCCGCAAGACTTCGTGCGCCGTCTCGTACGCCCACGGGCTGCCGGACTACAACGGCCACTACGGCATCAATGAGCTGTGCGACATCTGCCCGGCCGCCCAGCTCGACCGGTGCGCCCAGGCGCATCAAGAGCCGACCGTTCGCCAACTCCGGGGGGCCGCCGCCGTCCTGCCCGAAGCGGCCGGCATGCGGGTCATCGAGATCACGGAGCGGGCAGCGCAGGTTGAGGGGCTGCCATCCGAGCAGCCGCGCTACTACCTCCAACACCGGTTCGGCTTCCAGATCCATGACGCCGCACACCCACATCGGCAACGACGGCACGGCCGAGCCGAGATCGGATGGGAGAACGCGGATGGCTGACATCGACGGTCAGGCCCCATGGACGGAGTTCCGCTACGCGGTCGCGGACGTCGAAGGCAACGGCCAACAGCCTCCCGATCTCGTTGAGCTGGCCATCGTCCTGATCGACCAGGGCACGGTGGGAGAGCCGCTGACGTGGATGGTGAAGCCTCCGAGGCCGATCACGCCGCTGGCCTGCCGCATCCACGGCATTTCCAACCAGCAGGTGGCGTCTGACCCGCCTGTCGTGGAGTACGCCGCGGACATCATGGCGGTCTTCGACGGCGCCATCTTCGTGGCGCACAACGCTCACGTGGATCTCAGCGTGCTGGCCCGAGAACTGCCCAGCTTCCAGCCCGACCAGGTCATCGACACCCTGAAGCTGGCCCGCCGCCTTGTGCCCGGACTGCCCTCGTACAAGCTGGGCGCGCTCGCGAAGGAACTCAAGCTCGCCGCGAACATGCCCGTCGGCCTGAAACCCCACCGGGCGGCCTACGACGCTCTGATGTGCACCCGCCTCCTTGCGCACCTCGCCGCCAACGCGGGCCCGCTGCCGCTGGCCGCCCTCCTGACCGAAGCGAAAATGACCTCCTGCGAAGGACCGACCGATGACGCAGCTCAGACCCTTTTCTGATCACCGACGCGGCCTATTCATCAGCATCGACGGCCCCTCCGGCGCCGGGAAGTCGACCATCGTCGCGCACCTGTCGCAACTGCTGGTGGCCGATGGCGAACACGTCCACACCACCGCCGAACCGTCCAACGGAGTCCTCGGCAAGATCGCCCGCGAGATGACCGAGACCGTCACCGGCCCCGCACTGGCCTGCCTGTACGCCGCGGACCGCTACCACCACCTTGAGACCGAGATCAAACCTCACCTAGACGCCGGCGAAATCGTCCTCTGCGACAGATACGTACCGTCCGCCCTGGTCATGCAGCGCTTCGACGGAGTGGACCCGACATTCCTGTGGGGCCTGAACTCCCTGGCCGACCGGCCGGACTTAGCTGTCGTCCTCGAAGGCACACCCGAACTGATCGCAACACGGCTGGCGGAGCGAGGAGCGCACAACCGGTTTCAGCTCGCCCCCAGCTCCAGCCATGCCGAGGCCCACTTTTACCGGCAGGCATGCGAGCGGCTCATCCAGGCCGGATACGACGTCCTACGCATCGATATCAACTCCGACGACGCGCACCAGATCGCGGTCACGATCAGGAACCGGCTCAAAGACTTCTTCGCCGTGCCCGACGACCAGCCACTGAGGACCGGCGCATGGTGACACCTCGAACCCCAATCCGCCCCTTCCCCTCTGAAGGTCTCAACTTATGGACTCCCGTAGCGCAACCTCGGTGACCTCGGCCGGCCCAGGAATCCCCGGCGATGCCCCATCGATCGCCCGTGTCTACGACGCCGTGACCAAGGGCAAGGACAACCGGGCCAGCGATCGGGACGTGGTCAAGGCGATGACGGAGATCGCCCCAGAGCTCCCGGAGGCGGCCCGCGCGAACCTCGAGTTCGTCCCCCGCGGAGTTGAGGCCGCCGCCAAGCTGGGCGTCACGCAGTGGCTGAACCTCGGCTGCGGCCTGCCGCAGGTAGGCGAGGAAACCACGCTGGAGACGGCCCGCCGCGTTCACCTGGGCGACCGGGTCGCGTACGTGGACAAGACCCCTCCGTCGCCATCTTCGGGCGGGCGCTGCTCGCGATGGAAGGCGCAATGATGTTGGAGGCGGACGCGCGGGACGTGGACACAGTGCTCGCGCACGTTCGCGCTCACCTCGACCTTCGCCAACGCGTGGGGATCGTGGCCACAGCGCTCGCGCACTTCTGGCCGGACGAGCAGAAGCCGGGAGACATCCTGCGCCGGTACATGGCAGCGTTCCCCGGCGGCTACCTCGTTTTCAGCCACGCCCGGAGCGACCTCCTGACCGCTGACGAGCTCGACCGGCTTCTCACCGCGTACAAGCGGACCGCCGACATCTACCCGCGCCCGCTCAACACGATCCGGAGCATGTTCCTTGACGGCCTGCCCCTGCTGGAGCCCGGCCTTGTGGAGGCGTCGACGTGGCGGCCCTCCGACCCGATCCTGCGTGATGTCGGCAGAGCGCACTTCGTCGCCGCAGTGGCCGCGTTCGACTCGTGCGCGGAGCACGAGGGCGAGGCGGGCCCGATTGGAGACGCGGCATGAGGCACCGACGCAAGGGCGTGGCATCCGTTGATGACCAGTACGCCGACAACCAGGACGAGTACCCCGACGACGTGAAGGGCGCCGAGTGGGCGGCCGAGCTGCAGAACGAGTACGGCGTGACCGTGCTCGTGCTTTGGGAGCCCGCGGGCAAGCACCTGACCGCGTTCTACAAGGGCCACACGCCCGAAGGCATCTTCGTCAAGGGGCGTACCCCGCAGGATCTGCGACAGCGCGTGTCCGCGAGACTCGGCGAGCTGCAGTTGTCCAGGTCGGCCCCCGTGCAGTACCCCATCGTCCACGAGATACTTCCCGGCCTCCTTGGGAGGCACGGGTGACAAGACGAGACACGGCCAGGCAGGCGATCCCGCGCGCAGGCGGGAACGTCACGTCGTGTCTTGGCGCGGCCGGTCGAGGACCGCTCGTCCATGGCCGGCCGTGCGCTCCGGCGCGGACCCAGGTCCAGAATCCGAGCACCCGTCGTGGTCCGCGTCGCCTACAACTCGCAGTCCCACGGTGGAGCCTCTGGCCGCCGTGGGCTGCGAGCCCCACCTCCCGGTCGTCATCCCACCTGTGCGCCGCACCCCTTGGCGCCTCCGTGGCCGGGACCGAGGGAGGCGGATCTAGGCGGGGGTCTGCCCGCCTCCCTCACCACCTCCGGGTGTACGACGCCCGGACCTCGTACGCGAAGGGCCTGACATGGACGCCGGTATCGCATGCGCTGCCCTCCTCACCCTCGACACCGTCAAGAGGAGCCAGCGCCCGCCACCCGCCGAGGACGGCGCGGACCGCCCTCCCGTTACTTCTCACCCCACGGCAGAAGACAGTCAGACCCGTGCGGAGAGTACAGACGATGGCCAGAGCCCGCCAACAGACGGTTGAGCCTGAGCAGGACGAGCAGGACCAACCCGCGTTCAAGTGGGAGCCGCACAGGACGGTCGGCAGCCTGCTGCGGGTCTCCCACACCTCGTGCTGCGGCCTGTACGAGTGGGCGTCCGAGGGCGGCCAGTTCTTCGTGCTGCGCCGCACCGGCGACCGCTATGAGGAGACCGGCCGCGGCCTCTACCGCCAGGCCCTCGACATCTACATCGCTCTCGCCGAAGCGCACCAAGCCCAGCACCTGCGCCGCGGCGAGGCGCCGGAGCCCGACACCTTCCTCAAGCGGAGGGGACGGCGTGGCTAACCCGCTCAGCAGCCCGTCGGCAGCCACCATCGACCAGTTGCCCATCACGACTAAGAAGAGGGGACCTCATCTGTGACCACCGACAACGACGTCCAGGACGTCGCCGCCCTGCGTGACGCCATGACCACCGCCGTGGCAACCACGTGCGCGGAGTGGGGCTTTCCACTCCCGGTGCAGGTCGAGGCCACGTTCCGTACTGTTCCCCGGCATCTCTTCGCCCCCGAGGTGTCTGCGGAGAAGGCGTACGCGCTGGACATCGTCGAGGTCAAGCGCAGCGAGCACGGCGTGTTGACCTCCACGATGTCCGCGCCCGAGACCCAGGCCGTACAGTTGATGCAGGCTGACATCAGTCCGGGGATGCGGGTGCTGGAAATCGGCTCGGGTGGTTACTTCGCGGCCCTGATCTCGGAGCTGGTTGGCCCGACCGGTCAGGTCACGTCCATGGACATCGACGCCGACGTGATCAGCCGGGCCCGCGCTTGCCTGGACGCGGCCGGCTATGAGCGGGTGCGGGTTGCCACCGGCGACGGCGAGTACGGCCTGAAAGGCGATGCCCCCTACGACCGCATCATGGTCACTGTCGGCGCCTGGGATATCCCTCCGGCCTGGCGTGAGCAGCTCACCCCGCGCGGCAGGATCGTCGTCCCCCTTCGGATGAAGGGCATCAGCCGGTCGCTCGCCCTGGAACCTGCGAACGACCACCTCGTCGCCGTGTCGCAGGTGGTCTCCGGCTTCGTCTGGATGCAGGGCGCCGGCGCCAATGACGGTCATCTGTGGCTGCTGCGCGGGAAGAAAGTCGGGCTGCGCTTCGACGACGGGAATCTGGAGCGGCCCAGCGCTCTCGATGGCGTCCTGGACAGCGAGCCCGCCGCGGCCTGGTCCGGGGTGACCGTTCAGAGGTCGGAACCATTCCCGGACCTGGCGCTGTGGATGGCGACCGCGTTCCCTGGCTTCTGCCACCTGGTCGTGGACACCAGTAACGGTGACCCCGGAGTCGCGGTCGAGCCGGGTGGACGCCGGTTCCCATTCGCCGCGGTCGATGACGACGGCGACTCCTTCGGCTACCTGTCGGTCCGGCCGACGGGCGAGGGCGTCGAAATGGGCGCGCATGGCTACGGGCCTCACGGTTCTCAAATCGCTGAGTCCATCGTGGAGCAGGTGCGGGTGTGGGACCGCGACTATCGCAACGGCCCCAGCCCCGACTTCGCCGTCTGGCCGATCGACACCCCCGAGAAGGCGCTGCCTGAGGGCGCGATGGTCATCGACAAGCGCCACACGAAGATCACGATCTCCTGGCCCGACGTAGCTGCTCGGAGCCAGGTAGCCCCACCCACCCAGTGAAGGAGGAAGCAATGTCAATCGACACCATCGAGGCATCCAACGGGTTGCCTGCCGAGGAGTTCGAGCTCGACATGCGTGTGATCGAGGCAAGCATGCCGATGCCCGTGCTGGCCTGCGACACCAGCGACGGCTGCAACCCCTCGTGTGCGAGTTCCTGCGCCACCGCCGTCGCCGACCCGTTCTAACGACGGAGTAACCCCCGCTGTTGGCGCCTGCCCTTGGCGGCGCCGACAGCTCCATCCCCTGAGGCGGAGGATCATGAGATCAGCGCCGTTCTTCCAGCCCTCCGGCCCAGTAGTGACCCGGGTGAGTACCTACCCGGACGGGTTGGAAGCGCCCGATCACCTCAACAATGCCGACGCTCAGGCGGATGCCGATCGGCGGTGGCTGACCCAGACCTGGGCGCGTCCCGACGTCCGGGCAGCCCTGCGCCTGGCCAGCCCGTCCCTCGCCGGCCAGCTCGACATCGTCACCTCCGAAGAGGCGAGTGCCGAGCGGCTACGGCGGCTCACGCTGACGGTGGCGGCCTATCTGCTGCGCTGGCAGCGCCGCCCCGTCCCCTTCGGGCTGTTCGCCGGGATCGCACCAGTACACGTCGGAAACGCTACGAAGCCCTGCTTCGGCTCAGACCATCGGGTGGTGATGCGCGCCGACGGTCAGTGGCTCGCCACGCTCGTTGACCGGCTGGAGCGGCACCCCGAGCTCCTGGCCCGTCTGCCGGTGATGGCCAACAACACGTGCTTCCTACGTGGCGACCGGCTCATCATCCCCGGCCGACCCAGCGCCGGGCAGCCAGGTCCGCTGACCGAAATCTCGATCCGCCACATCCGGCCCGCACGGCTCGCTCTGAAGGCGGCAAACGCGCCGGTCCCGTTCGGACACCTCGCCGAGCAGCTCCACGCGGCATTCCAGAACGCCACGCTCACCGCGATCACCACCATGCTGGCCGACCTCGTCACGCAAGGATTTCTGCTGACCGCCCTGCGTCCACCCTCGACCGTCGTGGACGGCCTGCCGCATTTGATCGCCCAACTGCACGCCGTCGGCGAAGACCTTGCCGATATCGCGGACCTACTGAAGGATCTCGAAGGCATTCAGGACGAGCTCACCCGCCCTCCCGCGGGGGACCCGCTGGCGCACGCCGACATGGCCGCCGTCGCGGACCGGATGATCTCCGTCTGCAGCGGCACCGATACCGTGCTGGCCGCCGACACCGCGGTGGACGGGCGGATCAGCCTGCCGCGCACGGTGCTGGACGAGGCAGCCGCCGCCGCGTCGGTGCTGCTGCGCCTGACCACGCGCCCGTTCGGGCCGGAGGTCTGGCGGGACTTCCACCTCGCGTTCCGGGCCCGGTATGGACCGGGCGCTCTGGTGCCGGTGCGGGACCTGATCGCCGATTCAGGGCTCGGGCTTCCCGCCGGATTCCTCGGCGCGGCGCGGGAGCGGCCTCTGCGGCATCTGAGCGACCGCGACAGCACCCTGCTGGCGCTCATCCAGCAGGCCACGGTGGACGGCCGTCCAGAGATCACGCTGACCGAGCCGCTGATCCGACAGTTGACGGTCGGCGACCCCGCCGAGATGGTCGTCGCGCAGCGCGCCGAGTTGCCCTTCCAGGTGGACGCGGAATCGGCGGACGCGCTCGCCCGGGGTGCGTTCACTTTGTGGGTCACCGGCGCGCCGAGAACGAGCAGCAGCATGATCGGCCGATTCGCCCACCTGCTACCACAGGAGGAGCGCGACCTACTGGCGGCCTCCTTCGCGCCTGATGATGACGCGGTGGCGGCGCAGTTGTCCTTCCCGCCCCGCCGCAGGCACAACGAAAACGTCGTGCGCGTCCCGCAGCTCCTGCCCGCGGCTATTTCCCTGGCCGAGCATCCCGCCACCGGCACCGACCCGATCAGCGTGGACGACCTCGCCGTGACCGCCGACGCGACCCAGATGTACCTGATCCAGATGTCGACCGGCTGCCGCGTCATGCCCTGGGCCTTACACGCGCTGGAGGCGTCGCTACACACCCCGCCGCTGGTCCGGTTCCTCGCCGGAGTACCGCGTGCTCGCCACGCCGTCTACGGGCTGTTCGACTGGGGCGCGGCCCGCAAGCTGCCGCACCTGCCGCGGCTGCGCTACGGCCGTACGGTGCTGGCCCCGGCCCGCTGGATCCTCAACGCGTCCGACCTGGGCACGTCGCGCGACCCCGCGCAGGTGTGGGAGAAGCACCTCGAAGCGTGGCGTGACCGATGGTGCGTCCCCTCCTCGGTCGTGCTGTACCAGGAAGAAGCCCGGCTCCCGCTCGACCTCGACTCTCGTCTGGACCGGATCCTGCTGCGCAGCCGCCTCGACCGCGCCGGGCAGATCGAACTTCGCGAACACCCCTCCGGGAACTGGACCGGCCGGGCTTGTGAGTTCCTCGCCACGCTGACCGCCGCACCATCCACCCGCCGCCCTGCCCCGCCCGCTGTCCTGGAGCGACCCACCGCGATGCTGATGCCCGGCGCCGGCGACGTGATCCACGCGCAGTTACACGGTCACCCCGCCCGCTACGACGAGATCCTGACCGACCACCTGCCCCGACTCCTGGAAACCCTCGACCTCGATGGCTGGTGGTTCCGCCGCCACCGCGACACCCTCCGGCCCGACAGCATCCAAGAGCTGTGGCTCTACCTCCAGCTCGCCGACCCCAACCAGTACGGCGCAGCCGCCGCCCACCTGGCCGACTTCGCGAGCGATCTGCAAGCGCGGGGACTGCTCGCCCACCTGTCGCTCGCCGCCCACCAGCCGCAGACCGGCCGATACGGGCCCGGGACGGCGATGGCGGCGGCGCACCGGGTGGCCGCCGCCGACTCCGCTGCAGTGCTGACACAAATCACGATGGCCACGCTCACCGGGCTGCCCGGCCAGGCGATCGCTGCGGCGTCGATGGCCGATCTCGCCGCCGGCCTCGCCGCGTCCGACGAGGGGTACGGGTGGCTGGTCAACCAGCTCGACCGCACGTTCGGGGAGCTCGACCGGGCGCTGCGGGACACGACACTGCGCCTGGCCGACCCCGCCGACCACGATCAGGTCCTGCGCGGCCACCCGGGAGGCGTGGCGGCGGCCGACGCATGGACGGCGCGGCGGGCCGCGCTGAACGCCTACCGCGCCCAACTCGGCCGCCACCACCGTCTGCCCATCACCGTGCTGCGGTCCCTGCTGCACGACCATCACGTGCGCGCCCTCGGCGTCGACCCCGCCGTCGAGACCGTCACCAACCGTCTGGCCCGCGCCGCCGCCATGCACCGCCTGGCCCTCACCGAACGGACTACGCCATGACCACGCCACCCCATGCACCGGCGCAGTCGCTGGCCAGGGGTGTTGCCGGAACGGCGCTGCTGCACATCGAACGCGCCCACACGGGAGCGCAGTCATGGCGCGCTGTGCACACCTGGATTCAGGCTGCCACCCGCGACGACATCAGCGCGGCCGACGACGCCGGACTCTACTTCGGCGCCCCGGCCATCAGCTTCATCCTGCACGCCGCCCAGATCGGCCACGCCCGCCGCTATGACACCGCCGCTATCGACGGCTCCGTCACCCGGCTCGCTGAACGGCGGCTGGCACACGCGACCGCCCGCGTCGATCGGGGCGCGGCGGCGACGTTCGCGGAATACGACGTGTTCAATGGCCTGACCGGGATCGCCGCGCTGCTCATCCGCTACATCCCGGACGCCGACGTCCTGCCCTCGATCCTGTCCCACCTGGTACGGCTGACCCAGTCGGCCGACGACGGACTGCCCGGCTGGTGGGTCGGCCACGACCCCGGTCCAGCCTCACCCACCCCTGGCGGGCACGCCAACTTCGGCATGGCCCACGGCATCGCGGGCGTGCTCGCCCTGCTCTCCATAGCGTCGCGCGACGGCATCGCCGTGGACGGGCAGGCCGACGCCATCCAGCGCGTCTGTGACTGGCTGGACCAGTGGCGCCAGGACGGCGAGACCGGACCGTGGTGGCCGCAGTGGATCACCCGCTCGGAGCTGGAGACCGGCCACGTCCAGCAGAAGGAACCGCTACGCCCCTCATGGTGCTACAGCACTCCGGGGATCGCCCGCGCTCTCCAGTTGGCCGGCATCGCCCTCCACGACACAGCCCGCCAGCACATGGCCGAGCACGCCATGGCCGCCTGCCTCGCGGACCCCACCCAGCTCGGGCACCTCACCGAACCGGGGCTCTGTCACGGCGTCGCCGGCGTCTACCAGACCGCATGGCACGCGTCCCGTGACGCCCTCGGCCCTGGGATCACCGCCCGCCTTCCCGGGCTGGCCATCTTGCTCAACAAGCACGACGTAGCAGAGCGGTACTACGACGGCAGCCTGCTAGACGGATCCGCTGGCCTTGCTCTGGCCGTGCACACCTCCGCGTACAACACACCCCCGCACTCGGGATGGGACACATGCCTACTGATCACCTGACCGCTGTCCCGCCAAGTCGGCTAACCGATGCCGTGCTGGCGGTTCTGTCCGGCACCCCCGTAGCCGTGGCTGCGGCGGCGATCGACGCACAGCCCGGCGACCTCATCGACGCGATCGAGGTCTACCAGGGGGCCGGATGCGAGGCGCTGGAGGCCCGCAGCGCCGACCGTGCCTGGCACCAGGTTAACGCGGATTTCCCCGACACAGCCGATGCCGCAGCCGCTGCCATTGGCCAGCAACTGGACCGCCTTCACGAACTGGTCGACGCCTGGTGGTTCATCCGCAAGCAGCCCGGTCTGCGGCTACGGCTACGCCCACGCTCCGACCCCACCGCCATGAGAGCGGCAGTCAACGCCGCGCTGAACGACCTCGCCACCTCTGGGGTGATCACATGCTGGCGATCGGCCATCTACGAGCCGGAAACCGCCGCGTTCGGTGGCCCCACCGGCATGGACATCGCCCATGACCTGTTCTGTGCCGACAGCCGCCACATCGTCACCTACCTGCAGCAATCGGCGCCGGACGTAGGCCGCAAGGAGGTTTCGATGCTGCTTCTCGGCACCATGCTGAGCACCTGTCTGGACCGCTTTGAACGCGGCGACGTCTGGCACCGCGTCGCCGAACTACGCCCTCTGCCCACGCCCCCGCCTCCCGGCCAGGTGGAGGCGCTGGCTGACAAGATCCGCCCTCTGGTCGCCTCTCCTCTCAGCCCCACTACCCCTGCCGGGCCGCTCGCCTTTGCCGCACCTTGGTCAGACGACTTCCGCCAGGCTGGGCACTCCCTCTACGGGGCCGCCACCGCAGGGCGCCTTGCCCGGGGCATCCGCAACGTCTTCGTCCACCACGTGATCTTCCACTGGAACCGGCTCGGCCTGTCCGCAACCGCACAGGGCGTTCTCAGCCGTGCGGCGTGCGAAGCGCTCCTCCCGGCCGGGAGCCGGCCATGACGGCGGCCGACATCGCCCAGCTCGCACGCTGGTTCCCGCTGGTCGACCGGCCGCGCCCCACGTACCCGCCACTCGCCGAACGGGTGGCCGAGGTCCGTACCCTCGCCCGCGACATCGAGGACGCCGCCGACCCGCTTCTCAGCGCTGCCCGAGTGCTCAATCGGGCTGCCCTGATTGCCAGCGACTGTGGCCTGCCCGACCTGGCGTGGGAACTGTGCTGGCGGCAGATCGCCCCCTACTGCAACGCTGGCCGTCTCACCGTCCGGCAAGCCATGCACATGCTCGAACCCGTGGTGAACCTGGCACGGCTGCGCATCCGGGCAGGCGACGCCGAGACGGCTTGGGCCTCACTCAGCACCCTCTACCACGCCCTGAAGACCAACACTCTTGCCGTCATCGAGGGCCGGTCGCTGCCGACCCAGGACCTGACCGGCAGCCCGGAGGAGCAGCGGGAGCTGCGCATCTGGGCGTATCGCGTCTACCTGTCCGAAGGCACCCGCGCCCTCGTACGCCTCGACCGGTGGCGGGAAGCGCTCGCTCACGTCGAACAGAACAAGGGGATCGGCCTGCACCTGCTGGACGGCCGCCAGGTCAAGATCGTGAACGCCTGCCTCGCCGGGGATGCGGACGCCGCCCTGGCCGTGCTGGACGGCAGCACGATCACGCAGCCGTGGGAAGCCCAGGTTTCCGCGTGCCTGGAGGTGCTGTGCCGCCTCGTGGACAACCCGCACGCCGACCGGGAGACCGCTCTGATGGTCGAACGGTACCTCGCCGGTAGGCCTGAGCCTGGACACGCCGTCTTCCGCGCCCGTCTGGGCCTGGCCGTCGTCGATCTCACCACCTGCGCCGCCCCCGCCAGGGTCCACCCGGCGTACGCCCACGTCGTAGAAGACGCCCTCGACTCCGCAGACGGCTACGTGGCGCGGGAAGTGCTCGCCCACGACGGGTGCCGAGCGTTCCTCAACCACGCCGACGAGAAGGCGTTCACCTCCGCAGCGGAAGCCGCCGGGCTCGGGCACAGCGCCATCCCGGACCCGCTGATGGCGGATCTCCTCGCCGCCGTGGAGAGCAGCGAGACAGCGATAGAGCGCACCCTGGACACGCCCATGAGGGCCGGCAGCGGCCACGCGCCAGCTTAGGAGCCATCCCGGCCGTGGTTGCGAACCCGCATGTAGACCACGGCAGCCGCCCGGCACAAGCCCGAACCGGACGGCGCGGCCGTGGGACATCGCTGCTGTACCGCCGTCCCGCGGCCGCCCCCGCTCCTAAAGGCACCCCGGCAGGCAAGGACACCGCCATGGATCTCCCTCCCAGCCCCGACGGCGGCTTCTACGGCCGGGTGCCGCCGGACGGGTCGCCGCGCTGGCCGTGGGTCGCGAGGCTGCGGCGATCTCCTCGGCCGTCCCATGCGGCCCATGGGGATTGTGGCGGTCAGGGCGGTGCGGAGAGCCTGCGGGTCGTCAGCGGCGTCGACCTGCTCCTGGATCGGCGAGCGCAGTCGCTCCATCTGCTTGACGGTGAACTCGCCGGTGAGCATCCCGCGCAGGCGGATGTGTTCCGGGTCGTCCATCCGGATGAAGGCCTGGGCCACGTCCGGGCCGGAGGAGTTCGGGATCGGAAAGCCGGGCATGCGGTCGTCCGCGCTGAGCCGCTCCTCACGCCGCACCGCCTCGATCGTGCAGGCCATCCTCGCATTACCCCTTCTTGAGAGGGGCGTTACTCATGGTGACAAGGAGTCAATTGACCAACCCTCTCGAAACGGCCATAAAGGCACCTACTTCGCACTAGCTGTGAATTTAGGTTGAGCCCTATCTCGGCCAAGGCATGCATCTTAATCAGCAGGTGCCGTCTACACACAAAGCCTCGAACGCATCCATCTATTAGAACAATAGCACCCAATAGCTCAAGCATCCAGGGAATAGACAAGGCACATGAGCAGATTATCGTTCACATGTTCGCCTGCTGCTGCCCGTTTATCGCAACCAGCCTGCAAGGGCGGAAAGGATCGGGGAGTAGCAAACGAGCTTGACCATGAGGGTTCGGTGATACACCTCGCAATCCTGTTTAACGGGCACATGCGACTTCTAGGGCCATCACAGCCCCCGCTAGCGGCCGATCAGGATGCCCTGTCTCGTCGCTTCGGTCCATGTGAACGAGTTCCGCATCAACGGCGGAACTCCCGAACGCGCCAACAATCGCAAAGACTTGGCTCGCAACTATTGCCGTTGCTTTACCTTTGGGCGGACAATTCAGCTTCAGTTCAGCGACCGACAGGGCCCGATACGACAGCGGAGAGACTGCATGCTCGAAGGTCGGTGGACCACAGTCACTGAGTCCGAGTTTGACCATGAGCGCCGTGGCCTGGAGGTCATCCGTGAGAAGCTCCCGGACGCCGAGCCTTGGCGGGCCTGGTCGAACTTCACCTTCACTGCACACGCCGGGCACGTGCGTGAAGTCGACCTTCTCGTCGTCACTCCCGGCGGCGTGTGCATTGTCGAGCTGAAGGACTGGCGCGGCAGCCTCACCACCGAAAACGGCACTTGGGTGCAAACTACCAAGGATGGCCGCCGCATCCCCCATGGGAACCCCCTGCACCTGGTGAACAAGAAGGCCAAGGAACTGGGAGCGCTGCTGGGGCAGTACGGCAAGCGCGTGTGGGTGTCCGCTGCGGTCTGCTTCACCGACTCCTCGCTCAGGGTTCGCCTGCCCGCCCACGATCAGAACGGCGTCTACACGATCAACGGGCTCGTGGAAATGCTGCATCGGCCAGCGCACGACGACCGGCGGCGGATCACCCCGAGAGACTCCCGGGAGGTCAAAGCCGCCCTGGAGCAGGTGGGCATCCGCCGCAGTGACGCCGAGTACAAGGTCGGCCCGTACCTCCTGGAACGCAAGTCCTTCGACACCGGCCCCACCTGGGCTGACTATCTGGCCCGCCACAGCGAACTGCCCGAGGTGGCCCGGGTTCGCATTTACCTGCGTGAGCGTGGCTCGGACGCTTCGATCCGCACTTCGGTGGAGAACGCTGCCCGGCGTGAGGCGGCCGTACTACGCCGCTTTCACCATCCCGGCGTCGTCCAGTTGAAGCAGTATGACCCCTCAGGACACTCGGCCGGCCCTGCGCTGATCTTCGAGTACCGCCCTCAGACCCTGCGCCTGGATGACTACCTGGTTCAGCACGGCGACAAGATCGACATCCTCGGCCGAATGGCCCTGATCCGGCAACTGGCCGAGACGATGCGCTCGGCGCACTCTAGCCGCATCCATCACCGCGCGCTAGCCGCGCGATCCGTGCACGTGATTCCCCGCGACCGAGGCAGCGAGGGCAGGACCATCGGGGAGGAGGCTGCTTGGCGTGCCCCACACCTACAGATCTCCGACTGGCAGATCGCCACTCAACGCAACGGCAGTGGGCCATCGCAGGGCATGACGAGGTTCGCCCCGACAACTCTGTCAACAATCCACTTGGCCGACGACTCGGACGCGTACCTCGCCCCCGAGCTGACCGCGGTGAGCCCCGACCCCATCGCCCTCGACGTGTACGGGCTCGGCGTCCTCGCCTACCTGCTGGTGACAGGCAGGCCCCCGGCCACGAGCCAGGCCGAGCTGCTGGCGCGACTGGAGGCTGGGGAAGGACTGCGACCCAGCACGATCGTGGACGGCCTGTCGGAGGACATCGACGATCTGGTCCAGGCCGCGACCGCCTACCGACCGGCGCAGAGGCTCGCCACGGTCGACGAATTCCTGGAGATGCTGGAGTATGTCGAGGACGCGCTGACGGCCCCCGTCTCCGGCCCGGCCGACAACGACGCGATGGCGCAGGCCTCGGAGAAGGATCCGCTGGAGGCCGTGGCAGGCGACGTGCTGGCCGGTCGCTGGGAGGTACGGCGTCGTCTAGGAACCGGCTCGACGAGCCGCGCCTTTCTCGTCCGCGACCTGCGGGCGGACCCGGCGATGCGCGGTGCCCGCGCACTCTCCGTACTGAAGGTCGCCCTATCCGACAGCCGAGGCGAGGTCTTGGCCCGGGAAGCCGAAGTCATGGGACGGCTCCGCGCCGACTCCCGCATTATCCGGTTGGTCGAGCCGGAGCCGCTGGTCATCGGCGGCCGCACGGCTCTCGTCCTGGAATATGTCGGCGACGAGCGAGATCCAGAAGAGAACGGGGAATCCGCGGGCGGAACGCGCCGCCGCGAGGAGACCGTGGCGCGCCAGCTGCGCGAGCGCGGCCGACTCCAGGTTGACCAGCTGGATGCGTACGGCGACTACCTGTTCGGCGCGGTCGATTTCCTGGAGGGCGAGGGCGTCTGGCACCGCGACATCAAGCCGGACAACATCGCGATCCGCGTTCGCCCTAACCGCACCCGAGAATTGGTCCTGATCGACTTCTCGCTGGCCGGATACCCAGTGCAGGAGACGGATGCCGGGACGGATGGCTACCTCGACCCTTTCATCGGGACGCTGACCCGCTCCGTGTACGACGCCCACGCCGAGCGGTACGCCCTAGCTGTCACCCTTCACGAGATGTCCTCCGGAGAGCTGCCCATATGGGGCGACGGCAAGGTCTCCCCCCGCCAGACCGATCCCGAGGAGTGGCGGTTCCCCACGATCGCCGCTGACGCCTTCGACCCTGCGGTCCGCGACGGGCTCGTCGCGTTCTTCCGGAGGGCCCTGCACAGGGATGCTGGGCAACGATTCCGGGACCTCAGGCCCATGCGGGACGCCTGGAAGAAGATCTTTCTGGACATGGCGCAGACGGCACCGTCCGGCCCCCGCATATCCAGACACCCAGCGCTCGCCCCGGCCGAGCAGGCAAGCTCGGCGGAGGTCGTCCCGACGATTGAGAACGCCGAGCCGGAGTCCGCCGAGCAGCAGCGTGACCGGCTCGCTGCCGAGGTCTCCCGCGAAACACACCTGTCAGCCGCCGGCCTGACCCCGGCCGCCGAATCGTTCCTGTACGGCCTGAGCGTGACGACCGTGGGCGAGCTACTGGACTACAGCCAGCGCACCCTCGTTAACGCCCCTGGACTGGGCGCCAAGACGCGCAACGAGATCCAGCGCCGCCAGCGCGAGTGGGGTGAGCGGCTGCGCCAGGAGCCCCTCTCTCCGCTCACCCCCGAGGGCCGCCGCGCCGCGAAGGAAGAGCTGGAGAGGCTCAGCGCTGCGGAGTCCACCCTGGTGGACACCCTCGCTGTCGCCGCTGGCGCGGATGACCTTCCCCAGCGTGCCCTGCGCTCTGTCAGTCTCGACACCCTCGCTGCGCTGTTTGTGCCGGAGCTGAAGAAGAATGGGTCGAACCAGAACGAGGTCGAAATGGTGCGGCTGCTGCTGCGCCTGCCCGACGTACGGGGCGAGCTGCCCGGCATCGGCGTCTGGCCGAAGCAGAAAGATGTCGCCGACGCCCTCGGCCTGAGTCGTGGACGTATCCCGCAGATGCTAAAGGCACAGCGGACGCGATGGAAGAAGCTTCCGGCCGTGCAGGCGCTGCGGGAAGAGATTCTTTCACTGCTGTTCGCACTCGGCCGAGTCGCCTCTGCTGCTGAGATCGCGGACGCGCTGGCGGTACGGCGCGGCACCCGCTTGCAAGGGCGCGAGCAGCGGCGGACCCTGGCCCTGGCCGCCGTGCGGGCCGTCGTGGAGGTCGAGCAGCTCGCACCCGAGGAGAGCGCGTTCCGGCACACCGCCAACCGAGAAGCCGTGGATGAGGCGATGGGCGCGGGCCTACTTGCGCTGGAGGTCGGCGACGATGACGCCCCTGACACCCCCTCCGCTCCTGGTCTGCTCGAATACGCAAATCGCCTGGGTCGGGTGGCGGACCGCCTCGCAGAGCTCGACACGCTGCCGACCGCTACGACCGCACTGACCGAGCTAGGGGCGATCCCCCCTCCGTCGGGTGCGATCGAGTGGGACGAGCGCCGTATGGTCGAGCTCGCCGTTGCCGCCTCTCGGAACGCCGCCGCCACCCCGCGGCTGGAGATCTATCCCCGCGGCCTGGCGCTGGTGCGGGCTCTGCGGCTCACGCAGGCTGGTCTGGTACGGCTCATTCCTGGCGTGCCTGAGGGACGGCAGCCGGGCCTTACCACCGACGATGTTCACGAGCGAGTGCGCGCCCGCTTCCCCGAGCTGACGGACCGCCGAGGCGGGCATGACCTGCCGACCGGAGGTGCGCTGACCAAGGCCCTGCGGGACGCCGGGTTCGACCTTGCCCTGTCCACCCGGGAGGACACCGGGACCCTGCGCTATCTGCCCACACGCATGGACATCGCCTCCAGCTACCTCACCGTGCGCGCCTGGCGGCAGACCACGGCCAGCGCCGGCATCACTCGGTACGCCGACGATCCGCAGATCGCCAGTGCGGCCCACACGGAGGAACGGCTCGCTGCCTCGGCACGGCGAGACGGCTTCCGTGTGCTGACCGTACGCGCGGGACTGACCCGGGCAGCCGTCTCCGAGATCTCGGAAGCGTCCAGCAGGTTCGAGGCGCAGGAAGTCTCCGTGACCGAGCTGTTCCTCCAGGTCATGCATGAGCTGGTGCCGCCGGGCACGAGGCCCACCTGGGAGACAATCCTCCGCGCGGATGTCGCCGAGCCTGGCACACGGGCGGCGCTGAAGTTCGCCGAGTACGCCCGCACGGCCTGGGGCCGGATCGAACGCAACATTCAAGAGCTGCTGGAGACCGGCACCGGCCCGGTGCTGCTGACGGACGCCGGAGTGTTCGCCCGCTACGACGCAATGGGCGTGCTCGATCGGCTCGCGGCGGCAGCCCGACAGGGCAGGCGCGGCCTCTGGCTCCTCTGCCCGCAGGGCGACCCGGGGCGCGAGCCCCGGCTGGGCAGGGTCGCCGTGCCATACCAGGCGGGGTTGGGCGAGTGGATCGAACTATCGGACTCGTGGGTGAGCAATCAGCACCGAGCCGGCGTGAATGGCCAGAAGACAGCCGAAGGGGCGAGATGATCGACCGCAAAGCGCTGTTGAATGACTTGAAGCAGCAGGTCAAGGCGGTCGAGAACGACCTTGCCAAGCAGGCCAAGGGCCTGCCAGAGATCGGGACACGACTGCGCGCCGAGTACGAACAGGCGCGCACACTGGGCCGTACGGCGGCGACTTGGTCCTCCTGGCTCGACGAGCGCATCACCCAGATCGCAGTGGCCTGGGTGCTGGGCACGGTCTTCGTGCGCTTTTGCGAGGACAATCGGCTGATCCCTGAGCCGTACCTCACCGCGTCAGACGCCGAGCGCCGGGACCTAGCGCAGGCGCGGTACGAGGCGTATGTCGAGGACGACCTCGATCCCACGTATCGCGGCTGGTTGGAACGTGCCTTCTCGGAGCTGAGCGAGGGCCAAGCGGGCAAGCTGCTGTTCGACCGGGTGCACAACCCGCTCTTCCAGATCCCGCTCTCGCACGACGGCGCTCGCACGCTGGTGGAGTTCTGGCGGGAACGGGACGAGGCAGGCGTGCTCGTCCACGACTTCACCGACCCGCTGGACGACAGCGGCACGCAGGGCTGGGACACCCGCTTCCTCGGAGACCTTTACCAGGACCTGTCGGAGGCGGCGCGCAAGACGTACGCACTGTTGCAAACGCCGGAGTTCGTGGAGGAGTTCATCCTCGATCGAGCAATGGACCCTGCGGTGCGAGAGTTCGGCTTCGAAAAGCTGAAGATGATCGACCCGACCTGCGGATCGGGCCACTTCGTGTTGGGCGCATTCCGTCGGCTGGCACGACTCTGGGCCGACCGTCGGCCGGATGCCGACCGGTACGAGCGAGTGAAGGCGGCGTTGGATTCCGTCCACGGGGTGGACGTGAACCCGTTCGCGGTCGCGATCGCCCGGTTTCGTCTGCTGGTCGTTGCGATGTCGGCAGCAGGAATGCGAACGTTGGCGGACGCCGCTAAGTACGACTGGCCAATTCATCTCGCAATCGGCGACTCCCTCATAAGGGAGCGGCAGCTCGAGCTACCCCTGGGCGACGAAGTACCGCGCGACCCACTGGCGGAGTTCGCCTACTCAGTGGAGGACATACACGAGCACCCGGGCATCCTGGGGCGAGAGCGTTACCACGTAGTGGTCGGCAACCCGCCGTACATCACGGTCAAGGACAAGAAACTGAACGAGAAGTACCGGGAGCGCTACAACGCCTGTGCGGGAGCGTACGCACTTTCGGTGCCGTTCGCCCAGCTGTTCTACCAGCTGGCTAAGCAGGGTGATGCGGATGGGCGCGGCTACGGCATGGTTGGCCAGATCACGGCGAACTCCTTCATGAAGCGTGAGTTCGGGACGAAATTAATTGAGGAGTTCTTCGCGCACACTGTCGAGTTGACAGAGGTCATCGACACCTCGGGGGCGTACATACCGGGGCACGGCACGCCGACGGTTATTTTGATTGGTAGATGCCGCGCTGGTAGTGGCAGGTCGGAGGTCGTCCGCACAGTCCGGAACGTCCAGGGTGAGCCATCCGAGCCAGAGAATGGCGAGGACGGGCTAGTCTGGCGTGCCATTGTCAACCAGATAGACAAGCCGGGCTCGGTTAGCCATTGGGTGTCCGTAGACGACCTGGGACGCAAACGTTACTTTGGGAAACAGCCGTGGATTCTGGCAGATGGCGGCCTAGAGATGGTCGAACAGTTGGAGTCTCGGGCGCAGATGAGATTGTCAACAGCGATTGATGACATCGGCGCTGGAGCGGTAACTCGCGAAGACAACGTTTATATGGTCGGAGCTGGCGCGCTTCGCAGACATCGCATTCCGCGGAGCCAACAACGGCCACTTGTTGAAGGCTCCGAAGTTAGAGACTTCCTTATCTGGGATCCCGTGATGTCGCTTTGGCCTTATAGTGAAGCCGATCTTAGTGCGGCAGCGTCTCCAATGACCGAACCGTTTCTTTGGCCGTACCGTGCACATCTGAGGGGCCGCACGGCATTCGGGATGACCCAGTTGAAGCGTGGTCTCAATTGGTTCGAGTATTCGATGTTCTTCAAGAAGCGTTATCAGTTCCCGCTCTCGATAGCTTTTCCGTTCGTCTCAACTCACAACCATTTTAGCTTGGACAGAGGCGGCAAGGTATTTATCCGCACTGCGCCAGTGATCAAGTTGCGAGAGGGGGCGAGCATAGAAGAGCATCTCGGGCTACTCGGACTACTAAACAGCTCTGCTGCATGCTTCTGGCTCAAGATGGTGAGTCACAATAAGGGCAGCCAAGGGGTTAACGAAGGATTCAAGGCGCAGGAATGGGAACGCTTCTACGAATTCACTGGCACGAAACTACAGGAATTTCCACTCCCCGCTGAATACCCCACGGAAATCGCCACCATCCTAGACAACTTCGCTAGGGAGTTGGCCACCACAGGCCCTTCGGCTATCACTTGTACTGGACCTCCCACCGCTGCTGCTCTCCGTGATGCCAGAAAGGCTTGGCACTCCATCCGCGCCAAAATGATCTCCCTCCAGGAAGAGCTGGACTGGCAGGTCTATCATCTCTACGACCTCAGCCCGGAGGACCTGTGCGCCCCTGACAAGGCCCGCATTCCTGAACTGGCCCTTGGAGAGCGGACCTTCGAAATCGTGCTCGCCCGCAAGGTGGCCATGGGAGAGGCGTCCGACGAGTGGTTCAGGCGGCACGGATCAACGATGATCACAGAGATTCCGGCCCACTGGCCTGAGCCGTATAAGCAGGTCGTGCAAAGGCGCATCACAGCAATCGAGTCATCCCGGGCTATCAGGATGATTGAGCGGCCGGAGTACAAGAGGCGGTGGGCGACCGAGGGGTGGGACGCGCTCCAGGAAAAGGCGCTGCGGTCCTGGCTGCTGGAGCGGATCGAGAGGCGTGAGCACTGGTATGACGAGAGCGGGCAGCCCGCCATCCTCACGCTTGCTCAGTTCGTTGACACCCTCTCCCGTGACGAGGACTTCGTCTCCGTTGCCGGCCTCTACGCTCCGCGCCTGGAGTTGGCGGCCGTGGTTGCCGATTTGATGGCTGACCAGCACGTGCCGTTCCTTACGGCCCTCCGCTACAAGCCGTCCGGGCTGAAAAAGCGCGACGATTGGGAGCTCGTCTGGGAGCAGCAGCGTCAAGAAGACGCTGCCGAAAATGGGGCAACCAAGCGGAAGATCCAAGAGTCGATCCTGGTGCCGCCGAAGTACACCTCCGCTGACTTCGTGAAGCCGTCCTACTGGCGAGCGCGCGGGAAGCTCGACGTGCCGAAGGAGCGGTTCATCTCCTACTCCGCCCCCGACCTGTACGGCTGGGCTGGCTGGGATCATCGGGAGCAGGCACAGGCGCTCGCCACGTACTTCACCAACCATGCCCAGACCACCGAGGAGATCACGCCGCTCCTGGCGGGTTTGCTGGAACTGCAGCCGTGGTTGTACCAGTGGCACCACGAGTTCGACGCGATGTATAGCGGCTCCCCTGCTGAGTTCTTCGCAGCCTATCGGCAGCAGATTCAAGGCGAGCACGGGCTGACTGACGACGACCTGCGGAACTGGCGGCCAGTCGCGGTGGCCCGCAGGCGGCGTACTGCCAGCAAGAACTAACGGCACAGGTAGCGAAGGAGAACGAGACAGTCCATGGCAGAGCAGCTACTTCTGAGGGATGTCATCGACATCAAGGAGTCCATCTCCACCTCGGACTTCGTGCTGAGCCTCGCCGAGGCGGTGACCACCGAGGGGGCCGAGCACGCCCTCAAGAACTACGTCGTCACCGAGCGACTGCTGGAGAACTTCGACGAGGCACTCGGGCTAATCAAGTCCGCTCTCGATGGGCGCACTTCGAAGGCCTCCTACCTGCACGGTTCGTTCGGCTCCGGTAAGTCGCACTTCATGGCCGTGCTGTACGCGCTGCTCAGTGGGAACTCGGCAGCCCGCGCACGCCGCGAGTTCGATCCCGTGCTGGCCAAGCATGAATGGCTGGACACCGACGGTAAGAAGTTCCTACTGGTGCCGTACCACATGCTCGGTGCCAAGGCCCTGGAACAGCGGGTGCTGGGCGGATATGTCAGCCATGTCAAGAAGCTGCACCCGGACGCGACAATCCCGCAGGTGTACCGGACGGATGCGCTGTTCATCGATATCCGAGCCATGCGGGAGAGCATGGGCGACGCGGCAGTCATCAGCGGGCTGGGCTACAGCGGCGGGGAGGTGGATGAGTACGACGAGTGGGGCGAGTCGTTCGCTTGGACGCCCGCGCTGCTCGACGCGGCGCTCTCCGCCGAGGAGGCGCACGACGGAAGTACACCGCTGGACCTCGTGCACCCGAACACCCCGGCCGAATTGCGGGCCAAGCTCGTACATGACGCGAGCACCTATCTGCTGCCCGGGTTCGCCAAGAACGCGGCCGAGGACGAGCACGGGTTCATCTCTCTCGACGCCGGCCTGTCCGTCATCGCGGAGCATGCCCGGTCGCTGGGCTACCACGGTCTAATCCTCTTCATGGACGAGCTGATCCTGTGGCTGGCGACGCTCATCCACGACCAAAGGTTCGTGGCCCGCGAGGCCAGCAAGATCACGAATTTTGTGGAGGGCGGGGACGCCAGGCGGGCCATCCCGATCGTGTCGTTCATCGCCCGCCAGCGCGATCTGCGCGAGTTGGTCGGCGAGGAGGTCTCGGGCGCAGCGGAGGCGTCGATCCAGGACACGCTGAACCTCGCCTCAGGAAGGTTCGACAAGATCACACTTGAGGACCGGGACCTCCCTCGGATCGCACACGCCCGCCTGCTGAAGCCCAGGCCAGGCCAGGAGGCGCTGATCGCCGCAGCATTCGAGCGGACCAAGAAGGTCGGCCCGCAGGTGTGGGACACCCTGCTCGGCTCGGACAAGGGGATGACGGGGGCGGACGAGGAGTCGTTCCGGCTGACCTATCCCTTCTCGCCCGCCTTCATGGACACGCTGGTCCACATCTCCTCCGCCCTGCAGCGCTCTCGCACTGGTCTGAAGCTGATGGGCCAGCTACTCGCCCGTCGCCGGGACGACCTTCGGCTTGGGGATCTGGTCCCGGTGGGCGACCTGTACTCGGTGCTCGCCGATGGTGGTGACAAGCCGTTCGTGGACAGCCTGAAGGTGGTCTTCGAAGCCGCCGATAAGCTGTACAAGACGAAGCTCCGGCCGTACCTGCTGACCTCATACGACGTCAGTGAGGACGACGTCGAGCGGTACGTGCACCGGCCCGAGAGCGTCACCGACTCTGGTTTGACCCAGCGCTGCAAGTCGTTCGTCGGAGACAACCGCCTGATCTGCACACTGCTGCTCTCGGCGCTCGCGCCCAGCGTGCCCGCTCTCAGCGATCTGACGAACCGCCGCCTCGGCGCGCTCAACCATGGTTCGGTAACTGCGCCGATCCCGGGCAGCGAGGTCGGCATCATCAAGAGCAAGGTGGCCGAGTGGGCCGCCCGCTTCCCCGAGATCAAGGAGACCGGTACCGGGGCCAACGCGGGTGTGCGGCTGGAGCTGTCCGGCGTCGACGTCGACTCGATCATCGCCAACGCCGCCGTCAACGACAACCCAGGCAACCGGATGGCACTCGTCAAGCGGCTGCTCGCCGATGAACTGGGCGTGGACCGGTCGGACGGCAGGCTCGGCGCCGACGACCTGAACTTCGTCTGGCGCGGTTCCAACCGCTCAACAGAGGTGATCTTCGGCAACATCGCTGACGAGGACGACCTGCCCGACCACGAGCTGCAGCCGCAGCTCGACGGTCGGTGGCGTATCGTCGTCGACCTGCCCTTCGATGAGGGGGCGTACGGTCCCGTCGACGACGTTAACCGTATGCGTGCCTTGCGGGAGCGGCAGGGCGAGCCCGCCCGCACAGTCGCCTGGGTGCCCACCCACCTGTCCGCTCAGCGGTTCGCGGACTTCCACAGGCTTCTCGTCATCGATAAGGCGCTCGACAACGAACACCGGTTCGCCACGCAATACGCCGCCCATCTCAACGCCGACAACCGGGCTCGCGCCAAGGGCATGTTGGAGACCCAGCACGCAGCCCTGCTCAGACAGGTGAAGACGGCTTTCAAGCAGGCGTACGGTCTGGCGGACAAGAAGGCGTCCGACGTAGAGCTGGACTTCGACGACCACCTTGTGGCGCTGCCCGACATCGGCAACCTGACCCTCTCCTTCGCCAAACCGATGCGAGACGCCATCAGGGACATCGCAAGCAAGCTGCTCGCCCACCAGTTCCCCGCGCACCCGAATCTGGACCGGGACGGCACTGGCGTCGCGGTGAAACCGGCTGACGCCAGGATCGTCTTCGCTCACATACGTACGGCTGCGGAGGCCCGCGACCGGCGGGTCGAGGTCCCTGAGAAGGACCGCAAGTTGATGGCGCGGGTGGCGGAGCAATTGGAGCTCGGGCACCAGAAGGAGGCATACTTCGAGCTGTCCACCCGATGGGTGGATCACTTCCGCCGGATGGCGCAGCGTGAAGGCTTCACCGGGGACCTCAGTCTGATCACTCTCGTGGACTGGACGGACGAGCCGAACAAGCGCGGGCTGGAGCCGTTCCTCGCCAACCTGGTCATCGCCGCGTTCGCGGAGATGGACGACCGTGTGTGGGTGCGCGGAGGGGTCCCGCTGGACCCAGCGCCGGAGCTATCACAGGTCAAGGCGGGTGATGCGCTACGCAACCAGCCACTGCCGAGTGAGGATGACTGGATCGAAGCCCGGGGGCGATACGAGGCCATCTTTGGGAACAAGGCACCGGCGCTGCGACGTGGGCGGATGGTGAACCAGTTCGCTCGGCAGATCGTCGAGAGCGCCCGAGGGCGCCAGGAAGCCGCGGCGGAGCTGGTTCGCCGCTTGGAGGCGCACGCCGCGTTCCTCGCCTTGGACGAGACCGACGAGAAGGGGCGCCTGACGCTTGCCCGTCGCTCCCGTGATCTGCTGAAGGAACTGCTGGCCGTCAGTCAGGGAGCAGCAGGGGCAGGCGGAGCGAAGAAGATCACCGAGTCACTGGCCCGATTCGATCTCGGAGAGATGAGCGCCGAGCGTTACGGTACCTCCATCACGCGGGCGCATGACGTCACACAAGCGCTGACGGCAGCGGCTTGGGACACGCTGGAGCTGGCCGAGGGACAGGGCGCCGAAGGGCAGGCACTGCTGGAGTCCCTGCGCGGGGTCGCGCAGGCCGATCAACTGACGGCCGACCTCATCGGAGCTCTGGACAGAACCCGCCGCGAGGTCACCGCGCTGGTCAAGCGCAACCAGCCTCTACCCGTTTCGCCGGGCCGCCGAGCGGTGGATGTGGACCTGGACACGCCTTCGAGCCATCCCCGTGTGCCGGCCAACACCGGCTCCGAAACCATCCCTATCCCTGGCGGTGGCACTTCCAGCGGGGGGAGCCGGCAAGGAACGAAACGCACGACGGCGGCCAAGGCGGCCATCGACCTGCAGTCTGACCTGGCCGAATTGGCGAAGACAAACCCGGGCGCCAACATCGAGATCCATTGGCGGGTCGTGGACTGATGGTCACAGGTCCTATCCAGGAGTACACAGGCGCTATGCGGCTCACTTCCGCAACCGTCGCCCAATTCCTGTCCGCCCAGTCGTCGCTGACGGACTCCCTGACCGGCGGCGAGCGGCGGCGGGTCGTGCTGCTGCGCTCAGCACCTGAATGGGATGGGCCTGAGGAACTGGCCTGGGGCGAGGAACGGCGAGCCCGGATCGCGGTCGCTCCCTCGCCGCTGGCCGTACACGAACTGGTGCTCGGCCACCTAGCGGCGCACGCCGCAGGACCGGCGGTGCTGGTGGTACTGACCGACCGGGAGCAGAGCGAACTGGACCCGGCAATCCTCGCCCGCACACACAAGCAGCGCATCGAGACAGTCGACGGCTGGAGCGTCGTCCGGGACGCGTTCGGCGCCGAACAGATCGACTCTCGTCTGAGGGCCGACGGCTGGGCTGCCGAAGCCCTCCTCGACGCCACACCCCCGGGCGGATGGCCGCCGCTCGCCGGAGGGATACTGTCCCGCCGTACCGCGCTGTCGGCGCTCGCGCTGCGCCGCCTGCGCCTCGGCCGCTACGACACTGAAGGGGAGCTGGCAACCGGCCGCGCCCGGAGCGATGACGGCCTGGACACCCACACCCTGCTGCGATGGTCGCTCGCCCCTGGCGCACTGGAGCGGCTGCTTATGCTGCGCGGCCCGGAGCGCACCGGACTTGCAGCGTTCCTCGGCGAAGAGGACCAGGCGGGCCTCGCTGGGCGGGCGCTGCTCGCACTGGCGGAGGCCGAGCACGGCGCTGACGCGGTCCCGTTCGGGCTGGTGTGCGCGGCACTGTGGCTGCACGCCGAGGCAGACACCCAGACGTACCGCGTGCGGGGGCGGGCCGAGCGGTGGTTCGGGGAGGCGGCGTACGCGGCCGGTGAAGCCCTCGACACGCTCGTTGCCGCTTTCGCGGGCTCTTGCGAGAAGTTCATGATCAACCTGCTGGAGGCGGGCCGTACAGGGGGCGACGAGGACACGGCGCGCGAGGCAAGACGGATCACGGGCACGGTGCTGGACCGGGCCGCCTCCCTGACCCGACAATTCGGCGCCGAGACCGCCGTGGAGGCCAGCCCAGTACTGGTGGCTGGGCTGGAGGCCCGGTTCGCGCATGCTGGGCAGGCACTGGCTGCTGGGAAGGCGAAGACACTCACGGAGGCCGTACAGGTTCTGGACGCTCATCTCCTGGCGGCCGGCCCGGACGTGCGAGTGCGCATTGAGCGGACGCGGATGGGACAGCGGCTCGCGCGGTGGCTTGCCACTGACCCACCCACCGGCGCTGAGACGGTCGCTGCGGCAATCGAACGCCACATCGCCGAAACCGGCTGGGTTGACCAGGCCCTGGAGCACATCGAAGCCGGGGGTGACCCCAACCCCCACTTGAAAGCCGCCTACGACACGCTGGGCTCCCGGGTGCGCAAGCAACGACGCAAAATCGACCAGACCTTCGCGCGTACGCTCGCCACCTGGACTGCGGCGGGTACGGAGGCCGGCTCGATGCTGACCGTGGAGTCCTTCCTTACCCGCGTCGTGAAACCGGTCGTAGCCGCGAAGACGGGGCGGCGCACGCTGCTGCTGCTCCTGGATGGAATGAGCGCGGCGATCGCCACCGAACTGGGTGAGGAACTCCGCCGGCACTGGGCCGAGTACGACCCGGTGCCGGACCTTGCGGACCAACCACCGAGGCGGCGCGCTATGGCTGCCGCCCTCCCAACGCTGACCGCGATCTCACGGACGTCTCTGTTCGCCGGGAAATTGGTTACGGGCGCACAGGCTGACGAGAAGCGGTTGTTCCCCGGTCACCGATTCTGGGGCGGGATCCGGGCCGCAATCTTCCATAAGGACGACCTGCGAGGAGAGAACGCTGGCGACGCGTTCGGGCCGGAACTGACCGAGGCCCTCGCCGACGAGCAGACACATGTGGCGGTCGTGCTCAACACCATCGACGACAGGCTCGCCAAAGAGCAGAAGCTCGGCGACGGCGCGTGGCGGCTCGACCAGATCGGAAAGCTGCGGGAATTACTGCGTGTTGCCGCGGCCCAGGGCATGGCGGTGATCCTCACCAGCGACCACGGGCATGTCGTGGACCGCCACGGCGCAAAGATCGACGGCGACGGCATCGCCTCCGCCCGACACCGCACCCTCGGCGGCTCGCTGTGCGAGAACGAGGTCGCGTTGTCCGGCCCGCGGGTGGTGTGGCCGGACCCGGGTGCCTCGATCGTGGCGCTGTGGGACGCGGATTCCCGCTACACGTCGCAGAAGGCCGGCTACCACGGCGGAGCCTCGCTGGCCGAGGTCACCATCCCCATCCTGGCGTTCCTGCCCTTCGGCGCGGAGCCGCCCAAGGGCTGGCGTGAACTCGGCGACCAACGTCCGGCATGGTGGTCTGAGGAGTCGGAGACCCCCTGCCCCGCCGCTCTGGTCCCCACGGCGGCGCCGGAGCCGAAGCGGCGCGCTTCGAAGGCGTCGAAAGCGCCGGCTGCGATGGGTGAAGCGCTCTTCGATGTGGTACTTGAGCTAGGAGGCGACGAGGCCCTTCTCACTCCTCGCTTGACATCGCCCGCTGACGCCCTGGTAGATGCTCTGCTGGCGTCAGAGATCTTCCGGGCTCAGGTGTCGCTGCTGGCGCGCAAGCCTCCCATGGACAAGGTTGAAGCGGCGGTGCGGGCACTGACCGACACCGGTGCGCTCCCGGTCACCGCCCTGGCTCAGCGCGTCGGCTACCCGGCGGGCCGGGCCGACGGTTTTGCCGCCGTCCTGCGCCAGCTACTCAACTATGACGGAGTGCAGGTTCTGGAGACCTTGCCCGATGGGCGCACACTGCGGTTGAACACGGGACTGCTGCGAGACCAGTTCGAATTGGCATGACGAGCACGATGGGAGGCTGGCAGGCGTGAACACCGCTCCGCCACCTCGTTTCCCCCAGGTCAGTGCGGTGCGCCGGCGCGCGGTGATTGACGCGCTGCGGCGCGGTGCCGTCCCTGAGAGCGGACTGGACATGCTTGCCACCGGCCTCGACCGATTTGAGTCGGCGCTCGACGCCGAACTGGACGCGGTCGGCTCCGGCGCGTCAGTGTTCAAGGCCGTGCGAGGAGAGTACGGATCCGGGAAGACGTTCTTCGCGCGATGGCTAGGAGAGCGGGCCAAACGGAGGAACTTCGCCGTCGCCGAGATCCAGGTCTCGGAGACCGAGACGCCCCTGCACCGACTGGAGACCGTCTACCGGCGGCTGACCGAGCGACTCTCCACCGCCAGTTTCCCGCCGAGCGCGCTGCGGTCGGTGGTGGACGCGTGGTTCTACGCGCTGGAGGAGGACGCCCTCGCGGCCGGGGCGGACGAGGACGAGTTGTCTACCGAGGTGGAGAAGCTACTGGCCGCCCGGCTCACCGAGGTGTCACGGCACGCGCCGTCCTTCGCACCCGCGCTCCGCGGCTACCGGGCCGCGCTCGCCGTCGGAGACGAGACCACCGCCGCCGCGGTGCTGGCCTGGCTCGGCGGGCAGCCGCACGTCGCCTCAGCTGCGCGTCGGTTCGCAGGCGTGCGGGGGGACCTCGACCACTTCGGCGCACTCGGCTTCCTGCAGGGACTACTGACCGTGCTGCGCGACTCCGGACACCCCGGGCTTCTCGTTGTGCTGGATGAGGTCGAGACCCTGCAGCGGGTACGTACCGACGCACGCGACAAGGCGCTCAACGCACTGCGGCAGCTCATCGACGAGGTGCACTCGGGCCGCTTCCCCGGACTGTATCTGATGATCACTGGGACCCCTGCGTTCTACGACGGACAGCAGGGAGCACAGCGCCTCGCGCCTCTGTCTCAGCGGCTGGCAACCAACTTCACCGCCGACCCGCGCTTCGACAATCCGCGCGCGGTGCAGATCCGGCTGCCTGGCTTCACCCGGGAATCACTGGTGGATCTAGGAGTGACCGTCCGCGACCTCTACACCGCCGGAGCCGATGCTCCGCAAAGGATCAAGGACCTCGCCGACGACGCGTATATAACCGACCTGGCACGGGCGGTCGGCGGGGCCCTGGGTGGCAAGGTCGGCGTAGTTCCCCGGCTGTTTCTGAAGAAGCTTGTCGGCGACGTGCTCGACCGCATCGACCAGTTCGAGGACTTCGATCCCCGGCAGCACTACACCCTGACGATGCAGAGCAGCGAACTCACTGACACTGAACGGAATTTGGCCACCTCGGCCGACGATGTCGACCTGGACCTGTGATGGCGGACCGCGGTGACGCCCTGGACAGACTGGACCCGGTCGTCCTGCACCACATCGTGAACAGCCTCGGCTGGCCCGACCTGCGTTCGCTGCAGCGCGCGGCGATCAGGCCGCTGATGGATAGTGAGGACGCGGTTCTGCTAGCCCCGACCGCAGGGGGCAAGACCGAGGCCGCTTGTTTCCCCCTGTTGTCCATGATGGTGCAACAACACTGGACCGGCGCATCGGTGCTTTACCTGTGCCCGCTCAAGGCACTGCTCAACAATCTCCTCCCGCGCATCGACTCCTACGCCCAGTGGCTCGGACGCCGGGCCGCGCTCTGGCACGGTGACGTCCGTGCGTCGCAGCGGCAGCGGATCAGGACCGACCCACCCGACATCCTGCTCACCACCCCCGAGTCTCTCGAGGCGATGCTGATCAGCGTGAAGACCGACCACACGCACCTACTTGGCCACGTCCGTGCGGTGGTCGTCGACGAGGTTCACGCCTTCGCCGGTGACGACCGCGGCTGGCACCTGCTGGCCGTGCTGGAACGGCTGGAGCGCGTGACCAACCGCGCCATTCAGCGGATCGGCCTATCAGCAACAGTGGGGAATCCGGAGGAACTGCTCACGTGGCTGCAGGGATCCGGCGCCGGAAAACGGATCGGTCAGGTGGTCGCACCCGACATCCCGCGCGCGGTCGCGGCCGCGCGCGGCTCAAACGCTTCTGGCTCCGAGCTTTCCGGCTCGGAAGGCTCTCACCCGGCCAGCGACGTCGAACTCGACTATGTCGGCTCGCTCGACAATGCCGCGAAGCTGATCGCCTCGCTGCATCAAGGCGAGAAACGGCTGGTGTTCTGCGACTCGCGGTGGCAGGTGGAGCAGCTCGGCGCTGCTCTGCGCGCCCGCGAGGTGAATGTGTTTCTCTCTCACGCCTCGCTTTCCACAGAAGAGCGTGCCCGCTCGGAGCGCGCCTTCGCGGAGGCCCGCGACTGCGTCATCGTCTCCACCTCCACGCTTGAACTCGGTATCGACGTCGGCGACCTGGACCGGGTGATCCAGATCGACGCACCAACTACTGTCGCATCATTCCTGCAGCGCATCGGCCGCACCGGACGGCGAACCGGCACCGTACGCAACTGCCTCTTCCTCGCAACCAGAGGAGAGACGCTGCTCCAGGCCGCGGGGCTGCTCCTGCTGTGGGGACGGGGGTGGGTCGAACCAGTGACCGCACCGCCGGAACCACGCCACATAGTGGCACAGCAACTGCTCGCCGTCACCCTCCAGCAGCACCGGATCGGCGACCAGTTGTGGCCCGAGGAGTGGAACAGCCTGGCCCCCTTTGACCGCTCGGCGGCTCCCATCCTGCGGCACATGCTTGACAAGGGGTTTCTCAACGAGGACGGCGGGCTGTTGTTCATCGGTCCCGAGGCCGACGAACGCTTCGGCCGACGCCACTTCATCGAGCTGACTGCCTCCTTCACGGAACCACCGCAGTTCACCGTGCTGGCTGGCCGCCAGGAGATCGGGCAGACCGACCCCTCGGTGCTGACCGAGGAGAGAGCGGGACCGCGCCTGCTCCTACTCGGTGGCCGGAGCTGGCGGGTGACCTTCATCGACTGGACGCGCAAACGGGCCTTCGTCGAGCCGGCCGAAGGCGGTGGCGTCGCCAAGTGGACGAGTTACGGCATCGCCGGACTGTCCTACAGCTTGACACGAGCGATGCGTGAGGTCCTTCTTGGGGCGGATCCACCGGTGTCATTGACTCGCCGTGCCCAGGCCAAGCTCGCCGAATGGCGAGAGGAGGAGGCGCCCGGCACCGTGCATCCTGGAGGAACACTGATCACCCGCGCAGGTGACGGCGTTCACTGGTGGACTTGGGCCGGATACCGCGCGAACGCAACGCTCACTGCCACACTGCCGTCGATCGCCGACCCGATCCAGCGGCCGACAGACTTCTCCGTGCGGCTGCGTCAGGACCTGAGTCCCGACGCCTGGCGAGAGGCTCGCGGCAGAGTGGGCGACGGGGAACTCCTGGTACTGCCCGACGTCGACCGCCGCGCCGTTGCTGGGCTAAAGTTCTCCGCTGTTTTGCCGGAACGGCTGGCGATCGCGACGGCCTCGGCCCGGCTGGCCGATTTCGCCGGAGCCCGCGCCGCTCTGACCGAGCCGGTGCGCTTACAACTTGCCCCGGCGTGAGGCGTGATACTACCCACCTACTCCCACGGCTGCTCCCCGCCCGATGAGTCCACGGTGCGTGACCTGCTGGAAGCGGTGGATGCGACCGCGTTCGCCGCCGCGTGCGGCAGCTGGCTGACCGACCTGACCGCCGAGCGCGAACAAGCGGGCGAACAGCAGGACGGGCCACTGCACAACCCGGTGAGCCGCTCGGTGGGCGGACGTCGGCATGTCGCTGTCGACGGAAAGGCACTGCGCGGTACGAGGCACGGCAACGCGACCGGCCGCGCAGCCCACGTATTGACCGCCGTCACCGCCCGCACCATGGGATTGCTGGCCCAGACCGAGGTGGACGGCAAGAGTAACGAAATAACCGCGTTCGCTCCGATGCTGGCCCCGCTCGACCTGGCCGGCGTTGTGGTGACCGTGGACGCGCTGCACACTCAGCGTGAGCACGCGACCTTCCTGGTCGAGAACAAGCGCGCCCACTACATCTTGGTGGTGAAGAAGAACCAACTGAACCTGTATCGCCAGGTCAAGGGCCTGTTGTGGCGGCAAGCCCCGATCATGCACAGTGAGGATCATCACGGGCACGGGCGGTCTGAACGCCGTCAGCTCAAGGTGCTGACCGTGCGTTCCGGCATCGCCTTTCCGTATGCCGCCCAGGCGATCGCTATCATCCGGAAGACCCGCCCCAGGCATGGCGGCCGATGGAAAACCGTCACCGTCTACGCCATCACCAGCCTGGCCACCCACCAGGCCGGCCCCGCCGAGCTGGCCGTCTGGATCCGCGCACACTGGCAGGTCGAGGCACTGCACCACGTGAAAGACGTGACCTACCGCGAAGACTCCAGCCGCATCCGCACTGGCAACGGCCCCGCTGTCATGTCTGCCCTGCGCACCCTGGCCATCGGCCTGCTCAAAGCCGCCGGAGCGACCAACATCGCCAAAGCCACCGAGACCACGCCCGCCAAGCGCATCGCTGCCTGACCACCCTCGGCATCACCTAACCGAACCGGACATCAAGCCAGAAAACGCGAGAACCCCGGAGCCCTGGGGGATCGCTGACCAATGCGGAGGGTGTGTCCGAGGGCGTCCGCCTGTCGCTCATCCCGCTTCGGAGACACAGTCGCAGGCCATAGCCTCGCCACAGATAACACTCTATTATCTGGGGGATCGCTGATCACGACCTGCGGCAATGAAGGCGAGCCGCTACGTGAAGCGCCCCTGTTATCTGCGGCAAGGAGGACGCCGTGCCCGCCGTGACGTCGCTGTCGGCCGCCCAGCGCCTGACGGTCCGCACCGCGGCCGACGCCTTCCTCGACACCCTGCCCAATCCCAACACCGTGCGCGCCTACGCCGCCGGCGTCGGCAAGATCGCGCTCCAGCTCGGCGAGCACCGCCCGCTCTCGGCAGTGGCCGACGACGAGATCGGCGAGGCCCTGGAAGCCCTGTGGGGCGGCGCGGCGGTCAACACCTGGAACGCCCGCCGCGCCGCCGTACTGTCCTGGCTGGCCTGGTGCAGCGAGCACGGCCACACCGCACCAGCCGTACCCGCCTGGGCCTAGCGGCTGGCCGCACCCGACAGCCAGACCCCCGCCCACTCCAAGACCGCGATCGACCGGCTGATCGCCCGCCGCGACGTCGGCATCCGGGAGAAGACCCTCTACCGGCTCCTGTACGAGACCGCCGCCCGGGCCGAGGAAATCCTCACCCTCAACATCGAGGACCTGGACCTGATCGCCCGCCAGGCGCGGGTCAAGGCCAAGGGCGCCCGCGCCAAGACCCGCCGCCGCGGCCAGGCCCGCGAGGACTTCGTGCTGGAGACCGTCTACTGGGACGCCGGCGCCGCCCGGCTGCTCCCTCGCCTGCTCAAAGGCCGCCCGCGGTCCAGTCTTTGTCACCCACCGGCGTCCCGGCCCCGGCAAGATCGTCAGCCCCCGCGGCATCTGCCCCGACACCGGCCTAGGAATGTCCTGAAGATCTTGATGGGTGGGTCGGCATGAGCTGGCTCACCCTCTTGCTATGCAGTGATCGGTTTGAGAGCCCAGATGCCGTT
>NZ_JBEZFZ010000040.1:0-69252 GCF_040649735.1 Nonomuraea sp. NPDC048892 | reverse complement strand
TACGACGGCGCCGGAATCGGCATTCACACCCCGATCAAGCAGCCCGACGGCAACCAGATCCTCAGCCCGGACAACCGCACCTACAACCGGCTCCTCCGCGCCCTGCGCTGCCTCGGCGAACGCGGATTCGCCCTGCTCAAAGGCCGCTGGCGAATCCTCCAGCACATCACCCTCAGCCCCAGCACCATCGGCGACATCGCCCGAGCAGCACTTGTCCGCACCCATTTCGAGCACAACTACCTACCAGCAATTCGCTGAGATCACGTCAGTACCGCTGATGTTGTAGTGCGTGCCGATCAGGGTTACCTGCTGGCCTCGCAGGTCTCCCCAGCCGACGCCCACCCGGTAGGCCGGGAGGCGTATGCAGTAGGGCGGGTTGTGCCGGGTCGGCGGACTCCTGGCGCTCATGTTCGCAGCGCACGCAGTCCGGCCGGTGCTGGTCGTAATCACCCCTACTACGGCTTCGGGGTCGGAGTGGTAGTCGCCGGCCGCAGCTTCTTCCGTTTTCCTGAACAACGTCTCAGAACTGATCCTGCCGCAGGTCACGCGCCTCGACCGACTCTGCGTTGTTTGTCCAGTAAGCCTCGCCCTCGCTGGACAACCGACGAGCCCCTACAACAGAAGTGACATCACGGGGCGTCGCAATGGTCGAACAGCCGCACCGATGTTTCAGGCGTCCTGATGGCCTGGGCCCAACAGAACCCCGCCGAATTCGCCGAGGCGATGGAGTCGACCGAGGTCGACGATGTGATCACCGACAACGGGGTCAACCTCAGCTTCCTGTCCGACGCCGTTGTTCGGGAAATCAGCTCGGACCTCTGGGCCGCGATGACCAGCCACGCGGATGCCATCAATCGCCACCAAGATGGCCATGGGGCGGAGATCGCCGGGATACCGACTGCCATCTACAACTTCGTCAAGAAGTTCTGGAAACAGATCGTCGCGGCGGCAAAGAAGGCTGGCAAGTGGGCGTTGTACAAGGCACACCTCTGCACTGCTGGTGCGGCCGACGGACTGTACCGCTGGTCAGGCGGTGACGTCGCCCACCTGGCCGCGTATCCCAAGGAGGCCCTCGCGGTGGCGATCACCGGGTGCATCAAGAGACTGTGAATCTCGCTGTGGCCGCACCCCCGGGGTACGGCCACAGCGAGAACCTCCACTCGCCCAGAGCCCTGATGCCCTGCTGCGTCGGGGCTCCGATCATGAAGCCTTCGGCCGCGACCTGGAAGGCGGGTCCGGCCGAGATGCAGCACTCAGGTCAGCGGCTTCAAGAGTAGCCGCCGTCGGCCCAGACCAGAGCGATCGTGGAGAACTTCTGGCGCAGCAGCGCCAGCACCGGAGGCGCGCCGTCGCGGTCCTGCACCGACGCGGCGGTGACCATCACGCACAACAGCAGCCCGAGCGTGTCGACCACGACGTGCCGTTTCTGCCCCTTCAGTTTCTTGCCCGCGTCGTATCCGCAGGCCGCCGGGCTGACGGTCTCGGCCGCCCGGACCGTCTGGGAGTCCACGCAGCCGGCAGTCGGCAGCTCACCGCGTCCAGCCAGAACGCGCAGACGACCACGCAGCCGCCCGGCCAGCCGTTCGGGCAGACCGCACCGGGACCAACGCAGGAAGAACGCATAGATCGCCTCGTGCGGCGGGAAGTCGACCGGCAGGGCCCGCCACTCGATCCCGTACCGGGTCACGTAGTCGATCGCGTCCAGTGTCGCGCGCAGGTCATGCACCATCGGCCGGCCTGTCACCGTGACCAGCTCGGCCATCACGCCTCGCGCCTCGGGCTCCAGCACCTGCCCTTCGATGTCGGTGAGATCCGACGGGTATGCCGGTTTCCGATCGCGACATGCGCACCCCGATGAGGCACAACCGCTGGCGTTCACGGTTGCGGACGTGTAGACAGACAACCACGGGCTCCTGGCCGCTGAGCTGCTTAGACAACACCTCAGCTACCGGGAGCCCGCTCCCGTTCACCGGTCAACGGCCCAATGATGACCGCACCCCAACACTCTCCTGACTCGAGCCTCACCACCAAAGTCCTTCGTCAGCAGGCTCTGAGTTGCCCGGCGAGGGTGTGTCATGTGGGTGACGGCCTGCACGAGACCGTGCGGAGGATCAACATGACTTCAGTCGTCCTCCTGCTCGGGAGCCGGCGGCGTGACCGGGTGAGAAAAGCGCCCCTAACGCACAGGTGCCCACGATGTGCTCCGTGACCGGGGCCCGGCGGGTGTTGTCCGGCGGGCCGCAGGAGGACAGGGGACAACAACCGTGAACAAGAAGGTGCGCATCGGGCAATAAGCGCCGACCCTCTTTCGAGAAAGGCGCCGGATGTATGACCCTTCCTCCCACCCGTCGAGGCCGATGGTGGCGGAGACGGACGACGCGTCGGTCATCGCCAAGTCGCGCGATGAGCCCGAGTGGTTCGCGGTGATCTTCGACCGGTACTTCACCGCCATCCACCGCTACGCCGCCGCCCGCCTCGGGCCCGTGGCCGCCGACGACGTGGCCGCGGAGACGTTCCTGATCGGCTTCGACCAGCGCGCCCGCTACGACCTGACCCACGCGCGGGCGAAAGCCTGGTTGTACGGCATCGCCACCAACCTCATCGCCCGTCATCGCCGCGACGAGCTCCGCTACTACCGGGCCCTCGGCCGCGCGGCCGGCCGTGACGACGTCGAGGGTCACGCCGAACAGGTCACGGACCGAGTCTCCGCCGAACTGCTCCGCCCACGGCTGGCCCGTGGCCTGAGCGGGCTGTCCCAGCGCGACCGCGACGCGCTGATGCTCGTGGCCTGCGCCGACCTCAGTTACGCGGAGGCGTCCTTAGCCCTGGGCGTACCGATCGGCACCGTCGGCTCCCGGGTGAACCGGGCCAGAGCCAAGCTCCGCAAGACGCTGGGTCACGTGGCGAAGGAGGCCTGAACCATGGAAGAGACCATGGAAGAACTGCGAGAGTTGCGCCGCCACCACGACGCGCAGCCGGAGCCCGCTCCGAGGACCGTCGACGCGGCCCGCGCCCGCCTGAACGCGCACATGCGCGGTGACCAGATGCGCGGTGGCCTGGACGTGCACATGCGCAGCGGCCTCAACGCGCAGATGCGCGGTGGCCGGAGTCGCCGGGTGCGCCGGGTCCGGCCGATGTGGGGGCTGAGCCTGGCCGGAGCGGCCGCCACCGCGGTCGCCGTGGCCGTGACGGTCGTTCCCGGCGCGGGCGTGGATCCGCGGACCTCCCCGGCCCCGCCGTCCACCACTGCCACGACCACCACGGAGCTGCGGCTGCGGCCGGTCGCGGACGCCCAGGACGTGGCGGACAACGCGGCGCTGCTGGCCGGCGCCGAAGCCGGATGGGCGATCTCACCCACGCAGTGGAGCTACGTGAAGAGCGTACGCGCCCAGACGCGGCCGGACGGCGGGGAGTGGCTGCGCGGCCGTCCCAAGGAGACGGTCACCCACGAGCAGTGGCGGCGGTTCGACGACAAGGCGTTCGCCACCGTCGAGCAGGGCCGGCTCAAGGTTCATAAGGGGTCGGAGTTCGAGGTGACCTACGCCTACCTGCTCGCCCTGCCGACCGAGGCCGATCAGCTGCTGGCCCGCGTCTACGCGACGGTCGACGAGGAGGACGCCAGGCACCGCGAGTCGCTCCAGGACCGCGTCCGGCAGCGGGCGGAGAGCAGGGGCAAGAGCCCGGAGGAGGCCGAGCGCATCGCCGCGGAGTCGACGCCTGAGCTCCAGCGCGAGGAGCGCGACAGGTGGGCGTTCCAGCTGATCGCGATGGGCATGAGGGACGCCGCGCTGCCGCCCAGACTCCGCGCCGCCATGTACGGCGCCCTCGCCGCGATCCCCGGCGTCCGGTACGAGGACACGGCCTCCGACCTGCTCAAGCGCCGCGGCGTCACCCTCTACCACGTCCTGGACGGATACCTGCGCGACGAGATCTTCATCGATCCGGAGACGTACGTGTACCTGGGCTACCGCACCGTTGTGGTCGCGAATCACAAGGAGCAGCCCCCGTTCGGCGACGTGTGGAAGAAGGGGGAGATTCGCGACTGGAACGCGCTGGTCGAGGCCGCCGTCGTGCGGAAGGCCGGGCAGCGGCCCGGCTGAGCAGCGCAGCGCGGCCTGGCGGGGTGGCCGCGGTGCTCCTTCGCCGGCTCGGGTGGCCTAACATGCGGGCATGCAGACTGCTGCCGGTGTCGTGCTCGCGGGCGGGCGTTCCTCGCGGATGGGGCGGCCGAAGGCGTGGCTGGAATGGCATGGTTCGACGTTGCTCTACCGGGCCGCCGCGGTGGTCGGCAGGGCGGTCGAGGGCCCGGTCGTCGTGGTGGCCGCGCCCGGGCAGGAGCTGCCGCCGTTGCCCTCGGGCGTGACGGTGGCGGAGGACCCCGTGGAGGGGCTGGGGCCCATGCAGGGGCTGGCCGTGGGGCTGGCGGCGGTGGCCGACCGGGCCGAGGTGGCGTTCGTGTGCTCCACCGACCTGCCCTTCCTCCATCCGGCCTTCGTCCGCCGGGTGCTGCGCGCGATGGACGGGGGAGCGGACGTCGTGCTGCCGGTCGCCCGGGGGTTCCGGCAGCCGCTGGCCGCCGGCTACCGGACCGCTCTGGCCGGACTGGTCACGGAGCTGCTGGCGGCGGGCGACCTGCGGCCCGGCATGCTTTTCAAGCACTGCGAGGCGGTGCAGTTGGACGACGACGAACTGCTTGCCGAGGCCGGGCTCAGGCGGCACGACCCGGAGCTTGAGTCCGTGGTGAACGTCAACTCCCCCGAGGACTATGCGGCGGCCAGGGAACGTCCGCCGGCGGAGGTCACGGTGGAGTGTTTCGGCGCGCTGGCCAGGAACGGGGGTCACCGGCCGCGCGCCGTCCCTGCCGCCACGCTCGGGGCCGCGGCGGCGGCGGCCGGGCTGGCTCTGGACCGCCACGTGGTGGCCGCGCTCAACGGCGACCAGGTCACCAGGGACGCCGCCTTGCCCCTCGTGGCCGGTGACACCGTCTCCTTCCTGTCCGCCGACGCCGGCGGCTGAAGACGCATCCGGTCCGGGAAGCGGGTGGCTGAGGACGTATCCGGTCCGGAAAACGGGCGGAAAAGGGCGTGCGCGGCCGGCACGCGGGCGGCGGCGGCCGGTTACGCGGGAGGCGAACCCCGCGAGGGCAGGCCACGGGATGGTCTCCTCGTGGCGCGTCGTAGAGTCGTGACATGGCACCTGGCGGATTCTTCGGCCAAGCGCTGCTCGTGGACGTCGCCGGCCGCGACGCGAGCGGTGCCCCTATCGCGCTGGACGAGCGGGTGCTCCGCTCCTACCTGGGCGGGGTGGGCCTGGGCACGTGGCTGCTGCATCGGCTGGCGCCCGCCGGGGTCGATCCGCTGGCGCCTGAGGCGCCGCTGGCCTTCGTCTTCTCCTCGCTGGTCGGCACGCCGCTGACGACCAGCGCGAAGTTCGCGGTCGTGGCCAAGTCGCCGCTCACGGGCCTGCTGACCGACGCTCTGGCCTCCAGCCGGTTCGCCATCGCCGGCAAGCTGACCGGGCATGACGCGATCGTGATCCGCGGCCGGGCCGACGAGCTGTCGGTGCTGCTGATCGACGGCGGCGACGTACGGCTCGAGCCGGCGCCCGAGCTGGCCGGGCTGACCGCGGCGCAGGCCGAGACCGCGGCGAAAGAGCGCTTCGGCCGTACCTGGCGCAGCGCGGCCATCGGCCCGGCGGGGGAGCGGCAGGTGCGTTACGCCACCATCAGCCATGACGGCCGCCACGCCGGCCGGGGCGGTCTCGGCGCGGTGATGGGCGCGAAGAACATCAAGGCGGTGCTGGTCAGGTCGGCGGCCAAGGTGTCGGTGGCCGACCCGGCGGGCGTCCTCGCCGCCGCCCGCGACCTGCGTGAACGCAGCTTCGGCCCGGCCACCGCGAAATACCGCGAGCTGGGCACGCTGGCCAACCTGCTGGCCTTCAACGCGGTCAGCACCCTGCCCACCCGCAACTTCACCGCGGCCACCTTCGAGGGCGCGCCCCGTCTGGCCGCCGAGGAGCTGCACGAGCTGCGCGGGGTGGCCCGCAACAGCTGCGCCTCGTGCTCCATCGGCTGCGAGCACATCTACTCCCGCAAGGGCGGCGGCCAGCAGCGGATGGAATACGAGAACGTCTTCGCGCTCGGCCCGCTGTGCGGCGTGTCCGACCCCGACGAGGTGTTCGCCGCCAGCGCCCGCTGCGACGAGCTGGGCATCGACACGATCTCGGCGGGCGGCACCATCGCGTGGGCGATGGAGTGCGCCGAGCGCGGCCTGCTCGACGAGCCGTGGCTGCGCTTCGGTGACGGCGCCGCCCTGTTGCGCGCGCTGGACGCGATCGGCGAGCGGTCGCCGGGTCTGGGCGAGCTGCTGGCGCAGGGCTCACGCCGGGCCGCCGCCGTGGTGGGCGGGTCGTCGATCGACTTCGCGCCGCAGGTCAAGGGGCTGGAGCTGCCCGGATACGAGCCCCGCAGCCTCCAGGCGATGGCGCTCGGCCTCGCGGTCAACGCCAGGGGAGCCGACCACAACCGGTCGGGAGCCTACGAGGCCGACCTGTCGGGCGAGCTCGACCGGCTGGCCGGCGGCGCGGCCCACGTCGCCGCCGCGGTCGGCACCGAGGATCGCGCCGCCGTCATGGACTCGATGATCCTGTGCAAGTTCCTGCGCGGCGTCTTCGACGACCCCTTCACCGAGTGGGCCGGGCTGCTCGCGCTGGTCACCGGCTGGCCGGTGGACGCCGCCGAGCTGCGCGAGACCGCCCGGCGGATCGTCCGGGCCAAGCGCGCGTTCAACCAGCGTGAGGGGGCCACCGCCGCCGACGACACGCTGCCGGCGCGGATGCTGGAGACGCCGCTGGAGCTCGGCTCAGGACGCCGGGCGGCGCTCGACGAAGACCGCCTGCGCTCGATGGTCACCGGTTACTACGCCGCTCGCGGCCTCGACGAGGAGGGGCGCGTCGCCCCCGCCGACCTCGCGGATCTCCTGCTGGACGGGTAGATGAGCCGCCGTGTCGTGGAACGGACCATCAGAGGGTAGAAGATCGGCCACTCGAAGGGGTACATTGCCTGACATAGTGTATGCCGTATTCAGTATGCCGAATTGCGGTGCTCTCATGGTGAGGTTGAGATGACGACGATCGAGGAGCCGGCGACCGCCGTACGGACCGTGACCGTCGAGATCGACGGTCGCGAGGTGAGCGTGCCCGAGGGCACCACCATCTACGACGCCGCGAAGTCAGTGGACATTGACATTCCGGTCTTGTGCCACAACGAGCGGTACGACCCCGTCGGGGTGTGCCGCATGTGCGTGGTCGACACGGGCGGGCGGGCCTTCGCCGCCGCGTGCGTGCGCCCGTGCGAGGACGGCATGGAGGTCAAGACCAGCACGCCCGAGCTGGAGCGCAACCGCGCCACGTTGACCGAGCTGCTGCTGTCCGACCAGCCGCCCCGCGAGGAGGACCCGAAGCAGACGACCACCGGCGACAACCTGCTGCTCGATCTGGCCGACCGGTTCGACGTGGCCAAGGAGACGGCCGGCCTGCCGTGCGGCTCAGGCCGGGGCCTCGACACCTCCAACCCGGTCATCGCGGTCGACCACGACGCGTGCATCCTCTGCGACCGGTGCGTACGCGCGTGCGACGACATCCAGGGCAACGACGTCATCGGCCGCTCGGGCAAGGGCTACTCGACCACGATCTCGTTCGACCTCGACGACCCCATGGGCGCCAGCTCGTGCGTGACCTGCGGCGAGTGCGTGCAGGCGTGCCCCACCGGCGCCCTGACCAACAAGGCGATCAACGACGTCCCCATCAGGCCCCGGGAAGAGCTGGACGCGGTCGACACCGTCTGCCCGTACTGCGGCGTCGGCTGCGCCCTCACCTACTACGTCGACCGCGAGCGCGGCGCCATCGCCTTCGCCGAGGGCCGCGACCAGCCGGGCTCGAAGAGCCGGCTGTGCGTCAAGGGCCGCTACGGCTGGGACTACGCGGCCTCGCCGCAGCGGCTGACCGTGCCGCTGATCAGGGTGGACTCCTCCTACCCCAAGGGCCCGCTGTCGGCGGACGTGCGCGGCGACGCCCACAACGACCGGGGGCGGGCCGGCGGCGGAGGCGGCCGCAGCGGCGGGGGACGCGGCTCCGGGCTGAGCAAGAACCGCAAGGACGGCCGGCGCAAGCCCGGCGGCCTGGTCGACTACGACGAGGTACTGCCGCACTTCCGCGAGGCCACCTGGGAGGAGGCGCTCGACCTCGTCGCCCGGCGGCTCAAGGAGATCCACGCCGAGCAGGGCGCGGGCGCCATCGCCGGGTTCGGCTCGGCGAAGTGCTCCAACGAGGAGGCGTACCTCTTCCAGAAGCTGATCAGGGCCGGGTTCGGCACCAACAACGTCGACCACTGCACCCGGCTGTGCCACGCCTCGTCGGTGGCCGCGCTGTTCGAAGGGGTCGGCTCCGGCGCGGTCTCGACCACGTACGGCGACGTCGCCAACGCCGAGGTCGTGATCATCACCGGGTCCAACCCGACGGCGAACCACCCCGTCGCCAGTTCCTTCTTCAAGCAGGCCCGCCGGCGCGGCACGAAGATCATCTACGTCGATCCGCGAGCCAGCACGGTGTCGGAGCACGCCGACTACCACTGCCAGGTCAAGCCCGGCACCGACGTGGCGTTCTACAACGCGATCATGCACGAGGTGATCAGGCTCGGCCTGATCGACATGGACTTCATCAGGGCCCGCGTCTCCGGCTTCGAGGAGCTGGTGCGCACGGTCAACGAATACCCGCCGGAGCGCGCCGCGCAGATCACCGGCGTCGACGCCGACCTGATCCGCCAGGTCGCACGGGTCTGGGGCGAGGCCAAGGCCGGCGTCATCTACTGGGGCATGGGCATCTCCCAGCACACCACCGGCACCGACAACGCCCGCTGCCTGATCGCGCTCTGCTCGATCACCGGCAACGTGGGCCGTCCCGGCACCGGGCTGCACCCGCTGCGCGGGCAGAACAACGTCCAGGGCGCCTCCGACGCGGGGCTGATCCCCATGTTCTACCCCGACTACCAGGGGGTCGACCGGGAGGGCACCCGGCGCAGGTTCGAGGAGGCGTGGGGCACGCAGCTCGACCCCGACCGCGGGCTGACCGTCACCGAGATCATCGGCTCGGTGCTGAAGCCGGGCGGGGTGCGCGGCATGTACATGCTGGGGGAGAACCCGTTCCTGTCCGACCCCAACATCAACAAGGTCCGCAAGGCGCTGTCGCAGCTCGACTTCCTGGTGGTCCAGGACATCTTCCTGACCGAGACCGCCGAGTTCGCCGACGTCATCCTGCCCGCGTCGTCCTACCTGGAGAAGGACGGCAGCTACACCAACACCGACCGGCGCGTGCAGCTCGGCCGCAAGGTGATGGATCCGCCGGGGCAGGCCAGGGTCGACTGGGAGATCATCCAGGACATCGCCCGCCGGATCGGGCTCGACTGGTCCTACACCTCCGCGAGCGAGGTGTTCGACGAGATGGTGGCGCTCATGCCGTCGTACGCGAACCTGCGCCACGACAACCTGGGGCTGAGCGGCAAGCTCTACCCCAACGCCGACCCCGACCACTCCGACGGCACCGTGGTGCTGTTCGACGAGCGGTTCAACACCGACGACGGCCTCGCCCACCTTGTCCCGGCGCAGTGGCTGCCGGCCAAGGAGCTGCCAGACGGGGAGTTCCCGCTGGTGCTCAACACCGGCCGGCTGCTCGAACACTGGCACACCGGATCGATGACGCGGCGGTCGTACGCGCTCGACGCGATCTCGCCGGTCGCCGAGGTCTACATGCATCCCAAGGACGCCGCCGATCGCGGCCTGGCGCACGGGCAGATGGCCCGCGTACGCTCCCGGCGCGGCTCCATCGAACTGCAGGTCCGCGTCTCCCACCGCGAGCAGCTCGGCAACTGCTTCATCCCGTTCCACTTCCGTGAGGCGGCGGCGAACCTGCTGACCATCGACGAGATCGACCCCTTCGGCAAGATCCCCGAGTTCAAGTTCTGCGCGATCCAGGTCGAGGCGCTGGGCGATCGGCAGGCCGAGCCGCTCAGCACCGGACCTCTGAACGACATGGGAAGTGTCTGAATGACCCTGAGTTTCGAGACGGGACGTCCGCGGGTCCCCGGCGTCGAGGCACGAGCCGGCAAGTTTCCCGGCCCGTCGCTGATCCCGGCGCTCAACGCCATCCAGGCGCGGCTGGGCTGGCTGCCCCGGGAGGAGCTGGAGGAGCTGTCGCGCACCATGCGCCGGCCGCTCTACGAGATCCAGGGGCTCATCTCCTTCTACCCGCACTTCCGTACGACGCCGCCGGCCAAGGTGCAGGTCAGCGTCTGCCACGACCTGTCGTGCTGGCTGCGTTCGGCCGACGACCGGATCGCCGCGATCCGCGCCCGCTACGGCGACGACACCGAGATCGAGCTCAACGAGGTCTCCTGCCTGGGCCGCTGCGACAGCGCCCCGGCCGTGGCCGTCAACGAGCATCCGGCGCCGGCCACCGAGGTCGACGCGCTCGTGGCCGCCGCCCGCGACGCCGAGATCGCTGAGGCCGGTGTCACGGGCCGCGCAGAACCCTGGCCGAACGACCCGTACCCGGCCGGCTCCGGCGTCGCGTCCCGATACGCCAGCCTGCGCGCGCTGCTGGCCGGCGAGATGAGCGCAGAGAGCGTGGTGGCCACGCTGGAGGCGTCGGGGCTGCGCGGCATGGGCGGCGCGGGGTTCCCCACCGGCCGGAAGTGGGGCCTGGTCGCCGCCACCGACCCGGGCGGCGTCAAATACGCGATCTGCAACGCCGACGAGTCCGAGCCGGGCACGTTCAAGGACCGCCAGATCCTCACCGACCAGCCGCACCTCGTCATCGAGGGGCTGCTGCTCGGCATGGCCGTGACCGGCGCAGAGCACGGCTGGATCTTCATCAGGCACGAGTACGGCCCCGAGGAGCGCGTGCTGCGCGCGGAGCTCGCGGCACTGCGCGAGGCGGGCGTGATCGGCCCGGACGCCTGTGGCAGCGGCCGCCGGCTGGAGGCCGACATCTTCGTCTCGCCCGGCGGCTACATCCTCGGCGAGGAGACCGCGCTGCTGGAGTGCATGGAGGGCCACCGCGGCGAGCCGCGCAACAAGCCGCCCTTCCCGGGCAACTACGGCCTGCACGGCCGCCCCACGCTGATCAACTCGGTGGAGACCTTCGCCGACGTGCCGGTGATCCTGCAGCGCGGCGCCGACTGGTGGGCCGAGCAGGGCGAGGGCGACAGCGTCGGCTGGAAGTTCTTCGCCGTCTCCGGGCACGTCGAAAACCCCGGCGTCTACTGCGTGCCGATGGGCACCACCGTGCACGCCCTGATCGACCTGGCCGGCGGCGTGCTCGGCGGCGCGCAGGTCGGAGCCGTGCAGCCGGGCGGCGCGTCCTCCAACTTCATCGGCCCCGACCGGCTCGACCTGGCGCTCGACTTCGGCACGCTCGCCGAGGCCGGCACCATGCTCGGCTCCGGCGCCCTGGTGGTGCTGGCCGAGGGCACCGACCTGCTGGCCGCCTCGACCAACGTGCTGCGCTTCTTCCGCAACGAGTCGTGCGGCAAGTGCGTGCCCTGCCGGGTCGGCTCCACCAAGGCGCACGAGCTCCTGCGGGAGACGCTGGACTCCGGCTCCGGCGCCCTCGACGACGCGCGCAGGGGCCGGATCCTGCAACTGGAGGAGACGATGCGCAAGACGTCCATCTGCGGGCTCGGGCAGGTGGCGCTCGGCCCGGTCGTGTCCGTGCTGGGGCTGGACAAGGGCGGCGCGGCGGCCCGGCCGCAACCCCGCCCCGGCGGCTCGAAGGAGCAGCCGGACCGTTGAGCGGCAGGGAGTTCTTCACCGCCAGGACCCTCGCCGAGGTTCGCGAGGGGTTCCGGCCCGCCCGCCGTACGCCGGCCGAGCGCGTCCCGCTGGCGCGGGCGCTGCGCCGGGTGCCCGTCGCCGGCATCACCGCGCCCGCCGACCTGCCCGGCTTCGCCCGTTCCACCGTGGACGGCTTCGCGGTCAGGGCGGCCGACACCTACGGCGCCTCCGACGGGCTCCCGTCCTACCTCGACCTGCTCGGCGCGGTACGGATGGGCGCCGAGCCCGACGGGGCGGTGCGGCCCGGCGGCTGCGTCGCGATGCCGACCGGTGGAGTGATCCCGGACGGCGCCGACGCCGTGGTGATGGTCGAGTACACCGCCGAGACGATGCCCGGCACGATCGAGGTGACCAGGCCCGTCGCGCCGGGCGCCGGCATCGTCCGCGCCGACGAGGACGTCGCGCGCGGCGGCGTTTTGGCCCCCGCCGGCCGGCCGCTGCGCGCCCCCGACCTCGGCTTCCTCGCCGCCGCCGGGGTGAACGAGATCTCCGCGCACCGCCGCCCCCGGGTGGCGATCGTGTCCACCGGCGACGAGGTGGTGCCGCCCGGCACCGCCCGGCTCACCGCCGGGCAGGTGCGCGACGCCACCGCCTCCGCGCTGGCGGGGCTGGTCGCCGACGCGGGCGGCGAGCCGTGGATCGCCGGCATCGTCCCCGACGAGCCCGGCGCGCTCAAGGACCGGCTGGCCGCGGTGCTGCCCGAGTCCGACCTGGTCGTCGTCTCGGCCGGCTCGTCGGTCGGCGCACGCGACGAGACCGCGGGCGCGGTCGCCGCGATCGGCCAGGTCTGGTGCCACGGAATCGCCATCAAACCCGGCAAACCCACACTGCTGGCCGAGTGCTCCGGCGTGCCGCTCATCGGGCTGCCTGGCAACCCGCTGTCCGCCCTGGTGGTGTTCGGGCAGGTCGGCGTGCCGCTGGTGTGGCGCATCGCCGGCTGCGAGAACCCGCCGCCGCAGCCGAGCACCCGCGCCCGGCTCTCCCGCGACCTGGCCTCGGCGGCCGGCCGCCTCGACGTGGTCCAAGTCGGCGTACGCGACGGCGTGGCCGAGCCGATCTTCGGCCCGTCGGCGCTACTGTCGGTGCTGGCCCGCGCCGACGGTTACGTGATCGTGCCGGAACCGGCCACCGGGCTGGACGCGGGCACCGAGGTAGAGGTCACCCTGTACAGATGAGCGCTGAAAGTCCCTTCGTCTCCGACGTGCCCGCGGCCCAGGCGCTCACCGTCTGGCGCGAGGCCCGCGCCGCGGCCGGCTGCCCCGCCCGGGTCGGCCCGGTCCGCATGCCGGTCGGGTCCGCCGTCGGCCGCGTCACCGCCGAGCCCGTATGGGCGCTGCGCTCCTCGCCCGCCTTCGACGCCGCGGCCATGGACGGCATCGCAGTCCGCGCCTCCGACACCGTCGGCGCGGCCGACACCACCCCGGTGCTGCTGGCCCACGGCGACTTCGCCGTGGTCGACACCGGTGACCCGCTGCCCGAGGGATACGACGCCGTGGTCATGCGCGAGCACGTCCACCGCACCCAGGACGGGGAGGCCGAGCTGCGGGCGGCCGTACCTCCGTACCAGCACGTCCGCTCCATCGGCGAGGACATCAGCGCCGGCGAGCTGCTGCTGCCCGAGGGACACCGGCTGCGCCCCGTCGACGTCGCCGCCTGCGCCGCGGCCGGGGTCGTCGAGGTCGGCGTCCGCCGCGCGCCGCGCGTGGTGATCGTGCCGACCGGCGACGAGATCCGCCCCGTCGGGGCCGAACTCGCGCCCGGCGACATCCTCGACACCAACTCGATGATGCTGGCCGCGCAGGCCAGGGAGGCCGGCTGCTCGGCGCGCGTCACGGACATCGTTCCCGACGACCCCGCGGCCATCACCGCGGTGCTCATGGAGGCGGTTCAGGACGCCGACCTGGTGCTGCTCATCGCCGGCTCCAGCGCGGGACGCGACGACTACACCGCCCGCGTGGTCGCCGAGGCCGGCGTCGTCGCCGTCCACGGGGTCGCCGTGCGTCCCGGCCATCCCGTCGTGCTCGGCGCGGTCGAGCGGACGCCGGTGATCGGCGTGCCCGGCTACCCGGTGTCGGCGGCGCTCACGTTCGACATCTTCGCCGCACCCGCGCTCGCCGAGCTGGAGGGCGCCGCGCCGCGCGAACGCCCCACCGCCACGGCGCACCTGGCCAGGAAGCTGCCGTCGGCCATCGGCATGGACGACTGGGTACGCGTGCGCCTCGGCCGGGTCCGCGACCGGCTCGTGGCCACCCCGCTGCCCAGGGGCGCCGGCGTGCTCACCTCCCTCGTCCGCGCCGACGGCCTGCTCGTCGTGCCCTCCGGGGTGGAAGGCCACCACGCCGGGGAGCAGGTCCGGGTCGAGCTGCTGCGTGGCCTGTCCGAGATCGGCCGCACCATCGTCGCCATCGGCTCGCACGACATGGTGCTCGACCTCGCCGCCTCCGCCCTGCGCGCCGCCGACCCGCTCATCACCCTGGCGTCGTCGAACGTCGGCTCCCTCGGCGGCCTGGTGGCCCTGCGCGACGGCCTCTGCCACGTGGCCGGCTCACACCTGCTCGACCCGGCCACCGGCCTTTACACGCTCCCGTACGTGGACCGCCTGCTCGGGGCGGACGCCGACGTCGCCGTCATCCGGCTCGTCCACCGCGACCAGGGCCTCATCGTCGCCCCCGGCAACCCGCTCGGCCTGACCGGCATCGACGACCTCGCCAAACCCGACCTGCGCTACGTCAACCGCCAGCGCGGCGCCGGCACCCGCGCCCTGCTCGACCACGAGCTGGCCGGCCTCGGCATCGACCCGCGTGAGGTGTCCGGCTACTCCCGCGAGGAACACACCCACCTCGCCGTCGCCGCCGCCGTGGCGGCCGGCCGCGCGGACACCGGCCTGGGCATCCTGGCCGCCGCGCGCGCCTTCGGGCTGGACTTCGTGCCGGTGGCGCGGGAGCCGTACGACCTGGTGCTGCGTACCGGGACGTTGGAGGAGGAACTGCTGGCGCCGCTGTGGGAATTGCTGGAACGACCGGAGTTCCGGGCAGAGGTGGAGGCGCTGGGCGGCTACTCCTGTGCCGAAACGGGCCGCCGCATCCGCTGACCTGCGCTTGGGGCCGGGGCCGTCAGCCGCGCGGGGCGTACATGATCACCAGGAGCGCCGCCAGCGCGAACAACATCAGTGAGCGAACGATCGTCATGAACGGTGGTACTCCACTCCGCCTCCGTACCAGGAAACTTTGCATCAGGCGACAGCCCTCTTCAGCTCCAGTGTGTTCCCACCACGAGTGGGCGACGGGGCCACCGGGCCGGTCAGTCCCTCGATCACCACGCTCGCAGACGTTGACGCGGTGCCACACGTCGCGGTGCCTTCCGTTCTGACGAGGTGGTGGACCTCCGCACCGATCGCCAGGGCATACCGGCGAACCGTGGACAGGCGTGGATCTCCACCGACTCGCTCGAAGTCGGACACCGCGGGTTGACTCCGCCCCATCCTGTCCGCCACCTCGCTCTGCGCCAGCCCAAGCTGCTTACGCACGCCGACGAGGGCCTCGATGAGACGCATGTCGCGTTCGACCGCTGCGCTCTCCCGCCGAACATCGGGATCATCCAGGTCGATACCGAGCAGAGCGGCGACGTCATGGTCCATGCCTACCTCCAATGATCGGCTTCACCTTATATACGGCGCTGCCGGTCCAGCGTCACACCGGAGGCCGCTGCTACCGGGCGTCGGCGTCTCCGCCTGGGTGCTGGGCCGGCGGGTGCCGGTGTGGGTGGGTCGGGTCGGTGGTGAAGTGGAGGCCCTTGGCGGACAGGTGGTGTTCCAAGGCTTCCGGGCTCTGGTGGGTCTGGTCGGGGAGGAGGTAGTACTCCTCCAGGAGGGCGCGGGCGGTGTCGTCGTCGCTGACCGCGCAGTCCCAGAGCACCTCGCCGTCCTCGACGGTGACGTCGAAGGCGAAGAAGGCGCAGCAGGCCTTCTCACGGGCGGCCAGGTCGCGGACCCAGGCCGCTGTGCCCGGTTCGGCGCGGAGGCGGAAGCGGATGCCCTGCTCGGTGCGCTCGCGGGCAGTGAGGTGGCGGGTGAACAGGTGGCGGTACTCGTCCAGGCGCTCCTGGGGCGTGTCGGAGGCGGTGGTCATGTCGCAGACGATCGGGGTGGAAGCGGGGGGAATGTTCACCTTTGGGCTCCTCCGGGTGGGGCGGTCAGCGCTCTTGTGGTGCCGTCACTTCGAACCGTAGAGTCTGGAGCCTGGTCCAGAGTCAAGGGGTTGCGCCGTGAAGATCGGGCAGGTCGCGCACAAGGCCGGGGTCAGTGTGGATACGGTCCGTTTCTATGAGCGGCGCGGGATCCTGCCTGTCGCCCGGCGCCGGCCCTCGGGATACCGCGTTTTCGACGCCGCCGCGGTTGAACGCATCCGGATGGCCAAGAGCCTGCAAGAGCTCGGGTTCACCCTGGACGAGATCGTCGATGCCCTGGCCGCGCACGATCGTGGTGGTGCCACCTGTGACAGTGAGCGCTGGCGGCTGGAAGCGGTGGTGGATCGGATCGATGGCAAGATCGCCGAGTTGGGCCGGGCGAGGCGCGCCGCTGTGGAGACTCTGAGTGATTGCCGGGCAGGGTGCTGCCGGCTGGCTTATCCGCACGCCGACTGAAATAGCTGCCGGCTCGCCTATCCGCATGCCGACTGACGTGGTTGCGGGCTCGCGTATCGGGCGCGCTGCCTGAAATACTCGTGCGCCGATCAAAACCGCCGAAAACGCCGAAGCCGCGGATGTTCGTCGACTGAAGCGCTCGCGCCGGGCTGCGGGAAGGAGACAGGGAATGCGGGGGCCGCTGGTCGTCAAGCGGGCACTCGGTGAGCCGCCGCTCCTCCTGGCCGCGACGGTCTCGATCCTGCTGGCGACGACCACGCTGGTGGCGCTGACCATGTACGCCTCCTCCATCGCCGGCGCGGGCGTGCGCAGGGCGCTGGAGACGGCCTCGTATCGGCAGACGACCACCACGATCAGCGCTCAGGTCGATGCCAGGACCTTCCCGACGTACGACCGGCTGGTGCGTGGCGAGCTGGCGGCGGCGTACGGGGCGGCGCCGGCGGTCACCACCAGCCTGCGCTCCGACTCCTATGTCATGCCGGGGCAGGACGGCGAGGAACTGCCCGAGTTGCTGCGGTTCGGCAGTCACGACGGGCTCGACCGGCACGCCCGGCTGGTCGCGGGCAGGTGGCCGCGGGCCGGAGGGGAGAGCGTCGAGGCGGTGGTCTCGGAGCCGGCGGCCGCGGCCACCGGGTTCCGTCCCGGCTCCGAGCTCGTGCCGAAGGCGCGGCTCGACGGGCGTCCGGTGCAGGTCCGCGTGGTGGGTGTCTTCCGGCTCGACGACCCCGCCGACGAGCGCTGGGCCGGCGAGGAACTGCTGCGCCGGGGCGTGGAGCGCGGCGAATACACCACGTACGGGCCGCTGATGGTGGCGAGGGAGACGTTCGCCGGGCGCTTCGCCACCGGCGTCAGGGCCGTCTGGGCGGCCGAACCGGAGCTCGGGGCGCTGACCCCCGAGCGGCTGCGCCCGCTGGCCGAGGCCGTCGGCCGGGTCGGGGAGCGGCTGACGAAGGCCGGCTGCGTGAGCTGCGTGACCGCCGGTGAGCTGCCCGAACTGCTCATCCAGCTCGGCACCGCCTCGCTGGTGGCCCGCTCGACCATGCTGATCCCGGTGCTGCAGTTGTTGCTGCTGGCCGCGTACGCGCTGATGCTGACCGCGCGGCTGCTGGCCGACCACCGCCGGATGGAGGTGGCGCTGCTGCGTTCGCGCGGCGCGGGCACGCTGCGGCTGGTGGCGCTGGCGGGCGGCGAGGCGCTGCTGGTGGCGCTGCCCTGTGCGATCGTGGCGCCGTTCCTCGGCCCGCCGCTGCTCGCGCTGGTCACCATGCTGCCCTGGATCAGCGCGTCGGGGGTGCGGCTTGCGCCGGTAGCGGATCTGGGCACGTTCCTCGTGTCGGGTGGGGTGGCGCTGGCGGCGGCCGTGCTGCTGGCGCTGCCGGCCGTGGCGGGTGCGCGGCGTACGTACGTGGAGGAGCAGACGGCGCGCGGGCGCGGCGGCCGGCGCGGCCTGATCCAGGGGGCGGGCGCGGACCTGGCGCTGCTGGCGGTGGCCGCGCTGGCCATCTGGCAGCTCCAGCGGTACGGCGCGCCGGTCACCGAGACGGCGGCCGGCGGGCTGGGCATCGATCCGCTGATCATCTCCGGGCCCGCGCTGGCCCTGCTGGCAGGGGGTTTACTGGGGCTGCGGCTGGTGCCTCGGGTGTCGAAGCTGGCCGAACGGGTGACGTCCAGGCGGCCCACGCTGGTCGCCGCGATGGGGGCCTGGCAGGTCAGCCGGCGGCCGCTCAAGTACGCGGGCCCGGCGCTGCTGCTCACCCTGGCCGTCGCGATCGGCGTCGTCTCCATGGCCACCACCTCCACCTGGCAAGCCTCGCAAGGCGATCAGGCCGATCACCAGGCGTCGGCCGATCTGCGCCTGTCCGGGCCGGCAGAAGGGCCTGAGCTGGGGGCGCTCGGCCGGGGCACGGCGTTCACGGCGTTACCCGGCGTCACCGCCGCCTCGCCCGCCTTCCGGGCGCAGACCGACGTGGGCGGCGAGAGCGCGCTGCTGCTCGCCCTGGACGCGGGCCGGCTCGGCGAGCTGTTCCGGCTGCGTCCCGACCTGTCGGAGCTGAGCGTGGCTGAGCTGGCGCGGGCGCTGCCCGGCGACCGGGCGGGCCGGCTGGAGTTGCCGGGACGGCCGCGCACCCTCACCGTGCGGGTCGCGACCCGCGCCGCCGCGACGGCCCGGCTGGTGATCTCCGACGCGCTGGGCGTCTGGCGCGACCTGCCGCTCGGCGAGCTGAAGTGGGGTCCCAACCTGGTCGAGGTCGATCTGGCCCCGCTGGCCGGGCGCGCCGGGCGGATCGCCTATCCGCTGTCGGTACGCGGGCTCGTGGCGGGCGAGCAGGCCGGCCCGAGGCTGACCGGGCTGAAGGCGGACGGACTGGACGTGCCCGTGGCCGGGGCCGTCTCTCGCCCGCACGGCATCGTCACCTTCGAGCCGCCGGCGAAGTCGGAGGTGCCGGGGAAGGGCGAGTCGGGCCTCTCGGGGGTGCGCGGCGAGGCCGGGGAGCCTGGGCCGTTGCCCGTGGTGATCACCCCCGGTCTGGCCGTCACGTTCAAGCTCGACATCGGCCAGAGCGGAACGGTCCGCCTGGCCGGCCGGGTCGTCCAGGTCGTCGTGGCCGGGATCGTGACGAGCATGCCCACCAGCGCCCCCGCCCAGCAGGCCGTGCTCGCCGACTGGGAGACGCTGCAGACGTACGAGCTGGCCTCCGCCCAGCCGTCCAGGCCCGCCACCGAATGGTGGCTCGCCGCCGCGGGCACCGCGCCCGCGCGGGAGATCCTGCGCCGCAACCCTCAATGGGACGTGACCGCGATCGACCGCCGGGAGCTGGCGGCCGAGCTGCGCGACGACCCGCTGGCCGGCGCGCTCCAGGGCGCGCTGACCCTGGGGTTCGCCGCCGCGCTCGGGTTCGCGGTGCTCGGGTTCCTGGTCAACGCCGTGGTCGCGGCGCGGGAGCGGCGGGCCGAGTTTGCCGTGCTGCGGGCCCTGGGCGCCGGTTTCCGCCAGGTCTTCGGGATGCTGGTCACCGAGCAGGCGTTCGTCATCGGGCTGTCGCTCGCGGCCGGCACCGGGCTGGCCGTGCTCGTCGGGAGCCTGGTGGTGCCGCGCGTCGTCCTGACCGGGCAGGCGTCGGCGGTCACGCCCGGTGTGCTGTTCCACGTCCCGTGGGCCGCGGTCGCGGCGATGCTGGTCCTGGTCACGGCGGTGCTGGTCGCGATCGTGGCCGGGCTGGCCCGGCGGGTGTGGCGGGGGCAGACCTTGGAGGAGCGGTGACGATCCCTCTGGGCGTACGGGCGCACGCGGGCACGTTCGCGCTGATCGCCGTGCTGACGGCGGTCGCCTGCCTGCTCCTCGCCGGGCTGCCCAGGACGATGCAGGCCTCGTTCGACCAGGCACTGCGCCGGTCGCTGGCCGGCGCACCAGCGGTGCGGGCCGACGTGGCCGTCACCGGCGCCCCGGTCCTGCCGCCCGGCGAGCTGCGCTCACGCGCGCAGTTCGAGGACGCCGGCCTGCGCTGGCGCCGGCTCATCCCGGCGGCGCTGCGGCCCATGATCGGGTCCGGCGGCCACATCAGCGCCAAGACCTCCCGTACGCCCGTCGCCGGCGCGAGCGGGATCCGTACCTTCGCCAACCTCGGCTGGCTGTCCGACGCCGACCGGCGGGTGGAGTGGGTGAGCGGCCGCGCGCCCGGCAAGCCGTTCACCATGCAGTACGTGGGCACCACGATCCCCGTCATCGAGGTGGGCGTCGTGGAGGAGGCGGTGGCCCGGATGGGGCTGCGCGTCGGCCGGACCATGATGCTCGGCGGGAGCGTGCACACCGCCGCCAAGATCGTCGGAGTCTTCAAGGCCAGAGACCCGGCCGACCGCGCCTGGACTCACGACGCCGACGTCCTGCACGTCACCAGGATCGTACCGCTGGACGCGCCGGAGGAACTGCACACCACGACGCTGATGTCGGACGACGGCCTGGCCGCGCTGGCCAACCGCGAACGCACCCTGTCCTACCGCTGGGTCCTCCCCCTCGACGGGCGGGCCGCGAGCGCGCTGGGCGTGCCGGACGTCGAAGCCGCGCTCGCCGAGTTCGAACGGCAAGTGGACGTCCAGGGGACGGGCAGCATCATCTACCGCGTCGTCACCGGGCTGCCCGATCTGCTGGGCGCCTTCCAGGTCGCGCTGTCGGCCGCGCAGACCGTGATGTACCTGCTGCTCGGCGGCCTGTTCGCGGTCGCGCTCGGCGTGATCGTGCTGGGCGTGCGGCTGCTGACCGACCGGCTGGAGCCCGCGCTGTCCCTGGCGCGGGCGCGCGGCGCGTCGCTGCGGCAGGTGGCGGTGGCCGGGGTCGCGCTGACCGCGCTCACGGTGGTGCCCGCGGCCTTGGCCGGGTACGCGCTGTCGTACCTGCTGCCGGGGCCCGTGCTGCCCATCGTGCACGCCGGTCCCGCGGCCGTGGCCGCCGGTGCCATGGCGTTCGCCGTGACGCGCCTGGTGCTCGCACACCGCGCGCCGCTGAACGAGCGCCGGGCCGACCTGGTCGCCGCCCGGCCGTCCGCGCGGCGGCTGACGGTGGAGGCGCTGGTCGTCGTGCTCGCCCTGGTGGGGGCGTACCTGCTGCGGGCCAGAGGGCCGTCTGGCACCGCGCAGCAGGATCCGTTCCTGCTGCTGATCCCGGTCGCGCTGACGGTGGCGGCCGCGCTGATCACGCTGCGGTGCCACCCGTACCCGCTGCGGCTGTTCGTCGGGCTGGCCGCGCGGGGGCGGGCGGCGGTGCCGTTCCTGGGCCTGGCCAGGGCCGCCAGGGAGCGGTCGGCGGGCGCGCTGCCGGTGCTGATCCTGCTGCCCGCGCTGAGCCTGTCGGTGTTCGCCGCGGTGGTGCACGACGGGATCACCACCACGCAGCAGGTGGCGTCCTGGCAGAAGGTGGGCGCGCCGATCAAGCTGACGACGGAGGGCAACCTCCCGGCCGACGTGGTCGATCGGGTACGACGGGCGCCAGGCGTCGAGCGGGTGGCGCTCGCCCTGACCGGCCGGGTGCAGGTCAAGGCCACGGGAGAGTGGCCGTACGCGGTCGCCGTGGACCTCGCGGCGTGGCGCCGGGTCAACGAGGACGCCCCGATCGCGCTGCCTGAGCTGTCCGGGAAGAACTCCGCGCTGCTCTCGCCCGCCCTGGACAGCCGGGGTTCGTTCGACATCACGTGGTTGTCGCCGGTACGGCTGAACGCCCAGGGCGTGATCGACGCGGTGCCCGGGTTCTACGCCAGTGGGCAGTTCCTCCTTGTGTCGCAGGAGGTGCTGCCCTGGCCGGCGGCCGACACGCTGCTGATCAAGGGCGACATCACGCCCGCTGAGCTGGCCCGCCTCGTGCCTTCGGCCACGGTCGAGACGCAGGAGGCGGCGCTGGCCGGGATCCGGGCCGACCCGCTCACCGGCACGGTCCGCACCACGATGGTCGTGGTGACGGTGGCGCTGGGGGCGTACGCGCTGGTCGCGATCGTGCTGTCGCTGGCCGCCGGGGCCGCCGGGCGGGCCAGGACGGTCTCGCTGCTGCGCACGCTCGGGCTGTCCGACCGCCAGGCCCGGCGGCTGACCCTGCTGGAACTGCTGCCCGTCGTCCTCATCACGGCGCCGGTCGGCCTGGCCCTGGGCCTGAGCCTGCCGGCCGCGCTCGGGCCGGGCGTGGACATGTCGGCGTTCGCCGGCGGCCTGCCCGTCACCGAGCACCCGCCCGGCCTGCTCACGCCGGTGGCGCTGGCGGCCGGGCTGGGGCTGTGCGCGGTGCTGGGGGCGTACGCGCACACCGCCATGAGCCGCCGCCGCGCCCTCGACGCCGCCCTCCGCGTGGGCGACACCTGAGCACGCCGCCCTCCGTGTGGGCGACACCTGAGCACGCCGCCCTCCGTGTGGGCGACGCGTCAGCATGACGCTCGTCGTGTGGGCGGCGCCTGAGCGGGACCGTCCACCCCGGACGGAGATGGGGACGCGAGCACCGGGGCGGCCCGTCGCGGGCCGCCCCGGTCAGGGCGTCAGCGGACGCGGATGAAGACCGGGTTGGAGTAGAACCACAGGTCCTCCCACGGGCTCTCCTTCCCGTCGGCCTGCGGCTCCATCTCGTCCGTGCTGGTGCCGCGCACCCGCAGGTAGCTGTCCTGGCCCACGTCGCGCAGGGTGTGCCGGATGACGACATCCTTGCCCTGGCGGCGCCAGTCGCGGGGGCCGAAGCGGGCCACGACCTTCGTGGTGGGGTTGGTGGCGGCGTCGAGGTCCGAGCTCACGCCGGTGACCTGGCCTGCGATCAGGTCGACCCGCTGCACCTCGGGACGGTCGCCGTTGCCGTTCTTCCCCTCCAGGGGACGGAAGCGGATCTCCACCTCGACGTCGGTGCGGCCCCGGTTGCTGACGACGAGCGTCTCGCTCACCGTGGCCCGGCGGCCCTGGTTGCTCGCGGTCACGTCGAGCGCGGTGATCAGGTCGCCGGTGGTGACGAAGATCCGGCCGTTGCGCAGGCCGTCCATGATGTCGCCGTAGTCCTGCCGGGCCGCCACGTACGTCTTGCTGTACTCGCCCGGCCAGAAGTCGGAGCCGCCGCGGGTCCAGTGCACGTGGGAGTCGGAGGTGGCGGTGATCCACCAGTGCCGGCCCTCGCCCAGCAGGGAGTCCCACAGGCCGCCGACGCGGGCGGTCATCTGGTCGAATCCGCCGTAGGTGGGGTGGTTGCCGTACCCGCCGCGGGAGCCGCCGTTCAGCGGGCCCGCCTGGTGGCCCGGCGCGCCCTCGAAGCCCACGTACACGTCGGGGGCGGCGTTGTTGCCGTTACGGAACTCACGCGGCGTGTCCTGCCCCCACACGCCGAGCCCCGTCGCCGACCGGGAGGCGTGGTGGGCGATCACCAGCGGCTTGCGGTTCATGCCGCGGGCGGCCTTGAGGAACTCCACCATCTTGGCCTCGGTGTCGCGGCCCGGATCGGTCGGGAAGGCGTCGAACTTGGCGAAGCGGCTCTCCAGCTCGAACAGCTGCTGCGCCTCCCCGTCGTGGTGCGGGATCATCAGGGTGTGGTGGTCCAGCGCAGGCGCGTCGAACTCCATCCCCCAGAACTGCAGCACCTCCGGCACCAGCACCCGTGACCGCAGCAGGTCGGGGTAGGCCTGCTCCAAGTTCACCTTCGAGTGCGTCGGGCCGCCGTGGTCGGTGCACATCGCCCAGGTCAGGCCGAAATACTTGGCCATGATGGCGTTGGTGACGATGGGGTAGACCGCGTCCGCGCCCTTGTGGAAGGTCGGCGGGTTCGTCTTGGTGTCGAACTCACCGCTGTACTCCGAGTGGACGTGGTGATCGCCCGCCCGCCACATCCGGCCGTTGTTGCCGCCGGCGGCGAACGTACGCTCGTCGTCCGCCTGCGCCGGGGTGCCGCCGATCAGGGGAGCCGCCGCGGCCAGGGTCGCGCCGACGCCGGCGTACTTGACCAGACGGCGTCGGGAAAGCCCGGAGTGCTCGGTCTCCTCGGCCTTCTTGTTCCTCACAGTGCTGCCTTTCCTGCAGATAAGGGTGACAGCTGACAAACCTCCAATAGGGGGATGAACACGACATGAATGGCCGCAGGAGACACCCAGAACGCTGCGCAGCGTCTCGGCGCTCAGGGCCGGTCCAACGGGTGCTGGAAGTTGTTCAGCAAGGTGAAATGGTCCTTCGACTCCGGCGGGATCGGCCCGAGCTCCACCAGGCCCGACGGCGGCTCCAGCCCTGTGCGGTAGAGCTTGCCGACACCGGCGCCGTCGTTCGCGGAGGAGGCGATGATCAGGGAACGGCGGTCCTTCGTGAGCGCCACAGACAGGATCGCGGACTCGGTGGCGGGGGCGATCTCCTTGATCACCTCGACCTCGGTGTCCTGGACGTACTCGATGTCGTCCCGCGCCAGCCGCGGCGAGACCCGCGCGGTGTAGAAGTCGTTGCTCCCGCCCTGGCAGAGCAATTCGGCGGCGCCGAGCCAGGCGAGGGGCAGGCAGTCGCGCAGCCCGCCGCCGTCACGCACGACGACCTCCATGCCGAACGGCTTCATCATCGGCTCGTCGTCATGACCGACGATCGTCCGGCCGACGAGGTCGAGCTCCGCGCCGCGTACCGACCTCATGCCCTTGGCCACGGTGGTGGGGTCGGCGGCGAACCTGCCAGACGGGTGCACGGTGCCCGGGCACACGACGGCGACCTGCCCGACGACGCGGTAGTAGATCTCCTCGCTCTCGTTCTTGACGCACGCCATGCTGAGCCGGCGCGCGACCGGCGTTCCGTCCTGGGCGGCCGAGTAGAACCGCAGGCCGCGGCGGAACCAGAACGAGCCGTCGGACGCGAAACCGGGCCGGCTGTCGGAGAACGTCTTCGTCACGTACCCCTTCATGTTCGACCGCTCGGTGAGGTCGGTGAACGCGCCGGTGCCGAGGTCGAGCCAGCCGACGTGCGTCGGATCGCTGCCGGACGCGCCGTCGACCTGGACGGCGAGCCTGCGCCCGTCCGGGGAGACCGGGCTGATGCCGGGGTCGCCGGTCTCGCCGCAAAGGCTTCGCACGACCGCCTTCCGGCCATTGGTAGCGATCTCGGTCAGCAGGGGCTGGAGCATGGCGCTGGAGAAGGTCGCGGCGGGCGTACGGAAGGCGTCGTCGTACGCCGTGACCCGCCAGTGCGCACCGTCCCGCGAGCAGGCCACCGGGCCCCGTGCGGCGAGCAGAGCGGGCAGGCTCTTCGCCGCCTCCGCCAGGGACTCCGCGCGAGAGTTGCGCGTGGCCGGGGGTACGGCGGCGGGTTCCGGTGCCGCCGCGCAGGCGGTGGTGGCGAGCAGGAACGCGACGGCCGCTGCCGTTCCGCGGAGGGTGCCCATCAGGAGGACTCCATTCGATGATGATCCGTAAAAGAGTGAATACCATTAACCATGTGATGGATGTTCACCGCAAGTGGCGGGCGCGGCCTGCTCGCGGCTCGCGGGCATGGCCGGGAGCCGCGAAACTAGGCCTGTGACAGAGTTGACGCGACGCGAACGACTGCGGGCCGAGCTCGAACGCGACGCCAGGGCCGCCGCCAGGCGGCTCGCGGCGGAAGAGGGCGTCGAAGGGCTCACCGTCGCCGCCGTGGCCCGGGCCGTGGGGGTGACGCCGCCCGCTCTGTACCGTTACTTCGACGGCCGGGCGGGGCTCGTCCGCGCCGTCTACGACGACGTCACGGCGGAGTTCATGGACACCCTCGCCCAGGCCGTGCGCCGCCAGGACCCCGACGACCTCAGCTCCCACCTGCACGCCGCCACCCGGGCCGTGCTCGATTGGTCGATGGCCAACAAGGTCGAGTTCGACCTGCTCATGGGCGCCGCCTACGCCAAGATCGCCGACTCGGAGGAAGGCATCCCGACGGTCATCGCCCGCGAGCTGGGCGGCTTCTTCGGGGTGCCCTTCGCCCGGCTGTGGCGCGAAGGCCGGCTGCGCATCCAGGCCGACGAGGACATCGATCCCGTCCTGGCGGAGCAGCTGCGGACCTACCGGGCGCGCGTGGGGCTGGACTTCCCGATCGGGGTGGTGCTGCTCATGGTCATCTGCTGGCGGCAGATCTACGGGCTGCTCTGCATGGTCGTGTACGAGCATCACAACTTCGCGTTCGACGACCCGATGCCGCTGTTCGAGCACATGATGGACCACCTGCTGGGCATCCTCGGCCTCGAACGCAGCCCTCGCCTGCGCGTTCCCTGACCGACGCGGGCCTTCGGCAGGGCCTGTGACGAGTCACACTCTCACATTGGTTACGAATGCGACAGTATCATGTGATACTAATCGAGGAAGCCGCTGGTGAGAGAGGGCGGACGTTGACATCCTCCCCCTCTGAAGGAGCGGAGTCCCATGGTCGCCCATGGGTCTTCCTGCTTCACGGCCAGCCGCCCGCCCGAGAGGATTCTCGTTGAGGTCTTACACCAGCTCCACAGGCGTTTCAGTTCGCCGCCGGCCCGGCGGCGAGCACGTCTCTGGCCGCGTTGACGTCCCGGTCGTGGACCGTGCCGCAGGCGCACTCCCGCATCCGGACGTTCAGCGGCATCTTCTCTCGCAAGGCGCCGCAGGCCGGGCACAGCCTGGAGGAGGGCAACCAGCGGTCCACCGCCACCAGCGTGCGCCCATACCAGGCGGCCTTGTACTCGAGCATCGACCGCATCCCGCGCCAGGCCGCGTCCGGGATGGCGCGGGCCAGCGAGTGATTGCCGACCAGGTTGCGGACGGCCAGGTCTTCCACGGCGATCACTTGGTTCTCGCGAACAAGCCGTGTGGTGACCTTGTGCAGGTGGTCTGTCCTGCGGTCGGCGATTCGGGCGTACACCTTGGCGACCTTCGGCTTGGCCTTCGCCCGGTTGTTACTGCCATCTCCTTGCGGGCGAGCGCTCGCTGGGCTTTGGCCGGCTCTGCGCCGGTCGCGGCGCTCGTGACGAGGATTGACGACCTTCTCTCCGGTGGAGAGTGTGGCCAGGGCGGTGATGCCCGCATCCACGCCTACGTTCTGTGCTGCGGGTGGAAGCGGGCCGTCTATCTTCGCCAGCGTCAACTCACCGTCACGCCAGCGGAACGCCGAACGCGTGTGCTCCGCCGACAGGCGCGACTTCTTCTTGCTCTTGAACGTCGGGTACTTGGCGCGCTTGGCGGCGAATCGCCTGTTCCTGCCCTGCTCCGCAGGGGTCCGATTCCTCCCCCGCCTGAAGGCGGGGTTTCCTCGGAGGTTTCTGATGACCATCATTTGTCGCCGGGCTCAGCCTCCCCGGCTCACGACGCCGCCGGCGCGGGCGACGACCTCGGCAACGGCGGGCCTGGGCGCCCTGCCCCGCCCCGTGGCGGTGGTGGTCGGCGGCGGGGGAGTGCTCGGAGCCGCGCAGGTCGGCGTCGGGTACGCCCTGGAGCAGCGCGGCTTCGTCCCCGACCTGATCGTCGGGACCTCGGTCGGCGCGCTCAACGGAGCCATCGCCGCCGCCCACCCGGGACAGGCCGCACCCTGGCTGGCTCGGGTGTGGACCCACGTACGCCGCCGCGAGGTGTTCCCGCTCGGCTGCCTGCCCTCCCGCGCCGGCCTCTTCGCCGACCGCGGCCTGCGCCGGCTGATCGCCAGGGCCGGGCTGCCCGCGCGGATCGAAGAGCTGGCGGTGCCCTTCACCGCGGTGGCCATGGACCTGGCCACCGGCGACCAGGCGCTGCTCGACCACGGCGACCTCGAGTCCGCGCTGCTGGCCAGCGCCGCCATCCCCGGCATCCTGCCGCCGGTCGACCGCGAGGGCCGCCGGCTCGTGGACGGCGGCGTGGTGGCGTTCGTCCCGGTACGGGCGGCGCTGCAGGCGGGTGCGGCCAGCGTGGTCGTGCTGTCGACCGGGCCGGAGAGCGGGGCGCCGCGTCCCGTCGTCCCGCCCCGCTGGGCCGGCGCCGTCGCGGCCAGGGCCGGTCAGCTGCTGCTGCACCATCAGATCGAGCGCGACCTGCACGAGGTGTCGCGCCGCATCCCCACCGTCGTGGTGCCGACCGGCATCGAGACCTGGCCGGCCCCATGGGACTTCGGCCAGGCCGAGCGGCTGATCGCCACCGCGTCCGTCGAGGCGGGCCGCTTCCTCGACGGACTGTGCGTCAGCGGGCCCGGCCTCTACCGGGCCGGAGCCGAGTCGTTCCCCACCGCCTTGGGAGCCGTCCGATGAGCACCATCGCGTTCCTGAACATCCCTCTGCACGGCCACGTCAACCCGACCCTGCCCCTCGCCGCCGAGCTCGTCCGCAGGGGCCACCGCGTCACGTACCACACCTCACCCGCGTTCGCGGAGGAGGTCGAGGCCACCGGCGCGACCGTGCGCCCCTACCCCGGGGGCGACCAGCCGGTGCCCGACCCGCCGATGCCGATCACGATGCTGGACGCGCTCGCCCGCGCCTCCACCGGCCTGCTGCCCGCCGTCCTCGCCGACCTGCGCGGCATCGGGCCCGACCTGATCGTGCACGGGTCCGCCTGCCCGTGGGGCGCGGTCGCCGCCCGCGAGCTCCGGGTGCCGGCGGCGGCGCTGTTCACCACGTTCGCGTTCGGCAGGAACGTGCCCAGCCCCACCCGCGGCTCGGCGGAGCTGCTGGTCTCCGCGCTGGCCAGGCCCGGCGCCGCGCTGGGGTTCCTGCGCGCGCGGTGGGCGCTGCACCGCCGCCACCGGACGCACGGGGTGCCGCTGGTGGACCTGGCGAACGTACGCGAGCCGCTCAACCTGGTCTTCACCTCCCGCGCGTTCCAGCCCGGCGCCGGCGATTTCGACCCGTCGTACCGGTTCGTCGGCCCGAGCGTCGGCGCGCGGCCGCGAGACCCGTCGTTCCCGATCGGCCGCCTGCGGGCACCCGTGCTGTACGCGTCGCTGGGCACGGTGTTCAACGCCGGCCCGCGGCTGCTGCGGACGTTCGCCGACGCGCTGGCGCCGCTGGGCGGCACCGTGATCGTCTCCACCGGGGCGGTCGATCCGGCCGCGCTGGACCCGCTGCCGGGCAACGTGTTCGCCCGCCGCTTCGTCCCGCAACCGGAGCTGCTGGAGCACGCGGCGCTGTTCGTCACGCACGGCGGGATGAACAGTGTGAACGAGGCCATGTACGCCGGGGTGCCGATGCTGCTGGTCCCGCAGGGCGCCGACCAGCCGCTCGTGGCCCGCCGGGTGGTCGAGCTGGGCGCCGGCCTGTCGATCCGTACCGGGGAGGCCACCGCCGGCGCCGTTCAAGCCCTGGCCCGCCGCCTGCTCGGCGAGCCGCGCTTCCGCGAGGCGGCGGCAGCCCTGCGGGTGGCCCAGCACGAGGCCGGCGGCTACGTGCGTGCCGCCGACGAGATCGAGCACCAGCTGGAGCGGGTCGGCCGGCCGGTTTCGGTGGGCGCGCGGCGGGAGAGCTGAGCGATGTCACCCGCCGTCGCCGTCCTGCTGCTGCTGGCCGGGCTGTCGGAGGCCGCGGGCCGCCTGCTGCCCCTGCTGGCCCGCCGAACGGGCACGTCCCGACCCGGCACCTCACGACTCGTCGCGCTGAGCTCCGGCATACCGAGACCCCGCACGTCGAGACCCAGCACGTCGGGCCCCAGCACGTCGGGCCCCAGCACGTCGAGACCTGGTGCGCTGAGTTCCGCCACGCTGAGGCCCGACACTGCGGGGCCCGGCACGTCGAGGCCTGGCGCGGTCCTGCTGCTGCTGACCGGGGCCGTCGTGGAAGGCTCCGTGTTCGCGCTCTGGCCCCTGACCGCCTGGACCCTGGCCGGCCTGACCCTGCCCGAGCCTCCGGCGACCACCACCCCGCTGACCTGGACCCCCGCGCTGGCCGCCCCGCTCCTGCTCGCCGCCGTCCTCGCGTTCCCGCTGCTCGGGCCCCTGCTGCACCTGCTGCTCTTCGCCGCCGTCGGAGCCGGCCTGGTCGCCCCGCTCGCCGCCCTGACGGACCTGGGCTGGTGGACCGCCGCGGGCTGCGTGGCCGTCGCGGGAGTCGGGCTCGGCCTGGCCGTCGAGGCGGTCAGGCGGCTCGTGGTGTGGATCAGCGCCACCCGGGGGGTGCCCGCATGATCGAGTTCCCGTTCCTCGTCCTGGTCCTCGGCGCGGTCCTGCTTGCCGAGGCCCTGCTCGCCCGGCACGAGGTGATGGCGTACACCGCCGGCTGGCGCACGCCCGCCCGCGAGCTCCCGTACGGCATGCCCCACGCCAGAGGCGCCGACCCCGACCGGCCGCCGGACGCCTACCTCGTCTACCTGGACGGCATCGGCAAACGCCGCTTCCACGACACGCGCGACGGCGGCCAGCTGGTCAAGGCCCTGATCGCCGGGGCGCCTGAGCTGCGGGTGCTGGGGCAGGTGCAGCCGTACTCGCCGCTGGCCGCCCCGCTCGCCGACCGCCCGCTGTGGGCGTGGCTGCGCCGCCGCGCCGGGCTGCTGCTGTTCCTGCACAACGTCATGCAGATCTTCGTCGCGGCCGACCACCGCTACCGCCCGCTGTACAACCGCGCCGTGGGCGGCCAGATCGCCGACCAGCTCCGCCTGGCCGGTTACCGGCCCGGCAACGGCGTCCCCGTGGTGCTGCTCAGCTACAGCGGCGGTGCCCAGGTCGCCACCGGCGCGGTCGAGGAACTGCACGCCCGGCTGCGTGCCCCGCTCCTGCTGATCACCCTCGGCGGGTTCCACAACGGAGCCAACGACCTCACCCACGCCGTCCACCTGCACCGCCTCACCAGCGACGGCGACTGGATCGAGCGCGTCTGCACCTGGATCTTCCCCCAGCGCTGGCGGCTGTTCCGCCGCAGCGGATGGCACCAGGCCGCCCGCGCAGGCAAGATCACCGTGCACCGGCTCGACCCGGCCACCCACCTCGGGCGGCGCAGCTACATCAGCCCGCGGGCCCTGCTGCCGGACGGCCGCAGCCACCTCGACCACACCGCCGGCACGGTGATCGCCCTCATCCGGGACTTCACCCCTCGGGCAGGCGCTCGAACCGGGGGATCCGCGACAGATCACACCGCACAGTGACCAGGGCGGGACCCTCGACCACGGCGCCGTCGTCGGCACGCCAGCGCCCCTGCGGCAGGGCGACGATCCGCTCGGTGGCGCCCTTCTCCGTCACGGGGGCCACGACGAGGTCGGGGCCGAGGAAGAACTGGTCGGTCACGTCGTCCAGCCCGCCCGCGTGGTACGCCATCGGCCGCACGATCGGCTCGCCGGTCCTGGCCGCCTCGTCCACGAGCCCGAGGATCAGCGGCAGGACGGACTCACGGACGGCGAGCGCGTCACGTACCGCGGCGAGGTGTTCGTCGTCCAGGACGCGCGAGGGCAGGACCGAGAACTGCATCATCGGGCTGAGGGCGGCCACCTGCGCGTACCGGACGAAGAACTCCTGATCGACCGCCGCCTGCCCGCCGACCGAGCCGATCTCGCCACCGCCGATCATGTCCGGGCAGACGAAGGGATGGCCGATCATGCCCTGGGCCAGCATCTCCGGGACGAGCGACCCGAGCCCGGCCGGCCCCCACAGGGCCGGCTTGTCCTGGAGCCGCTGGCCGAGCGGCTGCCCGCCCATCCGCCAGCAGGCGCGGAACTCGTTGAACGGATACCGCAGCCCCACCCGCGCCCACGCCTCGCACAGATCGACCGGCTCGGCGGGCACGGAGGTGAGATCGTCGGCCCGGTAGTCGCGGACGTCACCGGCGTCGAACTTGAACCCGTCCACCCCGGTCTCCTCGACGAGCGCGTCGAGCTGGTCCGTCATCCACCGGACGGCCGCCGGGTCGGTGAGATCGAGGGTGGCGCTGAACCCGTTCCACCAGCGGCGGATCGCGGTCTCACCGGTCCGGTCCCTGAGCAGCAGCCCCCGCTCCTCAGCCTCACGGAAGGCGGCGGAATCGGGGCTGACGAACGGGACCACCCAGAGCATCACCCGGCAGCCCCACGCGTGCAACTGCTCGATCATGGCCGCCGGATCGGGAAAGCGGGCACGGTCGAACCGCCAGGTGCCGTAGTCGCACGCCCACGAGTCGTCGATCAGCACGACACCGGGCGGCATCCCGCTCTCCAGCAGGTCCCGGGCGAAGCGCAGGACCGTCTCCTGCGTGGGCGTGTACGGGTGCGCGATCCAGGTGTTGTACTGCGGCCCGGAGAACAGCTCCCGCGCGGGGGCGCGCCCGGCCGGGGGAAAGAACCGCCGCGAGGCCGCCAGGAACGCCTCCCGGAGCGATCCGCCACCCCGGCCGACCAGGATGTCCCGTCCGGAAAGCCGCAGCCGCCCGTCCTCGAACGCGAACGCGAACGGCCGCTCCGACCAGACCACCCGCCCGCGCGTCGACACCAGCAAGGGGCCGCTCTGGTTGGACGGGGCGGCGTCGCGCGACCCGTGCCCCCGGGGCGAGCCGAGATCGCGGGCGAACGCCTGCGTCCCGAACGGCATCGACAGCCCGTCCTCGGCGGCGCCGCCCCACCACCCCTCGCCGTCCTCCAGCACCAGCTCCAGCTCATCCCCTGACACCTCCGTGAACGGCTCGGCAGGCGGATGGGGTTCAGGGCGGGAGATCGTCATCAGCACCTCTTCGGCAGGCGGATCGGCGGGCAGCCGTACGCGATACGTGTCGTTCGCGCTGACGCTAGTGGACGCCCACGGACGCTCCGGCACCCACCCCTCCGTCGCCGATCGCAAACAGTTCTTCGCGAAGAAGTGTTTGCGAAGAAGTGTTTGCGGTTTAGAGTCGGGTGTATGAGCGATCCCGACAAGAACGTCGTCGTCCTTGACGCCAAGGGGCTGCGGGCCCTGGCCCATCCGGTGCGGGTGCAGCTGGTCGACCTGCTGCGCAAGCACGGCCCGTCCACCGCCACCCGGCTGGCCGAGCGGCTCGGCGTCAACTCCGGGACAGCCAGTTACCACCTGCGCAGGCTCGGCGCGGCCGGGTTCGTGGAGGAGGACGCCGAGCGGGGCAACGCGCGGGAGCGGTGGTGGCGGTCGGTGCACCAGGTCACCCGCCTGTCCGACGAGGAACTGGCCAGGACGGAGCCGGAGGCGGTGCTGGCGTACATGCAGTCGATCGTGGCCCTGTACGGCCTGCGCGCCCAGCGGGCGGTGAACGAGATGCTGACCATGCCGGGGGAGTGGGGGAGCGTGCTCGACCTGAGCTCGTTCGCGCTGCGGCTGACGCCGGAGGAGGGGCTGCGGCTGCGCTCCGAGCTGGAGGAAGTGATCTCCCGCTACCGGCGTGACCTGCCCGGCGAGGACGGGCCCGAGGGGTCGGCGCGGGTGTCGGTCATCACCGAGGTCCTGCCGGAACCGTCGTGAACGGCCGGGTGCGGCCGCTGGCAGGGGTGCTGGCGGCCACGGCGGTGGCGCTGACCGGGACGCGGGTGTCGGCCGTCGCCCTGCCCTGGTACGTGCTGGGCACCACCGGCAGCGCGGCCTGGACCGGGGTCGTCGCGTTCGCCGAGATGGTGCCGTACGTGCTGGTCAAGGCGTTGACCGGGCCGCTGGTCGACCACGTAGGCCCGCGCCGGATCTCGCTGGCCTCCGACGTGGTGAGCGCGGCGGCGGCCGGGGCCGTCGTGCTGCTGCACACGCTGGGCGCGCTGCCCATGGGCGCGCTGATCGCCCTGGTGGTGGTGATCGGCGCCGGGCGCGGGCCGGGTGACCTGGCCAAGGAGATCATGATCCCTGAGGCGGCCGGGCGGGCGGGGATGCCGCTGGAGCGGGCCACGGGGCTGATGGGGGTGACCGAGCGGCTGGCGCAGACCGTGGGGCCGGCCGCCGGGGGAGCGGTGGTCGGGGTCTTCGGGGCGCTGCCGAGCCTGGGGCTGAGCGCCGTCTTCTTCGCGCTCGGGTCGGTGATCGTGGCGTGGGCGTTGCCGAGAGGGATGGGACACAGCGCGCCCGAGCCCGGGGCTGAGGAAGGTGCCACGCCTCCACCCCGGCGCCGGCCCGCCGGCAAGGAGGGGTACTGGCGGCGGTTCGGGGAGGGGATGACGTTTCTGCGGGGCGAGCCGCTGCTGCTCACCCTGATCGCCATGGTCTGCGTGACGAACCTGCTCGACGCAGCGTTCGGCCAGGTGCTCGGCCCCGTGTGGGCGAAGGAGAGCGGGTACGGGCCCGTCCTGCTCGGATTGTGCGGCAGTGTGATGGGCCTGACGGCGGTCGGCGGGAGCCTGGTGGCGGCGGCGGTGGCGCACCGGTTGCCGCGTCGGCCGGTGCTGTTCGTGGCGTTCCTGATCGCGGGGCCGCCGAGGTTCCTCCTCCTGGCCTTCGACCTGCCGGTGGCGGCGATCGTGGCGGTGTTCGCGGTGGGCGGGTTCGCCGGCGGGTTCCTCAACCCGATCCTGGGGGCGGTCTCGTTCGAACGGGTGCCGCGCCACCTGCTCGGCCGGGTGGCCGGACTGCAGACCTCGCTCTCCTTCGTCGGCACCCCGCTGGGCGGGCTGCTGGCCGGGGTGGCGGTGACGGTGACCGGGCTGGCCCCGGTGCTGCTGGCGTGCGGGGCCGCGTACGTGCTCGCCATCGTTCTGACCGGCCTGCGCCCGGAGTGGCGCGAGATGGACCTCCTCCGCGCCCGCCCCGCACCGGACGGGAGCGCGCGGGAGCGGATCGGGGTCAAGGAGTGATCAGGCCCTGGGCTAGGTCGGCGGCCGTGGCCTCGGGGGAGCGGCGGTCGGCCGGGCCGTAGCCGCCGCCCCCGCCCGACTCGCACCGCAGCACGTCCCCGGCCCGTACGGGCAGCGCGTTCACCTTGAGCATCTCCCGCGCCCCGCCCGTGCCGGGGTTGAGCGTGACCCGGGGAGGAGCGCCCGCCGCGCCGCCCGCCAGCCCCCACGCCGGCGTGACCGACCGCTCGAACCACAGCGACAACGACGTGTCGCCGCAGAACTCGTACTCGCGCACCACGCCGTTGCCGCCGCGCCACCGCCCGGCCCCGCCCGTGCCGGGACGCATCTCGTAACGGGTGACGCGCACGGGGAAGAGCGTCTCCAGCACCTCGATCGGCATGTCCCGCAGTGACCCGTTGACGTTGTTGATCAGGCAGCTCTCGCCGTCGCCGCCCTCCCACGCGCCCCACCCGCCGACCGTGGCCTCCTGGGAGACGTACAACTTCCCGGTACGCGGGTCCGTGCCGGTGAACTGCACGATCATCGAGTCCCCGTACGAGGCCGCGGCCGCCTTGCCCGGCAGCACCGGCGCCAGCGCCTTGACCACCAGGTCGATGAGCAGCCCCAGATGCGAGTAGTAGTACTGGCAGGCGGCCGGCGACTCGGCGGCCAGCATCGAGCCGGGACGCGTCAGCACCGACAGCGGCCGGAACGAGCCCCCGTTGAGCGGCACCTCACCCGACACCAGCAGTTTGTAACCGACCCGCACCGCGGCCACCGCCTGCGCCGCCCCGCAGTTGACCGGTCCGAGCGCCTGGTCGGCGCAGTCGGTCAGGTCGACGTGCATCGACTCGCCCGACACCGTGACGCGGACGTTCACCGGCAACGGGGTGTCCAGGTCGATGCCGTCGTTGTCGAGGTGTCCTGACGCCTCGTACACGCCGTCGGGGATGGCCGCGATGGCCGCCCGCTCCATACGTTCGGTCTGGGCGAAGATCTCGTCGCGGGCGGCCGTCACGGTCGCCAGGCCCCAGCGGGCGACGATCTCGCGCAGCCGCCGCTGCCCGGTCATCGCGCAGCTCACCTGGGCACGCAGGTCGCCGAGCGTGGCGTGCGGGAAGCGTACGTTGCGCGCGATCACCTCGTGCAGGTCGCGGCAGGGCGCGCCGCCCGCGTACACCTTCACCGGGCCCATCCGCAGGCCCTCCTGGAAGATCGAGGTGGAGTCCATCGAGCCGCCGGGATCCTTGGAGCCGACGTCCAGCCAGTGCGCCCGCGACGCGGCGAACCCGGCCAGCTCGCCGTCACAGAAGATCGGCCCGTAGACGGTCACGTCGTTGAGGTGGGTGCCGCCGATGTAGGAGTCGTTCAGCACCCAGACGTCGCCCTCCTCCCAGACCTCCCGCCCGTACAGGCGCTCGGTCTCGCGGGTGCACACCTCCAGGTTGCCCAGGAAGATCGGCAGCCCGGACGACTGCCCCAGCACGTTGTGCTCGCGGTCGAGCAGCGCGACCGCGCAGTCCTTGGCCTCGTAGATGACGGGGGTGTAGGAGCTGCGGATGAGGGTGGTGTTCATGTCCTCCGCCGCCTGCAGCAGCGCGCAGCGGATGATCTCGGTGGTGACGGGGTCGATCACTGGTCCACCTTCACGATGAGAAAGCCGTTGTCGTCCACGGTGACCAGGCAGCCGGGCGGCACGACCGTGGTCGCGGTCTCCTCCACCACGATCGCGGGCCCGGCCAGATCGCCCTCCAGGGCGGAGCGGCGCAGCACGGGGGTACGGTGCACGGCGCCGTCGAAGATCACGTCCCGCACGTCGGGCTCCGCCTGCTCGGGGGCGCCGGGGGCGGGGGCGGCGGTACGGGGGAACGAACCGAACCCGGTGCTGCGCAGCATCACGAACTCCACCGGCGCCTCGGGCGTGGCGTGCCCGTACCGGCTGGTGTGCGCCTCGGCGTAGCGGGCCGCGATCTCCGCCGCGAACCCGGGCCCGGCCGGCTCCGCGGCGTCGCGCAGCGGAATGGTGAGCGTGTAGTCCTGGCCCTCGTACCGCATGTCCACGGCGTGCTCCACCCGCCGCCGCTGCTCCGGAACGCCCTGACCGGCGAGCGCCTGGAACGCGTCCCGCTCCAGTTTCACGAGATATCCGGACATGTCGGCGCCGTCCAGCGTGTCCTGATGCCGGAAGTACGGATGCGTCAGATCCCGGCGCACGTCCGCCTCCAGCATCCCCCATGCCGAGAACGCCCCGGGAAAGCGCGGCACCACCACCTCGGAGATCCCCAGCTCACGCGCGATGAACACCGCGTGCATCGCCCCCGCGCCCCCGAACGCCACCAGCACGAACTCACGCGGCTCGACACCGTGCTCCACCGTCAGCGTCCTGATCGCCTGCGCCATCCTGGCGTTGGCCACGTCGCACACGCCCTCGGCCAGCCGCAGCGGATCGAGCTTCAGCTTCCCGGCCAGCTCCGCCACCGCGACCCCGGCCGCCTCGGCGTCCAGCGTCATCAGCCCGCCCGCGAACCAGGCCGGATCCACCCGCCCCAGCACCACGTTCGCGTCCGTGACCGTGACCTGGGTGCCGCCCCGGCCGTAGCACGCGGGCCCGGGAACGGCCCCCGCCGACTCGGGACCCACCCGCAGCGCGCCCGCCTCGGCGTAGGCGATGGAGCCACCGCCCGCGCCGATCGTGTGCAGGTTCACCACCGGCATCAGCACCGGATGACCCTCGATCCGCGCCTCCGCGCTGACGTCGGGCCGCCCGTTAACGATGAGCGACACGTCGAACGACGTGCCGCCCATGTCCACGCAGATCGCGTTGTCCCGCCCGAGCAGCCGGGCCGCCGCGACCCCGCCCATCGTCCCGCCGACCGGCCCCGACAGCAGCGTCTGCAACGGCCTGCGCATCGCGTACGAGGCGTTCACCAGCCCGCCCGACGACTGCATGACGTGCACCGGCACCGCCAGCCCCCGCTCGGCGAAGCGCCGCTCGATCCGGCCCAGATAACGGCGCACCACCGGCCCCGTGTACGCCTCCAGTACCGCCGAGGACGTCCGCTCGTACTCCCGCCACTCCCTGGCCACCTCGTGCGACAGCACGACCAGCACATCCTCACCCAGCTCGGCCCGCAGAATCTCACCGGCCCGCACCTCGTGCGCCGGATCGGCGAAGGAGAACAGCAGGCACACCGCCACCGCGTCGAACCCCTCCGCACGAGCCCGCCGCGCCGCCGCCCGCACCGCCTCCTCGTCCAGCGGCACGAGCTCCCGCCCCCGGTAGTCCAGCCGCCCGCCCGCCTCCATGACGTCCTGCCGCGACACCAGCGGCGCCGGCTTGCGGTAGCGCAGGTCGAACATGCGCTCCCGGTTGCCCCTGGCGATCTGGTAGACGTCCCTGGCCCCCCGGCTCGCCAGCAGCAGCACCCGTGCGCCCTTGCGTTCCAGCAGCGCGTTGAGACCCTGCGTGGTGCCGTGCACGAAGAAGGAGATGTCCGACGGATCGTCCACGACCCGCGCGAGCGCGGCGAACACCCCCTCCGCGAGATCCCCCGGCGTGGTGGGCGCCTTCGAGGCGGTGACGGCCCCCGACCGCTCGTCGTAACAGACGACGTCGGTGAAGGTGCCGCCGATGTCCATGGCGACGCGATAAGTCATGCGCGTCACCGTATGCCGCCCGATCCCGGGCCCAGCTGTGCGTTCCGCACAGCGCGACACCGTCCGCAGTGCCGGTCGCAAGGGTCCGTACGACGCCTCGAACCGGGCACCCGCGACGATCAAAACCGCCGCGGTGCCGCCTCCGACGATCGGAGCGGTGCCGCCTCCGACGATCACACCGCCGTGGTGCCGCCCCCTCCGACGGTCACACCGCCGTAGTGCCGCCCCCGACGGTCACCGGCCCTTCCCCCGGCCCGTTCACCGGCGCGTCCCACGCCGGCCGGGGCAGCATCGCCGCCACCTCTCGCCGCAGCAGAGGATCCGCCTGGAACGCCTCCTCGATCGCCAGCCGCAACGCCGTCCGGCCGGCCTCGTCGTCAGGCTTGGCACCCGCCACCCGGTCGATCAGGTCCTTGGCGCGGGCGTCGCCGCGCCCGAACACCCGCTGCAGGATGCGCGAGCCACGGGCGGCAGGCGTGTCGGCGGCCAGCTCACCGGTCTTGGCCAGCACACCGGTGCCGAAGGCGTCGATCGCCGCCGCGGCATAGGGCATGACGTCATTCGCCGTTTCCATCAGTACCTCCGAGGGGACCGGCGGCGTTAGCCGTCGGGGGAATCGGGAGCGGGAGGGCCGCCAAGGCCCGAGCGTGCAGTGCTGGGCGGCCGGGTGAAGGCCCGCTTGGAGGAGCGGATCCGCGTCAAGGCCGCCGAGCAGGGGTGGGAGATCGTGGCGCTTGAGGTGATGCCCGACCACGTGCACCTGTTCGTCAAGCCGCATCCGAAGAACTCGCCGTCGTATGTGGCCAACCAGTTCAAAGGGTTCACCTCGCACCACCTGCGCGCCGAGTTCGCTCACCTGCGTTCCCAGTTCCCCGCGCTGTGGTCGCGGTCCTGCTTCGTGGCGACCGTCGGCGCCGTGTCCGCAGAGACGGTGCGGCGTTACATCGAGACGCAGTATGAGCGGGCGCCCCAGGCGGGTGGCCGTGCGTAGGTCTTACAAGTTCCTCATGCGTCCGACCGCGCGCCAGCAGGCCGCGCTCACCGCGTGCCTGGACGACCACCGCGCCCTGTACAACGCGGCGCTTTCGGAGCGGCGCGAAGCGCACAAGCGGTCCCAGGTGTCGATCCGGTACGGCGACCAGTCCGCCCAGCTCAAGGAGATCCGCGCCTACGACCCCGATCAGGCGCACTGGTCGTTCTCCTCCCAGCAGGCCACCCTGCGCCGCCTGGACAAGGCGTTCCGCGCGTTCTTCGACCGCGTCAAGGCCGGTCGCCCTCCGGGCTTCCCGCGTTTCAAGGGCCGGGGCTGGTTCGACACGGTCGAGTGGCCCAAGGACGGCGACGGCTGCCGGTGGGACTCCCCACCCGAGCACCCGTCCGCCACGTTCGTCCGCCTTCAAGGCATCGGGCATGTCCGCGTGCACCAGCACCGCCCGGTGCGGGGCCGGGTGAAGACGATCAGCGTAAAGCGGGAAGGCTCCCGCCGGTACATCGTCCTGTCGTGCGACGATGTGCCCGCCGAGAAGCTGGCAGCCGTTCAGCAGGACCTCGCCCGTAAGAAGCGCGGGTCCAAGCGCCGCCGTAAGGCGGTCGCCCGCGTCGCAGCCCTGCACGGCAAGATCCGGCGTCAACGACTCGACGGCGCGCACAAGGCCGCGAACGCCCTGATCCGCGACTACGACATGATCGTGCACGAGGACCTGCGGATCGCGAACATGACCAAGAGCCCAGCCCCGAAACCTGACGGAGAAGGCGGCTACCTGCCCAACCGCGCGGCGGCCAAGGCTGGACTGAACAAGAGCATCCTGGACGCGGGTTGGGGGGTGTTCCTGGGCATCCTCGCGCACAAGGCTGAAAGCGCCGGTCGAGAGCTGATCTCCGTGGACCCCCGCAACACCTCCCGCACGTGCGCCCAATGCGGGCACATGGCGAAAGAAAACCGCGCCACCCAAGCCGAGTTCGCCTGTACGGCGTGCGGCCACACTGCGCACGCCGACGTCAACGCGGCGATCAACATTCTCGGGGCAGGGCTTGCCCTTCGCGAAGCCGCAGCGGCTTCGCGAGAAGCCGCCCTTTTTAGGGGGCGGAGGAGTCACGAGACCCTCCCGTAGGTCCTGATGGATAGTCGGCATGCTAGCTCCCTGAGTGCCCGCGGCAAGGGAATACGCTGTCGAATGTGCCTGCCCCGTATCTCACACTCACGACCGTCATCGAGCACGAGACCGAGGCGCGGCGCTCGCGCTTCATCTGCGCCGTGGCCCCGGCGCGTACGGTCGAGGAGGCGGCGGCCTTCATCGCCGCCCGCCGCGCCGAGCACGCCGGGGCCACCCACAACTGCACGGCGTACGTGATCGGCGAGCGCATCCAGAAGGGCGACGACGACGGCGAGCCGGGCGGCACGGCCGGCACGCCCATGGTGCAGGCGCTGGTCGGCCGGGGGTTCAGCGACGTGGTGGCGGTGGTGACGCGTTACTTCGGCGGCACCCTGCTGGGCGCGGGCGGGCTGGTGCGGGCCTACGGCGGCGCGGTGACCGAGGCCCTCGACCGGGCCGAGCCCGTCCGGATGGTGCCGGCCAGGCTCGTGCACGTCGCGGTCGCGCACGACCAGGCCGGGCGGGTGGAGAACGACCTGCGCGCCTCCCGTCACGCGGTGCGCGAGGTGACGTACGCGGGGGAGGTCACCTTCGCGGTGGCGGTGGGGGAGGACGAGGTCGCGGCGTTCACCGACTGGGTGGCCACGCTGACGGCCGGCCGGGCCCGCGTCACACCGGGCGCCGACCTCCACGTCCCCGCCTGACCGAGGACCCGGCGGCTCAGCCCTCCAGGGCGTACTGCATGACGCGGAACTTCGCCTGCGCCTCCGCCAGCTCGGCCGCCGGATCGGAGTCGCCCATGATGCCGCCCCCCGCGAACAGCCGGGCCCGGCGCCCCTCGACCAGGCCCGAGCGCAGCGCGATGCCCCACTCGCCGTCGCCCCGGGCGTCGATCCAGCCCACGGGACCGGCGTAACCGGCCCGGTCCATGCCCTCCAGCTCGCGGATGACCTCGATCGCCGTGTGGGTCGGGGTGCCGCCGACGGCCGCCGTCGGGTGCATGGCCGCCACCACGTCCAGCACCGACGCCCCGTCGGCCAGCCGGCCCGTGACGTGGCTGGCGAGGTGCTGCACGTTGGGCAGCATGAGTAGTTCGGGCTCGTCGGGCGTGGTGAGCGAGGAGCACAGGGGCGACAGCGTCTGGCGTACGGAGGCGATCGCGCACTCGTGCTCGTGCCGGTCCTTCGTCGAGGCCAGCAGCGCCTTGCCACGGGCGAGGTCGTCGGCCGGGCCGGTGCCGCGCGGGGTCGTGCCGGCCAGCACCAGCGACTCGATCTCCTGCCCCGTACGCCGGATCAGCAGCTCGGGCGTGGCCCCGACCAGCCCCGCGACCGAGAACGTGTAGCACTCGGGATAGCGCCGGGCCAGGCGGGTCAGCAGCAGCCGTACGTCGATCGGCCGCTCGGCGGTGGCGACCAGGTCGCGGGCCAGCACCACCTTCTCCAGCTCGCCCTCGCGGATGCGCTTGGCCGCGCTGGCCACGACGTGCTCCCACTCGGGCGCGCTCAGGCTGCCGTCGCCGTAGCTGATCCGGCCGGGGTCGCGGATCGGCGTGAACGTCTCCAGCGGCGCGTCCCCGATCGTGGTCAGCCAGGCGTGGCCGTCGCGGCGGGCCAGCACGGCCCGCGGGACCACGAGGACGGAGCCGTGGGCGTCCTCGTCGAAGGTGAAGCTGCCGAAGGCGACCGCGCCGGAGCCGGGGGCCTGCACGGCGTCGTCGACGTGCGCCTCACCGAGGACGGTGGCCAGCCACCGGCGGGCCCAGGCGAACCTGCCGGGGCCGGGCGGCACCGTCACGCGGGCGGCCTCACCCCATCCGACCAGGCCCTCGCCGTTTCTGATCCAGGCGTAGGGCGCCGTCCTGGGGAGGGAGGCCAGCAGGTCACCGGGGTCGCCGACAAGGGTGGTGCGAACCGGCAGCGGGCGGGTTGTTCCGAGCGCGACACTCACCCAAGACACTCTATGCGGGAACTGAACACGTTCGACTCGGACCCCCGTGAATGCGAGGTTACGGGCAACGAACCCGGAAAAAACGGGATGCCGTTAGGTATTGGGTATCACCAGATCCCCTTCGGCCTGTCAAGCGGGGATATGAAGTCGGTCCCGAACTGGCAGGCCTTGCCGTGTAGCCATAGTGGCAGGGTGATCGGCTATCTACCTTGGTGCGCATGATCGTTCGCCTCGGGCCAGTGCTGGCCGCCGCCGTCGTCCTCACCGCCTCGGTCCCGGCTCACGCCGCCGCTCCCGCGGAACCCGTCCCCGAGGTCATGGCCGCGCTCGGCGACTCCATCTCCGCCGGTTTCAACGCCTGCGGCTGGTACGTCTCCTGCACCGCCCGCTCCTGGTCCACCGGCGACCGCGCCGACGTCGACAGCCACTACCTGCGCCTGTCGAAGCTGTCTGGAACGCTCCACAAACACAACCACAACTTCGCCGTGCCCGGCTCCACCAGCGCCGCCCTGCTCGGCCAGGTACGCAAGGCGATCGCCGCCAAGGCCGACTACGTCACGATCCTCATCGGCGCGGTCGACGCCTGCGCCCGCACCGAGCAGGCGATGACCCCGGTGGCGACCTACCGGCGCCGGCTGGACACCGCCCTGGCCGAGCTGCGCGCCGGGCTGCCCAGGGCCAGGGTGTTCGTGGCCAGCATCCCCGACCTGCGGCGGCTGTGGCAGGCCGGGCGCGGCAACCCGCTGGCCCGTACGTTCTGGTCGGCCGGCCGCATCTGCCAGAGCCTGCTGCTGCGGCCCACGTCCACCCGCCGGGCCGACACCGAGCGCCGCGCCAGGGTGCGGGACAGGGTGATCGGCTACAACCGGGCGGCGGCCGAGGCGTGCGCCGCGTACGGGCCCGCCTGCCGCACCGACGGGGGAGCCGTCTTCGCCTACCCCTTCACCCTCGACCAGGTCAGCAAGTGGGACTACTTCCACCCGAACACGGCCGGGCAGCGGGTGCTGGCGGAGCAGACCTACCGGCGCGGCTTCACCTGGATCGACCCGCGATAGGGTTCATCGGCACTGCGCGAGCATGGTCTTCTTGTCGGCCGGGGTGACCGGGACGTCGTACTTGAGCGCCACCTGCGCGAACCGGGTGACGTAGGCGCAACGGATGCCCCGGCGCGGCGGCAGCCAGCCCGACGGCCCCGAGGCGTCCTTGTGCTCGTTGGCCTCGCCGTCCACGGGCAGCAGGTTGAGCGGGTCGTTGGCGAAGTCCAGCCGCTTCGTCATCGACCAGCGCGGCGCTCCCATGCGCCACCCGTAGTTGAGCGGCACCACGTGATCGACCTGCACCTCGTCGGCGTTGTCCTTGTGCCAGTGGATGAGCCGCCCGGTGTAGGGGTCGGTCAGCTCCATCGAGACGACCTCGCAGTTCGACCCCTTGCGGTACTTCACGTTCCGGCCGTCGCGGGCCAGCAGGTCGTCACGGGTACGGCAGCCGTTGCGCGCGTACGGCACCCCGGTGGCGTCGTCGGCCCAGTTGTCCCCGTACCGGGTGCGCTCGTATCCCCCGTTGGAGCCGAGACCCTTGACGCGCAGGCGCTTGATGAGGCCGCGCGCCTCGCGCCTGTCGGCGGCGGAGCTGATGGGGGCCAGGCCCGGTAACGTGCCGCTGACGTTGCCCAGCGGGCTGGCCGCGGTGGCCGGCGGGGTCTTGGCTGTGCCGATGAACGAGACGATGACGATGGCTCCGGCGAGGACGGCGACCGCGTCCTTGGTGCTCAAGCAGACCTCCGTGAGCTCCAGGTTGTCTAGAGAAATTCCCGGCATCGGCGCTTTTGACACGGGAAGGGTTGTGTGACTGATCGTCCCATCAACCACTCCGCACCCGCGCCGCGGGGCGAGCTCGGACGGGGCGGGGGGCATGTGAGAGGGGTGGGCGAGGGCGCGCCGGGGAGGCGGCGGTAGCCTGCGTCGTGTGACTGATCGTCCCGTCGACCCCGATGTCGATCTTCACGTTCCCGCGCAGCGGGCCGAGCCGCTCTGGCCGGTGCTCGCCGTGATCGCCCCCGGCGGCGCGCTCGGAGCGCTGGCCCGGCACGCCGTCCAGACGGCGCTGCCCGCAGGGCCGGCCGACTTCCCGTGGGCGACGTTCCTGGTAAACGTGTCCGGCTGCCTGCTCATCGGGGTGCTGATGGTGCTGATCACGGAGGTCCGCCCGGCCCACCGCCTGGTGCGGCCGTTCCTCGGGGTGGGGGTGCTGGGCGGTTACACGACGTTCTCGACGTACGCGGTGGACGTGCGGCGGACGGTCGAGGCGGGCGCGCCGCTCATCGGCCTGGTCTACCTGGTGGCCACGATGCTGGCGGCGGTGGCCGCGACGGCGGCCGGCATGTGGCTGACCCGCCGCGCCGCCGGCATTGTGCCCGGGATCGGTGCCCGATGACAGTCGTGCTCGTCGTGCCGGAGGCGGGTGTCCGATGACGATCGTGCTGATCGTGCTGGGGGCGGCGGTCGGGGCGCCGCTGCGGTACCTGGCGGATCGAGCGGTGCAGGCGCGGCACGACACGGTGTTCCCCTGGGGGACCCTCTCCGTCAACGTGAGCGGGTCGGCGGTGCTGGGCTTCGTGGCCGCGCTGCCGGTGGGCGACGGGGTGATGGCGCTGGTGGGCACGGGGTTCTGCGGCGCGCTGACGACGTACTCGACGCTGGGGTACGAGACGGTGCGGCTGCTGGAGGAGGGGGCCCGCTTCCACGCGGTCGCCAACGCCGTGGCCAGCGTGGTCGCGGGCCTCGGCGCGGCCTTCTGCGGCGCGGCCCTCGCCCAAGCCCTGCTCTGAGCCCGGGCCCTTGCCCTGAGCCCCAGCCCTGCTTTCAGCCCAGGCGCCGCTTCGAGAGGGGCGGCCCGCGCGCCCAGGCGCTGCTTCGCGTGGAGCCCGCTCAGGTTTTGAAGGGGAGAGTTACCGTGTAATCCAGTAAGCACATTGGAGGTCACGGTGGCCGATCCCCTCGACGCCTACTCCCAGGTCGTGTCTTCCGTGGCCGCCGAGCTGCTGCCCAGGGTGGCCAGCGTGCGGGCCGGGCGGGGCAGTGGTTCCGCCGTGGTGTTCACCGGCGACGGCTTCCTGCTGACCAACGCCCACGTGGTCGGCTACTCCCGCACCGGCACCGTCGCGTTCGCCGACGGCGTGTCCGGCGACTTCGAGGTGGTCGGGCGCGACCCGCTGTCCGACCTCGCCGTGATCAGGGCGCGCACCGCCACCCCGCCGCCGGCCGAGCTCGGCGACAGCGACAGGCTGGTGGTCGGCCAGCTCGTGGTGGCCGTGGGCAACCCGCTCGGGCTGACCGGCTCGGTGACGGCCGGGGTGGTGTCCGGGCTGGGCCGGTCGCTGCCCGCCCGGGCCGGCGCCGCCACCCGTCTGATCGAGGACGTCATCCAGACCGACGCCGCGCTCAACCCGGGCAACTCCGGCGGGGCGCTGGCCGACGCGCGGGCGCGGGTGGTCGGCATCAACACGGCCGTGGCCGGGGTCGGGGTAGGGCTGGCCGTGCCGATGAACGCCACCACCCGCTCCATCATCACCGCACTGATCAGGGACGGCCGCGTCAGGCGGGCGTTCCTGGGCCTGGTGACCTCGCCCGCGCCGCTGCCCGAGCACCTGCGCAGGAGCACCGGGCAGAACGGCGCCCTGCGCGTGGTCGAGGTGGTGCCCGGCTCGCCCGCGCACCGGGCCGGGCTGCGTGCCGGCGACCTCGTGCTGAGCGCCGGCCGTACCCCGGTGGGTGACGCGCAGAGCCTGCAGCGGCTGATGTTCGCCGACGCGATCGGACGGCCGTTACCCATCACCGTGCACCGCAACGGCGCGCTCGTGGACGTCATCGCCGAGCCGGTGGAACTCACCGGCTCGGGTGTGTGATCAGACCCTTATCGCTGAGCCGGCGACTGCTCCTGCGCCGCGGGCTGCTCCTGCGCCGGGGACGACTCATCCGCCGCGGGCGCCTCGACGGGCTCTTTGCTCCGGCGGGCCGCGGCCCACGAGCCGTCGCGCCGCGCCAGCAGCTCCTCCAGCAGCGCGTCCCACTTCTTCCCGACGACGTCGGGGTCGTACTTGTGCGCCGTCTCCAGCGCCCGCGCCGCGAGGTCCCGGCGCAACTGCTCGTCCTCGATCACCCGCATGATGGCGGCGGCGAGGTTCGCGTTGGTACGGGGCTTGACCAGCAGCCCGTCCACCTCGTTCTTGATCATTTCCTTGGGCCCGTGCGGGCTGTTGAAGCTGACGATGGCCAGCCCCTTCGCCATGGCCTCCAGGATCGTCATGGGGAAGCCCTCGTGCCGCGAGCTGAGCACGTAGATCGACGACTTCTCCAGCTCCGCGCCCACGTCGGTCGTCGGCCCCGGCAGCTCCACCTTGCCCTCAAGGCCCGCCTCGACGATCTGCTTGGCCAGGTTCTCCTCCTGCGGCCCCGCGCCGAAGATGCGCAGCTTCCAGTCCGGGTGCGCGGCGGCGACGGTCTCCCAGGCGGTGATCAGCCGGTGGAAGCCCTTGATCCGGGTCATCCGGCCGACCGCGACGGCCACCTTGGCATCGAGCTTGGACACCTCGCCCGACATCGGCGGCACGGCGTTGGGAATGCGGACCAGCTTGCGCGGCTGCTTCGGCAGCGTCTCGCGGTAGTCGGCCAGATCGGCTTTGGTGAGGGTGACCAGGGCGTCCAGGCGGCGGTAACGCCACTTGATCAGCTCCTGGATGGGTTCGGGCTGAGTACGCAACGCCACATGTTCCTGCCCGATCGTGATCACACCGGGCTGGGCTAATTGGGCGAGCGCGAGGTTGAGCCCCGGGCGGGTGGCCATGAGCACGCCGGTGTCGAGCGAACGGATGAAACGAGCCAGCTTGAGGTCGGTCCAGAGGTTGAACCTGTGGTACGCCGACTCCTCCTTGGGGAGGAGCCGGCTCGGCAGCTTCGACAACATGGCGCGCACCGGGTCGATGCCGGGATCGATCCGATCGTCCAGGAAACGGAACCTCACCCGGGGATCGATGGGGAAGAACGGCGCGTCCGCCTCCTTCAGCACGCTGACGATCTCCACGTCGTGCTCCTCGGCCAGGTAACTGGCCAGGTTGAACACGGTGCGGATGGTGCCCCCCATCCCGTTGGCGTGCAGCAGCAGGATGCGTACCTGCCGGATCGAGGGCGGCGGCGCGTCGCGCTTCTTGCGCCGGTTGTACTCCCGATAGAGCCGGACCATCGCCGACTTGCCCTTGCGTGCCAGTGCGCGCACTTAACAGATCCCCTTTTCACGGAAGAAGTCTCGACACACGTGACCGGCGGAGAGGGCTCGCCTCACCACCGGTCTCATACTTATTCGTCGGTGGAGCGCATTTGCTTTCATCCCCTGTGCGCTAACCCCACCTATGATCTTTAGACGCTTTGGGGATGCTTAAGGTTGCATGCGCGGCCGGTGCCGATGATCGGGAGTATGCGGGGGATTGTCGGCCAGCAGGTCAAGCGCCACGTCGATCGCCCGTTCGAGCTGCGTGTCCACGCCCCGCGCGTAATCCTGCGGGGTGATGTCCACCTCGATGTCGGGATCGGTGCCGTAGTTCTCCACCTGCCAGCCGACATCGTCGAAAGCGAAGGAGAACTCCGGCTGCGTGGTGAGCGTCCCGTCGGCCAGCCGGTGGCGTGGCCAGATGCCGATCACGCCGCCCCACGTGCGCTTGCCGACCAGCGGGCCGAGACCGAGCAGCTTGAAGGTGTGGCTGAAGATGTCGCCGTCCGAGCCCGCCCACTCGTTCGTGACCGCCACGATCGGGCCGCGCGGCGACTCGGGCGGGTACGGCTCGGGATCGCCCCACCGCGGATAGTCGTAGCCCAGCGGCCGCCTGGCCAGCTTCTCCAGCAGCAGCGCCGAGACATGGCCGCCGCCGTTGAAGCGCACGTCCACGATGAGCGCGTGGCGGTCGTACTCGGCCAGGAAGCCCCGGTGGAACTCCCCGAACCCCTCGGCCCCCATGTCGGGCACGTGCAGGTAACCGATCCGGCCGCCGGAGCGCTCGTGGCACTGGGCGCGGTTGAGGTTCACCCAGTCGCGGTAGCGGGCCGGCCGTTCGTCGGCGAGCGTGCGTACGGTGACCGTGAACACGCGCTTGCCGCGCCGCAGCGTCAGCTCGACCTCCTCGCCCGCCTGGTTGACCAGCCGCTCGTTCGGGGTGGCGGCCACCCCGATCGGCGCGCCGTCGATGGCCAGCACGGCGTCACCGGGGCGCACGTCGAGGCCGAGCCGGTTCAGCGGCGAGGTGGCCTTCGGGTCCCACAGGTCGCCGGTCACGAGGGCGCCGATGCGGTAGACGCCGCCGCGATACTGCCAGTCCACGCCCAGCTTGCCCTGCGTGTAGTCGGGGCCCGGCCGGTATTCGCCGCCGCTCTCGAAGGCGTGGCTGGTGGCCAGCTCCCCGTGCAGCTCCCACAGCAGGTCGGAGAACTCGCCGCGGGTCGTCACCCGGTCCACCAGCGGCTGATAGCGCTCGTACACGGCCGGCCAGTCCACGCCCGCCATGTCCTCGGTCCAGAAGTTCTCCAGCTGCAGCCGCCACGCCTCGCGGAACATCTGCCGCCACTCCGCCACCGGGCAGACCGACACCTTGACCCGCGACAGGTCGATCCAGCCGCTCTCACGCCCAGGGCTCTCCCCGTCGCCGGGCACTTCGCCCGCCTTGACCACCCGCAGCCGGTTCCCCGCCCGGTACAGCAGCGTCTTGTGGTCGCGGCCGAGCTCGAAGTCGTCCACGCCCTCGGCGAACAGCTCGTTGTGGCCGCCGGCGAAGTCGAACAGGTGCAGCGTGTCGTCCCCTTCGAGCGGGCTGGTCAGGATCAGCGCCTTGCCCTTCAGCCCCGCCACCCGCTCGTAACGGCCCTCCGGCAGCGGGAACGCGGTCACCCTGCGGGCCAGCCCGTCCACGTCCACGCGCAGCGGCTCCGGCTCGTCCTCCTCGTCGTCGTCCTTCGGCTCCTCCAGCGGGCGGGGCCGGGGCACGAACGGGTCCGGCGCGTCCGCCCGGAGCGCCACCGCGTACGGCCGCGTCCCCAGCGGGAACCCCAGGTCGAACTGGAGCTGGTCGTAGACAGGGGAGAAGACGCGCTGGCCGATGAAGTACAGGTAGCGGCCCTCCGGGTCGAAGGCCGGCATCGAGTCCTTGAGCGCCGGCTCGCTGGCCTGGACCGTGCGGCCGGTCGCCGGATGGTGCAGCTTGATCGCGGTGGACCGGGAGCTCGACGGGCTCGCGTACGCCAGCCACTCGCCGTCGTGCGACCAGGCCGGATCCTCCGGCGGGCCGTGCGGGTTGGCCTCGACCAGCTCAGATCGGCCCGTGGCCAGGTCGAGCACGTGCAGCTCGTCGCGGTGGTTGACGACCGCCACCCGGTCGTGCGCGGGATCGGGGACCAGCTCGTTGACCCGCCCCAGCCGGGCCACCTCCGTGCCCTGCCCGCCCTCGCCGCCCTCCAGGACGACCAGCCGCTCCTCGTCGCCGTCGTCGCTGGCCGCCGCGATCAGCCGGACGCCGTCGTTCAGCCAGGTCAGGAAGCGGTAGCGGACGCCGTCGGGGCGGCCGTGCTGGCGTACGGGGCCCTCCCAGTCCGCCATCGCGTACGCCTTGCCGCGCGCCGTGATCGCCAGCGCGCTGCCGTCCGGGCTCAGCCTGGCGCTGTCGAGATAGTCGGCGGCCTCCACGAACCTGCGGTTGAGCTGCGTCCTGGAGCTGGCCAGCCGCACCTCCAGCCGCCGCGGCCCCTCACCCGGGTCCAGCAGGAACAGCTCCGCGCCCGCGTGATAGACCAGGCGCTGCCCGTCGCCGGACAGGTTCCTGGCGTAGTAGTCGTCATGGTGGGTGAGCCGGTGCAGGTCGCCGCCGGTGGGGTCGCACGAGTAGACGTTGCCGACGCCCTCGTGGTCGGAGATGAAGTACACCCGGCCGCCGCTCCAGCAGGGCGAGGCCAGGTTGCCCGGCAACCTGATCAGCCGCCGGAACTCGCCGTCGCCGTGCGGATCGATCCACAGGTCGCCCACCGTCCCGCCGCGGTAGCGCTTCCATCGCGCCGGGTCCGCGGTGTTGCGGCCGAGCACGATCATGCCGCCGGGGCCGTACGCGATCGAGTTCGCCGGCCCGTACGGCAGCCGCTCCGGCACCCCGCCCGGCCTCACCCGGTGCAGCCATTTGCGGCCTTCGAACGGTTGTGACTGGTCGCTGGCGTACAGAATGCGGCCTTCCGGATCCCAGCCGGTCACCGTGCAGCGGGCGCCGTGGAACGTCACCCGGCGGGCCGCGCCGCCGCCGGACGGCATCACGTACACCTCTTCGGGCCCCTCCTCGCGTCCCACGAACGCGAGCTGGTCGCCGCGCGGCGAGATGCGCGGATAGCCGGCCTCGGCCAGCCCCGCGGTCAGCCGGAAGGCCCGCCCGCCCAGGGCGGAGACCATCCACAGGTCGTCCTCGGCGGCGAAGACCACCACGTCCTGGAAGACGGCGGGGAAGCGCAGGTAAGCCGACATGGAGCAGCTCCACGGTCGATCGGACGGCCGGGCCGCCCTGGGCCACGGCCGTCCGATCAGGTCACCGGCCGGGCAGCCTCGGCGAGCGACTGCCCCGGCCGTCCGATCATCTCCAGCCGAGCAGCCTCACCCGGTGACCGCCCGGACCGTCCGATCAGATCCGGCCGGACGGTCACCGTGGCGCCGGCCCGGCCGTCCGATCAGATCCGGCCGGACGGTCACCGTGGCGCCGGCCCGGCCGTCCGATCAGATCCGGCCAGACAGACACCGTGGCGTCCGCCCAGGCCCTCTGATCAGGTCTGGCCGGGCAGTCACTATGGCGTCCACCCCGGCCGTCCGATCAGGTCACCGGCCCGGCAGCCATCGGCAGGCTGCCCGGATGGTCACTCCTCGCCGGACGTCTTCTGGCTGTCCCGCTTCGTCTCCTTGACCTGCCGGCTGGTCTTGATGGCCTGCTTCTTCGACTTGCCGGACTTGGAAGCGGGTTTCTTCTTCGTGTCAGCCATGGAAATCTCCCCCCGAATGGATGAGATGCACCGTATTGGTGCACCACGGCCGTTAATACCCATCAAACGACGAAACCCGACATACCACCTACTCGTCTCCTCAATAACCCTTTCCCGCACGGGCTCACCCGTCCATCGTCGCCATGCGACCGTCCCCGCACCCGGCCGTCACCACATGCGGCCGTGTCCGCACCCACCCGTCACTACATGCGGTTGTCTCCATCCCCGGCTGCCACCGCGTGCGGTTGCCTCGATCTCTGACCGTCCCCGCGTGCCTCGGGTCAGGCGGGGACGGGATCAGAGCAGGCGCAACTGCTCCGGCTCGGGTGGGACCACAGGGCCCTCGGGGGTGATCGGAGGGCGGCGGCGGGACGGTGCGCGGCGGGCCATCGCCGGGACGGACCGGCCGACCCCATGGCGTTCGGCCAGCTCCCTGGCCAGGCCCGTCACCCGCTGCTGGTAGGCCTTGGGCGCGTAGGAGCCCCGCCCGTACAACTCCAGATAGCGCGGCACCAGGCGCGGGTGCTCGCGCGAGAGCCAGCTCAGCCACCACTCCCTGGCCCCCGGCCGCAGGTGCAGCACGATCGGGACGAGGTGGGTGGCGCCCGCCTCGGCGATCTCCTTGACTGTACGGTCGAGCTGGGCGGGGGAGTCGGTCAGATAGGGAAGGATCGGGGCCATCAGGACCCCGCAGGCGATGCCGTGGTCGTTGAGCGTCGCACACGTCTCCAGGCGGCGGCGCGGATTGGGCGTGCCCGGCTCGACGGCGCGCCACAACTCCGGATCCACGAACCCGACCGAGACGTCGGCGCTGACGTCGGTCACGTCGGCGGCCTCGGTGAGCAGGTCGAGGTCGCGCAGGATCAGCGTGCCCTTGGTGAGGATGGAGAACGGGTTGGCGGCGTCGCGCAACGCGGCCAGGATGCCGCGCATCAGCTGATATCGCCCCTCGGCGCGCTGGTAGCAGTCGACGTTGGTGCCCATGGCCACGTGGTGCCCACCCCAGCGAGGCGAGGCCAGCTCCTTGCGAGCCAGCTCGGCGGCGTTGACCTTCACCACGATTTTGGAGTCGAAGTCCGCCCCGGAATCCAAATCTAGATATTCGTGCGTTTTTCGGGCAAAACAGTAAATGCACTTATGAGAGCAACCCCGGTACGGGTTGATCGTGTACTCGAACGGAACCCGGCTGGCCGCGGGGACGCGGTTGATGATGGATCGGGCCCGGATCTCATAGAAGGTCATCCCACTGAATTCGGGCGTGTCGAACGTTCGGGTCACCGCGCCGCGAGCGAAGAGCGGCACGGCCGGATCGTCCCGGCCGGACCCGGCCAGGCGCAGGTTGTCCCAGCGCATGCCATGATTAGAACAAAGGTTCGAGCATGATCGCAAACCGAAAAGAGGTGGCAATTACTGGGTCAGGCGGGGGCTAATGATCTTCAGGGTTGGGCAGAAAGACGCCACAGAGCTTGCGTTCCGGAGGTGCACCCATGGCCTGGTCGCAGGACGAGGAGCGAATGCTGGCCCAGATCGAGCAGCACCTCGTCGACGACGATCCCCGACTCGTCGCACGACTGGAGTCGTTCAACGAGCGGGTTCGCCGCAGCGAGGAGAGGTCGAAGGGGCAGCCGGGTCCGAGGCACCGGCCACGCCGCTCGACGGTCATCATCGTCATCAGTTGGTTGCTCATCGCTACATTGGTCGCCACACTCTTGGTCATGGTTCTCAGCCACGAGGCCGCCACGGCCCTGGCCTTGGCAGTCTCCTTCTGACCGCACCCCAGCCGGCACCGACGTGAGAACGGCCGACCCACCCGAAGATCACGCCCATGAGGCGATGCCCCACGTCCCGCAGCGCACCACCCACGCCCGGGACAAGCCGGCCCGGGGGAGGCATTCGCAGCCGACCGGGTGTCCGAGCAGGGCCGTCGCAGACGTCCTGGCAAGCCCGTTGCCCACGGCCAGGTGCCAGGGGAAACCGTCGCGGTGGGCCGGGCGCCCTGATCGACCTCCTGCCGACCCTGGCGAGGCTCCCTGTTGGTGGGGGGACCACGGTGGCGGGACCACGGTGGCGGGGGGCCGTCACCTCGCGGGCGGTGACCCGCCACCGAGTACCTCAGCGGTGGTGACCCGGCGCTGGGAACCCCAGCGTGAGCAGGGGTAAAGTCCCGAAGATGATCGAACGGGACCTCACGATGGGCGACGGCCGCACGCTGCACGTCTACGACGCCGCGGAGAACGGACGGCTGCCCGTCGTATGGCACCACGGCACGCCGAACCTGGGCGCCCCGCCGGAGCCGCTCTTCGCCGCGGCCGACAGGCTCGGCCTGCGATGGGTGTCCTTCGACCGACCGGGCTACGGCGGCTCCAGCCCCGACCCCGGCCGCAGCGTGGCGTCGATCGCCCGCGACACCGCGGCGGTCGCCGACGCCCTCGGCCTCGACCGGTTCGCCGTCGCCGGCTACTCCGGCGGCGGAACCTACGCCCTGGGATGCGCCGCGTCGCTGGGCAGCCGCGTCCAAGCGGTGCTGACCCTGGCCGGCATCGCCCCGTACGGCGTGGAGGGGCTCGACTGGTTCGCGGGAATGGTCCCGTCCGGGGTGGCCGCGCTGGGCACGGCGGCGGCGGGCCGCGACGTGCGCACGGCACTGGCGACGTCCGCATTCCCCTACGACTGCGAGTTCACCGCCGCGGACCTGGCGTTGTTCGAGGGCCCGTGGGGATGGCTGGGCAAGGTCTCGGAACCGGCCCTCGACGCCGGCCCGTACGGCCAGATCGACGACGACGTCTCCTACACCCACGCCTGGGGCTGCGACCCCGCCGCCATCGAGGCCCCGACCCTCCTGCTGCACGGCACCGAGGACCGCATCATCCCCGCCACCCACGGAAAGTGGCTCGCGACCCACTGCCCGAACGCCGAACTGCGGCTTTGCGAGGGCGACAGCCACTTCACCATCGTCACCCACGCCGAATCCGGCCTGGACTGGTTGCGCAGCCGGCTCTGACACCCGGTGACGGCCTGTTGGGGCAACTTGTGGTGACGGCCTGTGGCGGCGAGCTGTGGCGACGAGTTGCAGTGCCGACCAGCCGTGACGACCAGCAGCAGGGTGCGGAAAGCGCAGCCGGACCATTCCTCCCGGCCTGCTGATGCCCCATGATGATCATATGCTTGATCACTACCGCGCTCTCTTCAAACGGCACCAGTGGCTCACGGACGGCGCCTGCTGGACGGTGGTGCAGCCCTTCGACGACGAGATGACGCCGGACGACCTCCTGTGGCGGATGAACGGAGGGCGCGACCCGGAGGAACTCACCGTGGACCACCCCATGGAGCTGGCTCTGAACGAGGACCTCACCCTGCTCTTCGTCTTCGAGGGCGACGGCGGGTACGGGTTCCTGGAGTGCACGTACGGCGACCCGCCGTCCGACGAACTGCTGCGCACGCTCGACCGCGAGGACTTCGACGGCAGACGCGCCACGGCGCTCGCCTTCATCGAGGCAGCCACCGGGGTCGGCATCGAGATCGACTGGCTGGACGGCGAGCAGACGACAGTGACCGTCCTCGACAATCCGGTCAGCTAGTCGGAGCTACGGGGTCCGCTGATCGGGCAGACCCGGTGCCTGGTGGCCGCTGGCGAGTGAGTACTTTCGTCCGCTGGACCGATGCCCGAGCCCTGGGGTCAGACCGTGCCCTCACCGGTGGTCAGGGGTCTTGGCCGCTGATGGGATATCGTGCTCGACCCCTTGCCCGAACGGCGTCGTCAGCGGCAGTGCCCGGCCGCGGAGCAGGGCGTCCACAAGGGCCGGACGGGGCTGCAGCCGTGTACCCGATTGCTGGGCCGGCCGCGCTATGCCCGGCTGACAGGATGCCAGGCCCGTTTCGCTAACGTGATCTGGAGCCCCACCAGGGGGACCCAGGCAGTGAGGAAGATCGTCGATGAGCCGCCAGCATACGTACCAGACCGTCGTGACCTGGACCGGCGACAAAGGCACGGGCACCAGTGGTTACCGCGACTACGGCCGCGAGCACGAGCTGTCGGCCGAGGGCCCGCCCACCATCCCGGGCAGCGCCGACCCCGCCTTCCGTGGCGACCCGGCCCGCTGGAACCCCGAGCAGTTGCTGCTCGGCTCGCTCTCCCAGTGCCACATGCTCTGGTACCTGCACAAATGCGCCATGGCCGGGGTGGTCGTCACCGCGTACGCCGACACGGCGACCGGCACGATGGCCGAGACCGCGGACGGCGGCCACTTCACCGAGGTGGTGCTCCACCCGATGGTCACGGTGGCCGCGCCCGAGATGACCGAAACCGCCCTCGCGCTGCACGCCGACGCCCACAAGTCCTGCTACATTGCCGCCTCGGTCAACTTCCCGGTCCGCCACGAGCCGACCGTCCAAACGGCCGCCTGACCGCGGTCTGGGCCAGGCGACGACCTGGCCTGAGCCGCTCGTTCTCGCGCCGCCGTCTCGCCCGCCGCCTTCGCCGCGTCTCGTTCCGGCGGTGTCTGGTTCCGCCGTGCCCGGTTTCGGCTGCGTCCGGTTCCCGCCGCGTCTAGCTCTCGTCGTGGGACGACTGCCGAGGCCGGGCGCGTACGTGCGCGCGTACCCCTTGCAGGCCGAACAGGACCAGCAGCTCCACCGCGCCGCCGTCCGCGCTCCCCAGCCAGTGCGGCAGCGACGTGTCGAACTCGGCGATCTCGCCAGCCGTCATCGTCAGGTCGCGCTCGCCGAGCACCAGCCGCAGGTGGCCGTTGAGCACGTACAGCCATTCGAAGCCCTCGTGCGTCTGCGGCGTCGGTTCGAGCGGTTCGGGGCGGGCGGGGATGATCATCTTGAACGCCTGCGTGCTGCCGGGTCGCCGGGACAGCGGAACGAAGATCATCCCGTACCGCCGGATCGGCTTCAGATGGATCCGGGGGTCACCCGTGCGCGGGGCGCCGACGAGGTCGTCCAGCGGGACGTCGTAGGTGCGGGCCAGCGGCAGCAGCAACTCCAGCGTCGCCCGGCGCTGCCCACTCTCCAGCCGGGACAGCGTGCTCTCCGAGACTCCCGTCGTCGCCGCAAGGTCGGCCAGGGTGATCCCGCGCGCACGGCGCAGCGCCCGCAGCCGCGGTCCCACCGCGCCGAGCACCTCCTCCGTCGCGCCGTCCACGAGGCCATCTTGCCAGAACCGCAAGAACGCGTGCCAGATCGGGCAGGTCTGGGGAGACTGAGCGAGTTCCGATTTGAGGCGCCTTACGGCCTGACACGCGTTCCGGCCTGGTGCGGCATTCGGATCGTGAACGTCCTGATGAGCGCAGCCACCCGGCAGCAGAGGGAGTTTCGATGAGCACCACCGACATGACCACGTTCTGGGACGGCTTCTACGCGGCCCGGCCCGCGGCCACCGCCCCGCGCCCGAACGACCGCCTCGCCGAGACGGTCGCCGATCTGCCGCCCGGCGACGCGCTGGACCTCGGCTGTGGCGACGGCGGTGACGCGCTGTGGCTCGCCCGCCAGGGGTGGCACGTCACCGCCGTCGACATCTCGGCCGTCGCGGTCGAGCGGCTCGCCGGCCTCGCCCGCTCATCCGGCCTGGACGACCGGATCGTCACGGAACGGCATGCCTTGCACGAGTCGTTCCCGCAGGGCGAGTTCGACCTGATCTGCGCCCACTACCTGCACACCCCGTTCGACGTGGACCGTCCGGCCATCCTGCGTACGGCTGCGCACGCGCTGCGTACGGGCGGGCGATTGCTGGTGGTCGATCACGGTTCGAGCATGCCGTGGTCATGGAAGCAAGACCCCGACGCTCACTATCCGTCCCCGCAGGAGATCGCCGCAGGCATCGGCCTGGACCCGGCGGCGTGGACGGTCGAGCGCGCCGACGCGCCCCGCCGAATCGCGACCGGACCCGGCGGCCGCACCGCCGAGGTCACCGACCACGTCCTCCTCATCCGCCGCACAGCTTGACCATCCACATGTCGGTCCGAGTCCGACCATGTGCCGGTCCGAGCTCGCGACGACCCCGCACGGCCTGGCCCGCGCCGGAGCCGTTCCCGTACGAAGGGGATCACCATGCCCACCGCCTCCCGCCGCCGCGACACTCCGCCACCCCGTACCGGAGGCACCGAGATCGAGGTCCTGCGCGGCTTCCTCGACTACCTGCGCGCGTCGATCGCCGCGAAGGTCGACGGCGCCCCTGAACCCCAAGTCCGCACCCCCGCCGTACCCTCCGGTACGAACCTGCTCGGCCTGCTCAACCACCTCACCTTCGTCGAACGCGCCACCTTCCTCGGGGAGGAGGTCACCCGCTGGCAGGCGACGTTCCACGCCGCGCCGGCGGACAGCGTCGCCGACGTCGTCGGCCGCTACCGGGAGACGGTCGAGCGCGCGAACGACGTCCTCGACGGCTGCACCGACCTCGGCGCCCCGCTGCCCAGGCCGGGCCGTCCAGGGCCGAGCGTCCGCTGGGCGCTCACCCACCTGATCGAGGAGACCGGCCGCCACGCCGGCCACGCGGACATCCTGCGCGAACTGATCGACGGCGCGACCGGCCGCTGACCAACCCCAGCAGCATTTCCAGACCGGAAGTCCGAGGTCTCAAGCAGCGGTCGTGGCGTTGCTCTTCCTGAGCGCCGTCCGCCGGGCCGGCCCGCTGAAATCCGGCCCAATCGCTGTTCTTCCCGCATGGCATACTCCCTTTCCGTCTGACGATCACTTCCGAGAGGCGGGAAATATGCGAGCGGTCTTATGGCGATTAGCCGCTGCTGTGTCAGCTCTGTTGCCGACGATGTATTCCCCGTGCGGCTGGGCCAGGACGACACCAGGTTCCTGCGACATCGCGAACCCGGACGCCGGCCTGGGGATCGGCGCGCTCGCCTCGATGATCGTGCGCGGGAATTCGCCGGTGTTCTGGCTGACGGTCATCGAGTCCGCGCTGCTGCTGTTCGCCTTTCCCGCACCGCTGGTGGCGCTGACGGGAAAATGGCGCGGACGGCGGTTCGCTCGCGCCGTGACCGCATTTCTGGTCGCCGGTGGATGCGTCAACGTCCTGGCGAACGCTTTCGGCAGGGTGCTGGGCAGCGAGCGTTTCCTGGTCGTCGTTTTCGACGCGCTTCCCGTGAACGGCCGGGACCTCCCGTCCATCTGACTCGGCCTCTCACTTCTGGCCGCCGCTTATGCCGTACGCCGGGCCGCCAGGGAACCAGGCGAAGCCGGTTCGTAACGCCGAGCGCGTGCATGCGCAGCGGTTGCCTGATCCTTGCCCGTGCATGGGACGGGGTGGGAAATGTCAGGACGGGGGGTTCTGATGGACGTGAAACACCAGCGGGCGGAGACCAACGGGGTCCGGCTGCACTACGTCACCGCCGGTTCCGGGCCGGCCGTTCTGTGCCTGCACGGCTGGCCGGAGACGCACCGCGAGTACCTGGTCGTCATCGAGCGGCTGGGCCACAAGTACCGTTTCATCGTCCCGGACCTGCGGGGTTTCGCCGACAGCGACAAGCCGTTCAGCGGCTACGACCCCATGACGATCGCGGCCGACCTGCTGGGCCTGGCCGACGCCGAGCACGCGGAGCGTTTCCACATCCTGAGCCATGACCTCGGCGGGCCGGCTTCCGTCGCTCTCGCCTACCTGGCGGCCGATCGTGCCCTGTCGCTGTCGGCGATCGAGACGCCGTTCTTCGGCCTCGATTACCCGGGCTACGTGGATCCCCGCGTGGCGTACTGGCACCTCGTCCTGCACATGAACATGGACGTCACCCGCTTCCTCGTCGAGGGCCGCGAGGAGCAGTACCTGCGGCACTTCTTCCGCGATTTCGCCTACGACCCGACCGCGATGCCCGAATCGGAGATCCAGGCGTACGTGACGCAGATGCGCCAGCCCGGCAACCTGCGCGCGAGTCTCAACCTGTACGGCTCCATACCGGAGGCGGCCGAGCAGACGAAGCGGCTGACGACCGACAAACTCACCGTGCCGATGATGGCGTGGGGCGGCCGGTCGTCGTTCGGCGCCCACTGTTTCGACAGTGCCAGGGCCATCGCGGCGAACGCGTACGGCGGAGTCATCGAGCAGTGCGGTCACTGGGTGTTCCAGGAGCGGACCGACTTCATCTGCGCGGAACTCGACCGGTTCTGGTCCGGCTGAAGGCGCCGGAACCGCAGAGTCACGAACAACCCTTGCCGGACCAATACTCGCCGCCGTATACTCGCACACGAGTATACGGAGTAGGGGAAGGTGCGGCATGGCCCAACGGCGCCCGGTGAGTAACCTGCTGGCTCTGGCCGTGCTCACCGTCGCCGTCCAGCGCCCGATGCACCCGTACGAGATGGCCTCCATCCTGCGTGCCCGTGGCAAGGACCAGGACATGCCCATCAAATGGGGCACCCTCTACACGGTCGTCCGCAACCTCGACAAACACGGCCTGCTGGAGGCGGTCGAGAGCGGACGGCAGGGCGCCCGTCCCGAGCGGACCGTCTACCGCGTCACCGAGGCGGGCCGCCGGGAGGCCGAGGACTGGACCCGCGAGCTGCTGTCCACCCCCAAGCTGGAGCCGTCCTCGTTCGAGGCCGGCCTGTCGGTGATGGGCGGATTGACCCCCGACGAGGTGACGGAGCTGCTGCGGCGCCGGCTCGGGTCGCTGGAGGAGCGGATCGAGGCCGACCGGCGGGCGCTGGAGGAGCAGCGGGGCGAGTTGCCCAGGTTGTTCCTCGTCGAGTCCGAGTACGCGCTGGCGATGCTGGAGGCGCAGGCCGGCTGGGTGCGTTCGCTGCTGGTGGAGCTGGCCGAAGGCACTTTCCCCGGCCTGGACGCCTGGCGCGACTTTCACCGGACCGGCCGCATGCCGCCCGGCCTCGCCGAACTCGCGGAAAGGGGAGCGACAGAAGAGTGAAAAAGCCCGGCGGAGGTGCGGCAACACCACCGCCGGGAGACCTCGCCGACCGAAAGACCCGCGAAGCGGAGCCCCGGCCCACGAGATGGCAGATCCCACGATAGCCGGGCTTCCTTCGCGTGCAGACCGTACGGACCTTCCGTACGGAAACGAGAAACGATGGGAGCCCCATGACCACGACCACCATCGGCACTGTCACGTCCGCCGACGGCACCGAGATCGCCTACCACGAGGTCGGGCACGGCCCCGGCCTGGTGATCCTGCACGGCGCCATGCAGACAGGACACAGCCAGATCGAGCTGGCCCAGGCCCTGTCCGACGCCTTCACCTGCTACCTCCCCGACCGCCGAGGACGGGGCCGCAGCGGCCCGGCCGGCCCCGATTACGGCCTGCGGAGCGAGATCGAGGACCTGGAGGCGCTGCTCGACGCCACGCAAGCGCCGTACGTGGCCGGCGTCAGCTCAGGCGCGATCATCACGCTGCGCACCCTGCTCGAACGTCCGGACATACGCAAGGCCGTCGTCTTCGAGCCCCCGCTGTTCGAGGACGCGAACGCTTTCCCGTCAGACTGCCTGCCGCGCCTGGACCGCGAGCTGGCCGCAGGCAAGACCGCGGCCGCGCTCGTCACCGGCATGAAGGCCGCCCGGCTGGGCCCGCCGATCTTCCAGGCCCTGCCCCGTCCGGTGCTGGAGCTGCTCACCACCCTGATGCTGAAGCGTCAGGACGGGCAGTCGTTCGGGCAGCTGGCGCCGACGCTGCGCCAGGACCTGGAGCTGGCCGCGCGGGCCGCAGGAGACCTGGCGGTGTACCGTCCGGTACGGGCCGAGGTGCTGCTGCTCGGCGGCACCAGAAGCCCCGCCTACCTGCGTTCGGCACTCGCGGGGCTGGAGCGGGTCCTGCCGCGCGCCCGCCGCGTGCTGATGGAGGGCCTCGACCACAGCGCCACCTCCAACGCCGCCCAGCGCGGCCACCCCGACCGGGTGGCCACCGAAATCCGCCGCTTCCTCCTGAAAACCGCAAATCCGGACGCCGCCAACCCGGACGCAAACGACCCAGGTGCCGCAAAACCGAACGCCACCGCTCCGGATGCCGCAAACCTGGACGCCGCCGACCCGGAGGGCTCCAGCCTCACAGATGCTTGAGGAACGTGGCCGCCACCGGGGCGGCGACGGCCCCGCCGCCGCCCCCGCCCTCCACGACCACGGCGAACGCCACATCCCCCTTGAACCCCATGAACCAGGCGTGCGACTCCAGCTTCTCGCCGGTCCCGTACTCCGCCGTCCCCGTCTTGCCGTGAGTGCCCGCGGGCAGCCCCGCCGACTTGGCGGTGCCCTTGGTGACCACGGCCGACATCATCGTGTGCAGCCCGGACTTCACCCCGTCGGGCAGCTCGCGTTCGGTGGCCTTCTGCTTGATCGAGGGCACCAGTGTCGGCGGACGCCAGGTGCCGTCGGCGATGGCCGCGGCGACGGAGGCCATCGTCAGCGGGCTGGCCGTGATCCTGGCCTGCCCGAACGCCTCGGCGGCCAGCTCGGCGTCCGACGTGGCCTTGGGGAAGCTGGGTTTGGCGGCGGGCACGCCGATGTTGAGCGGCTGGTTGAAGCCGACGCTTTCGGCAGCTTCGAGCAGCTTGTCGGTCCCCAGCTTCTGCTCGGCCAGCGGCGCGAAGGTCGTGTTGCACGAGTGGGCGAAGGAGTCGAGGAACGACAGGCTGCCGAACTCCTCCTTGTCGGAGTTGCGGATCTTGAGCCCGCCGACGTTGGCGTACATGGGGCAGGTCACCTTGTCCTCGGGTGACATCCCGGCCGCCAACAGCCCGATCGCGGTGACCGCCTTGAACGTCGAGCCCGGCGGGTAGCGGCCGTCGAGCGCCCGGTTGAACCCGCCCACGTTGTTGACCACGGTCAGGATCCCGCCCGTCGAAGCCCGGATCGCGACCAGCGAGGCGGGCTTCTTGACGGTCTTGATCGCGGTCACGGCGGCGGCCTGCGCCTCGGGGTCGAGCGTGGTCTCGACCGGCTCGCCCTCGGCGCCCTCGATGGTCTTCAGCGTCTTGTCGCCGAGCCGGATCTCGGTCGCGGGCCGGCCGGCCAGCCGCTTCTGGAAGGTCTCCTGCAACCCGCCGCGCCCCACCGCCTGCCCGACCTTGTAGGCCGAGCCCAGCTTGGCCACGTCCTTCTTGGTGGCCTTGTCGAGGTAGCCGACGAGCTGCTGCACCGACCCGCCGACCGTGCCGGTGTCGATGCGCTCGCCGGAGGCGTCGGTGATCTTGGCGCGGTCCGGCCAGCTGGTCTTGAGCGAGAACGCCGCTCCCTGCGTCATCGACGGGTACAGCGTCGTGGGCTTCCAGTCGACCTTCCAGGTGCGGTCGGCCACCACCAGGCCGATCTCGCCCTCGTAGGTCCACTCGCCGAGGTTCTTCAGGTTGAGCGTGGCGGTGTAGGGGACGGTGGCGCGGTCGTCGCCCTCGGTGACCCGGCCCAGCTTGATCGCGGCCGACTCGACCGCGAGCGCGCTGCGCTGCTGGTCGTAGGCGCCCAGCTGCTGCGGCGTGGCCAGCTCGCGGGTCATGGCGCTCTTGTCGCCGGCCTGCCAGGCCGCGGCGAAGCGCTGCGCGGTCTCGGCCGGGGTGCCCCTGGTGTGCAGCACGTAGTACGCCCCGCCGGCCGCGGCCCCCACCGCGAGCACGGTGGCGCCGGAAACGATCGCGATGGTACGACCCCGTGCCACTGATCAGCCCCCTGTTTCCCGACGCCAGGCGTCCGAGCCCGGCGTCGTGCTATGACATGCCATTGGATGCCTTGTAACTGGCCGCGTAGGTCGGCACGTATTCCTGCCCCGACAGCCGCTGGATGGCCATCATGATCTCGTCGGTCACCCGCCGCCGGTCGCGCGCCTTGGTGTGGTCGCCCTCGAACCGCATCGGCGCCCCGATCGTGATGCCGATGGGGGCGGGCCTGGGCACCTTCGCGCCCACGGGCAGCACCTTCTCGGTGCCGCTGAGCGCCACCGGCAGCACCGGCGCGCCGGTCTTCAGCGCCAGCCAGGCCACCCCGATCTTGCCACGATAGAGGCGGCCGTCGGGGGAGCGGGTGCCCTCCGGGTGGATGCCGAACAGCTCACCCCGCTCCAGCAGCGCGGCGGCGTCGTCGAGCATGGCCTGCGCGGCGTGCGCGCTCTCGCGGTCGATCGGCAGGCTGCCGCCCAGCCGCATGAAGAAGCCGGAGACGGGGTTGCCGGAGAAGTACTCGTTCTTGGCCGTGAACGTCACGTGGCGGGGCAGCAGCGCGGGCAGCAGGAACGAGTCGAGGATCGAGAGGTGGTTGACGGCCAGGATCGCGGGGCCGGTCCGCGGCACGTGCGCCGCGCCGGAGATGTGCGGACGGCACATCGCGTTGGCGAGCGGCGCGGAGGCGAACTTGACCACTTCGTACAGCAACGAGCTCTCCTGATCATCGGGCGGGCGGCCACCCCACAATAAAGCAGGCGCCCCGCCGGTGCGGCGGGACGCCTGGGAAAGCTTTTAGGCCGATGTGGCGGTCGCCTCCTCGGCGAGGTGCACAACACGGCTCCAGCCGAACGGTATTCCGTGAAGGCGGTAATTTGCGGCCCGGGGGACACAGACCACATCGGCAATCTTGAGTTAAGCACACCGTCCGGCAGGAAAGGTAATCGCGGCTTCCGCTTTGAGCGTGGTTTCGACAGGTCGCGGGCCCTCAGGCCCTCGCTCCAGGCGGCCGAGCCGAGCATCAGGCCCCCTGCCCAGTACGGCTGGGCCACCCTCAGGTCCTGGTCCAGTGGGGCTGGGCCACGTCGAAGACCCGCTGCTCGCGCCCCCGCAACGCCACCTCGGCGAACTGCCACAGGATCGCCCCCGTCGGCGCGTGGATCACGATGGAGGGCCCCAGCGGCATCTGCAGCAGCTTCCCCTTCCAGCGCGGCACCCCCGGCGCCAGGAAGCGTTCCAGCGGCACCGCGTGCACCGAGGCCACCTCGCGCGGATCGGGCACCGGCTCCTGCCGGCCGCCGAACGCCACCACCGGCGTGATCACGAACCCCGAGTCGGTGACGAAGTCGTCGAGCAGCCCGGCCACCTCGACGCCGGTGACGCCGGTCTCCTCGGCCAGCTCGCGCAGCGCCGCCGCCACGGGCTGCTCGCCGTCGTCGGCCCGCCCGCCGGGCAGCGCCCACTGCCCGGGGTTGCGGCCCCTGGCGGCGCGCCTGATCACGATGACGTACGGGCCGCCTCCGGCGTCCTCCAGCACGCACACGGTGACGGCGGCGCGGCGCACGCCCCCGGCCGGCGGGACCTGCCGGCGGTCGAAGGCGGACAACCGGGCGGTGACCTGCTCGCGCAGCGCGTCGATGGGCGAAAGCACCCCTCAAGGATCGCACGGGGCCGCACGGACGGCCCTGGAGCCGTACGTCAGCGCGGGACCAGCAGGATGCTGAGCATCGTCCCGGCCAGCATGGCCGCGCCCGCGGCGATGGCCGCCCAGCGGCCCAGGGGCTCGCCGCGGGTGTGGCCGACGATGCCCAGCACGACGCCCGCCAGGCCGAACAGCACCGGGACGTACAGGACGGCCACCACGGCGCAGACGAACCCGATGATCGACAGGACCTGGTCGCTCACCCGAGGCCGGCGCGCGGGAGCCGGCGGTGGCGGCCGGCCGGGATCGTCGCCTGGGGGCGGGTCCTGCGAAGCGGTCACGGGCGGCTCCTTCCTGAGGGTGAACCACATCACACACCGAACGGCAGGCCCTGTCGAGCCACGCGTACCCGGCATCTGCCCATTTCAGGCGGCTGCCGCGGGCAGGGCGAGCTCCGGCGGCAGCGGCCGGGCGTGCACGACGTCGAGGCGGGAGACGGCACGGGTGAGGGCCACGTACAGGCGGTTGAGTCCGCGCCGCTCCGCCTCGGCGATGGCGGCCGGCTCGGCCAGGACGACGTGGTCGTACTCCAGGCCCTTGCACAGCGAGGCGGGCACGACGCTGAGCCGGCCGCTCACGTCCAGGCCGTCGTTCCACAGCGCGGACGTCAGCGCCTCCACCTCGGCGTCGGCCGCGATCACCCCGACCGAGCCCTCGAACGTGAGCGCGTCGCGCACCGCCGCGACCACCCCCTCGCCCAGCCCGGCGGCGCGCGTCACCCGCAGCCGGCCGTCCGACCGGTACGAGCGCGTCGCCGGCACCTGCACCTCCAGCGCCGTCAGCAGCGTGTTGGCCAGATCCACCACCGCCGCCGGCACCCGGAAGCCGGTCGTGAGCGCGATCACCTCGCCGTCCGGCTTGCCCAGCAGCTCCATGCGCGGCGCCCACGAGGTGGCGGCCCACGGCGTGGTGCCCTGCGCCAGGTCGCCCAGCACGGTCAGCGAGCCGTGTTCGCTGCGCCTGGCCACGGCCCGGCACTCCATGGGCGACAGGTCCTGGGCCTCGTCCACGATGACGTGCCCGTAGCCGCGCGGACGCTCGATCAGACCGGCGAGCTCGTCCAGCAGGACCAGGTCGGCCGCCGTCAACCGGGCGCTCTTGACGCCGCGGGGCGGCCTGGCCCAGGTGACGGCCGCGCGTTCGGCCTCGGTCAGCACGCCGCGCGCCGGGTCGGGGGCGTCGCCCGAGGGGCCGCGCAGCACCTCGTACAGGATCTCCTGCGGTTTGACGGCGGGCCAGACGCCGTCCAGCCACGCGGTGACGCCGCGGCCGATCCGGCGCAGCCAGGCGGCGTTCGCCGTCGCGCCGCGCGACTCGGCCTGGCGGCGCACGGCCGCCACCACGCGGGCCCTGACGCGTTCGCGGCCGACGCCGTAGGGGAGGGACTCGCGCCGGGTGTCGTCCACGATGCGGCGCAGCTCGTCCTCGGGCACGCGCCAGCGGTAGGAGCCGTCGGCGATCGCGACCGGCTCGACCGGCTTGCGCACGCGGCCGTACAGGGCCCGGCGCAGCACCCGTGCCATGCGTACGTCGTGCTTGACCACGGCCGCCTCCTCCGTGTCCTCGGCCGTGACGGGGACCGTCGCGAGCAGCCGTTCCAGCGTGGTCTGCTCGACGTCCACCTCCCCGAGCGCGGGCAGGACGGCGGAGATGTAGCCGAGGAAGGCCCGGTTCGGGCCCAGCACCAGCACGCCGTCGCGGCCGAGGCGGCGGCGGTGCGCGTAGAGCAGGTAGGCGGCCCGGTGCAGGCCGACGGCGGTCTTGCCGGTGCCGGGCGCGCCCTGGACGCAGATCGAGGTGTCCAGCTCGGCGCGTACGAGATCGTCCTGCTCGGGCTGGATCGTGGCGACGATGTCGCGCATCGGGCCGACGCGGGGCCGCTCGATCTCGGCGGCGAGCAGCGTGCCTCCGCCCTCCTCGCCGCGCGCGAGCCGTTCGTCCTCGAAGCTCGTCAGCGTGCCGTCCGACCAGCCGAAACGCCGGCGTACGGCGACACCGAGGGGGTCGCGGGCGCTGGCCCGGTAGAACGCCCGCGCGACCGGCGCGCGCCAGTCGATCACCTCGGGCGGGCCGCCGCGCTCGCCGCTGATGTGCCGCCTGCCGATGTGGTACGCGCGCCCGCCGTGCTCGGCCGAGTCCGCGCCGAAGTCGAGCCGGCCGAAGAACGGCGGGCCGTCGGGCTCCTCGCTCAGCTCCTTGGCCAGGCTCTTGAGGTGGCGTCCCAGGCGTTCGGCGCTGTAGCGGTCGCCGGCCACGGTCTCACCGACGATCACGTTGTCCCGTGCGCCGTCCAGCATCCTGCGCAGGCCGGCCCGGCAGCGTTCGACGTGCTCGCGCTCCTCGTCGAGCGTTCCCATCACACCTCCAAAAACGTTAACCGGGTTAAGAGATTGACCAGGTTAACACTTTGATAGAGTGCGTCTATGACGGGACTGCGGGAGCTGCAGCGGCGGCGGGTGCACGAGTCGATCTCGGAGGCGGCCATCCGGCTGTTCCTGGAGCGCGGCTTCGATGAGGTGCCCGTGACGGAGATCGCGGCGGCGGCGGGAGTCTCGAAGCCGACGCTGTTCAAGTACTTCGCGTCCAAGGAGGACCTGGTCCTGCACCGCATCGCCGACCATCTCGGGGAGTCGGCCCGGGTGGTGCGCGAGCGGGAGTCCGGGCTGAGCCCGCTGGAGGCGCTGCTCCGCCACTTCCTCGACCGGCTGGCCGCGCACGACCCCGTCACGGGGCTCAACGACCATCCTGACGTGGTGGCGTACCACCGCCTGGTGTTCTCCACCGCGCCGAGCCTGCTGGCGCGGCTGCACCAGCACATGGCCCGCGACGAGGAGGCCCTGGCGGAGGCGCTGGAGGGACCCCATGACCGCCTGACCGCGGCACTGCTGGCCGGCCAGGTGATGGCCACGCAACGGGTGCTGGCCCGGCGCAACTGGTCGATGCTCGCCGACGGCCGCCCGATGGCCGAGGTGGAGCCGGAGGCGGTGCGCGCGGCCGGACGGGCCTTCGCGATGTTGTCCGCCTGACTTTACCCAGCGGGCGTTTTCACGCCTGGCGAACACCTTTCCCCGCCCAGTTTGGCCAGGTGAGACGGGGTGCAGTTGATACGCTGACGATCTCTTCACCAATTGCAAAGTTATGCAATTGGGGACAAGGTGGGGTTGTCTTTACCCAGAAGGAGTGATCATGGGCGAACCTTTCATGCGTGCATGCAGTCACAGGATCGGCTCGAACGGTGACACAACGTGAGTGCGGTGCTCGCCGCGAGCTGGGGCCGCGTCCGAAGCGTGCTGCCCGAACGCGCCGCGCTGGCCGCCATGCGCGACCGTCCCAGTGACGACCTGCTGGCCGGCCTCACGGTGGCGATCGTCGCGCTGCCGCTGGCGCTCGGCTTCGGCATCTCCTCCGGCCTCGGCGCCACCTCCGGCCTGGCCACCGCCGTGGTCGCCGGAGCGCTCGCCGCGCTGTTCGGCGGCTCGGCCCTGCAGGTGTCGGGCACCAGCGGCGCCATGACCGTCGTGCTCATGCCGATCATGAGCGCCCACGGCGCCACCGGCGTCCTGACCGTCGGCCTGCTCGCCGGGCTGCTCCTCGTCGGGCTGGCCCTGGCGCGCGCCGGCCGCTACATGGCCCTGGTGCCGGCGCCCGTCGTCGCCGGCTTCACCGTCGGCATGGCCGGCGTCATCGCGCTGCAGCAACTCCCGCACGCGCTCGGGGTCCCCGCCCACGACAGCGACAAAATCGCCGTCGTGGCCTGGCACGCCGTCATGGACTTCCTGTCCAGGCCGCACTGGTGGGCCATGTCCACCACGCTGACCGTCGCGGCGGTGCTGCTGGTGGTGGCGAGCGTACGGCCGGCGCTGCCGCTCTCGCTCGTCGTCGTGGCCGCCGTCACCCTCGTCGTGGAGCTGGCCGGGCTGCCGCTGGCCAGGATCGGCCACCTGCCCGCCGGGCTGCCCGCGCCGTCGCTGGCGTTCCTCGACCTCCAGGTGCTGCCGTCGCTGCTCGCCCCGGCCGTCGCCGTGGCCGCGCTGGCGGCGCTGGAGTCGCTCCTGTCGGCCGCCGTCGCCGACAACATGACCGGACACCACCGGCACGACCCCGACAGGGAGCTGTTCGGACAGGGCATCGCCAACCTCGTCACACCGATGTTCGGCGGCATGCCCGGCACCGGCGCCATCGTGCGCACCGCCGTCAACGTGCGCTCAGGCGCTCACTCCCGGCTCGCGGCGCTGGCCCACGCCCTGATCCTGGGCGCCATCGTCTACCTGGCCGCCGGCCTCGTCGCCAAGATCCCCCTCGCCGCGCTCGCCGGCGTGCTGCTGGCCACGGCCGTGCGGATGGTGGAGATGGACGCCGTACGCGCCATGTTCCGCAGCACCCGCGGCGACGGCCTGGTGCTCGTCCTGACCGCCGTCGCCACCCTCACCCTCGACACCGTCCTGGCCGTCATCCTCGGCCTGGTGGTGGCCGGAGCGCTGGCGTGGGGGGGGGGGGCGCCCCCCCCCCCCCCCCCCCCCCGCAAACCCCCCCCCCCCCCCCCCCCGCCCCCCCCCCCCCCCCCGGCCCCCCGGCGCGGCCCGCCCCACCACACCCAAACCCGCCGCG
>NZ_JBEZFZ010000039.1:0-71099 GCF_040649735.1 Nonomuraea sp. NPDC048892 | reverse complement strand
ATCCGTCTTGGTCCGAAGACCTGACGGGGTTATGCATGTGTTTCATGCACTGGCTTTTAACACACTGTTGAGTTCTCAAGAAACGGACGCGTACAACTCGGTCTGGATCTGTATTCAGTGATCCTAGCCTCGAAGGCACTATCTCGTCTTCCGCAATCGTAGCAGATCGGCTAGCATCGAGTCAAATCTTGCGATTTGATCTGAGGCCGGATGACCTTCCAAGATTGTGCACCCCGTCTCCGGGGCAACCCTCGTAACTTACCGTGTCACCCGGAGCATGTCGAATCAACCGAATTTTCGGTAGTGTCGGCACGCCCGGACAACGGCCCATGCTGAAGCACGCCTAAGCGGCTCTGCCGGGTGGTTCGTTGTATCAAGGGGCTTGCCCTGGGGCCCGTCCGCCTGACCGGCGTCCGGCTCACTCCCGGGGCGAGGTGAAACATTAGGTCGCGATCCACGGCGCGTCAAATCGACTCGCCCGGGGGATGGGGGCTTGTCTCCGCCGCGTGAGAGTTCTGACTGGTCAGCGCGCTGGGATGCGGTTTTGCGCCCCGTGTCGGTACAGGCGGTGGCGTCGTGGTTGCCCTTCCCTTCTGTCCGGATGCCCGGGTGTCCGGGTGTCGTTGTCGTCGCATGCGGCATCGAGTGCGACGTGCTCAGGGTCGATGTGGTTCTCGCGGATGATGGTGCAACGCGAGTCGGCGCGATCGTGGGTGCTACTGATGCCGAGGCCGCCTGCCCCGCGCCCACTGGCAAGGCCGGCAACTGGTGGTGACAGGTGCCGGGTGGGAGCACAGTCGGGGGGAACCGTCTGGTGGGAGCGTTGCCCGGTGCGAGTGTTGCCGGGTGGTGGCCGTCGGTTTCCGGGTGGCCGTCGGCTGGGCGCGGCGCCATCCGGCGGTCGGGTCTGGCAGCGGTGTCGAGGGTTGGCAGCAGGAGCGGGAGCAAAAGCGGCAAGCGCAATGAGGCAGTAAGGCTGCCTGCGCGGAGTGCCTTTGGCGCAGGGTGCTGCGTTCGTAGCATCCCTGCGCTCGCAGGTGGCTCGGTGGAAAGCGGGCTGGAGGTCGGAGGTCTTTGGCCGGATGGCTTCGGAGAGTTGTTGCTCAGTGCCGCCTGAGGTGGTCGGGTCATAGGGGCGGAGACGATCACTTTCGCCATATACCGGGACCACTGCCGCGTATCCTGCCCCGGTGACCACTGCCGCCACACTAGCTCCCCCAGTCCGCCCCACCGCCCGTCCCCGCACGTCAACCCCTTGGTGGATGGGGCTGGTCGCCGGGCTGGCCGCGTTCTCGGGTAACGGCTCCTCGACTCTGAACGGGGACGAGTTGGCCACCATCAGCGCCGCCGGCCGTTCGCTGGCGGGGATGTTCGAGCTGGCGCGCCACATCGATGGGCACTTCCTCCCCTACTACCTGTTCATGCACTTCTGGGCGAAGGCGGGGACGGCGGAGTTGTGGTTGCGGCTGCCGTCGGCGGTGGCGATCGGGGTGGCGGCGTGGTTCCTGGTCGAGCTGGGGCGTCGGCTGCACAGCACGCGGGCGGGGGTGATCGCGGCCGGCGTGTTCGCGATCCTGCCGTCGGTGTCCTACTACGGGGCTTTTGCCAGGTCGTACGCGTTTGCGGCGGCCGCGGTCGTGTTCTCGTTCTGGGCGTTGCACCGGGCCTTGGAGAGCGGCGGGCGGCCGGGGGTGCGGCGCTGGGTGGTGTACGGGGTGGCGGTGGCGCTGGTGTGCTCCACGCATCTCTTCGCGGTGCTCGTGCTGCCGGCCCAGGTGCTGCTGATGCGACGGGCCGTGGCCGTGCGGATGGTGGTGGCGATGGCTGTGGGGTGTGTACCGGCCGCCGTTCTCGGGCTGATCGGGTACGGGGAGCGGCATGCCATCAGCTGGATCCCTGAGCGCGGGCCCGAGGTGTGGTTGAAGTTTCCCAAGATGGCGGCGGGGGCGGGCACGCTCGGAGTGGTGTTGTTCGTGATGGCGCTGGTGGGGGCGGCGGTGCTGTCCTGGAGGATGCCACGGGCGGGGACGGTGCAGGGCGGGAAGTCGCTGCGGGCCGGGGCGGGGCCGGACGGGGCAGCCGTCCCCCCATCCGCTGGGGAGGAGCGGAGCGGTGGGGTCTGGGCGTTCGTGCTGGTGGGGTGGCTCGTGCTGCCGCCGGTGCTGCTGCTGGTGGTCTCGTGGGCGGTGACGCCGGTGTACGTGGATCGCTATCTGTTCGTGACGGCTCCCGCGCTGGCGCTGCTGGCGGGGCTGGCCGTGGCGGGTCTCCCCCGGTTCCACGTGGTGGCGGGGGTGGTGGTCGTGGCGCTGGGGTGCGCGCTGGCATTCCCCGACCATGTCGACGTACGGGAGGAGAACGGCCGGTTCGAGAACATCCCGTGGGCCCTGCGGGTGATCAAGGCCGAGCCCGATGACGCCATCGTCTACGGGCAGAGCCAGCTGCGGATCGGATTCGACTACTACGCCGACTCCCTCATGCCCGTGGACGTGCTGCGGGCGGGCGACGAACCGGAGCCGGACGGGTTCGGCTATCCGGAGCGGTCGGATGTCTCGGCCGTGCTGAAGGAGCGGGAGCGGGTCTGGATCGTATGGCGGGGGACGAAGCAGTCGGGGCTTGAGGGGGATGCCGTGCCCCGGGTCGAGGAGGTTGAGCAAGCCGGGTTCGAGGTGACCCTGGCCAAGCATTCGGGGGATCTACCCGGCCTGACGGTGGCGTTGTTCGAACGGGGTCAAGGAGATGGCCGGTAGCGGCCAAGGGAGTGATGGCGAGCACGAGAACGGGCCCCCAGCGCAGCGCAGCCGGAGGGCCCGTATAGCAACGATCAGCCGACCTCGACGCCGCCGATCGACTTCTTGCCGCGCCGCAGCACCATGTACCGCCCACCGAGCAGATCATCCGCCCCAGGCACGTACGCCTCGTCGGTGATCTTGCGGTTGTTGAGGTACGCCCCGCCCTCCTTCACCGCCCGCCGGGCCGCCGACTTGGACTCCACCAGGCCGCTGTCGGCCAGCAGGTCCACAAAGGCGGTGCCGAGCTCGGGGATGGCGGCCCTGGGCACCTCGGCCAGCGCGGCCCCGAGGGTGGCGGCCGGCAGGTCCTCCAGTGAGCCCTGGCCGAACAGGGCCTTGGAGGCGGCGACGACCGCGTCCAGCTCCGCCCGGCCGTGCAGCAGCTCGGTGAGGTCCTCGGCCAGCGTGCGCTGGGCCTCGCGGGCGAAGGGACGTTCGGCGACGGCCTTCTCCAGCGCCTCGATCTCCTCGCGGCTGCGGAACGTGAACACCTTGAGGTAGTGGATCACGTCGCGGTCGTCGGTGTTGAGGAAGTACTGGTAGAAGGCGTACGGGGAGGTCATCTCGGGGTCGAGCCAGAGGGCGCCCCCGGCCGTCTTGCCGAACTTGGTGCCGTCGGCCTTGGTGATGAGCGGCTGGGTCAGCACGTGGACGTGGCCGCCCTCGACGCGGCGGATGAGGTCGGCGCCCGCGGTGATGTTGCCCCACTGGTCGCTGCCGCCGATCTGCAGGGTGCAGTTGTAGCGGCGGTAGAGCTCCAGGTAGTCGTTGGACTGCAGGATCTGGTAGCTGAACTCGGTGTAGCTGAGCCCTTCGCCCTGCAGCCGCGCGGAGACCGACTCCCTGGCGAGCATGCGGTTGACCGGGAAGTGCTTGCCGATGTCGCGCAGGAAGTCGATGGCGCTCAGCTCGCCGGTCCAGTCGAGGTTGCTGACGAGGCGGGCCGGGTTGGGCTGGGCGTCGAAGTCCAGAAATTTGCTGACCTGTCCGCGCAGGCGTTCCACCCACTCGGCGACGATCTCGCCGGAGTTGAGCGAGCGCTCGGTGTTGCGGCCGCTCGGGTCGCCGATGAGGCCGGTGGCGCCGCCGACCAGGCCGATCGGGTTGTGCCCTGCCAGCTGGAAGCGGCGCAGCGTGAGCAGCGGCACGAAGTGGCCGATGTGCAGGGACGGCGCGGTGGGGTCGAAACCGGAATAGACCGTGATCGGTGCCTCGGCCATGGACGCGCGCAGCGCGTCGAGGTCGGTGGACTGGGCGATCAGGCCTCGCCACGCGAGGTCGTCAAGGATGTCGGTCACGGTGATCTGGCTTCCCTGGGTCGTTGTCGGTGCCTTTAGCCTGCCCGATCGGTGCGCGTGGGCGCTACTTGGATACGCTGTGTACCCATGTGGAGGGTCCGTCGCGAGCTGGCCGTTTTCAAGATCTTAGGGGCTCTGGTGTGTGGCGGGCTCGGCGTTTACTGGTGGTGGGACGGCGATTTGCGCGGGGTGATCCTGGCGGTGCCCGCGGCCGTCCTGGTGGGCGGGATGGGGTTGCGCGACCTGCTCGTCCCGGTACGGCTGGCGGCCGACGAGAGCGGCATCACGGTGGTGCACGGGTTCGCGGGGCGGCGGCACGTGCCGTGGGAGTCGATCTGGGACGTCAAGGTGGACGTGCGCAGGCGGTGGGGGCTGCGCAGCGAGATGCTGGAGATCGACACCGGCGACTATCTGCACATCTTCAGCCCTCACGAGCTGGGCACCTCCCCCACGGAGGTGGCCGCGGCGCTGCGCCGGCGCGGCACGTGAGCGCGGTACGGCGACACGGTCGGGTCGCCGTCGATCCAGAACCGCCACGGGGTGTCCTTGGCCGTCGAGACGCCGGTGCGCGGCCCTGACCTGATCGCCAAAGGGTCGGCGGGCCGGCCGTGCAGCACGGTGGCCGACTGGTGCGGCCGGCCGGACGGCGAGCCTTCGAGGACGGCGTCGAGGCCGTTGTGCTCGCGCAGCAGGCCCAGGGCGACGGCCAGCCGGGCGGGGCCGCGGGCCAGGTCGCGATCGGCGACGGGCTTGCCGGACGATCGGCGGGCGCGGGCCTCGGCGGCGCCCGCGACCACTTCCCCGGCCCGCAGCAGCACGGCCGAGCCGAACCCCTCCGGCAGGCAGACGAGGTTCGCGCAGAAGTGCATGCCGTAGGTGAAGTAGACGTAGATGTGGCCCGGCGGGCCGAACATGACGGCGTTGCGCGGCGTCCTGCCCCGGTAGGTGTGGGCGGCCGGGTCCTCGCCGGGGCCGCCGTACGCCTCGACCTCGCTCAGGCGTACGGCGACGGCGCTCTCCCCGCTGCCGTGCACGAGCACGCGCCCGAGCAGGTCGGGCGCCACCTCCCATGACGGCCGGTCGAAGAAACTCCGCGGCAGCGCGGCGGAGCTCAGCTCCCCGCGGCCCATGCCGCCTGCGCGTCGACGGACTCCCGCAGCGCGACGAGCTGGTCGCGGACGCGGTCGGGCGCGGTGCCGCCGTAGGCCTTGCGCGCGGCCAGGGCGCCGGGCACGCTGAGCACGTCGCGGACGTCGGGGGTCAGGTGCGGCGAGACCTTGACCAGCTCGTCGTCGCTCAGCTCCCCGAGGTCCTTGTCGTTGACCTGGCACCACACGACGAGATGGCCGACGGCCTCGTGCGCCTCGCGGAACGGCACGCCGCGGCGGACGAGCAGCTCGGCCAGGTCGGTGGCCAGGGCGAACCCGTCGGGGGCCGAGGCCTCCATGCGGGCGGTGTTGATCCGCATGGTGGCGACCAGGCCGGCCATCGCGGGCAGGACGAGCAGGAGGGTGTCGACCGCGTCGAACACCGGCTCCTTGTCCTCCTGGAGGTCCCTGTTGTAGGTGAGCGGCAGGCCCTTGAGCGTGGTGAGCAGGGACATGAGGTTGCCGATGAGCCGCCCGGACTTGCCGCGGGCCAGCTCGGCGACGTCGGGGTTCTTCTTCTGCGGCATGATCGACGAGCCGGTGGAGTAGGCGTCGTCCATCTCGATCCAGCGGAACTCCTGCGAGGCCCACAGGACGATCTCCTCGCCCAGCCGCGACAGGTGCACACCGATCATGGCCGCGTCGAACAGGAACTCGGCGGCGAAGTCGCGGTCGGAGACGGCGTCCATCGAGTTGGGCGCGGCGGCGGAGAAGCCCAGCTCCTCGGCCACGGCCTGCGGGTCGAGCGGCAGCGAGGAGCCCGCGAGAGCGCCTGAGCCCAGCGGGGAGATCGCGGCGCGCTTGTCCCAGTCGGTGAGCCGGTCGACGTCACGGGCGAAGGCGTGCACGTGGGCCAGCAACTGGTGGCCGAACGAGACCGGCTGGGCGTGCTGCAGGTGGGTCATGCCGGGCGCGGCCGTGTCGGCGTGCTGCTCGGCCTGGGCCATCAGCGCCGTCTCCAGCTCGACCAGGCGCGAGACCACCGATCTGGCGTGGTCGCGCAGGTAGAGCCGCAGATCGGTGGCGATCTGGTCGTTGCGCGAGCGGCCCGCGCGCAGCTTGCCGCCGAGCGAGCCGAGCCGCTCCAGCAGGCCGCGTTCCAGCGCGGTGTGCACGTCCTCGTCGGCGACCGTCGGGCGGAACTCCCCCGCCTTGCACGCGCGCTCCAGGTCGTCGAGCGCGCCGATCATGCGGTCGAGCTCCTCGTCGCTCAGCAGCCCCGCCCTGTGCAGCACGCGGGCGTGCGCCCTGGACGCCGCCAGGTCGTACGGCACCAGCCGCCAGTCGAAGTGCACGCTCACCGACAGCCGGGCCAGCGCGTCGGACGGGCCGCTCTCGAAGCGTCCGCCCCACAGCCGCATCGGCTTGCCATCACTCACCGTCATCTCCTCCGTTTCCCCCGCGACCATAGTGCAAGTCAGTCCTTTCTCGTGTCCCGGGCCGCCGCGATCTTAGCGGGGAGGGAGAACAGCTGGACGAAGCCTTTGGCCAGGGACTGGTCGAAGGCGTCGCCGGTGTCGTACGTGGCTAGTGAGAAGTCGTACAGGGAGTCGTCGGAGCGCCGGCCCGTCACGGTGGCCCGCCCGCCGTGCAGGACCATCCTGATCTCGCCGTTGACGTGCTTCTGGGCCTCGGCGATGAGGGCGTCGAGCGCGTCCTTGAGCGGCGAGAACCACAGGCCGTCGTAGACGAGTTCGCTCCAGCGCTGGTCGACGCCGCGTTTGAAGCGGGCCAGGTCGCGCTCGACGGTGACGCTCTCCAGCTCCAGGTGCGCGGTGATGAGCGCGATGGCGCCCGGCGCCTCGTAGACCTCGCGTGACTTGATGCCGACCAGGCGGTCCTCGACCATGTCGATCCGGCCGACGCCGTGGGCGCCGGCGCGGCGGTTGAGCTCGTCGACGACCGCGTACGGGGTCATCGGCCGGCCGTCGAGGGCGACGGGGACGCCGCGGGCGAAGGTGATCACGACCTCGTCGGGGTCGCGGGGCCGGGCCGGGTCGGAGGTGTAGGAGTAGACCTCCTCGGTGGGGCCGTTCCAGATGTCTTCGAGGAAGCCGGTCTCGACGGCGCGGCCCCAGAGGTTCTGGTCGATGGAGAACGGGTTCTTCTTCGACGTCTCGATGGGCAGGCCCTTGGACTCGGCGTATTCGATGGCCTTGTCGCGCGTCCAGGCGAAGTCCCTGGCGGGGGCGATGACCTCAAGGTCGGGGGCGAGCGCGGCCAGGCCGGCCTCGAAGCGGACCTGGTCGTTGCCCTTGCCGGTGCAGCCGTGGGAGACGACGGTGCCGCCGAACCGCCTGGCCGCCGTCACCAGGTGCTTGACGATGAGCGGGCGCGAGAGGGAGGAGACCAGCGGGTAGCGGTCCATGTAGAGGGCGTTGGCCTGGAGGGCCGGCACGCAGAATTCGGCGGCGAACTCCTCCTTGGCGTCCACGACGACCGATTCTGCGGCGCCGCAGTCGATGGCCCGCTTCCTGATGGTCTCCATGTCCTCGCCGCCCTGGCCGAGGTCCACGGCGACGGCGATGACCTCGGCGTTCATCTTCTCGGCGAGGTACGGGATGGCGACCGAGGTGTCGAGCCCGCCGGAATAGGCGAGCACCACTCTGTCGGGCATGTCAGTCTCCCTGGAAGTCTGTCGGGTGCGCCGGGCGGCGACCTTCAGCAGTCAGGTGCGCCGGTCGGCGACCCTCAGCAGTGCCTCCGCGACGGCCTGCCCGCCCGCCGGGTCGCGGCTGATGACGAGGATCGTGTCGTCGCCGGCCACCGTGCCGAGGATGGACTCCCAGTCGGCGTGGTCGATGGCGGAGGCGAGGAACTGGGCCGCGCCCGGCGGGGTGCGCACCATGACCAGGTTCGCCGACGCCTCGGCTCCGACGAGCAGCTCTTCCGCGATGCGGTGGAGGCGGGCGTCGGGGCTCTCGCCGCTGCCGAGGCGGGCCAGCGGGATCCTGCCGCCGCCCTCACCTGGCAGGGCGTAGACGAGGGAGCCGTCGTCGGCGCGCAGCTTGAGCGCGCCGAGTTCGTCGAGGTCGCGCGAGAGCGTGGCCTGGGTGACCTCGACGCCGCTCTCGGCGAGGAGTTTGGCCAGCTCGGGCTGGGAGCGCACGGCCTTGCGCTCCAGCAGGTCGGTGATCTTCGCCTGCCGGGCGGCCTTGGTCATCGGGATGGTCATCGGTGCGACACCAGCCAGTGGAGCAGCGCCTTCTGGGCGTGCAGGCGGTTTTCCGCCTGGTCCCACACGACGCTGCGCGGGCCTTCGAGCACCTCGTCGGTGATCTCGTAGCCGCGGTAGGCGGGCAGGCAGTGCAGCACGATCGCGTCGGGTGCGGCGTGCTCGATCAGCTCGTTGTTCACCTGGTACGGCATGAGGGCGTTCACCCGATCCTCCTTGCCGTCCTGGCCCATCGAAACCCACGTGTCGGTGGCGATCACGTGGGCGCCCTGGACGGCGGCCACCGGGTCGGACAGCGCGAGCACCGAGCCGCCGGTCGCGGCGGCGATGGCCGCGGCCCGGTCGAGCAGGACGGCGTCCGGCTGGTAGCCGGCCGGGGCGGCGATGCGTACGTGCATCCCGGCGGTGGCGCCGCCGAGCAGGTAGGAGTGAGCCATGTTGTTGGCGCCGTCGCCCACGTAGGTGAGCGTGACGCCGGCGGTGCGGCCCAGCCGTTCGCGGACGGTCTGCAGGTCGGCGAGGATCTGGCAGGGGTGGAAGTCGTCGGTGAGCGCGTTGACGACCGGCACCTTGGAGTGGGCGGCCATCTCCTCGATCAGCGCCTGGCCGGTGGTGCGCCAGACGATGGCGGCGACCTGCCGGTCGAGCACCCTGGCCAGGTCGGAGGCCGGTTCGCCGCGGCCCATGAGCACCGAGACGTTGTCGACGACCAGCGGCAGGCCGCCCAGCTCGCCGATGCCGGTGTGGAAGGAGACGCGGGTCCTGGCCGACGGCTTGTCGAACAGGACGGCGACGGTCTGCGGCCCCTCGAAGGGGCGGTAGCCGAAGCGGTCCTTCTTCATGGCGGCGGCCAGGTCGAGGACCTCCGCCTGCTCGGCGGGGGCGAGGTCGTCGTCGCGCAGGAAGTGCCTGGGGCTCATCCGGCCGCCTCCGTCAGGATGGCGGGCAGCGCCGCCACCAGTGCGTCGACTTCTTCAGCGGTCACGATCAGCGGCGGGGCGATGCGCACGGCGTCGGGTTGCAGCGCGTTGACCAGGAAGCCGGCGTGGGCGGCGGCCTGCTGGACCTGGGCCGAGCGGTCGTCGGTCAGCACGGCGGCCAGCCACAGGCCCCGGCCGCGCACGCCCTTGAGCAGCGGGTGGCGGACGGACTCCAGGCCGGTGCGCAGCCGCGCGGCGACCGACTTCACGTGGTCGAGGTCGACGGTGTCGAGCACGGCGAGCGCGGCGGCGCACGAGACGGGGTTGCCGCCGAAGGTGGAGCCGTGGTCGCCCTTCTCGAACAGCCGGCCGGCGTCGCCGAAGCCGACGCACGCGCCGATGGGCAGCCCGCCACCGAGGCCCTTGGCCAGGGTGAGGATGTCGGGGGTGACGCCGTCGGCCTGGTGGGCGAACCAGTGTCCGGTACGGCCGATGGCCGACTGGATCTCGTCGGCGACCAGCAGGGCGCCGGTGGAGTCGCAGATCTCGCGGGCGGCCTCGAAGTAGCCCTCGGGCGGCGGGACGACGCCGGCCTCGCCCTGGGTGGGCTCCAGGAAGACCGCGATGCAGTCGCCGGTGACGGCCTCCTTGAGCGCGTCGGCGTCGCCGTAAGGGACGAAGCGGACCTCGACCGGGAACGGGCCGAACTGGTCGCGGATGGCCCGCTTGCCGGTCAGGGACAGGGCGCCGATCGTGCGGCCGTGGAAGCCGTTCTCGGCGGCGACGAAGTAGGAGCGGCCCTCGCGCCGGCCGTACTTGAGCGCGAGCTTGTACGCGGCCTCGTTGGCCTCGGTGCCGGAGTTGGCGAAGAACACGCGGGCGGGGGCGTTCAGCAGGTCGAGGAGGCGTTCGGCGAGCCGCACCTCGGGTTCGTGCAGAAACAGGTTGCTCGTGTGCGCGATCGTGGCGACCTGCGCGGAGACGGCCTCGACGAGGGCCGGGTGGGCGTGGCCGAGCGAGCTGGTCGCGATGCCGGCGATGAAGTCGAGGTACTGCCTGCCTTCGGCGTCCCAGACGCGGGTGCCCTCTCCGCGCGCCAGCGCTATCGGGGGGACGCCGTAATTGGGCATGAACGCGTTTTCGAACCTCGTGAACAGGTTCATGAGGGCACCACCATCGTTCCGATTCCTTCGTTGGTGAAGATCTCCAGCAGCAGCGAGTGGGACACCCGCCCGTCGAGCACGTGGGCCTGGGGAACCCCGCCCTGCACGGCCGTCAGGCAGGCCTCCATCTTGGGCACCATGCCGCTGGACAGCTTGGGCATCAGCGCCGCGAGTTCGTCGGCGGTGAGCAGGTCGATGACGTCGGTGTCGTCGGGCCAGTTGGCGTACAGGCCCTCGACGTCGGTCAGCACGATCAGTTTGTGCGCCTTGAGCGCCACGGCCAGCGCGGCGGCGGCGGTGTCGGCGTTGACGTTGTAGATCTCTCCGTCGTCGCCCCTGGCCACGCTGGAGATGACCGGGATGCGGCCGTTGTCGAGCAGGGCTTCGACCGCGCCCGGCTCGACCTTGATGATCTCGCCGACCTGGCCGATGTCGACCGGCTCGCCGTCCACGAGCGCGTGCTTGCGCACGGCGGTGAACAGGTGGGCGTCCTCCCCCGACATGCCGATGGCGAACGGGCCGTGCCGGTTGACCAGGCCGACGATGTCGCGGTTGACCTGGCCGGTGAGGACCATGCGGACGACCTGCATGGCCTCGGGCGTGGTGACGCGCAGCCCGGCGGTGAACGTGGACTCGATGCCGAGCTGGTCGAGCGCGGTGCTGATCTGGGGGCCGCCGCCGTGCACCACGACCGGGCGCAGGCCGGCGTGGTGCAGGAAGACGACGTCCTCGGCGAAGCCCTCCTTGAGCGACTCCTCCGTCATGGCGTTGCCGCCGTACTTGATCACGACGGTGGCGCCGTGGAAGCGGGTGAGCCAGGGCAGCGCCTCGATCAGCGACTCGGCCTTGGCCTGCGCGGTGGTGAGTCTCATGAGGAGTACGCCGAGTTCTCGTGGACGTAGTCGGCCGTCAGGTCGGTGGTGTGCACGGTCGCGGTGTGCGTGCCGGCCGACAGGTCGATGGTGATCGTCACGTCGCGCGGGCGCATGTCCACCTTGGAACGGTCGTCGCCGACGGCGCCGCCCCGGCAGATCCAGATGCCGTTGATGGCGACGTTGAGCCGGTCGGGCTCGAACTCGGCGTCGGTGGTGCCGACGGCGGCCAGGACGCGGCCCCAGTTGGGGTCCTCGCCGTGGATGGCGCACTTGAGCAGGTTGGAACGGGCGACCGAGCGGCCGACCTTGACCGCGTCGTGCTCGGAGGCGGCGCCGACCACCTCGATGGCGATGGCCTTGGAGGCGCCCTCGGCGTCCACCAGGAGCTGCCTGGCCAGGTCGGCGCAGACCTCGTGCACCTTCTGCCCGAACTCCTCCAGATCGGGCCGCACGCCCGAGGCGCCGCTGGCCAGCAGCAGCACGGTGTCGTTGGTGGACATGCACCCGTCGGTGTCGAGCCGGTCGAACGTCTGGGAGGTGGCCTGGCGCAGGGCGGCGTCGAGCTCCTCGCTGGTCAGCTCGGCGTCGGTGGTGATCACGCAGAGCATGGTGGCCAGGGCGGGGGCGAGCATGCCCGCGCCCTTGGCCATGCCGCCGACCATGTAGCCGCTGCCGCGCCGGAACGAGATCTTGGAGACGGTGTCGGTGGTGCGGATCGCGTCGGCCGCGGCCAGGCCGCCGTCGCGGGAGAGCTGGCCCGCGGCGTTCTCGACGCCGGACAGCAGCGCGTCCATGGGCAGCCGCTCGCCGATGAGACCGGTCGAGCAGACGGCGATCTCGCCCGCGGAGTCCGCCAGCACCTCGGCGGCCTTCTCGGCGGTGGCGTGGGTGTCCTGGAAGCCCTCGGGGCCGGTGCAGGCGTTGGCGCCGCCCGAGTTGAGCACCACCGCGCGCAGCCGCCCGCCCGACAGGACCTGCTGCGACCACAGCACGGGGGCGGCCTTGACCCGGTTGGCGGTGAAGACGCCCGCGGCGGCGCGGCTGGGGCCGTCGTTGACAACGAGGGCCAGGTCACGGGCGTCGCCCGACTTGATCCCCGCGGCCACTCCTGCCGCTCTGAAGCCCAAGGGGGCGGTGACACTCATGCGTCCTCCTTCGCCGGCCGCGCAAGTGTCGGGCACGCTCGCTCGTTGGTTCCTTCGCTGCGCTCTCTCACGGAGCAACTCCTGTCAGGGGGAGGCCGAGCTCTTCCGGCAGGCCGAGGGCGAGGTTCACGCTCTGGATCGCGCCCCCTGCCGTGCCCTTGGTGAGGTTGTCGATGGCGATGACGGCGACCACGCGGCCCGCGCGCTCGTCGAGCGTCACCTGAAGGGCGGCGGTGTTGGCGCCGTAGGTCATGGAGGTGGCGGGCCAGGTGCCCTCGGGCAGCAGCCGGACGAAGGGCTCGCCCTTGAGCGCGACCTCGTACGCCGAGCGCAGCGCCTCCTTGGTGAGGCCGGGCGCGGCAGGGGCGGAGCAGGTGGCGAGGATGCCCCGGCTCATGGGGGCCAGCGTCGGGGTGAACGACACCCGGACGGGCGTGCCCGCGACGGACGACAGGCCCTGCTCCATCTCGGGGGTGTGGCGGTGGACGCCGCCCACGGAGTAGGCGCTGACCGAGCCCATGACCTCGCTGCCGAGCAGGTTGGGCTTGGGCGCGCGGCCGGCGCCGCTGGTGCCGCTGGCGGCCACCACGACGACGTCGGGCCCGGCGAGCCCGGCGGCGAACGCGGGCGTCAGGGCGAGCAGGACGGAGGTCGGGTAGCAGCCGGGGACGGCGATGCGCTTGGCCGCCTTGAGGATCTCGCGCTGGCGGGGCAGCTCGGGCAGGCCGTAGGGCCAGGTGCCGGCGTGCTCGCCGCCGTAGAACTCCTGCCAGGCGTCCGGGTCGGCGAGCCGGTGGTCGGCGCCGCAGTCGACCACGATCGTCTCCTCGCCCAGCTGGGCGGCGACGGCGGCGGAGTGGCCGTGCGGCAGGGCCAGGAAGACGACGTCGTGCCCGGCGAGCGTGTCGGCGGTGGTGTCTTCAAGGACGCGGTCGGCCAGCTGCGGCAGGTGGGGTTGCGATGCCCCCAGGAGGCTGCCCGCGCTGGAGGCGGCGGTGAGCGCGCCGATCTCGATCTCGGGGTGGGTGAGCAGCAGGCGGAGCAGCTCCCCTCCCGCGTAGCCGCTGGCTCCCGCGATGGCTGCCCTCATTCAAGCCCTCCTGCATGATTATGCATCATCACTCATAACTTTGCTTGTGAAGATGATGCACTCTAGGAAATGAACATGCAAGCCGGGAGGGGCGTGGTGCCCGCATCGTGAGACTTGTCACCTGCGGGTGAGCTCCAGGGCAACGCCGTGGGGTCGGAGGCCATGACCCGGTTCATGTCCGATTTCACCGTCCGCTACACGTGAAAGTGCTCCAGGGCACATCAATGTCCCGTGCGGCCTATTCCGGGAACGCCGGAGGCCGCCGTGACCGGAAGGGGTCACGGCGGCCGGAATCGGGCGGTCCGCCGGGGGTGGCGCGGCGAAAGCGATGAGTCAGCGCAGGAAGGCGGCGGCCACGCCCGCGTCGACCGGGACGTGCAGCCCGGTGGTGTGGGTCAGGTCGCTGCCGGCGAGGGCGAAGACGGCGTTGGCCACGTGCTCGGGCAGGACCTCGCGCTTGAGCAGCGTCCGCTGCGCGTAGAACTCGCCCAGTTTCTCCTCCTCCACCCCGTACACGGCGGCCCGGTTGGCGCCCCAGCCGGAGGCGAAGATGCCGGAGCCGCGGACGACGCCGTCGGGGTTGACGCCGTTGACCCTGATGCCGTGGGCGCCCAGCTCGGCCGCGAGCAGCCGTACCTGGTGGGCCTGGTCGGCCTTGGCGGCGCCGTAGGCGACGTTGTTCGGGCCGGCGAAGACGGCGTTCTTGGAGGAGATGTAGACGATGTCGCCGCCCATCGCCTGGTCGATCATGACCCTGGCCGTCTCGCGCGAGACCAGGAACGAGCCGCGCGCCATGACGTCGTGCTGCAGGTCCCAGTCGGCCGCGGTCGTCTCCAGCAGCGCCCGCGACAGCGACAGGCCGGCGTTGTTGACGACCAGGTCGACGCCGCCGAAGGCGAGCACGCCCGCGCGCACCGCCGCGGCGATCTGCTCCTCGGAGGTGACGTCCACGCCGACCGCCACGGCCACGTCGGCCGCCCGGTACGCGGACGCGCCGATCTCGGCGGCCACCTTCTCCGCCGCGCCCAGGTCGCGGTCGGCCACGATCACGCACGCGCCCTCGGCGGCCAGCCGGCGGGCGGTGGCCGCGCCGATGCCCGACCCGCCGCCCGTCACCAGCGCCACCCGGGTGGCCAGCGGCTTGGGCCTGGGCATGCGGCGCAGCTTGGCCTCCTCCAGCTCCCAGTACTCGATGCGGAACTTCTCCGACTCGGGGATGGGGGCGTAGGAGGAGACGGACTCGGCGCCGCGCATGACGTTGATCGCGTTGACGTAGAACTCGCCGGCCACGCGGGCGGTCTGCTTGTCCTTGCCGAAGGAGAACATGCCGACGCCGGGCACCAGCACGATCGCCGGGTCCGCGCCGCGCATCGGCGGGGAATCCGGCCCTGCGTGCCGCTCGTAGTAGGCCGTGTAGTCCGCGCGGTAGGCGGCGTGCAGCTCGCGCAGCCGCTCGGCCACCCGCTCCAGCGGCGCGTCCGGCGGCAGGTCGAGCACCATCGGCGCGACCTTGGTGCGCAGGAAGTGGTCGGGGCAGGACGTGCCCAGCGCCGCCAGCCTCGGGTGCTCGGCGCGCGCGACGAAGTCGAGCACCTCGGCCGAGTCGGTGTAGTGGCCGACCACGCGCACGTCGGTGGAGGCCAGGCCGCGCACGATCGGGAACAGCGCGGCAGCCCGCTCGTGCCGCTCGGCCTCCGGCAGCGGGTCGTGGACGACCGCGCCGAAGGGGTCGGGGCGGCCGTGCTCGGCCAGGTACGCCTCCGCCGTGCGGATGATCTCCAGCGAGCGCGACTCGCACTCCTGCGAGGTCGCCCCCCACGCGGTGATGCCGTGACCGCCGAGGACGCAGCCGATCGCCTGCGGGTTCGCCTCCTTGATGGCGGCGATGTCCAGGCCGAGCTGGAAGCCCGGCCGGCGCCACGGCACCCACACGACCCGGTCGCCGAAGACGCGCCCGGTCAGCTCCTCGCCGTCGGCGGCGGTCGCGATGGTGATGCCGGCGTCGGGGTGCAGGTGGTCCACGTGGCCGGCCTCGACCAGGGCATGCATGGCGGTGTCGATCGACGGCGCGGCGCCGCCCTTGCCGTGCAGGCAGTAGTCGAAGGCCGCCACCATCTCGTCCTCGCGCTCCACGCCCGGGTAGACGCCCTTGAGCGCGCGCAGCCGGTCGAGGCGGAGCACGGCCAGGCCCTGCTCCTTCAGGGTGCCGAGGTCGCCGCCCGAGCCCTTGACCCAGAGCAGCTCCGTCTCCTCGCCGGTGACGGGGTCGGGCGCGGCGCCCTTGGCCGAGGTGTTGCCGCCCGCGAAGTTCGTGTTGCGCGGGTCGGCCCCCAGGCGATGAGAGCGTTCCAGCAGCTCGCGTACGGTGTCGTCAGAAGTTCGCTTGTCCATCGTGGTGCTAGGCCCCCCAGCCGGCCTGCTGGCCGCCGACGCGCTCGGCGGCGATCTTCTCGAAGTATCCGGACTTGGCGTAGGCGGCCATCGGGTCGGGCGCGAGGCCCCGCTCCTCGCGCAGCTCGGCGAGCAGCGGCCGCACGTCGGTGTTGTAGGCGTCCATGAATACGGCGTTCGCGCCCAGCACGTCGCCCTCCGCCTGGGCGGCGGCCAGCGCCTCCCGGTCCACCAGCAGCGCCTTGGCGGTGGCCTCCTGCACGTTCATGACCGAGCGGATCTGGCCCGGGATCTTGGGCTCGATGTTGTGGCACTGGTCCAGCATGAACGCCACCCCGGTCTCGGGGTCGAGCCCGCCGCCGCGTACGACCTCGTACATGATGCGGAACAGCTGGAACGGGTCGGCCGCGCCCACCATGAGGTCGTCGTCGGCGTAGAAGCGGGAGTTGAAGTCGAACCCGCCGAGCTTGCCCTCACGCAGCAGGAACGCCACGATGAACTCGATGTTCGTGCCCGGCGCGTGGTGGCCGGTGTCGACCACGACCTGCGCCTTCGGGCCCAGCTTGACGCAGTGGGCGTAGGCGGTGCCCCAGTCGGGCACGTCGGTGGCGTAGAAGGCCGGCTCGAACAGCTTGTACTCCAGCAGGAACCGCTGGCCCTCGCCGAGACGGTCGTAGACCTCGGCCAGCGACTCGGCCAGGCGGTCCTGGCGCGCCCTGATGTCGTCCTGGCCCGGGTAGTTGATGCCGTCGGAGAACCACAGCTTCAAGGTGTCGGAGCCGGTGGCGTCCATGATGTCGACGCATTCGAGCAGGTGGTCGGTCGCCTTGCGGCGCACCCGCTTCGCGGGATGGGTGACGCTGCCGAGCATGTAGTCGTCGTCCTGGAAGACGTTGGAGTTGATCGCGCCGATGCCCACGCCCAGCTCGCGGGCGTGGCGGGCCAGGTCGGCGTAGTCGTCGACCTTGTCCCACGGGATGTGCAGGGCGACCGTGGGGGCGATGCCGGTGTGGGCGTGCACCTGGGCGGCGTCGGCCAGCTTCTCGTACGGGTCGCGCGGCACCCCCTTCTGGGCGAACACCTTGAACCGGGTGCCGCTGTTGCCGTAGGCCCAGGACGGCGTCTCGATGTGCTGCGCCAGCAGCGTGGCCTTGATGTCAGTCATAGCTCCCCGATCAATCCAGGTGGAACACTTCGGTCAGCGGTGTCATGCCCTCGTCGGGGCGGCCGTCGAGGCCCTCGAAGAACGGCGCCATCTCGGCCTGCCACCGGGCGTTGACCTCGGTCTCGGCCATCGCCTTCTGGGCCGCCTCGAAGTCGTCGGTCTCCAGGTAGCCCACGAGCAGGCCGTCGTCCCTGAGGAAGAGCGAGTAGTTGTGCCAGCCGGTGCGCGACAGCGCCGCTCGCATCTCCGGCCAGACGTCGCGGTGGCGTTCGCGGTACTCCGCCAGCCGCTCTGGGCGGACTTTCAGCAGGAAGCAGACGCGTTGCACTGACAATCCCTTCAAAACGTTTTAATCCTTCGTGCAGGAAACTATGATTCCTGCTGCCCGCTGTCAATGCACCTCCCGCCGTACTCAGGGAGCGCGAGTGACCAGGGGGATGACCAGGGCGTCCCCGGCCGGGACGGTGACCGCCTCGCCCGCCTCCGTGGTCACCGTGGCGTCCCGGTCCGTGTGGTTGATCGCGAACAGGAACGAGCGCCCGTCGGCGTGGGAGCGCCGTACGACCTCGACGCCGGGCACGCTCGCGGCGGGCGGCTCCACCTCCGCCTCGCGGCAGACCGTGGCCAGCACCTCGGCCAGCGCGGCGTCGTCGAGCACCGTGGTCAGGTAGTGCGCCGCGCCGTCGCCGTAGTCGTTGCGGGTCCAGGCCGGCTCGCCGGAGACGTAGGTGTCGAGCACCTTCGCGGTGGTGGCCTGCGCGGCCTCGCTCCACACGGTCCCGGTCGCGCCCGAAGCCAGCCGGATCGGCGCGGCCAGGGGGAGGAACTCCTCGGTGCTGACGCCGAGCAGGTCCCGCCAGGCGCCGGGGTAGCCGCCCAGCCGCACCCGGTCGTGCTCGTCCACGATCCCGCTGTACGGCCCCACGAGCACGACCCCGCCCCGCCGGGCGAACTCCTCCAGGTTGGCCGCCCCCGCGTCGCTCACCAGGTAGAGCTGGGGCACCAGGACCAGGCGGTAGCCGGACAGGTCCCCTTCGGGGTGGGCCACGTCGCAGGTGACGCCGGCCCGCCAGAGCGCGGCGTGCCAGCGCTTGGCCTCCTCCACGGGGTCGAGGTCGGCGGTCGGCTGGGCCGGGTGGTCCTGCGCCCACACGCTGGAGTGGTCGACGAGCAGGGCGACCTCGGCCGTGACCGTGCTGCCCGCCACCTCGGCCAGCGAGGCCAGCTCCGCGCCCAGCGCCACGACCTCGCGCCAGACCTTGGTGCCGGTGCCCGCGTGCGGCAGCATCGCCGAGTGCCACTTCTCGGCGCCCGCCCGCGACTGCCGCCACTGGAAGAACATGATCCCGTCCGCGCCCCTGGCCAGGTGGGACAGCGAGTTGCGGCGCAGCTCGCCGGGGGTCTTGGCGAGGTTGCGCGGCTGCCAGTTGACCGCGCTGGTGGAGTGCTCCATGAGCAGCCAGGGCCGGCCGCCGTTGAGCGAGCGAGCGTAGTCGGCGGCGAAGGCCAGGTCGATGTGCGGCTCGGGGCGGGCGCCGAGCAGGTAGTGGTCGGTCGAGACCACGTCCACCTCGGCGGCGAAGGCCCAGGCGTCCATGTCCCAGTGCGCGCCTGCCATCAGGTTGGTGGTCGCGGGCACGCCGGGGGTCAGCTCCCTGAGCAGGTCGCGCTCGGCCACGTACAGCTCGACGAGGGCGTCGGAGCTGAAGCGGCGGAAGTCGAGCTGCTGGCCCGGGTTGGGGAAGCTGGGGGTGGCGCGGGGCGGCAGGATCTGCGCCCAGTCGCTGTAGCGCTGCGACCAGAACGCGGTGCCCCAGGCGTCGTTGAGCGCGTCGAGCGTGGCATGGTGCGCGCGCAGCCAGGCGCGGAAGGCCGCCGCCGAGGTGTCGCAGTAGCAGCGGGCGTTGTGGCAGCCGTACTCGTTGTGCACGTGCCACATCGCCAGCGCCGGATGGTCGCGGTAGCGCGTGGCCACCTGCTCGGCGATGCGCAGCGCCTTCTCGCGGTAGATCGGCGAGCTGGGGCAGAAGCCCTGCCTGCTGCCGTGGTGCAGCCGGCGGCCGTCGGCGTCCACCGGGAGCGCCTCGGGGTAGGCGTCGGCGAACCAGGGCGGCGGCGCGGCGGTGGGGGTCGCCAGGTTGGCCCGGATGCCGTTCCCGGCCAGCAGGTCCATCACCCGGTCGAACCAGCCGAAGTCGAACACGCCCTCGGCGGGTTCGATCAGCGACCAGGAGAAGATCCCGACGCTGACCCGGTTGACGCCGGCCGCGCGCATCAGCGCGACGTCCTGCTCCCACGTCTCCTCGGGCCACTGCTCCGGGTTCCAGTCGCCGCCGTACGCGATGACTTCCGGGACATCCGGCATGAAGCCTGCCTTTCAAGTATGGACTGTTAGCGCTCACAGTCTGTTACGCCGATGTTTATGGTGGATTAAAACGTTCTCTCCCCCCAGCCACAAGACCCCGGCCACCGCCGGACGGAAAATCGCCGCTGATCAGCCGATGACCCCGCGATCACGCCGGACCGCTACGATGGAAGCGCACCGGGGCCCGCTGAGGCCCGGAACGCCTGCTGACAACGGCAAGGCGACTGGCGCGGGGTCGGTTAGTACGTTTTAATTGGGCCCCATGGCCATGGTCAGCATCAAGGACGTCGCCGCGCACGCAGGCGTCTCCCCCGGCACGGTCTCCAATGTACTGAACCGGCCCGGCAAGGTCGCCCCCGCCACCCGCGAGCGGGTCGAGGCCGCGATCGACGAGCTGGGGTTCGTCCGCCACGGCTCCGCCTCGACGCTGCGCGCCGGTCACAGCAGGACGATCGGCCTGAGCGTGATCGACATCGGCAACCCCTTCTTCACCGAGGTCGCCGCCGGGGTCGAGGACGTGGCCAGCGAGCTGGGCTACGCGGTCATCCTGGGCAACTCGGCCGGCTCGGTGGACAAGGAGGACCGCAACCTGCGCGTGCTGGCCGAGCACCGGGTGCGCGGCGTGCTGATCACCCCCTCCGGCGAGGACCCGGCCAGGCTCGACCGGCTGCGCGGGCACGGCATCAGCGTGGTGCTGGTCGACCATCCCGCGCACCGGCCCGACCAGTGCGCGGTGGCCGTGGACGACGTCGCCGGCGGCCGGGCCGCGGTGGCGCACCTGCTGGCCAGGGGCGCGCGCAGCGTCGCCTACGTGACCGGCCCGCTGACCATCAGGCAGTGCGTGGAGCGGTGCGAGGGGGCCAAGGCCGCGATGGGGGCCGCGGGGCTCGACCCCGGCGACCTGGTGGTGGCCGAGGCCGCCACGATGACGGCCCGCGCGGGCGAGAAGGCGGCCGCCGACCTGATCGCGAAAGGTCTGCCCGAGGCCGTCTTCTGCGCCAACGACCTGCTCGCGCTCGGCGTGCTGCGGGCGCTGCTGCGGTCCGGGGTGCGGGTGCCCGAGGACGTGGCGCTGATCGGCTACGACGACATCGACTTCGCCGCCGCCTCGACCGTGTCGCTCAGCTCGATGCGGCAGCCCACGTACCAGCTGGGCCGGATCGCCACCGAGCTGCTGCTCGACGAGTGCGCCAACCCCGAGACCCACGCGCACCAGCACATCATGTTCCAGCCGGAGCTCGTCGCCAGGGAGTCCACGCAGTGAGCCGCCGTTTCGCCGCCGTCGACCTGGGCGCCTCCAGCGGCCGGGTGATGCTGGCCGACCTGTCCGACGGGCTCAGCCTGACCGAGGCGCACCGCTTCCCCAACGGCCCCGTACGGGTGGCGGGCCGCCTCTACTGGGACATCCTCGGCCTCTACCGGGAGATCCTGGCCGGCCTGCGCGCCGCCGGGCCCGTCTCCTCCATCGGCGTCGACTCGTGGGCGGTGGACTACGGGCTGCTCGACGAGTCGGGCGCGCTGCTGGGAAACCCGGTGCACTACCGCGACGACCGCACGTGGGGCGTCGCCGAGCGGGTGGCCGGCGCGGTCGGGGCGGAGAAGCTGTACGACGTGTCGGGGCTGCAGGTGCTGCCGTTCAACACGATCTACCAGCTGCTGGCCGACCGGCTCGACGAGGCCGCTACGATGCTGCTCGTCCCCGACCTGATCGGCTACTGGCTGACCGGCGAGGCGGGCGCCGAGGTGACCAACGCCTCGACCACGGGTCTGCTCGACGTGCGCACGCGCTCCTGGGCCACGTCCCTGATCGAGGAGCTGGGATTGCCCGCCGGGATCTTCCCGCCGCTGCGGCAGCCGGGCGAGGCGCTCGGCGGCCTGCGGCGCGATGTGGCGGCCGAGATCGGCTGGTCGGCGCCGGTCAGGGCGGTGGGCTCGCACGACACCGCCTCCGCGGTGGCCGCGGTCCCCGCCGCCGGTCCCGCGTTCGCCTACATCTCCTGCGGCACCTGGTCGCTGGCCGGGGTGGAGCTGCCAGGACCGGTCCTGACCCCCGAGAGCCGGGCGGCGAACTTCACCAACGAGGCCGGCATCGACGGCACCGTCCGCTATCTGCGCAACGTGATGGGCCTGTGGCTGCTGCAGGAGTGCCTGCGTGCCTGGCCCGGCTCCGACCTGGGCGAGCTGCTGGCCGCCGCGGCGGGCGAGAAGCCGTTCGCGGCCGTGGTGAACCCCGACGAGCCGGTTTTCCTGCCGCCGGGCGACATGCCGGCCAGGATCGCCGACGAGTGCCGCCGCACCGGCCAGCTCCCGCCCTCCTCCCCCGCCGCCTACGTGCGGTGCGTGCTGGAGAGCCTGGCGCTCGGGCACCGGCTGGCCGTGCGGCAGGCGATGGAGCTGTCCGGGCGCGAGGTGGAGGTGATCCACCTCGTCGGCGGCGGGTCGCGCAACGAGCTGCTGTGCCAGTTCACCGCCGACGCGTGCGGGCTGCCCGTGGTGGCGGGCCCCGCCGAGGCGACCGCGCTCGGCAACGTGCTGGTGCAGGCGCGGGCGGCCGGGCTGGTCGCCGGGCTTGAGGAGATGCGCTCGCTGGTGGCCTACTCCCAGCCGCTGCGCCGCTACGAGCCGTCCGGTGCGACGAGCGCCTGGGACGAGGCGGCCGCCCGGGTGTTCTGACCTGGCGGTTTTCCTCCCGCTCGGCCCGGGCAGGACTCGGGCCGGGGACATCGGGGGGGTGTCATGGATCTGGGGTGGCCGCTGCTGCGGCAGCTCACCGGCGGTGACCGCACGGCGCGGGGGCCGGCGGCCGAGTCGGCCGAGACGCGGGCGCGGCGGGCCCGCACGGCCACGGCCGACCGGGTGGTGAAGTCGGTGTGCCCGTACTGCGCGGTGGGCTGCGGCCAGAACGTGTACGTACGGGACGAGAAGGTCGTGCAGATCGAGGGCGACCCCGACTCTCCGATCAGCCGCGGGAGGCTGTGCCCGAAGGGCGCGGCCAGCCTCCAGCTCACCACCGACTCCGGCCGGCAGTACGACGCCCTCTACCGCGCACCCGGCGCGGCCGACTGGCAGCCGATCGACCTGGCCACCGCCATGGACATGATCGCCGACCGGATCATCGCGACCAGGCGCGAGACCTGGCAGTGGGAGCAGGACGGCCGGCGCACCGCCAGGACCATGGGCATCGCCAGCCTGGGCGGCGCCACGCTGGACAACGAGGAGAACTACCTCATCAAGAAGCTGCTGACGGCGCTCGGCGTGGTGCAGATCGAGAACCAGGCCCGCGTCTGCCACAGCTCGACCGTGGTGGGGCTGGGCACGTCGTTCGGGCGCGGCGGCGCCACCACGTTCATGCAGGATCTGCAGCACTCCGACTGCGTGGTCATCCAGGGCTCGAACTTCGCCGAGGCCCATCCGGTGGGCTTTCAGTGGGTGATGGAGGCCAAGGCGCGCGGCGCGGTGATCATCCACGTCGATCCGCGCTTCACCAGGACGAGCGCGCTGGCCGACCTGCACGTGCCCATCCGGGCCGGCTCCGACGTGGCCTTCCTCGGCGCGATCATCAACCACGTGCTGGAGAACGAGCTGTACTTCCACGAGTACGTGCTCAACTACACCAACGCGGCCACCATCCTGCGCGAGGACTTCCGCGACGCCGAGGACCTCGACGGCGTGTTCTCCGGCTTCGACCCCGAGACGCGCGCGTACGACGACGACTCCTGGCAGTACGAGGGCATGACGGCGGTCCCCGCGTCCGGCGAGCGCGACTCCGGCTACGACCGGCCGGCGCACGAGACGCCGGGGCGCGGCGAGGTCCAGGGCAGCACCGGCGTCCCGCTGGACTGCCGGCCCCGGCGCGACGAGACGCTGCGCGACCCGCGCTGCGTGCTCAACGTGCTGCGCCGCCACTACGCCCGCTACACGCCGGAGATGGTCGAGCGGGTGTGCGGGGTGCCGCGGCACCTGTTCGAGGAGGTGTGCCGGCACCTGACGGAGAACTCGGGGCCCGACAAGACCGCCGAGTTCGTCTACGCGGTCGGCTGGACCCAGCACAGCGACGGCTCGCAGTTCATCCGGGCGGCGAGCATCCTGCAGCTGCTGCTGGGCAACATCGGCCGCCCTGGCGGCGGCATCCAGGCTCTGCGCGGCCATGCCAGCATCCAGGGCTCCAGCGACGTGCCGACGCTGTTCAACCTGCTGCCGGGCTACATCCCGATGCCGCACGCCCACGAGAACGAGCGGCTGCACGACTTCCTGCGCGCCGACGCGCCGCACGAGGGCTTCTGGGCGAACATGCCCGCCTATCTGATCAGCCTGCTCAAGGCGTGGTGGGGCGAGTCGGCGCAGGCGGACAACGACTTCCGGTTCGCCTGGCTACCCCGGCTGACGGGCTCGCACAGCACGTACGACACGGTGCTGGCGCAGCTCGACGGCACCTGCAAGGGCTACCTCCTGCTCGGCGAGAACCCGGCGGTCGGCTCGGCCAACGCCAGGATGCAGCGCCTCGGCATGGCCGAGCTCGACTGGCTGGTGGTGCGCGACCTCAACCTCATCGAGAGCGCCACCTGGTGGAAGGACGGCCCGGAGATCGAGACGGGCGAGCTGCGCACGGCCGACATCGGCACGGAGGTGTTCTTCCTGCCCGCGGCCTGCCACACGGAGAAGGCCGGCAGCTTCACCAACACCAACCGGCTGCTCCAGTGGCGCCACCAGGCCGTCGAGCCGCGCGGCGACTGCCGCAGCGACCTGTGGTTCATGTACCACCTGGGCCGCCTCGTCAGGGAGAAGCTGGCCGGCTCACAGGACCCGATGGACGAGCCGGTGCTCCACCTCACCTGGGACTACCCGGTCGAGGGCGAGACGGCCGAGCCGTCGGCGGAGGCGGTGCTGGCCGAGATCAACGGCTGGGACGAGCAGGGGCGCCCGCTGCCGGGTTACGCCGGGCTCAAGGCCGACGGCTCGACCGCCTGCGGCTGCTGGATCTACAGCGGCGTGTACGCCGGCGGCGTCAACCAGGCGGCCCGGCGCAAGCCCGGCTCCGAGCAGGACTGGATCGCCGCCGAGTGGGCGTGGGCCTGGCCGGACAACCGGCGCGTGCTCTACAACCGGGCCTCGGCCAGGCCGGACGGCAGCCCGTGGAGCGAGCGCAAGCGGCTGGTGTGGTGGGACGCGGAGGCGGGCCGGTGGACCGGCCACGACGTGCCCGACTTCGAGCGGGACAAGAGCCCCGGCTACCGGCCGCCGCCCGGCGCATCGGGGGTGGCGGCGCTGTCGGGCACCGATCCGTTCATCATGCAGGCCGACGGCAAGGGCTGGCTGTTCGCCCCCGCGGGGGTGGTGGACGGGCCGCTGCCGACCCACTACGAGCCGCAGGACTCGCCGGTGGCCAATCCGCTCTACGGGCGGCAGCGCAACCCGGTCCGCAAGCTCTATCCGCATCCTGACAATCGCTACCAGCCGAGCGGGAACGAGCCGGGGGCGTCGGTCTATCCGTACGTGGTGACGACGTACCGGCTGACCGAGCACTTCACGGCGGGCGGGATGAGCAGGTTCACCCCTTATCTGGCCGAGCTGCAGCCGGAGATGTTCTGCGAGGTGTCCCCCGCGCTGGCGGCCGAGCGCGGGCTGGTGCACGGCGACTGGGCCACGATCATCACCGCGCGCAACGCCATCGAGGCCCGGGTGCTGGTGACCGACCGCATCCCGTCGCTGCACCTGAACGGGCGGGTGCTGCACCAGATCGGCCTGCCCTTCCACTTCGGCCCCAACGGGCTGGCCAAGGGCGACGCGGCCAACGAGCTGTCGGCGATCTCGCTCGACCCCAACTCGCACATCCAGGAGGTCAAGGCCCTGTCGGCGGACATCCGCCCGGGGCGCAGGCCGCGCGGCCCTGCGCTGCCCGAGCTGGTCAGGTCCTATCAGCGGCGCGCGGGCATCACCGCCGGCACCGGAACGGAGGCGTGAGCCGTGGCTTTCGACCTGGAAGAACGCCTCGACGGCGGCAGGGTCGGCTTCTTCACCGACACCAGCATCTGCATCGGGTGCAAGGCGTGCGAGGTGGCGTGCAAGGAGTGGAACCAGGTCCCCGACGACGGCCTGGAGTTCACCGGCATGTCCTACGACAACACCGTGGGGCTGGGCGCCGACACCTGGCGGCACGTGGCGTTCATCGAGCAGCGTCGGCCGCTGGGGCACCAGGAGCCCGGGGTCGGCGACATGGACTTCCGCTGGCTGATGGCCTCCGACGTGTGCAAGCACTGCACGCACGCGGCCTGCCTCGACGTGTGCCCGACCGGGTCGCTGTTCCGCACCGAGTTCGGCACGGTCGTGGTGCAGGAGGACATCTGCAACGGGTGCGGCTACTGCGTGCCCGCCTGCCCGTTCGGGGTGATCGGCAAGCGGGAGAACGGCAAGGGAGAGAGCGGCGGCACGGCGGCCAAGTGCACGATGTGCTACGACCGGCTCGGCGCCGGTGAGGAGCCGGCCTGCGCCAAGACGTGCCCGACGGACTCCATCCAGTTCGGGAACCTGGAGGAGCTGCGCGAGCGGGCCGAGCGGCGCCTGGAGCAGGTGCGTGCCGCCGGCACGACCTCCGCCCGCCTGTACGGCCACGACCCGGGCGACGGCGTGGGCGGCACCGGCGCGTTCTTCCTGCTGCTGGACCAGCCCGAGGTGTACGGCCTGCCGCCGGACCCGGTGGTGACCACGAGGGACCTGCCGTCGATGTGGCGGCACGTCGGGGTGGCGGCCGTGGCCCTGCTCGCGGGGATCGCGGCCACGGCATGGCGAGGACGGACGAGATGATCACTTGGGTACGGGTGTCTTCGGCGGGCGTGACGTGGACGTGTGCGGCGACACGTGCGGCGGGCGTGACGTGGACGTGCAGGGGGCGGCGATCATGAGCCGGACCATGCATCAGCCCGCTCAGCCGGCCAGCCAGACCGATGTGCGGATGGACCACGCGGCCGGGCTGCGCGGCGAGCGTGAGGCCACGCCCGGCTCGGCGGGGCGCAGGCGTGAGCGGCTGATGGTGCCGAAGGCGGACTTCGACTCCTACTACGGCCGCCCCGTGCTGAACGCGCCGACGTGGGAGGCGCCCGACATCGCCGGCTACCTGTTCCTCGGCGGCCTGGCGGGCGCGTCGTCCACGTTGGCCGCCGCCGCCGAGCTGACCGGCAGGCCGCGCCTGGCCAGGGCGAGCAAGGTGGGGGCGCTGTGCGCGATCGGCGGCTCGTTCTACTGCCTGATCCACGACCTGGGCCGCCCCGAGCGCTTCCTCAACATGTTGCGGGTGTTCAAGGTGACCTCGCCGATGAGCGTCGGCACCTGGGTGCTCAGCGGGTTCGGCCCGGTGGCCGGGATCGCGGCGGCCAGTGAGGCCTCGGGGCTGTATCCGGGGCTCGGCCGGGCCGCCACGCTGGCGGCGGGGGCGATCGGGCCGGCGGTGGCGACGTACACCGCGGCGCTGATCTGCGACACGGCGGTGCCGTCCTGGCACGAGGGCTACCGCGAGATGCCGTTCCTGTTCGCCGGGTCGGCCGTGGCGTCGGCGGGCGGGCTGGGCCTGCTGGCCGCGCCGCTGTCCGAGGCGGCTCCCGCGCGCCGGGCGGCGGTGCTGGGCGCGGCCGTGGAGTGCGCGGCGGCGGCCCGCATGGAACGGCGGCTCGGGGCGCTGGCCGAGCCGCTGAAGCGCAGCCGCCTGCTGCGGCTGGGCGAGGCGCTGTCGGTGGCCGGCGCGGTGGCGGGGATCACGCTGGGGCGGCGCAGCAGGGTCGCTGCCGTGGCGGCGGGCGCCGCGCTGCTGGCCGGGTCGGCGTGCACCAGGTTCGGGATCTTCCAGGCCGGGATGGAGTCGGCGAACGATCCCAAGTACACCGTCCAGCCGCAACGCAGGCGGCTGGCGAAGCGGAGAGCGGAGCGTGACCTCGGATGAAACGCAAGATCGTCGACTATCTGCCGTTCCTCGGCATCGTGCTGTTCGTATGCGCGGCATCATGGACGGCGGGCCGGGCGCCGTCCGGCCGGACCGCGGTACGCCGCTGAGTCCCCTGGCCTTACGATCAGCAGATGACCGAAAAGACCGAAACCACGCCTGCTTGGCTGTCACCGGACGAACTGGAATCGGTGCGCGGCCGCATGCCCATCCTCTACATCGACGCCGTGCCGGTGCGGGTCGACGACACCGGGGTGGTCACCCACGTCGGCCTGCTGCTGCGCATCGCGTCGGACGGCACGGTCAGCCGGGCGCTGGTCTCGGGACGGGTCCTGCACCACGAGCGGATCCGCGACGCCCTGATGCGTCATCTGGAGAAGGACCTCGGCCCCGTGGCGCTGCCGCAGATCCCCATCTCGCCGCAGCCCTTCACCGTGGCCGAGTATTTCCCCACGCCCGGCGTCACCCCCTACCACGACCCGCGCCAGCACGCCGTCTCCCTGGCCTACATCGTGCCCGTGGCCGGTGACTGCAGGCCCCGGCAGGACGCGCTCGACCTGGTGTGGTTCACCCCGGAGGAGGCGGCCTCGCCGATGGTGCAGCAGGAGATGGCGGGCGGGCAGGGCGTGCTGCTCAAGCAGGCGCTGGCCCACGTCGGCCGCCTGCTCTGACGGCGACTGCCCTGACGGCGGCCGCTCTGACGGCGGCTGCTCTGATGGGGCTCCTGGGCGAGGCGGCTACGGGCGCTCGGCCCCGGCGCGGACCCAGCGGTAGAGCGGGTCGCCGGGGCACGAGGTGGCGTAGCCGTCCCTGTGCCCCTTGACCTCGGTGCCGGCGTCGCCGTGCTCGCGCAGGTATTCGACGGCGTCGACCAGGGCGTTGAGCAGGTCGTCGTTCGGCTCGGTCAGCCCCGAGTCGCCGAGCAGCGCGAGGACGGCGTAGTGGCCGGAGTTGAGCCCGGCGCCGTTGGCGGCGGGCAGGGCGTGCGGGCCGCGCCCCATGAACGTGCTCCCGTGCGGGCAGCAGACCATGGAGTAGCCCAGGTCGATGTACTTCTCGCCGCGTCCGCCCGACATGTGCATGCGCTGGATGTCCTGGACCAGGTCGACGCAGCGGTCATGGTTCTCCTGATCGGCCAGGTCGGCGGGCACCGCGCCGCCGGTGTAGTGGATCTTCACTCCCCTGGTGGCGGACAGGCGGACGTAGCCCGCGGTCGGCTTCCTGGCGTTCCATTCCGCTCGGGTGATCAGGTTCATGCGTTCCTCTCCTCGCCGGTAATGGCCTCCTCATCAGAATGTCAACATTCCGTAGCGATGTCATCACTGTTCGTCACTAGAGTGGCGCAGCCGCCAGGCCACGGCGGCCTGCGCGGTCGCCGGGCGATGGCGGCGCGGGGCGGGGCGGTTGTGGGTCAGTTGCGGGTGCTCTCGAACCGCTTCACGTTCCGGTGGACGTGGCGGAAGACGTGCGACCTGCCGCCGGCGTCGAAGGCGGCCCTGGCGGTGATCCGGCCGGCGGACGGCAGGGGGAAGCCGACCGAGACGGCCGTGCCAGGGTCCACCCGCGCGACCGAGTGCGCCCGCGCCCGCCGCGGCCGGTCCAGGCCGAGGCGGACGTTCCGCCAGGGTTCGGCGGAGCCGTTGTAGAGGGTGACCACGAGCTGATCGTCGGTGAGCTCGGTCCGCAGCCCGTATGGCGTGCGCGGGTCGGCCCCGATCGAGCGGTCGAGCTCGGCCAGCAGCTCCTTGGTCAGCTCGGGCCGCCTGGCGGCCAGGTCGAGGCGCTCGCCGGGGTCGGCGTTCAGGTCGTACAGCTCGACGCGGCCCCGTGGCCCGGCCCCGGCGATGTGCGGGTTGAACCTGACCACCTTCCACCTGCCGCGCCGCATGGCCTGGGCCTTGCGCGGCCGGTTCCACACCAGGTGGCGGTGCCGGGGAGCGCCCGCGCCCGTGAGCAGGCCGGTGAAGGAGATGCCGTCCACGTGGGCGGGCAGGGGCGCCCTGGCCAGGTCGGCCAGCGTGGGCAGCACGTCCCAGAACGCCACCGGCTGCCGCTCCACCCGCGGTTCCAGGCCCGGTGACCAGGCGATCATCGGGACGCGGATGCCGCCCTCGTACACGTCGCGCTTGTCGCCGCGGAAGGGGCCGTTGGAGTCGAACAGCTCCGGCGTCACGCCCTTCTCGCTGTGCGGGCCGTTGTCGCTGGTGAACAGCACGAGCGTACGTTCGGCCACCCCGGCGTCGCGCAGCGCCCTGACCAGCGCGGCGACGTCGGTGTCGAGCCGGGCGACCTGGGCGGCGTGGCGGCGGTTCGCGGCGCTCCACGGCCGGTTCTCGTACCGGCCGGCGTCGCCGGGGATCGCGCTCGGCGCGTGCGGCAGGTTGCTGGCGAAGTACAGCAGAAAGGGCCGGTCGTCGTCCTGCCCGATGAACTCGACCGCGCGCTCGCGGAACAGGTGCGGCGCGTACGACCGGCCACCGAGATGCACCTTCTTGTCGTTGTGCCACAGGTACGCGGGAAAGTACTGGTGGGCGTGGACATGCTCGATGTAGCCGTAGAACTCGTCGAAGCCGCGCACGTTGGGGTGGGAGTCCTGGTCCGGCTCCTCGGGTCCGAAACCCCACTTTCCGATGCACGCCGTACGGTAGCCGGACAGCCGCAGCACCTCGGCGAAGGTGAGGTCGGCGTCGGTGAGCGCGTGCTGCCGCCCGCCCTCCGGGTTCTCCCGCACGGTGCTGTGGCCGGCGTGCAGCCCGGTGAGCAGCGCGCACCGCGACGGCGCGCACAGCGGCGCGCCCGAGTACGCGGTCTTGAACTGCACGCCCTCGGCCGCCAGCCGGTCCAGGTTGGGGGTGCTGATGGAGCGCTGCCCGTTGCTGCCGATCTCCCCCCATCCCAGGTCGTCGGCCAGGATGAGCAGGATGTTCGGCCGCGTGGGCAGGGTGCCGCGGCGGGCGGTGGCCTCGGCGCCCGCGGCGGTGGCCGCGGGCAGGGCGAGGCCGGCGAGAGTACCGGCGAATAAGGCTCGGCGCGAGGGCCCGTTGATCACGAAGGGCAACATATCGGAGGGCATGGCGAATGGCGGGCAAATCGCAGGCGAACTCTGTCACACCCTCGTGACCGCCGGGGTGAGCCGGCTGTCACGGCAGATACTCCCATTGACGGCAGATGTCGTGCAGCTCGGCGGGGATCTCCGCAGGCGTGGGCAGGGGCCGGCCGGCGACGACGGTGCCGGCGCGGATCTTGTCGCGCCAGTCGCCGATGCCCTTGACGAAGCCGCCGTGGTCCTGCTTGCCGTAGTCGAGCATGGCGGGCTCGTACTCCAGGCCGAGGAACAGGCAGAGCCGGCGCGACTGCCCTTCGGGGTCGGCGACCAGCTCCTCGTAACGCACGGTCAGGCCCTCCAGGTGCGTCCTGGCCTCCTCCAGGTAGGTCATGTACGCGAGCGTGCGCGGCACGGCCTCCTCCATGGGCCGCTTGTCCGGGTCGGCCTCGTGCCAGGACTGCACGATCGACATCGGGTGGCGCAGCAGGAAGACGAAGCGCGCGTCCGGCCAGCAGGCCGAGATGCGCCGCCAGGCGAAGACGTTGCTGGGCGTCTTCTCGACCAGGACCGGCTTGCCGCTCCGGACCAGCTCGCGGTGCAGCAGCCGGTCCCAGACCAGGTGTTCGAGGTCGCTGTGGGTGTGGCCGAGCAGCTCCATGGCCTGGCGTACGGGGTCGGTGCCGAGGCCCACACTCACCCGGCGGAAGTGCGTCTCGATCGGCGAGTGCACCCGGGAGTGGCTGTCGAGCATGACGCGCAGCAGGGTCGAGCCGGAGCGTACCGACGACAGCAGGAAGACGGGCTCGCGCAGCAGCCGGTCGTGCCCGGGATCGACGGGCGGCCGTACCGCGTCGCCGGGCAGCCGCTGCAGCTCCAGCGGCACCTTCGGCGGCGGCGGTTTCGGCGGCTCCTTGCTCAGCCGCCGCGTCAGTGTGTATCCCGTCAGGCCCTCAAGTGTGGCGTTGGCCCGGTACCTCCAGCTCATGGCCCCACAAGGTAGAGCGGGCCAGTGAACCCCAGGTGAATCCGGGCTGTGAGCCTGGGGCGCGCATCGAGGTCACGTGGCGGGGATCACTGGACGGGTACGTCGAGGCTGGGGAACGAGGCGATGCGGGCCTGGAGGGTCGTGGCGTCGTCGGGGAGCGCGAACAGGCTCCAGAACGTACGGGTCTGCCCCGGTGCGTACTTCTCGGTGCTGAGGCGGACGCCGGAGACGTCGGTGCAGGCGCAGTGGTTGCGCACGCGGTCGCCGTCGAGCACCTGGAGGCGGCCGGGCAGGTACTGACGGCGCGCGCCGGGGTCCGTCAGCCGGACGTTGCTCGCCGCCTGGTACGTGTAGCTCTCCCAGTCCTGTGCGTGGTGCAGGTCGTTGTACCAGACCTCGGCCGAGCCCTCGTTGGTGATCGTGTACGACAGCAGGCCCAGGCCGCCCGGCAGCCGGCGCAACCCGGTGACCTCCATCGAGATGGGCTGTCCCTTGGCCTCGCCGGTCGCCTTGAGCTCGCCCGGCTCCGGCGCGACCGTCCTGACGAGGTCACCTGCCTCTCCCGCCGGCCGGGGCTTGGGCTTGGCGAAGCTGACGGTCACGCGGCGGTTGCGGCGCTTGCCCTCCTCGGTGCCGTTGTCGTACAGGGGGCGGTGCGAGCCGTAGCCGCGGGACTGGAAGCGCACGCCCTCGCGGGTCACCAGCCCGGTCAGCGCCCGCCGCACGGCCAGGGCGCGGCGGGCGGAGAGCGGGTCGTTGATGGCGTCGGTGCCCGAGGAGTCGGCGTGGCCCTCGACCCGCACGGCGGCGTCCGGCGAGGAGTCGACGAGCTTGGCCGTACGGGCGAGCACGGCCTTGGCCCGGCCGGTGAGCGTGGCCTTGTTCACGGCGAACAGCACGTCGGAGGAGAGGTTGACGTGCAGGTCGGTGCCGTCGTCCGCGGTCTCCTCGGACTTGTCCAGCGACTCCGACGGCACCGAGATCCGCCGGGTGACGGGAGTGACGGGCTGGGCGTCGGGGTCGGGGAAGTCACCGGCCGGGGGCTCGTCGCTGATCGGCACGTCCAGCATGGGCGGGCCCGCCGGGGTGACGACGGTGGCGGTGGCGGGGTTGCCGGACGGGGCGGGCAGCACCGCGTACACGGTGATCGACTCGCCGGGGTCGATGAAGTAGCCGAGCCCGTCGCGATCCTGGTCGCTGCACAGGCAGGGAGAGTCCGCCGGCTGGTACGGCAGCAGCCACGTGTGGGCCGCCGCGTCCAGCACGCCGATGCCGGAGGCCCACTTGATCTGGCCGAGCGGGCGGGTCTGGTCGCCCATCTCGCCGGTCCACGGCAGGTCCTTCGTCCCGGTGTTGGACAGGCGGAGCTGCACCACCAGGTGCTTGCCCTTGACCCGGTCGAGCCCGACGACCTCCAGCTTGAGACTCTCGGTCATGGTGCTGCGGGTCTCGGCGAGGGCCGGCCGGTCGTCCGGCGACGGCCCAGCGCTCGACGGGGCGGCGCTGGACGGCGTGCCGGTGGCCGGTGCGCTCGACCGCGAAGCGGCGGATGGGGACGGCGGTGCGGCCTCTTTCGCGGGCGACATTCCGCACCCCGCCGCGGCGAGTGCGAGGACGGTGGCCAGAGCCAGGTTCCGGTTCGGCATGCCGCAAATTCTTCCATGTCCGAAATATCGGCACTACGCCTTGGGGAGCGGCCGGCGGTGTCACGAGGAAGACAGATCGTCCGTGCACCAGGACGCAGAGCAGAACTTAGTTCCGTCCCACCATGGAGCCGTCAACGATTCACCCGCTCCTGAAGGAGGAACCATGCGCATGCTCAAGCGCAGCGCGTTAGCCCTGCCCCTGCTCGGCGGCCTCGCCGCCGCCGCGCTCGCGGCCACGCCCGTCACGGCCCAGGCCCAGGCCGGCGCCCAAGCCGGCACCTCGTCCGCGTCCGTCCGCGTGGTCACCGGCGGCTTCCTGCAGCTCGACTACGTGGGCTCGGCCGACGCCAACAACGTCCTGATCATGCTGGAGTCCGGCACCAACGCGGTGCGGATCAACGACTCGGTCTCCATCGTCCCCGGACCTGGCTGCGTCCAGGCTCCCGGCGACGCCACGACCGTGCGCTGCTCGGTCGGCATCAGCCGGATCGGCGCCCGGCTCGGCGCCGGCGCCGACACGTTCACCTCGCTCGTGCCGCTGACCGGCACCGTCGAGGGCGACGCCGGCGACGACCTGTTCCGGCCCAGCCGCTCCGACGGCAACCTGAACAGCCGGATCATGTACGTGGGCGGCGCGGGCGTGGACACCGCGACCTACCAGGGCGTGCCCGCCACCGGCCCCACGGGCGGCACCGGCGTGCGGGTGACCCTGGACGGCCAGGCCAACGACGGCCGCGACGCCACCGCGAGCAGGCCCGCCGACCAGGACAACGTCCAGACCGAGAACCTCATCGGCAGTTCCGCCGCCGACAACCTGACCGGCGACCGCTTCGCCAACAGGCTCACCGGCGGCAACGGGCGGGACTCGCTGTCGGGCGGGCTCGGCAACGACGTGCTCGACCTGCGCGACCAGGCGGCGGACCAGCTGTCGTTCTGCGGCGACGGCATCGGCGACACGGCCTTCGCCGACCGGGCCGCGCTCGACCCGGTGAGCGTCGACTGCGAGACCGTCGAGCGCGCGAACTAGCGGCGCGCTCGGGCCGCTCGGACGCGCCTGACGACGCGGCCGACCGGCTCGGAGCCGCTCGGGCCCGCTCAGACGCGCTTGACGACGCGGTCGTGCACCACCGCGTACGTGTCGCGCAGCGCCCGCATCGACTCGTCGTAGGAGGCCTGCGCGACACCGGTGAACAGGCAGTCCACCACCATGAGCTGGGCGATGCGGCTGCCCAGCGCGCCCGAGCGGAACTTGGTCTCCCGCGCGGCCGTCGTGAGCGTCACGTCGGCCGCGCGGGCCAGCGGCGAGTCGTGGAAGTTCGTGATCGCCACCGTCGCGGCCCCCGACCTGCGGGCGATGGCGAGGAACTCGACGGTGTCCACGGTGGCGCCGCTGTGCGAGACGGCCACCGCCACGCAGCCGGCGGAGAGCGTGGCGGCCGAGGTCCAGGCGGAGTGCGCGTCGTGCCAGTTGAGCGCGGTACGTCCGATACGTGACAGCTTCTGCTGCAGGTCGAGCCCCACCAGCGCGCTCGCCCCCACGCCGAAGCTGTCGATCCTGCGCGCGGCCAGCAGCAGCGCCACCGCCCGGCCCAGGGCCTCCATGTCCAGCGAGCGGGCCGTGTCGGCGATGGAGAGCGTCTCATTCATGGCGACCTTGGAGACGATGCCCTCCAGGCTGTCGTTCCTGTCGATGTCGCCCGACGCCTCCGGCACGTTGGGCCCCGCCTCCCTGCGGGCGATCTCCTCCCTGGCCACCGCTCTGGTCAGGTCGATCCTGAAGTCCTTGTAGTGGGCGTAGCCCATGCGCTGGTAGAAACGCACCACGGAGGTCGTCGAGGTCTCGCAGCGGGCGGCCAGTTGGGCGATGGACAGGTTCGCCGCCGCGGCCGGATCTCCGGTGAACTCACCGGCGATCCGCCGCTCCGACGGCCGCAGGGCCGGCATGGCCGCGCGGATGCGGATCAGCAGCGTCTCGGCGTCCTCCGCCATCATCACCCCATGCTGGAAAGAAAGTACCTCGATGGTATGGTCTGCGTAATTTTATGACCTACTGTTCTGAGGAGACCATATGCCCCGTGGCGCCATCTCCGCGGTCGGCATCGCCGCTGCGCTGTCCCTCGCCCTCACCGCCTGCTCGTCCTCCTCGGGCGCACCCTCCGGCACCGCGTCCGGCACCGGAGCGCCGGGCGGCGCGCTCGTCGTCGGCGTGACCTCCGACCCCGACACGCTCTTCCCCTGGAAGGCCACCCAGTTCCAGGCCGTCAACGTGCTGCAGAACCTGTACGGCACGCTCACCGAGTTCGACAAGGACCTCAACGTCGTCCCCGGCCTGGCCGAGTCCTGGGAGACCTCCGACGACGGCAAGAAGCTCACGCTCAAGCTGCGCCAAGGGGTGACGTTCGCCGACGGCAGCGCGTTCGACTCCAAGGACGTCAAGGACTCCCTCGACAAGATCCTGGACGAGAAGACCGCGGCCGTGGCGCGCGCCTCGCTCGCGTCGGTCACGTCGGTCAAGGCGAGCGGCCCCGACACGGTCGAACTGGAGCTGAGCGGCCCCGACGCGGCGCTGCCCGCCAACCTGGCCACCGTCAACCTGGCGATCCTCTCCTCCGACGACACCGAGGAGAAGCTCAACGCCACGCCCAACGGCACCGGCCCGTTCACGCTGGGCAAGCGCGTGCCGAGCCAGTCGATCACGCTGACCAGGAACGACAAGTACTGGGGCGCCGAGAAGCCGAAGCTCGCCTCGGTCGAGTTCCGGGTGATCCCCGACGAGTCGTCCATCGTGTCGGCCATGCAGTCGGGCAACGTGCAGCTCGCCGTCTTCAACGACCCGCTCGTCGCGCAGACCGCGGCCGGCGGCGGCACGATCCAGGTGGCCAAGACGCCGCAGCTCAACTACCACGTGCTCCAGCTCAACGCGCAGCACGGCGACCTCAAGGACGTCAACGTGCGCCTGGCCGTCCAGTGCGCGATCGACCGCAAGCAGGTGCTCGACACCGCCGCGCTCGGCGAGGGCGAGGTGACAGGACCGATCACCGCCCCGGCGTTCAAGTCGGACCCGAACAAGCGTCCCTGCCCGGCCCGCGACCTGACCAAGGCGGCCGAGTACCTCACCAAGGCCGGCAAGCCCGGCGGCGTGACGATCAAGACCATCGTCTCCCAGGGCGAGTACGCCACCTCCGTCAACGAGGCGCAGAACCTCAAGGCCCAGCTCGCCGAGGCGAAGATCACCCTGGACCTGGAGGTGCTGGAGTCCGGCGCGTTCGTGGACCGCTGGGTGGCGGCCGACTTCGACGCGGCCGTGGCGCTCAACGGCGGGCGCCCCGACCCCGACGGCTCCTACGGCCGCTACTTCACCAGCAAGGGCAACCTGAACAAGGTCGCCGGCTACAGCTCCCCCGAGCTGGACGAGCTGTTCGCGCAGGGCAAGGCGACGACCGACCAGGCCGAGCGCAAGGCCATCTACGAGAAGGTCGGCGCCGAGCTGGAGGACAACGCGGCCTGGATCTGGCTGTTCGCCGGCTACACCTACACCGCGACGACCTCCGGCGTGCAGGGCTTCGTCCCGATGGCCAGCGGCTCGCTGCAGTACCTGCGGACCACCTCGGTCGGATGACGATCCTGCGCAACCGCGTCCTGCGGCGCGTGGCCGAGACGCTGGGCATCCTGTTCGGGGTGGCCGTGTTCGTCTTCGTCATGCTCAGGGCGATCCCCGGCGACCAGATCACGGCCGGTCTCGGCACCGAGGCCGCCGCGCTCACCCCGGCCCAGCGGCAGGCACTGGAGCAGTACTACGGCCTGGACCAGTCGCTGGTCACCCAGTTCTTCTCGTGGCTGGGCAACATGTTCACCGGCAACTTCGGCTACTCGGCGCGCTCGCAGCAGAGCGTGCTGGAGCTGACGCTGCACTCGCTGCCGGTGACGTTCGAGCTGGCGGTGTTCTCGATCGTGCTGGCGCTGCTCATCGGGGTGCCGCTGGGCATGCTGGCGGCCTCGCGGACGAACTCCGTCCGTGACGCCGCCGGCCAGGTGGTGAGCCTGGCCGGCCTGTCGATCCCGGCGTTCCTGCTGGCCACGACGCTGCTGTCGGTCTTCGCGGCGTCGTTCGGGTTCAACCCCAACGGGCAGGGCTTCGCCACCTTCGTCGACGATCCGCTGCTCAACCTGCGGCAGATGCTGCTGCCCTCCCTCGTGCTGGGCTTCGGCATCGCCGCACCCATCCTGCGCACCACCCGTACGGCGGTGCTGGAGGTACGCTCGAACGACTTCGTGCGCACAGCCCGCGCCAAGGGCGTGCCGGAGCGGCGGCTGCAGATCAGGCACGTGCTGGGCAACGCGCTCGTGCCGATCGTGACCATGACCGGGCTGCAGTTCGGCTACCTGCTGGGCGGGGCCGTGGTGGTCGAGCAGATCTTCTCCGTCCCCGGGATCGGGCGGCAGGTGCTGCTGGGGATCCAGCAGAAGGAGTACGCGGTCGTGCAGAGCACGGTGCTGGTGATCGCGCTGGCGTTCGTCCTGGTCAACCTGCTGACCGACGGGCTCTACCGGCTCATCGACCCCCGGGTGAGGGCGTCGTGAGCGCGCTGCGGCGCAGTCCCGTGGGGTTGGCCGGCGTGGTGATCCTGGCGCTGCTGGCCGTGGTGGCGGTGCTGTCGTACCTGGGGCTGCTGCCCTACGACCCGATCGCCCAGCATCCGCCGTCGCGGTTCCTCGCGCCGTCCGGCGAGCACCTGTTCGGCACCGACCAGTTCGGCCGCGACGTCTTCTCCAGGGTGGCGGCGGGCGTGGGCAACTCGGCGCTGATCGCGGTGGTCGCGGTGGCGTTCGCCACCGTCGTCGGCACGCTGGGCGGGCTCGTGTCCGGCTTCTACCGGGGCCTGGCCGACGGCGCCATCGGCGGGGTGACGAACGTGCTGTTCGCCTTCCCGCCGCTGCTGCTGGCGCTGTCGCTGGCCTCGGTGCTGGACCGCAACTGGTTCACGATCGCCGTGGCCATCGCCATCGTCTACGTCCCCATCTTCATCCGGGTCACCCGCGGGCCCGTGCTCTCGCTCAGGGAGATCGAGTACGTGAAGGCGGCCGTGTCCACCGGCCTGAGCCGCTGGCAGATCATGCTGCGTCACGTGCTGCCGAACATCACCTCGATCATCGTCATCCAGGTCGCGCTGTCGCTCTCGTGGGCGGTGCTGACCGAGGCGTCGCTGAGCTTCCTGGGCCTGGGCACTCCGCCGCCGGCGCCGTCGCTCGGCTCGATGATCTTCGAGGCGCGCAGCCTGGTGTTCGTGGCCCCCTGGACCCTGATCGCGCCCGGCGCGGTCGTCGTGCTGCTCGTGGTGGGTCTCAACCTGCTCGGCGACGGCCTGCGCGACACACTCGACCCCCGGAACCGAGGGAAGCGGTGAACCTCTCAGAACTGACGACGGAGTCGGCCGATCCGCGCTTCGCCGGCATCGACGTGATGAGCGTCGGCGAGCTGGCGGCGACCATGAACGCGGCCGACGCCACGGTGCCCGCCGCGGTCGCCGCGGCGCTGCCGAGCATCACCGCGGCCATCGAGGCGGCGGCCGCGCGCATGGAGACCGGAGGCCGGCTCGTCTACGTGGGCGCCGGCACCCCGGGCCGGCTGGGCGTGCTGGACGCCTCGGAGTGCCCGCCGACGTTCTCGACGCCGCCCGAACAGGTCTTCGCGATCATCGCGGGCGGCGAGAGCGCGATCGTCTCGCCCTGCGAAGGGGCCGAGGACGACGAGGAGGCGGGGGCGGCGGCCGTGGACGCGGCCGGGATCGGGCCCCTGGACACCGTGGTGGGCATCGCCTCCAGCGGGCGGACGCCGTACGTGCTGGCCGCCGTGCGGCGGGCCCGCGCGCTGGGAGCCCTGACGGTGGGGCTGTCGTGCAACGCGGGCTCGCCGCTCGGCCAGGCGGCCGAGCACGCGATCGAGGTGCTCGTCGGGCCCGAGGTGATCAGCGGCTCGACCAGGCTCAAGGCGGGCACGGCGCAGAAGCTCGTGCTCAACATGTTCTCGACGATCGTGATGGTCCGGCTCGGCAAGACGTACGGAAATCTCATGGTCGACGTGAAAGCGAGCAACGGCAAGCTGCGCGAGCGGGCCGTGAGCATGGTGCGCACGATCACGGGAGCGGGACGCGAGGAGGCGCTGGCGGCGCTCGACGCCAACGGCTTCAACGTCAAACAGGCGGTCGTGGCCTCGCGCTTCGACCTGTCGCCGCAGGACGCGGCGGCGCGGCTGGAACGGGCCGGCGGACGGCTGCGCACGGCACTCGGGGAGCGGGCATGACGGTACGGCTGGGGACGGCATTCGGGGAGCGGGCATGAGAGTACGGCTGGGGACGGCATTCGGGGAGCGGGCATGAGAGTACTCGGGATGATCTCCGGCACCTCGCACGACGGGATCGACGTGGCCGTGGTGGACTTCGAGCTCGTCGGGAGCGTGCTCGAAGGCCGGGTCGGGCACACGGCGAGCACCCCGTACCCGGACGAGCTGCGGGCACGGCTGATCGCGGCGCTGCCGCCCGCGCCGACGACACTGGCCGAGGTGTGCGAGCTGGACACGCTCATCGGGCAGAGCTTCGCGGAGGCCGCGGCGCAGGCCGTCGCACGGGGCGGGCCGGTCGATCTGATCGTCTCCCACGGGCAGACCGTCTACCACTGGGTCGAGGGCACGCACGCGCTCGGCACGCTGCAGATCGGCCAGCCCGCCTGGATCGCCGAGCGCACCGGCGCGCCGGTGCTGTCCGACGTCAGGATCAGGGACGTCACGGCCGGCGGGCACGGCGCGCCGCTGGTGTCGGTGCTGGACGGGCTGCTGCTCGGCGGGCACGAGGGCGGCGCGGGAGCGCTCAACCTGGGCGGCATCTCGAACATGACCGTGGTCCGCGACGGCTCGCTGCACGCGTACGACATCGGCCCCGCCAACGCGCTGATCGACGCCGTGGTGACGAGCAGGGGCCTGAACGCGCGCGGCTTCGACCAGGACGGGCGGATCGCGGCCTCCGGCCGGGTGGACGAGCGGCTGCTGGCGGAGCTGCTGGACGAGCCGTACTACCGGCTGCCGGCGCCGAAGAGCACCGGCAAGGAGCTGTTCCACCTGGGCTACGTGGACGCGGCGGTGGCCAGGTCCGGCTCGGCCGCCGACGACGCCGGCCTGGTGGCGACGCTGACCGAGCTGACCGTGCGCACGGTCGCCGCGGACGTGCGGGCCGCAGGGGTGGGCACGCTGGTCGTCTCCGGCGGCGGCTGCCGCAACCCCGTGATCATGGACGGGCTGCGGGCCGCGCTGCCCGGCGTGCGAGTGGCCCCGTCCGACGAGTTCGGCGCGCCCTCCGACGACAAGGAGGCGATCGCGTTCGCGCTGATCGGCTGGCTGAGCGCGCACGGGCTGCCCGGCACGGCGCCCGGCGGGACGGGTGCCACCGGCCCCCGGATCCTCGGCACGCTGACGCCCGGCGCCGGCCCGCTGGTCCTGCCCACGCCGCTCGCCGAGCCGCCGCGGTCTCTGACGCTGGCGCTGGTGCCGGCCCGATGACGGCACCTGAGGGCACGAAGCCCGAGCACACGCCGCCTCCTGGGCTGGTCATGGCGGCCCGCACGCCGTGGTTCGACCTCGACGAGTACGCCGGGTACCGCACCGTGCGCCCCGACGACCTCACCGGCATGGACCTGATGACCCCGGAGACCTACCACGACCTCGCCTCCGTCACCAAGGTCATGGCCACGACCACGATGCTCATGCGGCTGGTGTCGGACCGGCTGGTGGACCTGGACGCGCCGCTGAGCGCGTACCTGCCGCGGTCGTACGAGGCGATCACCGTGCGGGACCTGCTGCTGCACCGAGGCGGGCTGTGGGAGTGGTGGCCGCTCTACATCGCGCCACAGCTGCCGCCGCCCCGCTACCGCCCCGGCCGCGCCCGCCACTACTCCGACCTGGGCTTCGTCCTGCTGGGCCGGATCGTCGCGGCCGTCACCGGGCTGCGGCTGGACCGGGCGCTGGCCGAGCTGGTCACCCGGCCGCTCGGCCTCACCTCGACCACGTACGCCCGCCCGGCCGGCTCCGAGGCGGCCATGAGCGCGCTCGACGACCGGGTCGAGATGACCATGCTGGACACCGGCCGGCCCTACCCGGTCCCCTACCGCAGCACGGACTTCGCCCGCTGGCGCGCCGAGCCGGTGATCGGGCAGGTCGCCGACGGCAACGCCTTCCACGCCCTCGACGGCGTCTCCGGCCACGCGGGCCTGTTCTCGACCGTGCCGGACCTGCTCAAGTACGGGGCCGCGCTGTCCAGGTACGAGGACTACGACCACCTGTGGCGGCCCTCGGTGGCGCGGGAGTTCTTCGCCCCCGGCCCCGACCAGGAGCAGGCGCTGGGCTTCCGCCGATACGCGCTGGAGCTGGCCGGCGAGACCGTCACCGTGCTCGGCCACCCCGGCTACGTGGGCTGCGCGGTCGGCTTCGTGCCCGGCCGTGACATCACGCTGGCGCTGGCCTCCAACCGGCTGCTCGCCGAAGGCGCGCCGACCCCCACCGACGCCCTCTGGGCCGACCTGCTGCAGGCCGTCTCCCACCGATCGAGGACCGCATGAGCCCGCTCCTGGAGATCCGCGACCTGTCGGTCGCCTTCCGCACCCGCAGGCAGGACGTCACCGTCGTCAGGAACGTCTCGATGGAGATCCTGCCCGGCCAGACCGTCGCGGTGGTCGGCGAGTCCGGCTCGGGCAAGTCGACCACGGCGGCGGCGGTCAACCGGCTGCTGCCCGGCAACGGCCGGATCACCGGCGGCCAGGTGCTGTTCGACGGCCGGGACCTGGCCAAGGCGAGCCAGCGCGAGATGACCGCCATCCGCGGCGCGGGCATCGGCCTGGTGCCGCAGGACCCGATGTCGAACCTCAACCCGCTCATGCGCATCGGCGACCAGATCGCCGAGGCCCTGGAGGTGCACGGGGTCGCCACGGGCAAGGCCGCGCGCGCCCGCGTGCTGGAGCTGCTCGACCTGGTCGGCATCCCCGAGCCGGAGCGGCGGCTGGCCCAGTACCCGCACGAGTTCTCCGGCGGCATGCGGCAGCGCGCGCTGATCGCCATGGGGCTGGCCTGCCGGCCGAAGCTGCTCATCGCCGACGAGCCCACCTCCGCCCTGGACGTGACCGTGCAGCGGCGCATCCTCGACCAGCTGGAGCAGCTCACCGCCGAGATGGGCACGGCGGTCTTCCTCATCACGCACGATCTGGCGCTGGCGGCCGAGCGGGCCGACGTGGTGGCGGTCATGTACCAGGGGGAGATCGTGGAGACCGGGCCCGCGGCCGGCATCCTCGCCGATCCCGGTCACGACTACACCCGGCGGCTGCTGAAGGCCGTGCCCAGCCTGTCCTCGGTCCGCGTCGCCGAGCCGCCCGCGGAGACCGGGGACCTGGTCGTGGTGGAGGGCCTGCGCAAGGTGTTCCCCGTCCGGGGCACCGGCGAGGAGTTCACGGCGGTGGACGGGGTGTCGTTCACCGTCCCCCGGGGCCGTACCGTCTCGATCGTGGGCGAATCGGGCTCGGGCAAGTCGACGACCGCGAACCTGCTGCTCGGCCTGGACGAGCCGACCTCCGGCAGCATCCGCTTCGACGGCACGGACACCGCCGGGCTCGGCCGCCGGGAGCTGTTCGCCTTCCGCAGGCGGGTGCAGCCGGTGTTCCAGAACCCGTACGCCTCCCTCGACCCCCGCTACACCGTCGAGAAGTCGATCACCGAGCCGCTGCGCGTGCACGGCGTCGGCACCGCGGCCGAGCGCAGGCGGACGGCGGCCGAGCTGCTGGAGAAGGTGTCGCTGCCCGCGTCGATGGGCGAGCGGCTGCCGCACGAGCTGTCCGGCGGCCAGCGCCAGCGGGTGGCCATCGCCCGCGCGCTGGCCCTGTCGCCCGAGCTGGTCGTGCTCGACGAGGCCGTCTCCGCGCTGGACGTGCTGGTGCAGGCGCAGATCCTGGAGCTGCTCGCCGGGCTGCAGCGCGAGCTGGGGCTGACGTACCTGTTCATCAGCCACGACCTGGCCGTGGTACGGATGATCTCCCACGCGGTGCACGTCATGCGCGGCGGGCGGATCGTGGAGAGCGGCGCCACCGAGGAGATCTTCGACCGTCCCTCGGACGACTACACCCGCGAGCTGCTCGCCGCGATCCCCGGCACCCGGTAAGTTGGAAATCCGGACTGTGTAGTAGGAGGCGCCCTCATGCCCAGGGAATGCTCGATCGCCAACGCGCTGGCGGTTGTCGGCGAACGATGGAGCCTGCTCGCCCTGCGGGAGATCTTCCTGGGCGTGCGGCGCTTCGACCAGATCGCCCGCAACACCGGCGCCAGCCGCGACATCCTCACCACCCGGCTGCGCAAGCTGGAGGAGACAGGACTCCTGGAGCGCCGCCTGTACGAGACGCATCCACCGCGTCACGAGTACGTGCTGACCGAGTCGGGCCAGGCGCTCAACGCGGTGCTGCTGACGCTCATGTCCTGGGGCGACCGTTACGTCACCGAGGGCGAGCCGCCCGCGATCTGGGAGCACAGCTGCGGGGCGGTGCTGGAGCCGGTCACGGTGTGCGCGGCCTGCCAGGAGCCGGTCACCATCCAGGACCTGACCCCTCTCCGCCTGGCCGTGCCCCAGTAGCCGGGCCTCATGAAGATCCTCCTGGTTCAGCCCCCGCACTGGTCCCCCGACGGCCACGCCAACTTCGACGCCATCGAGGACCTGCTCCCCTCCCCCGCCGGCGACGTCGTGCTGCTGCCCGAGCTGGCCGGCTCCAGCCTGCCCCGCGCCGACTACCTGGCCAGAGTGCGCGCCCTGGCCAAGGGCTCGGGCGCCGCCGTCGTGGGTGGCTCCCACTACGACGGTCCCGTCAACAGGGGTGCGGTGTTCGACGCGGGGGGCCGGCTGCTGCTGGAGTACGACAAGGTGCATCCGTACGGGCTGGAGCTGCGCAACGGCGTACGGCCCGGTCTGCCGAGCGCCGGGTTCGAGCTGGCCGGGCGCCGCCTGCACGTCTTACTCTGCGCCGACCTGTGGTATTCGGCCGCCCTGGCCGGTCACGACGCCTTCGACGCGGTCCTCGTGCCCGCCTTCTCCGTCACCCGCTGGTCCGGCCCCGCTCCGGCGAGGGAGTTGTGGCAGCACATGAGCGTGGCGCGGGCGTATGAGTTCATGACGTACGTGGCGGTCAGCGACTGGCACCACGAGACCACGTACCAGGAGCATCCGTGCGCGGGCGTCACCGGCTTCGCCAACCCCTGCCCGGAGACGCACACCGGCTTCTTCACCGGCCCGCCCGACGCGCCCGTCTCCGCCTTCGACCTCGACTTCACCCGCCTGCACGCCTTCCGCCACGACCGCGCCGCCCGCGGCTTCGGGTAGAGCCGCTGGGTCGTTCGCCGTTCGAGGGTAGGGCGCGCCCTACCCTCGAACGTGCCGTGGGCAGGCTCGTGGCGGCGGGGGCCGAGTCCGTAGCGTTCCTCGCATGACCTCCCTCCGGCGCCGTCTGGCCACCGATACCCGCTACGCCCTGCTCGGCCTGCCCGTGGCCGTGCTTCACTTCGCCGTCGCCGTGGCCGGGATCGCGGCCGGGGTGGGCGGCGCGGTCGCGTTCGTCGGCCTGCCCATCCTGGCCGGCGCCGCCGCCATGGCCAGGGGCCTGAGCGACGTCGAACGGGTCGCGCTGCCGGAGGTCCTCGGCCGCTCCGTCGCCCGCCCCTCCTACACCGCCGTCCCCGCCGGGGCCGGCTGGTTCCGCCGCCTGATGAACCCGCTGGCCAGCGGGCAGTCCTGGCTCGACCTGCTGTACGGCATCATCGCCTTCCCGTTCTCGCTGGCCGCCGCCGTCGTGACCATGGTGTGGTGGGCCGGGACGATCGCCGGTCTGATGTTCCCCGTCTACGGCTGGATCCTGGCCCGGCTTCCGGGGACCGACGGCAGTCTGGCCGCGCTGCTCGGTCTGGGTGACGGCGACCTGGCCTTCGTGGGCGTCAACACCGCCGTCGGCGTGCTGTTCGCCCTCACCCTGATGCCCGTCGTCCGGGCCGCGGCCCTGGTCAAGGCATCCCTCGCCCAGGCCATGCTGACCCGCGCCTCCTACGCCCCCGCAGGCGTCATCGGCCTGACCTCCGGCTGACTTCAGGCCCGTCATGGGCATACCGCTGGGCTGATCGCCGGGTTGGCGATATACACCGTCACGGAAGCCGATTCAGTCCCGGGGCGGTGGTGCTTGTGCGGTCGTGGTCCGATCTGCCGGTCGGCCGGGTGGTGCGGCTCGACGTGGACGCCGACGCCATGGCACTGAGCATCGATCCGCTGCCGCCGGGAGCGCCGGCCATCCTCAGCTACCGGCCCAGGCTCGCCGAGCTGCTGGACGACGCCCGTACCGTGGCCGAGCTGGTCGCGTCCGTCCTGCGTGAGCTGGATGCGGCTGCGCTGGCGCTGTTCCCCGCCTGGCTGCCAGGCGCCGCCGGGATCGACGGCCCCGGCGGTGCCGGGTTGCGCGCCGTCCGGGCGCTGGCGCTGCGCAGGGCGTCCACCGGCGAGCACTACGGTCCGTTCCTGGCCGAGCTGGCCGAGCGGGCCCTGGCAGGCGGGCCCAGCGCCTTCCCGCCAGAGGTGCGGGCGGCGGGGCTGGCCAGGGTGCTGGCCGACAGCTACGGCAGGAACGCGACCGCCGTCCTGGTCCACGTCCCCGACGAACTCGGGGCCGCCGCCCAGGAGGTGTTCGTGGCGGGGTGCGAATGGCTGGCCCAGCGGGCGAAAGCCGGCGTGTGGCTGACGGGCGCGCCCTTGGACGCCGTCGACCGGGTGCCGACCGTACGACCGCGCCTCGTCAGCGGCCCCACCGGAACCGCCACTCCGACGGACCCGCGGTGGCACTCCGGCACACCAGCCATCGAACCCGGTGGGGCACGGATGTCGTATCCGGCCGTCGCCGGGCGGCCGCATCCCGGAAGTCCCAGTGAACTGGCTTTGGAGGCGGCGTTGGCGCGATGTGCGTGGGCGGTGGGGCGGTCGTGGAATCAGACGTACCTGCCGCACCCCCTGGCCGCCCCCATCCGGCTGGACCTGCTGTGGGAGCGGGAGCGTTGCGTGGTGGAGATCGACGGGCCCGATCACAGGGGCGCCGCCAAATTCGCCGCCGACCGGGAGCGGGACGTGCTGCTCCAACTCGACGGTTACGCCGTGCTGCGCTTCGTCGATGTTCAGGTACTGACCGACATCGAGACCGTGCTCCGCCGGATCGCGCAGTTCCTGCGTGGCCGCCGCGGAACGGAAGGATGACACATGCCGCACACCAGGCTGTCGCTTCCCGACTTCGCCGCACTTCTGGTGCTGGCCGTCGAGGCCAAGGAGGTCTCCAACAGCGAGCTGAAACAGCGGCACAGGCTGTCGATCGACGGCCCGAAGCGACTGCGGCTGAACGAGATGAAGCTGGTGGAGAGCCGGAGGCCGGGCCGGGGGGCGTACCTGCACGTGCTGACCGACGCCGGCTGGGCGCGGCTGGCCGAGGACCTGCGGGCGGGCGCGGTCCCGCCGCAGACGGGGTCCTCGGGCGCGATGGCCCGCGCGCTGCTGGACTGGCTGCCCCGCTACATGGAACGCAACAACCAGAGCCTGGCCGACGTCTTCCACCCGGGTGACGACGAGGAGGAACCGGCCGGCGTCCAGGACCGAGGCGAGGAAGGCGACCTGGAGTCGCGCATCCGCCGCGCCTACGCCGGCCTGGCCGCGCGCCCCGGCGCGTGGGTCAGTCTGACGGACGTGCGCGCGCGGCTGGCCGACGCGCCCAGGGCCGCCGTGGACGAGACGCTCGTGCTCATGGAACGGCTGCCCGACGTCAACCTCGTCCCCGAGTCGAACCAGAAGACGCTCACGGAGGAGGACCGCGCGGCGGCCGTGCTCATCGGCGAGCAGCACAAGCACCTGCTCTGGATCGGCAGGCCATGAGCGGCGGCGTGCACGATCTCGCCGCGCTGAGCTTCAACTACACCGAGAGCGCCGACGACGTGTGGCGCCGCTCGGACTACCACGTGGAGGGGCTGCACGGCGCGTCCACCAGGATCGTCCTCGACGGCCTGGCCGAGGCGGCCGGTCGCCCGGACGCCAGCCCCATCGGCGTGGTCGTCCAGGGCCAGCGCGGCACGGGCAAGACGCACCTGCTCGGCTGGGTACGCGAGCAGGTGCAGCAGCAGGGCGGCTACTTCGTCCTGGTGGGCCTGCTGGACGCCAAGGGCTTCTGGGAGAGCACCGTGGTGTCCATCCTGGACAGCCTGTCGCGGCCCAGGGAGGACGGCCAGGTCCAGCTCACGGTGCTGCTCGACCGCCTGGCCTCGATGGTCGGGCTGTCGCGCATGGCCAGGCGCGCGATCACCGGCAAGCGGGCCGTCACCCGGCAGGAGCTGGACCTGTTCGTGACCGCGCTGCGCCGCCTGGACCCACAGGCGGGCCGGGAGTGCCAGGACACGGCGCGGGCGCTGGTGCTGCTGGCCGGCGACGACCTGGGGCTGCAGGACCTGGGCGAGGCGTTCCTGTCGTCCGCGCCCGAGGGCGAGCCGGGCGAGCGCGCCCTGTGGGGCATCCGGCAGGTCGGCAGGACGCCGCAGGAGATCGTCAGGGACGTCTCCCGCCTGATGGCGCTCACCGGCCCGACGATCATCGCCGTGGACCAGATCGACCCTCTGGTCGCCCAGTCCTCCATGCCGACCAAGGGCGCCGCCCGCGACCCGGGCGAGACGGCGATGATCGAGCGGATCGCGGGCGGCCTGATGGCGCTGCGCGAGGTCACCCGCAGGACGCTGACCGTGGTGACCTGCATCCCGGCGACGTGGGCGCTCGTCGAGGACGTGGCGGTGGACACCGTACGGGACCGGTTCAGGCAGGCGGTCCAGCTCATGACCATCCCGGACGCCGAGACCGCGACGGCCCTGGTCGCCCGGCGGTTCGAGGTCCAGTACGGCGAAGCCGGGATCAAGCCGCCCTACCCCACCTGGCCGGTGCCGCCCGAGGCGTTCGCCCAGGCGCCCGGGTTCACGCCGCGTCAGCTCCTCATCGCGATCGATCGGCACGTCCGCGCGTGCCTGGCGGACGACGAGGTACGGGAGCTGACCGCGTTCACCGCCACGCCGCCGGCCCAGGACGGCCCTCCTTCCGTGCCCGCGGTCTCTTCCGACGACCTGCGCGCCCTGGACGCCCGGTTCGCGGAGCTGCGGGACGCCGTCCCCGCGCCGCGGATCGACCAGGTGAGCGAGGACACCGCGATGCCCGCGCTGCTGGCGGCCGGGCTGTCGGCCTGGATCGCCGAGCAGGGCGAGCCGGGGGTCGCGTTCAGCGTGGACCCGCCGCCCAGCCCGAAGCCGCCCCTGCACGCGCGGCTGCGCCGCACCCTGGACGAGACGAGCGAGGACGAGGTCCACTGGGCCTTTCGCGCGGTCACCGCCGGGCACGGCAACGCGGCGCTGAACCGCATCCGCAAGGCTTCGGTGGCGGCCGGGCTGGACGCCGAGGTGCCGAAGCGGCGGCTGTTCCTGCTGCGGAACGCGCCGTGGTCCAAGGGGGCGGCGACGCGGGCGGCCATCGCGGCGTTCGAGCAGGCCGGCGGGCGGACCCTGCGGATGGGCGAGGACGATCTCCGCGTGCTGGGCGCGCTCAGGTCGATGCTCGCCGAGAATCCGCCGCACCTGGCGGGCTGGCTGGCGCGGCGGCGGCCGACGGCCTCGGTGTCGTTCCTCACCGAGGCCCTGACCAACGCCCCGACCAACGCCTGGAGCGTTCCCACCCGCGAGCCCACCCCCGCGCAGCCGAGCACGCATCACCGGGACGCCGGTTCGTCCGCGACGCGCGTCCCGTATCTTTCGCTCGGCCGCCGGATGGCCGACGGCGCGCCCGTGAGCGTGGCGCTGGAGGCGCTCAGGAAGCACGTCACGATCTTCGCCGGATCGGGGTCGGGCAAGACCGTGCTGATCCGCCGCCTGGTCGAGGAGTGCGCGCTGTCCGGCGTCCCCGCCATCGTGCTCGATCCGAACAACGACCTGGCCAGGCTGGGCGAACGCTGGCCCGAGCCGCCGGCGGCCTGGGAGGAGGGGGACGCGCGCCGGGCCGAGGAGTATCTGACGGGCACCGACGTGGTCGTCTGGACGCCGGGCCGGGCGGGCGGTCGCCCGCTGAGCTTCCAGCCGCTGCCGGACTTCGCCGGTCTGGCGGGCGATCCCGACGAGTTCGCCGAGGCGGTGGAGGCGGCGGTCGCGTTCATCGCGCCGCGCATCAGGCTCGATGCCAACACGAACAAGGCGCAGCTCGGTCAGGCGGTGCTGCGCAAGGCGCTGGCGTACTACGGGGTGCGCGGCTCGACGAGCCTCAAGGGGTTCGCGGCGCTGCTGTCGGACCTGCCCGACGGCGTGAGCGAGCTGGCCGACGCCCAGCGCATCGCGGCCGGGCTGGCCCAGTCGCTGACCGCCGCCATGGACAACGATCCGTTGTTCGGCGGCACCGGGACCCCGGTCGATCCAGCCCTGCTGGTGACCCCGCCGGAGGGCAAACGGGCGCGGGTGTCGGTGATCAGCCTGGTCGGGCTGCCCTCCCTGGAGCAGCGGCAGAGCTTCGTGAGCCAGTTGCAGATGGAGCTGTTCGTCTGGTTCAAGCGACATCCTGCGCAGGACCGGCCGCTGGGCGCGCTGCTGGTGATGGACGAGGCGCAGACGTTCGCGCCGGCCACGGGGGCGGCGGCCTCCACCCGCAGCACGGTGCTGCTCGCCTCCCAGGCCCGCAAGTACGGTCTCGGCCTGGTCTTCGCCACCCAGGCGCCGAAGGGGCTGCACAACCACATCCCCGGCAACTCGGCCACGCAGTTCTTCGGCCTGCTGAACGCCCCGATCCAGATCTCCGCGGCCAGGGAGATGGCCAGGTCGAAGGGCGGCGACGTGCCGGACGTCTCGCGGCTGAGCTCGGGCGAGTTCTACGTGGCGACGGAGGGCGCCGCTCCGGTCAAGACGCGGATCCCCATGTGCCTGACCAGGCATCCCCGCTCGCCGCTGACGACGGAGGAGGTCATCGAGAAGAGCAGGGCCTGAAACCCCTCCGGGGGAGCGCCGCCGCGCGGCACTCCCCCGGAAGCTCGGTCGTCAGCGCATGGCGTAGGCGCGGATCACCTCCAGCGCCAGCGTGTGACCCTTGATGTCGGAGGCGTTCAGCCGCAGCGAGACGAACCCGGACGGCGAGCGGTCCAGCGTGGTCTCGTAGGCCCGCTGCCCCTTGGCCCGCAGGCGGGCCGGCTTCCAGGTGGCGCCGTCGTCGTACGACACCTCCAGCGAGACGTCCTTGATCGCGCTCTGCTCCGCCCCCTCCTGCTGGCGCAGCGACAGGCCGAGCGTCCGCGACCTGGCCTGGTTCTTCAGGTCCACCGGCGCGTCGAACGCGGCCAGCAGCAGCGGGATCACCGTCGGCTCCGCCGCCTGCTCGGAGTCGAACGTCCACACGCTACGGGTCCGCTTGGACAGCTTCGCCCAGCCGGCCTCGTTGGCCACGTCGTACTCGATCCGGTACGCGCCCTTCTCGGCGGGCAGCGTCCCCGACCCCTGGGGCAGGTAGTTCGTCTGCCACAGCAGCTCGTCGCCCTGGTAGAGCCGGAAGTCGGTCTTCAGCCCCTGCTCGAAGCCGCTGGTGTAGGCCTCGCCGTAGTTGCCCTGGGCGTCCACGAAGCCCTGCATCGAGACGAGCAGCCGGTCGCCGTCCCTGCGCAGCGGGTTGCGCGGGTTGATGCCGGGCAGCAGCGGCTGCTTGAGCACGCTGTGCTCGGTCCGCTCCCCCACCTCGTACGGCCGGAACACCGGCGACGACAGGGCCAAGCGGACCGTGTCGGGGTGCGGCCACAACGTGTTGTAGTGCCGCTCCGGCGCGCCCGCCGAAGTGCTCCACCGCAGGTCGGGGTCGGGGGTGACATAGTCGGTACGGGTGCGCGGCGTCTTGGGCAGGGGATGGTTCGTCGAGATCGACAGGTTGTCCCAGGGCTCGAAGACGAAGCGGGCCTCGTTGGCCGTCACGTCGTCGGCGAGCTGGCTGTGGAAGCCGGTCTCGATCCTGGCCAGCGACTTCGCGCGGACCACGTACTTCAGCGAGTCGCGGACCCGGCCCTGCTCGCGCAGGTAGAGGTCGTAGACGTACGGGCTGGCCGTGATGCCCTTGGCCACGATCGGCACGGGCAGGCGGCGCAGCCGCTCGACCAGCTTCAGCCCCTCCTCGTGGGTCAGCCGCACGGTCGGCACGCTCAGCTTGACCCCGTTGCCGCCCGTGGTGACGTCGGCGCCCGGCTGGTCGCTGTAGACCGCGACCATCGCCGCCCCGGCCGCCGCGGCGGCGTTGGACTGGGTGGAGACGGGCACGCCCTCGGTACGGCGGATGACGGCCAGTTTGCCGCGCAGGTCGCGGGCCTTGATCTCCTTCTCCGAGCCGCGCCCCGCGTCCACGGCGAGCAGCAACCTGGTGCCGTCGAGGCGCGGGTACTCGGTGGAGAAGTCGCTGAACTGGACGGGGTCGACGTACTGGGGGTCCAGCTTCAGCCCGAGGGTGGTCAGGGCGATCTCCGGGGCCTTGAGCCGCCAGCGGGTGGAGACCACGAACGTGCCCTTGGTGACCTTCCGCGTGGGCTGGACGAACAGGCGCTCCTCGATCTGCCCGCCGGGCGTGATCGTGGTGCCGCCGCGCAACGCGGTGCCCTGCTCGCCGGCGCGGTACCACTGGAGGGCCGCGGCGGCCCCGGTGTTGCGCTTGGTCTGGTGGTCGGGCGTCTCGATCTTCACCTCGACGGCCTTGCGGGCGTCCAGCACGACCTCGGTGTTCTCGGTGATCTTCATCTCCGGGTCGCCGAGGAGGCTCTCGTTGAGCGGTTTGCCGGTCTCGGTGCTGTCCCCGGTGGCGGGCATCGTGAAGACGTGGCCGAGCACGGAGTAGGTGCCGGGCTTGACGAGCAGGCAGGTGCCCTGGCCGTACTTGGCGTCGGTGCAGGGCTGCTCGGGCGAGCCGGGCAGGACACGGCCGACCAGGGTGCCCTCGTCCAGGTTCAGCACGGTGAAGCCGCCGCGGGCGTTGCGGCCGTCCCTGGCGATGCCGCGGACGCGCAGTTCGACCCGCTTGTCGTCGACGTTCGCCGTCAGCAGCGTACGCACGCCGGAGGCCGTGAGCTCCTGGCGCAACGATCCGGTGGTGTCGGCCTTGATGGTGACCTTGGCCTCGGCGGTGCCGCCTGCGGGGACGGTGAGCTCGGCCGGTTCGACGCTGAACGCCGCGCCGCTGGACAGCTTCAGCGCGGCGGGCGCCTGGCCGAGGTTGTGGTAGCCGACGGTGAGGGTCTTCTCCTCGCCCTTGGTGAGGCGGCCGAAGTTGAGTGAGCCGGCCGAGGCCACGACCGTGCTCTTGAGCGCGGCGGCGACGTCGATACGGCCCGCGCCCTGCGCGTCCACCGGGATGCCGTCACCCGGACGGGCGGAGGCCATGAGCAGGGACTTCAGCTCGCCACCGGTGATCCCGGGGCGGGCCTGGCGCAGCAGCGCCGCCGCTCCCGCGACGTGCGGGGTGGCCATCGAGGTGCCGGACATCGTGGCGAGCCCGCCGCCCGTCTTGGCCGCGCTGATGTCCACACCGGGAGCGGTGACGTCGGGCTTGACCGCGCCGTCGGCGATGATCGGGCCCTTGCTGGAGAACTCGGCGAGCTTGTCCTGCTTGTCCACCGCGCCGACGGTCAGCGCCTCGGGGGCGTCGCCGGGGCTGCCCACGCAGGAGTCGCAGCCGTCGTTGCCGGCCGCGATCACGAAGAGCGTCCCGTACTGGCGGGTGAGGGTGGAGACGGCGTCGGTGAGCGGGCCGCCCGCCTCGGGGCTGCCCAGGCTCATGTTGACGACCTCGGCACGCTTCTCGCCGGCCGCCCACTCCATGCCGTCGATGATCCAGGAGAGCTGGCCGTAGCCGTCGGCGGCCAGCACGCGGCCGTTGAGCACCTTGGCGCCGGGCGCCACGCCCTTGCCGCCCTCGGTGCCGCCCTCGGCGCCGGTGCCCGCGATGGTGGCGGCCACGTGGGTGCCGTGGCCGTGCGGGTCGCCTGCCGCGTTCTCGCCGGTGAAGTCGCGCTGGTCGGCGACCTTGCCGGCCAGGTCGGGGTGGGCGGCGTCCACGCCGGTGTCGAGCACGGCCACGGTGGTGCCGGTGCCGTCGTACCCGGCGGCCCACGCCTCGGGCGCGCCGATCTGCGGCACGCTGTCCTTCAGCACCGGCTCGACCTTGCGGTCGAGCCAGATCTTGGTCACGCCCGCCAGCGGTCCCGCCGCGCGGGCCTGCGGCGACGGGGAGGCCAGCTTGGCCAGCTCCGCCCCGAACGCCTTCGCGTCCGCCGCGGCCACCGACACGCCCGCGCCGCCGATGCTCTCCAGCGTGCGGACCTGCTTGGCGGCCGGGATGGCCGCCTTGGTACTGTTGGGCGGATACGTGAGGATGAGCGGAATGGCGGCGCCGTAGGACTGCTCGGCCAGGGCGGTCACGTTGAACAACTCGGCGTCAAGGCGCTCGGGGACAAGCGTGGCGACGTCGTCGGGGATGACCGTCACCCCGCGCTCCGACTCCAGCACCTGGAACGTCGGCACGGAGCCGTCCGCCCGGGGCGCGGGCGTGACCGTGACGGTCCTGTGCTCGCCGTCCACGGCGCGCACCTGCACCTGGTCACCGGTGATCAACGTGATCTCGTCGCTCGCCGGCGCGGGCGTGAACGCCCCAGGCGGCGCCGCCGTGTCGATCACGGCGGACGCGGCGGATGCGGCGGATGCGGCGGCGGGTGCGCCGGGAATCGCCAGCGACGAGGCCGCCATGACCACCGAGGCGGCCATCACCGTCCCTCGCCTCACCCGGCTTAAGCCACGCAGCATGGACGACCTCCCAAGAATCGGTAAGCACGAATACCGCATTCCTAGTCATCCTGAGCTGCGGTGTCTATGAGATCGCCATGGCTAGAACCCGACTTGTCGTATATCCGCCAGTCCAGGTTGGCGGCCGGTCCCCGCGCGTCTACAGTTGGCGGACCATGGACTCCGGAATGCTCGACGTTCCCGGCGCACGCCTCTACTACGAGGTCCGCGGCTCAGGGCCGGTGCTGCTCGTGATCCTCGGCGGCGGCGCGGACGCCGCGATGGCCGCGCCCATGGCCGAGGTCATGGCCGGGCGCTACACGGTGATCACCTATGACCGGCGCGGCGCCGTCCGCAGCCCGCTGGCCGGGCCGCCCGCAGAGCAGCGGATCGAGGAGCACGCGGACGACGCGCTGCGGCTGCTGCAGGCGGCCGGCGCCGGCCCCGCGCACGTGTTCGCCACCCATTCCGGCGCGCTGATCGGCCTCGATCTGCTGGCCCGCCACCCGTCCTCGGTACGGCGGCTGGTGGCGCACGAGCCGCCCGCGTTCGACCTGCTGCCCGACGCCGATCACTGGCGGCGGCTGACGCGGGAGGCGGTGGAGGTGTGCGAGCGCGAGGGCGTCGGCCCGGCGATGCGCAAACTCGGCGAGGAGACCGGCGTCACCGCGCCGCCCGAGCCCGACCCCGGGCTGCCGCAGTGGGTGCGCGACATGCTGGGCCGGATGACGGTCAACATGGAGATGAGCTGTCGCTACGAGCTGCGCCCCTTCTCCGCGTACGTGCCCGACGCGGCGGCGCTGCGCGCGGCCCCGGTCGTGCCGGCCTACGGGGCCGAGACGAGGAGCAGGCTGATGCACCGCGCCACGCTGGCCGTCGCCGGGCTGCTCGGCCGCGAGGCCGTGGAGCTGCCCGGCGACTACGTCGGCTATCTGCGCAGCCCGGCGCAGTTCGCCGAGGCCCTGCACGCCAGGCTGACAGCCTGAGCCGAGGCCCCTACCCCTTCACCGACCCGGCGAAGTTGAACGAACCGGCCAGATACTTGTTGACCACCACGTAGAGGATGACCGCCGGCGCCGTGTAGAGGATGGAGAAGGCGGCCAGCTGCCCGTAGGCCACCTGCCCGTACTGCGAGAAGAAGGTGTAGATCGTGACCGCGGCCGGCTGCTTCTCCGGCGTGTCGAGCAGCACGAACGGCGCGAAGAAGTTGCCCCACTGCCCGACGAACACGAAGATCGCCACCACCGCGATCCCGGGCGCCATCAGCGGCCCCACCACCGAGCGCAGCGACTGCACCCAACCGGCGCCGTCGACCCAGGCGGCCTCCTCCAGGCTGACCGGCACGCCGTCCATGAAGTTCTTCATCATCCAGATCGAGAACGGCAGCGAGCTGGCGGTCAGGAAGAGCACCATCGCCGGCACCGAGCCGTACAGGTTGAACCGGAAGAACATGGCGTAGACCGGCACGAGGATCGCCGTCACCGGCAGGCCGGTGGTGAACAGCAGCGTCAGCATGAAGTGGCGGCGGTACTTCAGCTGGTAACGCGACAGCGGGTAGGCCGCCAGCCCCGCCACCAGCACGGTCAGGATCGCCGTGGAGCCGGAGATGATCACCGAGTTGATCATCGGCAGGATGATCGTCTCCCAGGTCAGCACCGCCGTGAAGTTGTCCAGCGAGAACGCGAGCGTCGGCGTGGCGGCCAGCGTCGCCTCCGGCTGCACCGAGGCGATCACCACCCACAGGAACGGCCCGACGAAGGCCAGGGCGATGACGAAGAGCGACAGTCCGGCCGCGCCCCTCGCGGCGAGTCTCGTCACGCGTCCTCCACTTTGATCAGGCGCAGGTAGACCAGCGAGAACAGGGCGCCGATCACCAGCATCACCAGGGCGATGGCCGAGCCGTAGCCGATCTCGAAGTAGCGGAAGGCCTGCTCGTACATGTAGAGCGGGGTGGTCTGGCTGGCCGTGCCCGGCCCGCCGCCCGTCAGGGCGTAGATGAGGCCGAAGCTGGCCAGGGTCTGCAGGGTGATCAGCATCAGGTTCGCCATGATGGAGCGCCGGATGAGCGGCAGCGTGATGTGCAGCAGCCGGCGGGCCGGGCTCGCCCCGTCCACCGCGGCGGCCTCCACCAGGTCGGCGGGCACCTCGGAAAGGGCCGCCGAGTAGACCAGCATGGAGAACGCCGTCCCGCGCCAGACGTTGGCCAGGATGACCGCGAGCATGGGCGCCGTGTAGAGCCATTCCTGCGAGACGCCGAGCACGGTGTTGAGCGTGCCCTCCTCGGCGAGGAACGAGAACCAGCAGGCCGCCGCCACGACCTCGGGCATCACCCAGGCGGCGATGACGACGCCGTTGACGACGCTGCGGGTGACCCGGCCCCGCCCGCGCATGAGCAGCGCGATGATCAGGCCCAGGGTGTTCTGGCCGATGACCGCCGAGCCGATCACGAAGATGAACGTGAGCAGGAAGGAGTTGATGAAGTTCGGGTCGCCGAAGAGCTTGACGAAGTTGGCCACGCCGACGAACTGGGAGTTCACCGAGGCCGAACCGGTCAGGGTCTCGTTCGTGAAGGCGATGTAGACGCTCCACAGGATGGGACCCGCGAGGAAGATCGCCAGCAGGACCAGCGCCGGGCCCAGCGGGAGGAGCCAGCGCAGGACCCGCCGCCGCCGTGACGGGCCGCCGACCGGCGAGCCCGTCACGGACGGGGAGGGAGCGGTGGCGACCGTCATCGGGCGAGGACCTTGTCGGGCCCGCCGACGGCCGAGGGCAACGCCTTGGCGTAGGCCGCCGTGGCCTCCTCAGGCGTCTGGGCGCCGGTGGTGACCGCCTCCATGGCCTCCTGGACCTGCGCCGACACCTTCGGGTACTCCTCGAAGGCGGGCCGGTAGTGCGTCACCGACGCCAGGTCGGTCCAGAACTTCACGCTCGGGTTGTCGGCGTTGTACTTCGGATCGGCCGCGACGTCCTTGCGCGGGGCCAGGTCGCCCGAGCCCACCGAGTACGTCAGGGAGTTCTCCTTGTTGGTGGCGACCGAGATGAAGTCGAACGCCTCCTGCTTGAGCTTGGCGTACGAGCTCATCGCCATCACCCAGCCGCCGGACATGCTGACCGCGCCGGGCTCCTCGCCGTTCTGCGTCGGCATGGGCGTCCAGCCGAGCTTGTCCTTCCACTCGGGCCACGGCTTGGTGCTGGTCGGCTTCCAGGCGCCCGACGCCCAGGCGCCGTCCAGGGCGATGCCCAGCTTGCCCTTGGGGAACCACTCCCAGTTGATCTTGTCGGCGAGCTTGGCGTTGTGCGCGTCGGCCAGCTTGGGGCCGAGCTCCTCGCGGTAGATCGTGTTGACGAAGGTCAGGGCGTCGGTGAAGTTCTTGCCGCCGGCCACCCACTTCTTCTGGGCGTCGTCGTACAGGGTGCCGCCCGGGGTGCCGTACAGGAGCATCTCGAAGCCCTGCATGGTCGACGCCTCGCCGTGGATCTTCGTCGAGTACATCGTGAACGGGATCGCGTCCGGCACCTTCTGCTTGATCGCGCGGGCGGCGGTGAGGACGTCGTTCCACGTCTTCGGCTCCCACGGGACCGGCAGGCCGGCCTTGGTGAGGACGTCCTTGTTGTACCAGAGGCCGCGGGTGTCCGTGCTGATGGGCACGCCGTAGATCTTGCCGTCGCCGCCCTTGGCGGCCTGCTTGACCGAGTCGGGGAACTGGGTGCTCCAGTCGGGCCACTTGGCCAGGTACTCGTCCAGCGGGGCCAGCTTGCCGGCCGCGACGTCCGCGTTGACCTGGAAGGTGTCGTGCAGGTAGACGTCGGGCGCCGAGTCGGGCGAGCGGTTGAGCAGGGCCAGCTTGGTGTAGTAGGCCTCGTTGTTGCCCTGCACCGAGGTCAGCTTGATGGTGACGCCGGGGTGGGCGGCTTCGTACTGCTTCTTGGCGTCGGTGAGCATCTTCTCCAGATGCGGCCACGTCGGCTCGACCTTGTAGAGGACTTCGAGTTCTTTGGCGGCGCCGGAGGAGCTCTCCGGGGTGCCGCCGCCTCCGCAACCGGCTGCTGTCAGCGCTGTCAATAGCAGGAGGGATCCGGCCAGCTTAGGTCTCATCAGGGCTCCCCTTTGTTTCCTTCGGGTTGCGGAGAAACGTAAGTCCATTTGATTTACTAAGTCAACACTCTGTGGTGATATGTCTCACATGCAGCAGGGGACAAACCTGCCGAAGGTGGGGAGCTACAACCGATCCGTCGTCCTGGAGACCATCCAGGCCTCGGACGGGATCAGTCGTGTCCGCATCGCCGCCGTGACCGGGCTGACCGCCCAGACGGTCTCCGTCATCGTGCGCAGACTGCTGGAGGAGGGCCTGGTCGTCGAGGACGGCTCCGCGCCGTCGAGGGGAGGCAAGCGGCCCACCATCCTGCGGGTCTCCGCCGAGGCCGGCTACGCCGTGGGCGTGCACTTCGATCCGAAGGCGCTGTCGTGCGTGCTGGCGGATCTGGCCGGCCGGCCGGTCGCCCGGCTGCACGTGCCGGTCCGTCCCGGGGCCAGGCCGGACGGCGTGATCAGGCAGATGGCCAGGGCGGCCCGCCGGATCCTGCGCGAGGCGGGCGTGCCGGACGGCAAGGTGCTCGGGGTGGGGCTGGCCTGCCCTGGCCCGCTGGACGAGGGCGGCGTGATGGTCTCGCCGCCCCGGCTGGCGCACTGGGACCGGGTGCCGATCAAGGCGCTGCTGTGCGAGTACACCGGCTTTCCGGTGACCGTCGACAACGACGCCACGGCGGCGGCGATCGGCGAGCGGTGGGCCGGCATCGCCCGCTCCACGCCCAGCTTCGCCTACCTCTACCTCGGCACCGGGATCGGCGGCGGGCTCTTCCTGGACAACCAGGTCTACCGGGGCAGGTCGCTGAACGCGGCCGAGATCGGGCACATGACGGTCGACCCGCAGGGCCCCGGCTGCTACTGCGGCAACCGGGGCTGCGTGGAGGCCGTGTGCTGCCCGAGCGCCATCGAGGCCGCCATGGGCGACCTGCGCGACCACGCCGCCATCTGCGCGGCGGCGGCGAGCGGCGAGCCGGCCGCCCTGCGGGTGATCGAACAGGTGGCGGAGCGGCTGGCCGACGCCGCCGTCAGCGTGGTCAACCTGCTGGACATCGACCTGCTCGTGCTGGGCGGGCCCGCGCTGAGGGAGGTCGGGGAGATCTACCGCGAGGTGATCGCGCGGGCGGTGTCGGGCCGGTCGCTGGCCCGGCGGCTGCATCCGGTCCGGGTGGAGACCTCGCCGATCGCGGCCGACGCCGCCGCGATCGGCGCCGCCTCGCTGGTCTTCCACGCCACGTACGCGCCCCGCCTGGGCACCCTGCTCAGCGGCTGAGGCCGGAGCCCGGCCTCGTCCCGGGTCCGGCGCGCCGGTTCTGGCGCGCCGGACGCACGGAGGCGGCGTACGCGAGAGTCAGGCGCGCTTGATCCGCAGCGTGACCAGCTCGAACGGCCGCAGCGTCACGGGGATGGCGTCCCCGGGGCGCTGCGGCTCGCCGGTCGGCCGCTCCAGCAGGTCCGTGGTGACCACCTCCGCCACGGGGAAGCCGGCCCGCAGCGTGGTGGCCGCCCGGCCGCCCGTGGCCTCGTGGAAGCGGACGACCACGTCGCCGCTCCCGTCGTCGGCCAGCTTGACCGCGCTCACCACGACGGCGTCGTCGTCCACGCGGACCAGCGGCGCGACCTCGGCGCCGCCGAGCACCCTGCGCTCGGGCTGGTTGATGAACCAGCCCTCACGCACCGCGTCGCCGATCGTCGCGCCGGGGACGAGCGCGTGGCGGAAGCGGTGCACGCCCTGGTCGGTCTCCGGGTCGGGGAAGCGCGGGGCGCGCAGCAGTGAGGCGCGCAGCGTCGTCGTCGTGCCCGTCTCGTCCACGTCGCGGGTGACGTCGTGGCCGTAGGTGGAGTCGTTGACCAGGGCCACGCCCCAGCCGGGCTCCTCCAGGTGCACGAAGCGGTGGTTGCACGCCTCGAACTTGGCCGCCTCCCAGCTCGTGTTGGTGTGGGTGGCGCGGAAGACATGGCCGTACTGGCTCTCGGAGGCGTACCGGTCGGCGCGCACGTCCAGCGGGAAGGCCAGCTTGAGGAACTTCTCCCGCTCGTGCCAGTCGACCTCCGTCTCGATCTCCAGCCGCCCGGAGGTGAGCGTGAGCCGCTGGCTCACCGACGAGTCGCCGAACGAGCGCCTGACCACGACCGCGTCGCCGTCCAGGCTCACCTCGTCGGCGTCGGTGAGGTCGGCACCGGTGTTGCGGTAGAACTCGTCCACGTCCCAGGCGTCCCACTTGTTGGGGAAGTCGGGGTGGAGCTGCAGCAGGTTGGCCGGACGGCCCTGAGGGACCGCCTCCCTGCCGCTCCTCAGGTCCACGGCCGAGACGACCAGCCCGCGGCCGTCGATCTCCACCTGGAGCCGGTCGTCGGCCAGGACGTAGCCGCCGCCCTCACGGGACTCCGCCCGCGTGCCCGCTCCGGTGGCCGCCGGCGCGGCGCCGCCCGCGGGCACGCCACCACGAGCGTGCGGGGCGCCGTTGAAGACCAGGGTGCCGCCGGCCGAGTCGCCCGCCAGGGCCCGCTGGGCGCCGTCGATGATCGCGTTGAGCTCCTCCGCCACCAGCTCGTACGTCCTGCGCGCCTCCCGGTGCACCCACGCGATCGACGACCCCGGCAGGATGTCGTGGAACTGGTGCAGCAGCACCGTCTTCCAGAGCCGGTCCAGCGCCTGGTAGGGATACTCGGCCCCGGCGCGCACGGCCGCCGTGGCCGCCCACAGCTCGGCCTCGCGCAGCAGCGCCTCACTGCGCCGGTTGCCCTGCTTGGTCTTGGCCTGGCTGGTCAGCGTGGCCCGGTGCAGCTCCAGGTAGAGCTCGCCCACCCACACCGGCGGGTTCGGGTACTCGGCCTCGGCCGCGGCGAAGAAGTGATCGGGCGTGTTCCACTCGACCTGGGGCGAGCCCTCCAGGTCGCGGGCCCTGGCCGCCTTGGCCACCATCTCCCGCGTCGTACCGCCGCCGCCGTCGCCGTACCCGGTCGGGGCCAGGGAGTGGCGCGCCACGCCCTTGTCCTTGAAGTTGCGCGCGGCGTGCGCGAGCTCGTGGCCGGTCATCGAGCAGTTGTAGGAGTCGACCGGCGGGAAGTGGGTGAAGACGCGGCTGCCGTCGATGCCCTCCCACAGGAACGTGTGGTGCGGGAACGTGTTCGTCTGGCTCCACGAGATCTTCTGCGTGAGCAGCCGCTTGGCCCCCGCGGCCCTGATGATCTGCGGCAGCCCGGCGGCGAACCCGAACGTGTCCGGCAGCCACACCTCCTCGTTGTCGACCCCGAACTCGTCGATGAAGAAGCGCTTGCCGTGCACGAACTGCCTGGCCATGGCCTCGGAGCCGGGCATGTTCGTGTCGGACTCCACCCACATGCCGCCCGTCGGGACGAACCGCCCGGCCGCCACGGCCTTGGTCACCTTCGCCCACACCTCGGGCCGGTGCTCCTTGATCCACGCCCACTGCTGCGCCTGCGACATGGCGAAGACGAAGTCCGGCTCGTCCTCCAGCAGCGCCGTCATGTTGGAGGCGGTGCGGGCCACCTTGCGCACGGTCTCGCGCAGCGGCCACAGCCAGGCCGAGTCGATGTGGGCGTGCCCGACGGCGGTGACCCGGTGCGCGGACGGCACGGCGGGCGACGACAGCACCCCGGTCAGCTCGGCCCTGGCGGCCGCCGCGCTGCCGCCCACGTCCTGGAGGTCGACCGCGTCCAGCGCCCGGTTGATCGCGCGCAGGATCTCGTGCCGCCTGCCGCTGTCGGCGGGCAGCTCCAGCATGAGCTCGCCGAGCACCTCCAGGTCCATGACCAGCTCCCACACCGTCTTGTCGAAGACGGCCAGCTCCATCCGGCCCAGCCGGTAGAGCGGGTCGGAGCCGGCCGTCTCCTTGTCGCCGAGCTGGGTCGGCAGGAAGGGGTGGTAGTCGAGGATGACCGGGTTGGAGGCGGCCTCGATGTGCAGGCGCACCTCCTCGCCGCCCCCGGCCGGGGAGCCGATCCGCACCCACGGCGTGCGCGGGTTGAGCGACTTCACCGGCGTGCCGTCGGGGCGGTAGACCAGGCCCTCACACTGGAAGCCGACCTTCCCCGGGTCGAAGCCCAGGTCGAGGATGGCCTCCACGATCTTCCCGCTCCACTCACGCGGCACGGTGCCGGTCACGGTGAACCAGCTCGTGCTCCACGGCGGGCCCCACGGGTCTCCGACCGCGATCGGGCCGGGCGTCGCGGCCAGGCCCTCCGCCACCGGTACGGGCTCGCCGGGCGCGTGCCACACGGAGATCTCCAGCGGTACGGACTCGGGGTAGATCGCCGGGCGGATCCGCTCGTCAAGGACACGCTTCAGACGGGCTTCGACCAGGTCACGGTCGTCATGCATCAGGAAAAACCTCTCCGCAGATGGTGATTTATCAGCCTTTGATGGCGCCTTCCTCCACGCCCTTGAAGAAGAAGCGCTGGAGGACGGCGAACACGATCACGATCGGCAGGAACGAGATCATCGTCCCCGCGGCGATCAGGCGCGGGTTGGCGCTGAACGTGCCGTTCAAATACTGCAGGCCGACGGTGAGTGTGTAGTTGTCGGGGTCGGTCAGGACGATCAGCGGCCACAGGAAGTCGTCCCATGCGCCGATGAACGCGAAGATCGTGACCACGCTGAGCATGCCACGCACGTTCGGCAGGCCGACGTGGCGCAGCCGCTGCCACGCCGTCGCCCCGTCGATGATCGCGGCTTCGTCCATTTCGGGAGGAATCGCCTGAAACGCGGTACGCATCAACAGCACGTTAAGCATCCCGATCGCGCCGGGCAACGCCACCCCCAGGAGGGTGTCGGCCAGACCGAGGGAGCGGACGGTCACGTACTGGGAGATGATCGTCACCTCGGCGGGCAGCACGAGCGTCGCCAAGAACAGCCCGAGCAGCAGCTTCACGCCCCTGAAGCGGAGCTTGGCCAGGGCGAACCCGGCGAGCGTGGCACCCACGGCGTTGCCCGTCACCACGATGGCGGCCACGATCAGCGAGTTGACCGCGTAGGTCCAGACCGGGATCGTCTCGGCGACCTCGGCGTAGTTGGACAGCGTCGGCTGCTCCGGCCAGAAGCTGGGCGTGCCGGTGTAGATGTCCTCCTGGAGGCTCTTCAGCGAGGTGGACAGCTGCCACAGGAACGGGGAGACGGTGATGACCAGCACGAGCAGGAGCAGGACATAGCGGAGCGCCTTCTCACGGGCGGTGACTCTGGTGATGTCAGGCCGCCTTCCTGTTGAGCCGCAGCAGCGCCAGCATCGGCCCGATCGTGACGACGAGCAGCAGCAGGCTGAGCGCCGAGGCGTAACCGAGGTGGCCGGTGAAGCCACGGCCGTAGAGCTGGATGAGCATCACCAGCGACATGTCCCGGCCGCCAGGGCCGCCGGTGCCGTTCGAGAGCACGTACAGCTCGGAGAACACGCGCAGCGCCGAGACCGACACCAGCACCGAGACCAGCAGCATCGTGTTGCGCACGCCGGGCACGGTGACGCTCCAGAAGCGGCGCACCGGGCCCGCGCCGTCCACGGCGGCGGCCTCGTGCAGCTCGCGGCGGACGTTCCCGAGCGCCGACAGGTAGATGATCATGTAGTAGCCGAGGCCCTTCCAGACGGTCAGGCTGATCGCGCTGAACAGCAGCAGCCACCGCTCGGTCAGGAACGGCACCGGCGCCGCCACCACCCCCAGCCACTGCGCCAGGCCGTTCACCAGGCCCCGATCGTCCAGCAGCCAGCCCCAGATCAGCGCCACCACCACCGCCGAGGCCACCACGGGGGTGTAGAAGGCCGTGCGGAAGAACGTGATGCCGGGCAGCTTCTTCTCCACCAGGATCGCGATCAGCAGCGGCAGCATGGTCAGCAGCGGCAGGCAGACCAGCATGAACACGATGCTGTTGACCAGCGCGTCCACGAGCTGGGCGTCACTCAGCGCACGCTCGAAGTTGGCCAGGCCGGTGAAGTGACCGCCGCCCAGCGGCTTGGCGTTGGTGAACGCCAGTACCACCGTGTTGATCGCCGGCCACACCGAGAACACGAACAACCAGACCGCCGCGGGCGCCACCAGCACCCACGGCGTGAACCAGCGGTGATGGGTCATCAGCTCTTGAGCAGCTCGTCGCACTTGGCCACGGCGGCGTCCAGCGCCTCCCGCGACGTGGCCTCGCCGCTGATCGCCAGCGAGAACTGCTGCCTGACCAGTTTCTTCATCGCCTCGGTGACCTGGACGGGCTCCAGCACCTTCGCCTGCGCCAGCGACTCGAACGCGATCACCTTGGCGTCGCCGGAGTTGCTGCCGTCGCTCTTGCTGAAGAACGGGTCGTTCGCCGAGGCCGTGGTGCTGGGGAAGATGTTCACCAGATGGGCGAACGCGGCCTGGTTCTCGGCGCTGGTCACCCAGCGGGCCAGGGCGAGCGCGGCGGGCGCGTTCTTCGTCGCCTTGGAGATCGACAGGCCCTGCACGTAAAGGGGCGGCCTGCCCATCGCCTTCGACGGCACGACCTTGGGCGCCAGGCTCGGGTTGTCGGTGGCCAGGCTCGTGATGTAGTTGCCGCCGCCGGTCGTCCAGGCGACCGTGCCCTCGTTGAAGAGCTTGGCGTTGCCCGCGTAGGTGTCGGTGAGCACGTCGCGGGGCAGCAGCCCCTCCTTGAACGCGTCGCGGTACTTGTCGAGCAGCGCCACCGCCTCGGGGGTGTTGAAGGTGAAGCGGGTGCCGTCGGGCGACATGATGGGCACGCCCGCGTTCGTCAGGTCGCCCAGCTCGGGGCGGCGGCTCATCAGATAGACCTTGCCGCCCGACTTCTCCTTGAGCGTCCTGGCCTGGGCGATGAGCTCGTCCAGGTTCGCCGGGAGTTTCTCCGGGTCGAGCCCGTTCTTGGTGAGCAGCTCGGTGTTCCAGTAGTTGACGTCGGTGTTGAGGTACCAGGGGTAGCCGTAGGCGCCCTGGACGCCCGGGTAGCGGTAGGCGTCGAGGGCGCCGGGAACGTACTCGGCGGCCAGCTTCTGGTCGGCCTGGGCGACGTCGAGCAGGATGCCCTGCCGGATGAGCGGGACGGCGAAGTCGGGCGGCAGGTTGACGACGTCGGGCAGGGTGCCGCCGGCCGCCTGGGTGAGGACCTTGTCGGAGTAGCCCTCTGCCGGCTGGTCGAGCCACTCGACCTCGGTGCCCGGATACTGCTTCTCGAAGCCGTCGATGACGCCCTGGACGTAGTCGGTGAACTTCGGCTTCAGCGCCCACGTCTGCAGGCTCACCTTGCCCTTCACCTCGCCGCCCGCGCTCGGGGCCGGCGCCGCCTCCTCCGCGGTCCCGCCGAGCCCGCAGCCCGCGATCGTGACGACCAGTAAGGCCAGTCCTGCCCAGTACCTTCGCATCGCGCTCTCCTTAGGGCACTAAACCGCTCTAGTTGCCGGACTATTACCGGGCTAGACTCCGCTGTCAATAGGTGCCAGGAGACCGAGGGAGCGCGCGTTGGCCCGACCGACGATCGCCGACATCGCCCAGCGGGTGGGGGTGTCCAAGGGCGCGGTGTCGTTCGCGCTGAACGGCCGTCCCGGCGTCAGCGAGGCGACCAGGGCGCGCATCCTGGAGGCGGCCAGGGAGATGAACTGGCGCCCTCACAGCGCCGCCAGGGCGCTCGGCGGGGCCAGGGCGGAGGCCGTCGGGCTGGTGATCGCCCGGCCGGCCAGCACACTGGGCGTGGAGCCGTTCTTCGCCCAGCTCCTGTCGGGGCTGCAGGCCCGGCTGTCACGCCAGCAGGTGGCCATGCACCTGCTCGTCGTCGAGGACTCCGCGGCCGAGATCGAGGTCTACCGCGAGTGGACGTCGGCGCACCGGGTGGACGGGTTCATCCTGGTCGACCCGCAGGTCCGCGATCCGCGCCCGGCTGCGCTCGAGGAGCTGGGGGCGCCGGCCGTGGTGCTCGGCGGGTCGGGCGGGCCAGGGCCGCTGTCCAGCGTGTGGGCCGACGACAGGGAGGCGATGCTGTCGGTCGTCGACTACCTGGCGGCGCTCGGGCACCGGCGGATCGCGCACGTCGCGGGCCTGCCCGGGTTCCGGCACACCCAGCGGCGCATCCGCGCGCTGCGCGACTCGGCCAGGCGGCTCGGCCTGACCGGCGCGGTGTCGCTGCCCACCGACTTCAGCGACGCCGAGGGCGCGGCGGCGACGCGGACGCTGCTCTCACGCGGCCGGGCCGGGGCCGGTCCGATTGAGGCCGCCCGTCCGACCGCGATCGTGTACGACAGCGACGTGATGGCCCTGGCCGGGCTGGGGGTGGCGATGGAGATGGGCGTGCGCGTGCCGGACGAGCTGTCCATCGTGGCCTTCGACGACTCCGTGCTGACCCGGGTGACCCACCCGGCCATCACCGCGCTGTCGCGCGACACGTTCGCGCTCGGCGGGCAGGTTGCCGAGGTCGTGCTGGAGGTGATCGCCGACCCCGGCACCCGGCGGAACGTCAAGACCGCCACGCCCCGCCTCGTCATCAGGGGGAGCACGGCCGCGCCAACTAAAACGGTTTAGATGCTCGGAGCCGGGCCTTACCGGGAGTAGTTGAAAGGCGTACGTTTGAGGCATGGCTGCGACCCCGGAAACGGTGCACTGGCGCGGTGTGCACCATCTCGCCCTCGTGACCTCGGACATGGACGCCACCGTGCGCTTCTGGCACGGCGTGCTCGACGCCCGGCTCGTCACCACCCTCGCCGTCCCCGCGTTCAAGCACTACTTCTTCGAGGTCGGCACGGGCAACACCGTCGCCTTCTTCGAGTACACCGGCCAGGACCTCGACAGCTTCGCCAAGCCGGCCGGCGTCCCGTACGCGAAGGCGGCCCAGTTCGACCACCTCTCGCTGCACCTGCCGGACGAGGACGCGCTCAACCGGCTGCGCGACCGGCTCAAGGAGCACGGCTGCGAGGTCACCGACGTCATCGACCACGGCTTCCTGCGCTCGATCTACTTCAGCGACCCCAACGGCATCGCGATGGAGGCGTCCTGGTGGACCGTCGACCCGACGGGGCGGCCGGTGGACTACGCGGACGAGCGGCTCTTCGCCGACCCCGATCCCGTGCCGGCCGTACGTGAGCTGCGCGAGGAGGGACGCCTGCGCCACACGGTCGCCACCCGCCTGGTGGACGGCATCGTGGAGGACCTCCGCCGCGAGGGGATCACCCTGGAGCGGTGACTCCGGTCGGCATGTCCGGACACTGAGAAGATCGACACCGAGAGGATCCCCCGGGGTGGTCACCACATGCCGGGCGGGCAGGCGGGCAGGTCCACCCCGAGGGATCCCCGCTCATGCGCAGGTGTAGCCGGAGGGCGTCTGCGTGTCGCCGTTCGGCCGGCTGACCTGGAAGCCGAAGCTGGTGCTCGCCCCCGCGCCCAGGTTGCCGTTGTAGTTCGCGTTCCTGGCCGTGACGTTCTGGCCGCTGACGGTCACGGCGGCGTTCCACGAGCCGGTCAGGGTGTGGCCGGCGGGCAGGGTGAAGGTGACGGTCCAGCCGGTGATCGCGGACGAGCCGCTGTTGGTGACGGTCACGGGCTGCACGACGTAGCCGGTGCTCCACTGGGTCTGCACGGTCGCCGCGGCCGTGCAGCCGCCGCCGACGGGCCCGGACGTGGTGGTGAACGTGGCCGCCGCCGAGTTGCCGGAGAGGTTCCCGGCCCCGTCCCGCGCCCGTACGTAGACCTGGTACTGCGTGCTCGGGGTCAGCCCGGTCAGGTTGATCGACGCGGTGGTGCTGCGCCCGAGCAGCGTGTCCGTCGCCCCCTGCTCGCGGTAGACGTCGTACCCGGCCAGCCCGCTGCCGCCGCTGTCGGTCGAGGCGGCCCAGGTCAGGGTGGCGGAGTTGGAGGTGACGTTGCTCGACGCGGGCGTGCCCGGCGTGGTCGGCGGCGTGGTGTCGGTGGAGGTGCCTCCGGAGAGCGCGTCGTGCACGGCGGCGTACGAGGGCTTCTGCTGGTAGCTCTCGTCGTAGATCAGCGCGGCGCCCTCACCGGAGAACGTGTCCGGCACCCACGAGTACTTGTCGGTGAAGCCCCAGATCGTCACCCCGGCGCAGGCGGTGACCGCGTTGCAGGCGTTGACGACGTTGCGGTAGTAGGTGGCCTGCGTGGTGTCCTTGCTGCTGTTCCTGGGCATCTGCATACGGATGTCCAGTTCGGTGATCCGCACCTGCACGCCGAGGTCGGCGAAGCGCTGCAGGTTCTGCTGCAGGTCGTTCGGGAAGCCGTACTGGATCGCGAGGTGCCCCTGGAAGCCCACGCAGTCGACCGGGACGCCCTGCTGGCGCAGCGACGAGACCAGGTTGTACATCGCGGTGCTCTTGGCGTTGATGCCCTCGACGTTGTAGTCGTTGATGCACAGCCGCGCGTTGGAGTCGGCGGCGCGGGCGGCGCGGAAGGCGTCGGCGATGTAGCTCTGGCCCAGCGTGTTGTACCAGAACGAGGTGCGCATGTTGCCGTTGTCGTCGAAGACCTCGTTCACCACGTCCCAGGACACCACGCCCGGGTTGTCGGCGTAGCGGCCGACGACCTGGCTGATGTGGTTCTGGATCGCCGTGCGCATGGCGCTGGCGCCGAGGCCCTGCACCCAGCCGGGCGTCTGCTGGTGCCAGATCAGCGTGTGGCCGTGGACCTGCTGGTTGTTCTGCGTGGCGAAGTTGACGATGGCGTCGGCGCCGGAGAAGTTGAACTGGCCCTGGCTGGGCTCGGTGGAGTCCCACTTCATCGCGTTCTCGGCGGTCACCTGGCTGAACTCGGTGGCCGCGATGTTGCGGTAGGAGGTCTCGCCGGACAGCGGGCTGGTGGCGAGCGCCGCGCCGATGAACTTGCCGCGCGCGGCGGCATGCGTGCGCAGGGGACCTGACGCTTCAGCCGCGGTAGCGGGCAGGAGGAAGGCTACGAGCATCCCCACCAACGTGAGGACTCTGAGGAGCGAGGACGAATGCACGGGCATCTACCTCCGGAGGCAGGCACTCGATTCCGAAAGTTTCGGCCTGAGTCAGACCGCATCGCCGACGGTATTGATCTGCCCATGGGTGGTCAACAGCGCGCTGACCACCACGCCAAAGCAGCAGATGACCGGCAGAAACTATCGGCCTGCTTATGAAACTTTCATGCTTGGTTGGGCGCGACACGTGCGTCTAGCGCCACGTACCTACCGGTCGGTACTGTGAATTTATCCGGAATTAACGTCCACTGCGGGAGTTCTGCGGTATGTCCCTTTCGCACGCCCAGGTCCAGGCTCAGCTCACCGGTCCCGGCCAGCTGTTCGAGATGCAGGAGATCGGCGACGCCGGCGTACGCACCTGGAAGCACGCGCCGACGCACTTCCGGGCGCTGCTGGAGATGAGCAGGTTCCACGGCGAGAAGGTCTTCCTCGTGTACGAGGACGAGCACATCACGTTCGAGGACCACTTCCGCCGCGCCGCCACCCTCGCCAACCGCCTGGTCGAGGAGTACGGCGTGGGCAAGGGCGACCGGGTGGCCGTGGCGATGCGCAACTATCCGGAGTGGGTGATCGCGTTCTCGGCCGTGCTGGCGACGGGGGCGATCGCCGTACCGCTCAACGCCTGGTGGACGGAGGCCGAGCTGGCCTACGGCGTGAGCGACTCCGGCGCCAAGGTGCTGATCGCGGACGGTGAGCGCGCCCTCAGGCTGGCCTCGACGGGCGTGCCGCTGATCGTCACCCGCGGCGAGGCCCCGGCGGGGGCGCGCACGTTCGAGGACGTGCTCGGCGACGTCACCGCCGACGTGAAGCTCCCCGACGTCGAACTCCTCCCTGACGACCCGGCCACGATCTTCTACACCTCGGGCACGACCGGCCACCCCAAGGGCGCCCTCGGCAGCCACCGCAACCTCGGCCAGTCGCCGATGACGGTCGCGTACGGGCTGATGCGCGCGGTCGCCCTGGCCGGCAAGGACGTCGCGGCGGCGGCCGGCAGCCGCAGGATCACCCTGCTGACCGTCCCGCTCTTCCACGTCACCGGCTGCTTCTCCGCCATGACCACCACCATGTTCAGCGGCGGCGGCCTGGTGCTGATGTACAAGTGGGACCCCGAGCAGGCACTGCGCCTCATCGAGCGCGAGCGCGTCTCCGCGATGATCGGCGTGCCCACCAACGCCTGGCAGCTCATGTCCCACCCCGACTTCGGCAAGTACGACCTGTCGTCCCTGACCACCCTCGGCTACGGCGGCGCGCCCGCCCCGCCCAAGCTCCTGGAACGCATCACCACGAACCTCCCCGACCGCGCCCCCTCCAACGGCTACGGCATGACCGAGACCACCGCCCTGGCCGTCGGCAACGGCGGCGCCGACTACCAGGCCAGACCCGACAGCATCGGCCGGCCCTCGCCCGTCGTGGACGTGCGCGTCGTCGACCCGCTGGGCGCCGAACTCCCGCCCGGCGAGGTCGGCGAACTGTGCGTCCGCGGCCCGAACGTCATCCTCGGCTACTGGAACAAGCCGGAGGCGACCGCGCAGACGTTCGTCGACGGCTGGCTGCACACCGGCGACCTGGCCAAGATCGACGAAGAGGGCTTCGTCTACATCGTGGACCGGGCCAAGGACATGGTGATCAGGGGCGGCGAGAACGTCTATTGCGCGGAGGTGGAGGCCGCCCTGTTCGAACACCCTGCGGTGGACGACGCCGCCGTGATCGGCGTACCGCATGACGAGCTGGGCGAGGAGGTCGGGGCGGTCATCCGCACGGCTCCCGGGGCGTCGGTCACGGGGGACGAACTGCGCACGTTCCTGACGGACCGGATCGCCAAGTTCAAGATCCCCGCGCACTTCTGGTTCCGGGACGGCGAACTCCCCCGCAACCCCGGCGGCAAAATCCTCAAAACCCACCTCCGCCGCGAAGTCCTCGGCCTCTGACCCACCCCGCACGACCTCGACCCCACCACCCCCGGGGGGGGGGGGGCCCCCCCCCCCCCCCCCGCGGCCCCCCCCCCCCCCCCCCCCCCCCCCCCCCCCCCCCCCACCGGCGCCCCCCCCCCCC
>NZ_JBEZFZ010000038.1:0-77922 GCF_040649735.1 Nonomuraea sp. NPDC048892 | reverse complement strand
TGCAGCTCGTCCTCCATGCGGAGCAGGCGCTGCGACTCCTCCTCGGTCAGCTTGAAGACCGGGATGCCGGTGGCGGTCGCCAGAACCTCGGCGATCAGCTCCTCGGTCACGACGTCTTCGGCGTACGAGCCGGCCGGCGCGGTCATCCGGTGGATGCGCAGCCGCGCTCCCGCCTCGTCGATGAGATCGATCGCCTTGTCGGGAAGGTAACGGTCGCTGACGTAGCGGTCGGCCAGCTGCGCGGCGGCGATCAGCGCGTCGTCGGTGATCGAGACGGCGTGATGTGTCTCGTAGCGCTCACGCAGACCCTTGAGCATCTCGATCGTGTGGCTGAGCGAGGGCTCGGCGACGAGAACCGGTTGGAAGCGGCGGGCGAGGGCGGCGTCCTTCTCGAAGTGCTTGCGGTATTCGTCGAGCGTGGTGGCGCCGATCGTCTGCAGCTCGCCGCGGGCCAGCATCGGCTTGAGGATGCTGGCGGCGTCGATCGAGCCCTCGGCGGCGCCCGCACCCACGAGCGTGTGCAGCTCGTCGATGAACAGGATGATGTCGCCGCGCGTGCGGATCTCCTTGAGCACCTTCTTCAGGCGCTCTTCGAAGTCACCGCGGTAGCGCGAGCCGGCCACCAGAGCACCGAGGTCAAGCGTGTAGAGCTGCTTGTCCGTCAGCGTCTCGGGCACCTCGCCCCTGACGATCCGCTGCGACAGGCCCTCGACGACGGCGGTCTTGCCGACGCCGGGCTCGCCCATGAGAACGGGGTTGTTCTTGGTCCTCCTGGACAGGACCTGCATGACCCGCTCGATCTCCTTCTCACGGCCGATGACCGGATCCAGCCTGCCGTCGCGGGCGGCCTGGGTCAGGTTGCGACCGAACTGATCGAGTGCTCCGGAGGAGGGCCGGTTCGACTCGGAAAAGGCGATGGGCGCATCCGGCCGGCCGCCCTCGCGGCCGGAAAGGGAGCGCAGGATCCAGGTCCGGATCCGCCCGGGGTCGGCCTCAAGGTTGATCAGCACCTGAGTGGCCACGCCCTGGCCCTCGGCGATGAGCCCGAGCAGAATGTGCTCGGTGCCGATGTAGTCATGACCCAGCTGCACGGCCTCACGGATCGACAGCTCCAGGACCTTCTTGGCCCGCAGGGTGAACGGAATCTGTCCCGGCTCGGTCGGCCGGCCCTGGCCGATGATCTCCTCGACCTGCTGGCGCACACCCTCAAGGCTGACGCCCAGGCTCTCCAGAGCCTTGGCGGCCACGCCTTTCCCTTCATGGATCAAGCCGAGCAGGATGTGCTCGGTGCCGATGAAATTGTGGTTGAGCGTCCTGGCCTCCTCCTGCGCCAGGACGACGGAACGCCGCGCTTGGTCGGTGAACTTCTCGAACATCTCGAGCCTCCTGGCGGGGCGGAATATGCCAGACGGGCGTGGCCTGGATCGTTTCTGGTCGACGATGGTCCACATCAGGGCACCGTCAGGAGTTCCAGGGGCGTGGACGTGGTCGGCCACTGTCAGCGGAGCGCCTTGCCGGCGGGGCGCACGAGCCCGGTTCCGAGCCGTGCTCGTTCAGCGGGGAGTCGGTGCCGGCCGTCGCGCCGGCCGTGTGTCCCCAGGTCGTTTGACACGTTCCACGGAACGGGCGGTGTGATCACCGCTCGACATCGTCCGGCGTACTGAGCCCGCCGACGTGTGGCCCGCGCATGACGCTGCGTGAGCGAACTCGTCGGGCTCCGGTAGCTAACCTGCCTGTTTACCAGCTTAGTCCTCATTATGGTGATTGCCGCCAATTCAGCCGCCGGCCGAACGGACAGGGGCGGCCTGGCGTGCCGGCAGGTCGAGCGGGATCGCGGAACGACCTCGACAAGACACCACAGCGGAGGCATTATCGAAACCAAATCCCGCATCGCGGTACTCACCTCCCAGGAAAGGAGGAGGCGTGGAGTTGACCGTCTGGTCCTTGGTCTGCGATCTCGGCATCATCTGCACCCTGCTCGTCCTCGCCCAGATCCTGCGTGCCAAGGTGCGCCTGTTCCAGGTGCTGTTCCTGCCGGCCAGCATCACGGCCGGCCTGGTCGGGCTGCTGCTCGGCCCCAACGCCCTGGACGTGCTGCCGTTCTCCGAAGCGATCGGGCAGTACCCCGGCGTGCTCATCGTGCTGATCATGAGCGCAGTCCCGCTCGGGCACGCGCTGCGGGGCGGGCGCCGGATGGCGGCCCGCGTCGGGGCGCTCTACTCGTACTCGCAGGCGGGCGAGGTGTTCATGTGGGGGCTCGGGCTGGCGTTCGGGCTGGCCCTGCTGGGACCGCTGTGGGGTGTGCCCGACGGGTTCGGGCTGCTGCTCGCGCTGGGCTGGGCGGGCGGGTTCGGCACCGCGGCGGCGGCCGGGTCGGCGTTCGAGGCGCGCGGCTGGCAGGACGCCACCTCGCTCGGCTACACCGCCGCCACCATGGGCGTGGTCGTCTGCATCGTGGGCGGGCTGATCATCACCAAGTGGGCCGCGCGCAAGGGCACGGCCGGCTCACTCACCCGCTTCGACCAGCTGCCCGAGGAGCTGCGGACCGGCGTGGTGCCCGAGGCGGATCGGCGCCCGATCGGCACCGGCACGCTGTCGTCGAACTCGCTGGAGTCGCTGACGCTGCACCTCGGGCTGATCCTCATCCCGGCCGTCGCCGGATACTTCCTCGGCCGGTACCTGACCGAACTCTGGCCGGACATCTCCATCCCCGTGTTCGCGCTGGGCTTCCTCGCGGGGCTGGCGCTCCAGGGCGTCATCACGGTGACCCGTACGGACAAGCACGTGGACCGGGAGACGGTCACCACCCTCAGCAGCACGTTCTCCGACCTGCTGGTCGCCTTCGCCATCACCTCGATCGTGCCGCGGGTGATCGCCGACAACGCCGTGCCGCTGGCCGTGCTCCTGGTGTTCGGGCTGGTCTACTGCGTGGTGCTGCTGCGGTACGTCACGCCGCTGTTCTTCCGTACGCGCTGGTTCGAGCGCGCCATCTTCACCTGGGGCTGGATGACCGGCTCGGTCGCCACGGGCATCGCGCTGCTGCGCATCGTGGACCCGCGCAACCGCAGCCGCACCCTGGAGGACTTCGGGCTCGCCTACCTGGGCGTCGGCCCGGTGGAGATCCTCCTGATCACCACGGCGCCGATCGTCGTCACCGCCGGATACGCCTGGGGCCTGGCCGGCGCGTGCGTCGCGTTCGGCGCCGTCACGCTCGTCCTCGCGCGGGTTTTCGGCTGGTGGGGCCTGCCCGCCGTGGCCGGCACCGAGGAGGAGCCCGCGGCGCAGGAGGTGCCGCGATGAGCGTCTGGCACCCGATGTCCGGGTACGACCCGCAGGCGCGCAGGACCGTCATGGTGTCGGGCGAGGGATGCTGGGTCACCGACGACACCGGCCGGCGCTACCTCGACGCCAAGTCGGGCCTGTGGTGCGTGAACGCCGGCTACGGCCGTGACGAGTTGGCCGACGCGGCCCGCGACCAGCTCAGGACGCTGCCGTACTATCCGCTGACCGACTCCCACCTGCCCGCACAGGGCCTGGCGGCCCGGCTGGGGGAGTGGCTCGGCGGCGACTACGTGTTCTTCTTCTCCAATTCCGGCTCCGAGGCCAACGAGGTCGCCTTCAAGATCGCTCGCCAGTACCACCAGCAGTGCGGCGAGCCGTACCGTCAGAAGATCGTCTCCAGTTACCGCGCCTATCACGGCCAGACCCCCGGCGCGCTGGCCGCCACGGGACAGAACCAGCGCAAACTCGGCTACGAGCCGCTGCCCGCCGGGTTCCTGCACGTCGCACCACCGGATCCGTACCGCTGTCATCTGTGCGAGGGTGGCTGCACGCTGCGCTGTGCGGGCGAGGTGGAGCGGGTGGTGCGGTTCGAGCTGCCGGAGACCGTGGCCGCCGTCATCGCCGAGCCGGTGATCAGCGGCGGCGGGGTGATCGTGCCGCCGGCCGGCTACCTGGCCGCCGTGGCCGCGATCTGCGCCCGCTCCGGCGCGCTGCTCATCGTGGACGAGGCCGTCTGCGGCTTCGGCCGTACGGGCCGGCGCTTCGGTCACCAGTACTCCGGGATCGTGCCGGACATCGTCACCATGGCCAAGGCCGTCGCCAACGGCTACCTCCCGATCGCCGTCACGGCCGTCCGCCGCGAGATCCACGAACGCTTCGCCGCCACCGGGCCGGGCCGGCTGCGGCACATCAACACCTTCGGCGGCCACCCCGCGGCCTGCGCCGTCGCGCTGCGCACCATGGACATCATGGACGGCGAGGACCTGCCCGCCCGGGCGGCCGCGAATTCGCTGCCGCAGCGGCTGAAACCCCTGCTCGCCCTGCCCCAGGTGGGCGAGGTGCGCGGGCTCGGCCTGCTGGCCGGCGTCGAGCTGGTCGAGGACCGCGTGTCCAGGAGGCCCGTCGCCGCCGACGTCACCCGGCGCGTCGTCGAGGCGTGCAGGGAGCGCGGCGTCATCGTCGGCATGAACGCCAACACCGCCGCGGGCCTGTCGAACGTGGTCATGGCGGGCCCGCCGCTGGTCGCCGGCGATGACGAGCTGGACCTCCTGGCCACGACTCTGGAACGGGCGATCAAGGAGGTCGCGTGAGCACGAGCGGGGAGGTGCTGTGCGGCGCGGTCAGGGAAGTGCTGTGAGCGAACGCGGGTGAGGGGGCCGCCGATGACGGTCATGCCGCAGGATCAGAATGGCAGACTGGTCACGTGAACACGGATCCGCCGGAGCGAGACTCGGAGTCGATCCAGAGCCCGGAGCGAAACTCGGAGTCGATCCAGAGCATCGAGCGCGCCGCCGCGATCCTGGAGGCCGTGGCCGCGGGAGACGGCCACGGCCGCCGCCTGATCGACATCGCCGCCGACACCGGCCTGCGCAAGGCGACCGCCCACCGCATCCTCGGCACCCTCGCCCAGGTCGGGCTGGTCGAGCAGGACGAGCGCACCAGCCGGTTCTCCCTCGGGCTGCGCCTGTTCTCGCTCGGCATGGCCGCCGCCAACCGCTACGGCCTGGCCGACCTGGCCAGCGAGTGCATGCTGCGCCTGGCCGAGCGCACCCACGACACGATCTACCTCACCATCCGCAGCGGCTACGAGGCGGTGTGCGTGGACCGGGTGACCGGCGGGTTCCCCATCAAGACGCTCAGCCTCAACGTCGGCGACCGCCGTCCGCTCGGCGTCGGCGCGGGCAACCTGGCCATGCTGGCCGGGCTGCCCGACGACGAGATCCGCACGATCGTGGCGGCCAACGCCCCGCAGTACCCGCACTTCGGCAAGCTCGACTCGGCGACGATCATGGCCGCGGTCGAGGAGAGCCGCGAGCTGGGATACGCGTTCAACGACCGGCTGATCCTGGCCGGGATGAGGGCCGTCGGCGTGCCGGTGCTGGGACACGACGGGCGGCCCGTGGCGGCGCTCAGCGTCGCCGCGATCACCGAGCGCATGTCGCCCGCCCGCCGCGCCGACATCGTCGCCTGGCTCACCGAGGAGGCCGAGGCGCTCAACGCGCGGTTGCGCGAGGCGATCGGCAAGGTCACCGAGTCGCGCGTACGCCGCCTCGCGGGCGACCAGCCCGCCCCTACCGTCCGGTGAGCGGGGTGCTCCAGCGATCCGACGACAACGCCGCACGGTAGGCGTCCTGGAGCGCGGACACCACGGGGCCGGGCCCGCCCCCGCCGATCGTGCGCCCGTCGACCTCCACCACCGGGACGAGACCGCCCGCGGTGCTGGTGAGGAACACCTCGTCGGCGGTGTAGGCGTCGTACAGCTCAAGGTCGCTCTCGTGCACCTGGTGGCCCGACTCCGCGGCCAGCCGCATGACCGTGTCCCGGGTGATGCCGCGCAGCACGTCGTGCCGCGGCGTCCGCACCACCCCGTCCGTGACGACGAAGACGTTGAAGCCCGGCGCCTCGCACAACCGGCCGTGCACGTCCAGCATCAGCGCCTGGTCGGCGCCGGCGGCCCTGGCCTCGATCTTCGCCATCACGAGGTTAAGGTAGTTCAGGCTCTTCACGTGCGGGTCGAGGACGTGCCCCGGCGGCCTGCGGATCGCGACGGTCTTCACCCGCAGCCCGCTCCTGGACGAGCGGTCGATGTACGGCCGCGCCATGATGATCAGGTTCGGCACGCACCCGGTGGGATCCATCAGCGGCGTGCCGTTCGAGCCGCGGGTCAGGATCCACTTGACGTAGGCGTCGGCCAGCCCGTTCTCGCGTACAGTCAGCATGACCAGGCTCTTCAGCCGCTCCCCGGAGACGGGACAGTCCAGGGCGACGGCCGCGCACGACCGCAGGAAGCGCCGCACGTGCTCGTCCAGCCGGAAGACCCGGCCCCGCCAGGCGATCACGGTCTCGAAGACCCCGTCGCCGTAGAGCACCGCGTGGTCCAGGATCGAGATCGCGGCCTTCGCCTCGGGCACGAACTCGCCGCCGACATAGGCGATGCGTTCGCCGTCGTTCATGTCACACCTCGCCTTCTCCGTTGCCTCGCGTGCATGGCGGTCAGGCCGGGCGGTCGCCCGGGCGGACCGTGAGCGTGCGATTGTCCGTGCCGGGCAGCATCCGGCCCGGGTCGCGGGTCACCACGACGTCGACCACGCTCGGCGCGTCGCGGGCCGCCATCGCCTTCCGCAACGCCGGCCGCAGTTCCTCCGGGTGCTCGACCCGGTGCCCGTGGCAGCCGAAGCTCCCGGCGAGCTCCGCGTAGTCCGTCTCGACCAGGTCGGCGGACTGGTAGTTGCCCGCGCCGTAGACGGCGTGCTGGAGCGCCTTGACGTATCCGGAGGCGGCGTTGTTGACGACCACGAGCGTGAAGGCGACGCCGGCGCGGCGGGCGGTCTCCAGGTCGCCGACGGTCATGTTGAGCCCGCTGTCGCCGGTGATGCTCACGACCGGGGCTCCGGTGCCGCGGACGGCCAGGGCGGCGCCGATCGCTCCCGGCAGGCCGTACCCGATGGAGGCGAAGCCGCGGTCGGCCACGAACCCCCGGCCCGCCCGCTTGGTGTCGTACAGGAGCCCGGCCCAGTGGCTGGCGAAGCCGCCGTCGGCGACCAGCACCCCGTCCTCGGGCATGGTCCGGTTGAGTTCGCCGATCAGCCGTCCCATGTCGATCGGCACCTCGTCGCTCTCGTAGCGGGCCCGCGCGTCGCGCGACCACGCGGCGCGGCGTCGCCGCACCTCCAGCAGGTACGCCGCCCGGCCGTCGGACGGCGCGCCGGACTCCAGTGCGGGCTCCAGTGCGGGCTCCAGTGCGGTCGCGAGGTCCGACAGCCCCGCGCGGGCGTCCCCCCAGAGCCCGATAGAGGTACGTGCCCAGCGGCCGATCTCCTCCGCCACGATGTCGAGGTGGATCACCGGCGTGCCCGGCACGGGCAGGGTGTAGCGCCTGGTGGCGATCTCACCGAGCTTGCAGCCGACGACCAGCAGGCAGTCGGAGGACTCGATGAGCTCGTGCGTACCTGCTGAACCGCCCGAACAGGCCGGCGGACAACTCGTGCCCGCACGGGATCGCGCCTTTGCCGCTCAGCGTGTGCGCCACCGGAATGCCCGCGCCCTCCGCCAGGCGCAGCAGGGCGTCATGGGCGCCCGACAGGTGCACGCCGCCGCCCGCCAGGATGAGCGGGCGCCGGGCCCCCGCCAGCGACTCCGCCGCGCGTTCCACGTCGGACGCGTCCGGCCGGGTCCGCCGGGCCGGCACGCGGGCGGTCGCGCGGTCGGCGTGGAGGTCGCCCGCCGCGAAGGCGTGCTCGGCGTGCGCGACGTCCTCCGGCACGTCGATCACCACGGGGCCGGGGCGTCCCGACGTGGCCACCGTGTACGCCCGCCGGACCACCTCGGGGACGCGCTCGACGGCCTCGACTCGGATCAGTTCCTTGACGGCCGGGCGCAGGATCTCCACCTGCCTGGCCTCCTGCGTCATGTTGCGCCAGGAGTGTCCCCGATGGGTGTCGCCGGTCAGGGCGATCACCGGGACGCCCGCGTTCAGCGACTCCACCAGGGCCGTGACCAGGTTCGTGGCGCCGGGCCCGAGCGTGCCGTCGCAGATTCCCGGCCGGCCGGTCAGCCGGGCGTAGGCGTCGGCCGCGAAGGCCCCGGTCCGCTCGTCGTTCACCAGGATGTGCTCCATCCCCAGGGCGCGGACGCCCTCGTAGAACGGCAGCAGCTGGAAACCGGCCATGCCGAACATGGGGCCCGCGCCGCAGATCCGGAGCATCTCCGCCAGGGCCCGCCCGCCGGAGACGGGCCGTCCTGGATCCTCGCCGTGCGTGCTGGAGTCCGTCATTGCACCTTCCTATCCCGATCCGGTCGATCGTCGTGCGATGTCAGTGCGAGGCCGTTCTCAGTACGAGGTCGCTTTCAGTACGAGGCCGACGAACTCGGGTGTGGGCATGCCCACGCGGGCTCCGAGGCGGGCCGCGGTCTCGTTCCCGGCCGAGAGCACGCCGTCGTGGTAGGTGGAGCGCCCGTCGCCCACCCGCGCGGACGCGGCCGACACCGTGACCGCCGCTATCCCGCGCGTGTCCAGCACCGGCAGCCGGCCCAGCCCGGCACCGTCCCTGCCGATCCCGGCGTCGTTGAAGACGGCGGCGGATGCGGCGACGCGGAGCGCGGTGCCCGGCGTCCCGCCCAGCAGACCGCCGTGCGACCCCGTGACCAGCACATCCCCTTCGTCTCCCGGGCCGGCCAGCGAGGCGGAGTCGAGGGCCCAGACGCGCGGCCGCCCGTCACGCAGCAGGTGCCGGCTCTCCTCCACCCGCGGGGGCCGCGCCGCCGGGGCGCTCGCCCGGGCGAGGGCGCGCGCCGCTTCCCCGCAGGGCAGGCCGGGCGCGCATCCCAGAGTCCGCGCGGGCGCGTTGGCGTACGAGATGCGGCCGTGCCGCAGGGCGTCGCCTCCGTCCCCGATGCGGGCCGTCACGTGGCTCACGGCCGCGGCCGGCACCCCGAGCGCTTCGAGGTAGTCCAGGCCGGCCACTCCCGCCCGGTCGAGGCCGACACCGGCGTCGTTGAACACGATCGCCCGGACGCCGGCCCGGGCCGCGAGCCGGGCCGGGTAGAGCCCGCCGTGGGAGCCGACGACCACGACGGCGGCGCGGTGTTCGCTGCCCAGTTCCGTCGCGCTGTCGACGAAGGCCGGTCCGCCGCCGGTCACGGCGCGCTCATGGAAGGGGCGGGCATCCTCACGATCCGCGATGCCCGTGCCTTGTCACGATCACAGTTGCTCCCCTCGCCGCGACTCCTTGGTTTCGCAATACGATACCCAGTCTCGAAAAAGCGTCAAGACGTCGAAGCTCGTCAAGAGGGATCGCCCGAAGATGGAGCGTTCCACGACAACGCGCCGACCCCTTCCCTAGGGGCCGGCGCGTTATCGCGTCCGTTCAGCCGATCCGGGCCGCCAGCAGCGAGATCAGCCGATCGACGGTGACGGTCTCCAGCGCGGCCACCACGGCGCCGTGTCCCTCGGCCAGTGCCGCGGCGTCCTCCGGCACGGCCACCACCAGGCAGCCCGCCGCCAGCGCCGACGTGATGCCGGGGCGGGAGTCCTCCAGTGCCACGCAGTCGCGCGGATCGACGCCCAGCCGGTCGGCCGCCGTCAGGTAGGACTCCGGGTCGGGCTTCGGGCGGGTCACCTCGTCGCCGCAGACCACGGTGTCGAACATCCCGGGGTCGAGCTGGGCCAGCACCTCGTCCACCAGGACCCGGTGGCTTGAGGTCACCAGGGCGGTGGGGATGCCGCGCTCGCGTACGGACCGCACCACGGCCTGGGCGCCCGGCCGCCACGGCACCCCGAGGGCGAACAGCTGCCGGGTGCGTTCCAGCAGCCAGGCGGCCGACTCCTCGACGTCCGCCGCCACACCGAGAGAATCGTGGACGATCCGGGCGGTGTCGCGCAGGTTGCTGCCGACCACCCGGCGGCGGGTCTCGGCCGCCAGTGTGCCCCCGAGTGTCTCGGCGAAGCCGGCGAGGCTCACGTCCCAGAGGGGCTCGCTGTCGAAGAGGGTGCCGTCCATGTCGAACAGCGCCGCCGCCAGGGTGCGGGCGGCGGCGGTGTCCGTCGTCAACGGAGCGCCTCGGCCAGCCACCGCCGCGCCGTACGGGGATCGTCGCTGGTCGTCCCGTCCACACCGAGTTCGAGCCAGCGCCGCAGGTCGCCCGCGTCGCGCGTGGGCCAGCCGTGCACCGGGACGCCCTCGTCGTGGAGCCGCTTGACGACCTCGGCGGTCAGTCCCTCCGCGCCGCTGTGAACCCGGGAGGAGCCGGTGTCCTCGATCAGCTGCCGGTAACCGCCCGGGTGGGCCTCGGCGGTGGTCCACTTGGAGACGATGATGCCGCGCGGGATCTCCGGCAGCTTCTTCGCCACGGTGGCCATCGCCTCGACCGAGAAGCCGGTCAGAATCGTCCGCTCGGCGTAGCCTGGGTGCCGGGGGAAGAAGTCGGTCAGGCCGTCGATGGCGGCCAGGTCCTTGATCTCCAGCTGGACGAAGCGGGTCGTCGCCGCGTACATCTGCTCCAGCGTGGGCACCCGCTCACCCCCGCCCACGTCGACGGCGCTGATCTCCGACCAGGTCAGCTCCGCGACGGGGCCCAGCTCCCGGCCGGCCGGCTCGGCCGCGGTCCGGTCCAAGGTGGCGTCGTGCAGCATGAAGAGCTGCCCGTCCGAGCTGATCCGGACATCGGTCTCCAGCTCGTCCACGCCGACCTCTTCGGCCACGCGGAACGACGCGATGGTGTTCTCGGGTGCTTCGGCCATGGCGCCGCGATGTCCGACGATGGCAAATGCCACGATCTTCCTCTCTGCTGTGATTTGTGGAGTCTCGTGGGGGGAGCCGGCCGGCGGAGCGGCGGCACGAGAGGTCGAGGGGTCAGGAGGCCACCAGCCGCTGGTACTTCGGCAGCACCCGCTGGACGGCCGGGGCGAGGGTCCGGTTCGCCTCGCGCAGCGCCTCACGCGGGTCGGCGTTGGAGGCGTACACCTTCTGCAGCACGATCAGCATCTCGGAGATCGTCTCGTTCACGTACCGGCGCATCACGTCCGCCTGGCGGGCGCGGCTCAGCTGATCCTGGGCCACCTGGTACGCGGGCGTCGCGGCGTTGCGTTCCTTGATCTTCGGCGAGTTGAGCGAGCTGGTCGTCACCGGGAGGTAGCCGGTGTTGAGGCTCCACTCGGGAGCGCCCGTCTCGGCCAGGTACTTGACCAGCTCCCAGGTCGCCTGCTTGCGCGTCCTGGTCGAGTTGCGCATGATCGCCAGCCCGCTGCCTCCTGTCGGCACGCCGGTCGCGTTCTGCTCGGGCAGGAAGGCCGCGCCGAACTCGAACTTGGCCGCCTTGAGCAGCGAGGTCAGCGCGCCGGTGGAGTTGGTGATGGTCGCCGTCACGCCGGCCGCGAAGTCGGCGTTGACGTCGTTGGCCAGGTAGGCCATCTGGTCGTCGTGGATGAACGCCCGGTCGAACTCCAGAGAGGCGACGGTCTGCTCGCTCTCCAGCCGAGTCGACATGCCCTCGGAGTAGCTGCCGCCGAAGGCCCAGCTCGACCCCTGGAAGTACCAGTCGTCCTTGCCGGTGTAGCCGCGCATCTTGACCGGCGAGCCGTTGTACTTGAAGCCCTTGAGCTGGCGCCCCCACTCCCGCAGCTCGGTGAACGTCTTCGGCCCGCGGTCGGGCAGCCCGGCGCCGGCGAAGATCTCCTTGTTGTAGTAGAACAGGGGCGTCGAACGGGCCCAGGGCAGCCAGTAGACCTGGTCCCTGACGGTGCCCTCGGCCAGGAACCGCGGATGATACTTGTCGGGGCCGAAGCCGGCGTCGAAGTAGCCGCTCAGCGGTTCCAGCGTCTCGGCGAGGAAGTAGCGGTTCCAGTTCACGTCGCTGAGCGTGACGAGGTCGGGAACCTGCCCTACGGCGAAGCTGGCGGCCAGCTTCGAGTCGAGCGCGGGATAGCCCGGGAACAGCTGGATCTCGCAGTAGATGTCCTGCTGCGACTGGTTGAACCCGTCGATGATCGTCTGCAGCACCTCGGCGTTGTGCGCGGTGAACGCGCTCCACAGCACGACCCGCTGGCGGCGGCGGAACTGATCCGGCACCAGCCCGCTCACCTGGGCGTAGTCGCCTTCCATCCGGCCGACGCAGCCGCTCAGGGCCAGGCCGGCCAGGGCCCCGGTGGCGCCGGTCAGGAGCCGGCGCCGGCTGAAACTCGTCCCCGTCACGCTGGGTCCTCTCTGAACGAACCGGATCGCCGGCACATGGTGGTCATGAGATCCGTCACCGTCGGACCGCGCTGCCGGCCAGGCCGGCCACGATGTAGCGCTGTGCCAGCAGGAAGACGATCAGCACCGGCAGGACGACGAACAGGGTGCCGGCCATCAGCGCGCCCCAGTCGTTGATGCCGTCGTTCTCCTTGAGGTAGAGCAGGCCGATCGGCAACGTCCGCATGTTGACCGAGTTCGTCACGATCAGGGGCCAGACGAAGCCGTTCCACTCGTCGATCAGCGCGATCAGCCCGACCGTGATGATCGCCGGCCGGGACATCGGCATGATGATCGAGAAGATCGTGCGCAGGTGCCCCGAGCCGTCCAGCTGCGCCGCCTCCAGCACCTCGTACGGGAGCGACCGGAAGAACTGGTGCAGCAGGAAGGTGCCGAACGCCGACGCCACGCCCGGCAGGATCAGGCCGGCGTAGGTGTTCAGCAGGTTCATCTGGCCGATGGTGATGTAGTTCACCAGCAGCGTCACGTGCCCGGGGACCATCAGCGCGCCGAGCATGAAGATGAACAGGTAACGCTTGCCGGGGAACGGCAGGAAGGCGAAGGCGTAGGCGGTGGAGATGGCCAGCACCACCTTGAGCGCCGTCCCGATCGCCGCCACCACGACCGAGTTGATCAGGAACTGGTCGAACGGGGCCAGCGTCCAGGCGTTGACGAAGTTCTCCAGGGTCAGCGACCCCGGGATCACCCGCATCGGCCAGCTGTTGATGTCGGCGTTGGTCTTGAACGCCGTACTGACGAAGAGATAGAGCGGGACCAGGAAGACCAGGGCCGTGAGCACCAGGGCGAGCACGCCCCACCAGCGCGTACGGCGGGAATCGGGCTTCCGCGCGGCGGGCTCGGTCGCCGCAGCGGTCGGCATGACCGTCATCAGTAGTGAACCCTCCGCTCGACGAACCGGAACTGCAGCACGGTGATCGCCATCAGCACCACGAACATGATCATGGAAGCCGCGCTGGAGACGCCGACGTTGCCGCGGTTGAACGCTTCGTCATAGATGAACCAGCTCAACGTGGTGGTGGAGCGGGCGGGCCCGCCACCGGTCATCATGGCGATCACGTCGAAGGACTGGAAGGCCGAGATCGTCTGGGTGATCACCAGGAAGAACGTGGTGGGGGAGAGCAGCGGGAAGATCATCCGGCGGAACTGCGTCCACCGTCCCGCACCGTCGATCCTGGCCGCCTCCAGCACCTGGGACGGGATCTGCTGGATGCCCACCAGGTAGACGATCGCGACGAAGCCGAGCCCCTTCCAGATGGAGACGATGATCAGCGCCCACAACGCCCAGGAGTCGTCGGTCGTCCAGGCCGGCGACGTGGCTCCGAACGCCTCGAACGCCAACCGGCTGAGGCCGATGTTGGGATCGAAGATGAACAGCCAGATGGTCGCGATCGCCGCCCCGGACAGCACGTGCGGGGCGAAGGCGAGCGTCTGCACCGCGTTCGCGCCCCGTAGGCGCTGCGCGAACAACATCGCCAGCGCCAGGCCGAGCACCAGCGTCACGACCACCACGACGACCACCCACACCAGCGTGCGGAACAGGACTTCGGGGAAGGACCAGCCGCTGAACAGGGACTGGTAGTTGAGCAGCCCGGCCCACTCGGCCTGCGGCGAGATGAAGTCCCACGTGCTGAAGCTCAGATAGACGTTCTCGACGATCGGCCAGTACGAGAACACGGCGATCAACGCCAGGTTGGGCAGCGCGAAGGCGGCGAACAGCAGATACCCGCGCCGCCGGCGGCGTGCCGCGGCGCGCCGTCCGTCGGGCGTTGTTCCGCCGGCATCGGCCGTTTGGCGGGCGCTGTCGGAGAGGGCTGATCTCGAGTCGAGATCGCTTGCTCCACTGCTCACGGGCTACCACCCATCCGCATCGAGGTCGAACAGGTGCAGACTTTACTGGCGGTCTCGTGCTCGAATCTGTTCATATGAGGCGAAATCTGTGACCATTGCGCGAACGTTTCGTCCAGATGTGCAAGGGTGTGCGCAAGGTGTCAAGCTCGTTTCACGGCCGTGCCTTCGACCGCCAGCAGCGGATCCTCACCTACGTCAGGAGCGAGGGCCGCGCGGTCGTCTCCGACATCGCCGACCTGTTCTCGATCTCACCCGCCACGCTGCGCCGGGACCTGCGGGCCCTTGAGGCGCAGCGCCTGATCGCCCGCTCGTACGGCGTCTTCTACCCCACGGACATCGGCCGTTACGAGACCCCGGTCGAGCACCGGCGCAAGGCCAAGACCGAGGAACGGCTGATGATCGCCGAGGCCGCGATCGCCATGATGGTCGACGTCGACACCGTCTTCCTCGACGAGGGAGCGCTGCCGGAGGACCTGGTCGGGCCGATGCGCCGGCTGCAGCGGATGACCGTCGTGACCCGCTCCCTGACCATCGCCGCCGAACTCAACCGCCAGACCGACCACGACGTCATCATGGTCGGCGGCCGGCTCCGCCCGAAGACCATGGGCACCGTCGACCGGTGGGCGACCGCGATGCTCGCGGAGCTGAACGTGGACCTGGCTTTCATGGGCACCAACGGCGTGTCGCTCGAGCGCGGGCTGACCACTCCCGATCCGGCCGTGGCCCAGGCCAAGACGGCGGCGCTGCAGGCGGCCCGTCAGACCGTGCTGGTGTGCGAGCACACCAAGTTCGGGGTGGCCAGCTTCGCCAAGTTCGCCGACATCGAGCAGCTGACGTACATCATCACCGGCAAACAACTCTCCCGCTCCACCGCCCAACGCTACGGCACCGCCGGGCCTCGGGTGCTGCGTGTCTAGTGCCGGCCGTCGCGGACGATGATCAACTCCAAATAGGATGACGCGTCACCACGGGCCGCACCAGAATGCGGGGCCGTCCGACGTCCGCCGCACCTGGAGGCCCCCATGCGCCGTCCCCTCGCGTCGCTCACCGTCACCGCCGCCGTCCTGGGCACGTTCGCCGTGCCCGTGAGCACGGCGCAGGCCGGTACGGTGCCCGCGTCCGCCCGGGTGGGGACGGCGCGGGAGAACATGGTGGTGCGGCTGGTCAACGCCCGGCGGGCGAAGAAGAAGGGCTGCCGGGCGCTCAAGCACCACCCCCAGCTCCACCGTGCCTCCCGCACGCACTCGGCCGACATGGCGGAGCACGGCTACTTCTCGCACACCTCCAGCGACGGCCTGGACCACATCGACCGCATCAAGGCGGCCGGCTACAAACGCGGCAGCCGCTGGTCGGAGAATCTCGGCAAGGGCCAGCGCACCCCCGCCATGGCCGTGCAGTCCTGGATGAACTACGCCGGAACCAAGGCCGCCATCATGAACTGCAAGTTCACCGTCATCGGGGTCGGCGCCGTCGACGACTCCGACGGAAAGATCGTCTGGACGCAGGTCTTCGCAGACTGACGCCGCTTCAGGGGAAGTACGGCTCCTCTCACCAGGCATAGTGGTCGGGGAGGCGGAAATCGGTCAAGGGGATCACTCGGCCGACTGACGATGTGCCATCTTTAAGGACCGATTTCAACCGCCTCGGGCAGAGCCCGGTCGGTGGTTGGCTCAGGACGAGGTTGCTGTAGCCCTCCTTCCGCAGCTCGACGCAGAGTGCCTTGATCAGCCGAGAGGAAAGCCTCGGGTGGCGGCGGGAATCCACCAGGTGGAAGTAGCGGAGTTCGCAGGCGTCGGGGGCCGGATGGCCCAGCACGGCGCCGATGACACCGAACAGCTTGCTCTGATGGTCCTGGTCGAGGACGAGCAGGAGGCGCTGCTCGCCGGTTCCGGTGTCCTGGAAGATCTTCCGGCGCAGCTCGGCGACGCTGGGTGCGCCGGTCAGCGCGGTCACCAGCGGCTCGTCGTAGGGCTCGTAGTCGCGGACCCGGTTCGCGTGGTCCAGGTGAAGGTCCAGGTAGTCCTCGTTCTGGCAGGGCATCAGAAACCCGTGCCTGCGCGGGCAGCCGGGGTCCCAGTGGTAGGCGTAGTGGATGAGCGAGGCGGCCAGGTCGGGGTGGGCGCCGGCCCAGACGTCGTCGAAGACGTACCAGGGCCGGTGGCCGATGCCGTCCGCGTGCAGGGCCAGCTGTGCCAGGTGCTCGCCGACCTCGATGAGCGTCCGCTCGGGCCGGCGGCCGTCGTCGGGAGTGACGGTGCGCAGGTGCTCCAGCGCCGCCCGGTGCGCCTCGTCATGCGGCTCGGGGAGCTCGCCGGCGTCGTCCGCGAACCGGCTGAGGCGTTCGAAGGCGGGCGCGAGGTCCCCGTCGTCCGGGCCCACCAGTGCCCTGAGGTGGAGGAGGAATTCGGGCCAGTTGTCGCGATTCTGGCGCTCGTCGTCGGCGAAGTAGAACGCCTCCTCCAGAAACGCGCCCATGCTGCTGATGCGGATGCTGTGGGCGTCGATGTGCAGCTCGCGGTCGGCCCATAACTCCATCCGGATCCGGCGGCGCAACTCGACCAGGTCCTCGGGAGGGGTGTCGCCGCATTCCCGCAGCCGTTCCAGCTCGTACGGCGCGCCGTCCAGCTCGGCGTGCGCCCGGTCGAGCCCGTCCGGCTCCCACAAGCCGCGGAACCACTCCAGGACGGTACGGCCGGGCACGTGCCGGACCCGCTTGCACAGCGGCCCGGCTTCCCAATCGCGATGGATGAAGTACATGGGGTGTGGCTCCTGACGTGATGGGCGGCACGGCGGTCCAGGTTACTGATCTTGCGGTACGTGGCCGGGTCTTGTCGCGTGCGGCCGCTCGGCCCAGATCGTGCGCTCTGCTCCTGGCCCCTTCGAGGTTCCTGGGTTACGATCCCTTCATATGAGATGACTGTCTCATATGAGAATGGAGAATCGTCATGTTCATTGTCGCGCCCACGGACAGCGTGTCCATCGCCCCGCCCTGGGATCGGGTGCCGGTGGAGGAGATTCGCCGGCTGGGAGAGGTGCCGGCCGCCGACGTCGGTGACGCGCTGCGGCGGATGACCGTCATGGACGGCGGCATCCGGCTGCTCACCGGGCATGCCGGGCTCCTGGGAACCGCACTGACGGTGGACGTGCGGTCCGGGGACAACCTGGCCGTGCACCGGGCGCTCGACGAGGCGCGGCCGGGTGACGTCCTGGTCGTCAACGGGCACGGGGACCTGACCCGGGCGCTGGTCGGCGACCTCATCGGCGAGATCATGGTGAACGCCGGGGTCGTCGGTGCGGTGGTCGACGGCGCCATCCGCGACGTACGGGCGCTGAACGAGCTGGGCCTGGCCGTCTACGCGCGCACGATCACCCCCGCCGGGCCGTTCAAGGACGGGCCGGGCGCCGTCGGGGGCCCGGTGGCGGTCGGCGGGGTGGTGGTGGAGGCGGGTGATGTGCTGGTCGGTGACGCGGACGGCGTCGTCGTCGTCCCCCGGAGCCGGGTGAAGGAGGCCGTGACCGCGGTCGGCGAGGTCGTCGAGAAGCAGGAGGCGCTGCGGCGGCGCATCCTCGCCGCGCGTTCCGGACCAGCGGGGGCGGCACGATGACCGCCCCCAGGATCGCCGACCTGCGGCGCCGTTCGCGGCGGCCGGCCCTGGCGCCGGCTCCGCCGGGAGCGGTGTCGCTCGCCATGGGCGAGCCGGACTTTGCGACGCCGCCGCCGGTGGTCGAGGCCGCCGCGGCCGCACTGCGTGCGGGGCACACGCACTACGCCGATCAGAAGGGCCTGCCGGAGTTGCGCGCCGCGCTCGCCGCGAGGTTGCCGGGGCGTCCCGGACGGACCTGGAGCGCGGACGACGTCGTGGTCACCCACGGCGCCACCGCGGCGCTGGCCGCCGTCGTGCTCGCGATGATCGGCCCCGGCGACCGCGTGGTCATCCCCGAGCCGGCCTACTCGCTGTACGCCGATCTGGTCGTCTTCGCCGGGGGCACAGTGGACCACGTCCCGCTCGCCCCTGACCTGCACTGGGATCTCGATGCCCTGGCCGCGGCGCTGCCAGGGGCGGCGATGATGATCTTCTCGAATCCGTCGAACCCGACCGGGATCGTCCACTGCGAGCAGGAGCTCAAGGCCCTCGGGGACCTCCTCGACGGCTCGGATGTCCTGGTCGTCAGCGACGAGGCGTACCACCGGCTGGTCTATCCGGGGCACGTGATGACCTCGGCGCTGGAGATCGAGTCGCTGCGGGACCGGACGGTGTACGTGCAGACGTTCTCCAAGACGTACGCGATGACCGGCTGGCGGGTGGGGTACCTGGCCGGGCCGCGCGAGGTGGTCGACGCGGCCGCTCACGCGCACCGGACGAGCAACGGCTCGCTGAACACGGCGGCCCAGCACGCGGCGCTCGCCGCCCTCGACCTGCCGGACGGCGTCGTCGGCGCCATGGCCGAGACGTACCGGCGGCGGCGCGAGCTGGTGGTCGCGCAGCTGACCGGGGTTCCCGGGCTGTGGCTGGTGCCGCCGGAGGGGGCGTTCTACGGGTTCCTCCGTTACGACGCCGGCCTGCCCTCCGACGTGGTCGTCAGGGAACTCGCCGAGCGGAAGGTGCTGGTCAGGGCCGGTGCCGAGTACGGGCCTTCGGGTGAGGGGCACGTGCGGATCTCGTTCGCCGCCTCCGAGGACGACCTGCGGACCGGGCTGGCCCGCATCGTGCGGTACTTCGGCGATGAGGGATATCCTGCGCCTGCGCGTCCATGAGGGCGAAGGATTCGGGTGACTGGGGGCAAGCTTGCGTAGCGACACCCGGCGCAACCGCCGGCGCCTCCTGGAGGCCGTCGGCGAGCTGGCCAGGGAGGCGCCCGATGAGCTCACCATGCAGGCCGTCGCGTCCCGCGCGGAGATCGGCCCGGCCACCGCCTACCGCTACTACTCCACCGTGGACGACGCGCTCGCGGCCTATGTCCTCAGCGTCGTCGAAGAACTGCGCGACTTCAGCGCGGCGTCGACGGCGGAAGGGCAGCCGCTGTTCGACTCGGTGGTGGACAAGTGGGTGGACCTGCTCGCCGAGCACGGCCCTGCGCTGGTGCAGCTGCGGTCGCGGCAGGGATACCTGAAGCGGCTGCACGACGCGAACGAGATCATCGTCGCGATGCGGGACGCCTGGTCGGGGCCGGTGCGGGAACTGCTCGCCGACCTCGGCCTGCCGGCCGAGATGCTGGAATACGCCCTGTTCCTGAACAACATCATGTACGACCCCCGGGAGATCCAGGACCTGCTGGAGGAGACCGACCTGTCGCGCAGGGAGGTCGTCATCCGGCTGACCGAGGCGTACCGGGGCGCCTTGCGCGGGTGGGCGCGGGCGGGCTGATCGCCCTCCTTCGCCGCCGGGAACCGGGCTCGTGGTCATGGGCCGGAGCCGTCGAGTCCGTGGGTGCGGCGATCGGAGAGCACGTCGCTGGCTCTGTGATCCAGGTCTCCCCAACGGCGCGACAAAGTGATACGGTCTTCTCAATTCATAGAGCTATCCGTAATAAGGGGGCCAGCAGTGGCCATGCGTCAGGCAGAGCACGACCCCGAAGGATCGGCCGAGACCGTACGGGCGGGTGAGCTCGACGTCGGCGTCATCGACGACGGTGGCGGCGGGGTGCCGCTCGTGCTCGTGCACGGCGGTGAGAGCGACCGCACCCAGTACGCCACGCTCCGCTCGTACCTCGGCCCGGGGATCCGGGCGATCTCCTACGACCAGCGCGATTCCGGGATCACCGTGAACCCGCCGGTCCCGTACTCGCTGGGCGACCTCGCCGACGACCTCGCCGACCTGTTGGACGCGCTGGGGCTGGAGCGCGCGCACCTGCTGGGCACCTCCTTCGGCGGGGCCGTCGTGCAGCACACGGCACTCAGGCATCCCGATCGGGTCGCGTCCCTGGTCCTGATCGCGACCACGCCGAGCTTCGCGCTCTGCCCGCAGCAGGTCGGGGAGCTGTTCGACATGTCGCACGACGACCGGCAGCAGGCGGTCAAGGACTTCTTCGTCACCCCCGAAGGCCAGGCCGAGCTGCACAACCGGGCCGCCCAGACGCTGGCGTACCGTGATCAGGGCAAGGCCGGCCGCCGTCACGACGCCGCCCGCCGTCACGAGGTCCGGGACCGTCTGGGCGAGATCACCGCACCCACCCTGATCGTGCACGGCACGGCGGACCTGCTGGCGCCCTACTCCGGCGCCCTCCTGATGGAGGAGCGGATCCCGGACGCCCGGCTGCGTGCGATCGAGAACGGCCGCCATGCGATCGCGATGGAGTTCGCGGAGCCGATCGCCGGCTACATCCGCGATTTCCTCGGAGTATCCGTTGAGAGATGACATACGGCGGGGATGTACCGGTATGTCGCACGGGTCGGGTCGCCCTGCGGCCTCGCAGGCGTCCAGGCTGGCCCGTGATCAGCGGAGGCAGCAGTGATCGACACCGGCCGCGAGGTCGCCAACCGGATGGCCGAGGCGGCCCTGACGTGGCTGGACTCCCTGGACGACGACCAGCGCCCAGTGGCGGTCGGCCCGCCGCCGGGCAGTGGCGAGGGCGGCGAGGGAGAACGTACCCGCTGGTTCTACACGCCCACCGACCACGGCGGGCTCACCTTCCACCAGCAGCGCCCCGCCCAGCACCGCCTGGTGATGCGGCTGGTCGCGAGCGGTCTGTCCGAGGCCGGCTACAACACCGTCGCCACCGTGCTCGGCCTGGAGAACGTGCTCGACCGCGTCGAGGGCTTCTCGGTGAACTGGGGACGGGAACGTACCCGCGACCCCGGCATGTACTACCTGCGTGTCTTCGGCGAGCCCGGCGGCTCGCGGCCGTGGGGGTGGCGCTTCGGCGGCCACCACGTCTCCCTCAACTACCTCGTGGCGGACGGGCGCGTCGCCGCCACGACGCCGTGCTTCCTGGGCGCGGACCCGGCGGCGTCGCCGCTGCTGGGCGGCGCGACGCTGCGCCCGCTCGGGGCGGCCGAGGACCTGGCCCGCGAGCTGGTCCGTTCCCTGGGCCCTGAGCTCGCCGGCCGCGCGGTGCTGCTTCCGCGCGCTCCTGACGACATCGTGTCGGGCAACACCGCCCGGATCGACGACCGCGTGGTACGGCGCAGCGAGCTCTGGCGCCCCGGCCCGTACACCCCGGACCGCGCCGAGCAGACCGCCACCGGCCTCCCGGACGCGGACCGGCAGGCGCTGGCCCTCATCCCGTCGCCCAAGGGCGTGCCCGGCGCCGAGCTCGACGCCACGCAGCGCGAGGTGCTGCGCGCCCTGCTCGGCACCTACCTCGACCGCGTCCCCGACGGGGTGTCCCCGCTGCCCCGCTACGACGAACCGGCGGCGCTGGACGCCGTGTACCTCGCCTGGGCCGGCTCCACCACGGCGGGGGAGCCGCACTACTACCGTCTCCAGGGGCCGCGGCTGCTGGTCGAGTGGACCAACGTCCAGCGCGGCGGCAACCACGCCCACGCGGTGTGGCGGGACCCGGAGACCGACTTCGGCGGCGACGTCCTCGCCGCCCATCACGCCGCCCACCACGTGTGATGAGAACGGCCGCCACCCGTCCGTGGCGGTAAAGATCACCTGCAGAACACCGCACCGGCGGTGCCCGCGCCCATGATGGGCCGCCGGTTCCGTCCGGCATGTCCGTGAGGCGTTCCACAACGCCCACGCGTCTCCACGCGTCTCCACTCGCCTTACTCGTCGGCAACGAGGAAAGGACTTTCATGAGCACTGCCCAAGCTCCCCCGGTCGGCGTCGGAAAGGCCGCCGTCGCGGCGCTCGGCCTGCTGGCCACCGCCACCGGGGCCCTGGAGTCGGTGGTGTCACCGACGCTCCCGCTGCTGCAACGCGAACTGTCGCTGAGCCCCGCCCAAGGGGCGCTGCTCAGCATCGCGCTGCTCATCACCGGCGCGCTCCTCCTGCCCGTCACCGGCAATCTCGGTGACCGGTACGGCGGGAAACGGGTCATGATCCGGCTGATGGCGGTGGTGCTGGCCGGCGGCCTGGTCTCCGCGCTGGCGCCGAACCTGCCGGTGCTGCTGCTCGGCCAGGTGCTGCAGGGCGCGATGGTGGGCGCGCTGCCCCTGTCGTTCATCCTGGTACGCAAGCACCTGCCGCAGGGGGACTCCCAGGTGGCCATCGGGGTGGTCAGCGGGCTGTTCGTGGGCGGCGGCATGCTGGGCACCCTCATCGCCGGACCCATCGCGGAAGGGCTGTCGCGGCACTGGATGTTCGCGATACCGACCATCGCCATCGCCGTGGCGACCCTGCTCGTCCACCGGCTCATGCCGGACGACCCGCCGGTCCGGTCGGACGCCAGGATCGACTGGCCGGGCCTGGTGCTCCTGAGCGGCATCCTGCTGACGCTCATGGTCGTGCTCGCGATCGTGCCCGAGGCCGGCGCTCAGCCCCTCGAACTCGGCGCCCTCGTCCTGCTCCTGGCCGCCCTCGTGGCCGGATGGATCCGGGTCGAACGCCGGTCCGCCGCGCCGATGGTCGATCTCCACCTGCTCGCGCGGCCGGCGATCTGGAGCTCGTACGCGATCACCTTCGCCGTCTGCCTGGGCACCTCGCTGTCGATGTATCTCGTTCCGCAACTGTTCGCGGTGAGCGCCGACGGCTACGGATTCGCGGCCAGCGCCACCGACATCGGGTTCTACCTGCTGCCCGGCGCCGTCGCGGCGGCGGTCAGCGGGCCGGTCGCCGGGATCGCGGCACGGCGGTTCGGCCCGCGCGCCGCGGTCACCGCCGGAGTCGTCGGCATGATGGCCGCGCTGCTCGCCCTGGCGTTCCTGCACGGCGCGATCTGGCACCTCGTCGTCGGCAAGGTGCTGGTCGCCCTGGCCAGCGGCGTCTGCGTCACGGCGGTGGTCGTCAAGACCGCGACCACCGTCGACCATCGCGACACCGGCACCGCCACCAGCCTGGTCCTCGTCATCCGGGTGGTCGCCTTCGCCGCGGGCGCGCAGATCGGCGGCGCCTTCCTCACCGCCGCGACCCCTTCAGGGTCGGCCGTCCCGGCCGAATCGGCCTTCGTCGCCGGCTTCGTCATCGGCGGTGTCGTCGCCGCGCTGTCCCTGCTCGCCGTCCGCAAGATGGACGCCGTCCGCAAGATGGGCAAAGGACAGACCGGCGCTCCGTAGCCGGGTGCGTCAGGGTGTGGCTGAAGAGCCGAGGTCGTCGTCGCGGCCGGCCGCCAGGCGTGACCACTGGGCGGACGGGCGGCCGTCGAGCCGGAACTGGCCGCCCTTGGAGCCCCAGCGTTGCGGCCAGCCTTCCGGCACGTCCTGCCAGGTCTCCTGCCGCCCGTAGACGGTGAGATCCAGCAGCCCGTACGAAGGCGCCATCACCTCGTTGCCGCGGCCGGTGGTCCAGTAGGTCTCGAACACCTGGTCACCGTCACGCAGATAGCAGGCCAGGACGCCGAAGTGCCGTCCGGCGATCAGCCGGTCCACGGATTCGCGCGGCACCGCGTACCAGGGGACGGGGTAGCCCATGAACGCGCGGTAGCGCGAGACCTCCTCGTACGGGCCCTCGGCCAGGACCGCGTAGCTGACGTCGCGGGAGTGCAGGTAGCCCAGCTCGGTGACCTGGGAGGTGCTGAAGGTGCAGCCCTCGCACTGGTGCGCGGCGGGATGGCCGGTGTGCCACATGTGGAAGTAGGCGATCAGCTGCGACCGTCCGGCGAACAGGTCGATCAGCGGCACCTCCCCGTCCGGCCCGGTCAGCGGGGTCCGCGGATCGACCTCGACCATCGGCAGGCGTCGGCGCGCGGCGGCGATCGCGTCGCCCTCGCGGGTGTGGGCCTTCTCCCGGATCCGGAGCCGGTCCAGTTCGGCCTGGAACGCGGCCCGGTCGGCGGCGACCGGAGGCTTGGCCGCGTCGGCGATCGGGGAAACCTCGGTGGGCTGGTCGGTCATGACGAGATCCTTTCTGTGGTGGCCGGATGGAAGCGGCCGGTTTCGTGTCGTTCCTGAAGGACGGCCTCACCCCTGCTACGAACGCCACCGCCCCGATCCGACACCGCCACCGGATTTCTTCATCGCGTGCTTTTTTCGGCAGCCGTTCGCGTGCTCGAACCGGTGCCGGTACGGCGGCCCAGCAGTGCCAGCAGGACCACGGTGAGCAGCCCCAGCGCGGACAGTTGCACCTTGTCGGCGAGGGTGGCGGCGTTGGCCACCACCCCGAAGGCGGTGTGTCCCACCAATGCCCCGCCCGCCAGGCAGAGGCTGTGCCGGTCCGACCAGCGGCCGGCCGTCCAGCGCCGTACCAGCCACCCGGTGAGTACGGCGAGCAGCCCCGCGGCCAGCATCGGCACGGCCACCCATGCGCCGTGGGTGAAGGCGGGCTGACCGGCTCCGCCGAAGGGGAACAGCAGCGCCAGGTACCCGAACCCGGCCACCAGCCCGAACCCGCCCACCGTCCACGGCCCGGGAACCGGCACCCCGGTCCGGGCGGGGGAGCAGGCGGGCGGGAGCACCCGCAGGGCCACCACCGCCAGCAGCACCACCGCGACCAGGCACCCCGCCAGCACGGGGACCGGCGCCTGGTAGCCGGGGTCGATGGAGGTCGCCACGGTCAGCCGCAGCAGCAGCCCGCCCAGCACGAACACCACCGCGGCGACCACCAGACCCGTCCGCTTCAGGTACGGCCGGTCACGCAGGGACGGGACGGCCAGGTCGGTCAGGAGGATCGGCAGCGCCACGCTGAAGACGGCGTGGTACGGCAGGTTGAGCTCGGTGTAGGCGGTGTTCAGGCCGAGAAACCGGGGCGCCCAACCCGCCACCCCGTACATGGTGGGGCTGCTGAGCGCCTGCAGCACCAGCCCTTCCTCGACGATGCCGTACGCCAGCCCGAGCAGCAGCACGGACGGCCAGCCCCCGCGGCGCCGCCGTACCAGCTCGCGGATCAGCACCGTGCCGGCGCCGTAGATCGGGATCCACAGCAGCATCAGCCAGATCTGGCTGAGCGGCGGATTGCCCAGGGTGAGTTCGGCGATGAGCGGAGTGATCACCGCCAGCAGCAACGCGGCACGCCGGCCGCCCTTCGGTCTGTCGTCCATGGTTGATCAGCGTGCCGGGCGCGGGAGGCGCCTCTCTGCCTGCGAACGGCCGGACTACGACAGCCTCCGGACGCTCTCCCATGGTCCTTTGGTTGCCATGGCCGGTGGCTTTGGTCGCCTGGGCGAAGTCGCAGGCCTGTGGAAGATCGTCCGACGGTGGCAGACTGCGAATCGTGGCGGACTCCGGCTTTCTGCACGTTCGGCACCCGAACGTGCGCGGCTACCCCCGCGACCCGCGCCGCCGCACCCCCCGAAGTGAGGAACGGAGTTCATCGTGCCGAGTGAGTCTCGATCCATGACCCCCGACGACCGCAAAGTCCTCGCCAGCACCCTGGCCGGCACCACCATCGAGTGGTACGACTTCTTCATCTACGCCCAGGCCGCCGGCCTGGTCTTCGGCCCGCTCTTCCTCGCCCCGGTCAACCAGCAGGCCCCCGGCCTGGCGACGCTCATCTCGCTGGCCACGATCGGGATCAGCTTCCTGTTCCGGCCGCTCGGCGCGATCATCGCCGGCCGCTACGGCGACCGGCTGGGCCGCAAGCGCATGCTCGTGCTGACGCTGCTCCTCATGGGCGTGGCCACCATGCTCATCGGCCTGCTGCCGCCGTACGAGACGATCGGCGTGGCGGCGCCCATCGCCCTCATCCTCCTGCGCATTCTCCAGGGCTTCTCGGCGGGCGGCGAATGGGGCGGCGCGGCGCTGCTCGCGGTGGAGCACGCGCCCCGCGACCGCCGCGGCCTGTGGGGCTCCTTCCCGCAGATCGGCGTGCCGATCGGGCTCATCCTGGCCACCGGCGTGCTGTGGATCATGAGCGCGCTCACCACCCCTGAGCAGTTCCTGGCGTGGGGCTGGCGGGTGCCGTTCCTGCTCTCGCTGACGCTGATCATCGTCGGCTACCTGGTACGGCGGGCCGTCGAGGAGAGCCCCGTCTTCAAGGAGCTGCAGCAGCGCACCAAGACCTCCTCCGCGCCGCTGCGCGACCTCTTCCGCGGCCACACCAGGAACGTCGTCCTCACCGCGCTGATCTTCGTGGCCAACAACGCCGCCGGCTACCTCCTCATCGCCTACTTCATCAGCTACGGCACCACCGCGCTCGGCCTGCCCCGGCCGTCCGTCCTGCTCGCCACCGTCGCCGGGTCGGTGGCCTGGCTGATCTTCACGATGTACGGCGGCGCGCTGTCGGACCGGATCGGCCGGGTCCGCACCTTCCAGATCGGGTACGCGGTCGTGTTCGTGTGGATGATCCCGCTCTTCCTGCTGATGGAGACCCGCGACATCTGGCTCTTCGCCCTGGCGATCATCGTCCTGGCCACCGGCCTCGGCCTGTCGTACGGTCCCATGTCGGCCCTGTACGCCGAGATGTTCCTCGTCTCCGTGCGCTATTCCGGCGCGGCCATCGGCTACGCGCTCGGCGCCATCCTGGGCGGCGCCTTCGCCCCGACGATCGCCGAGGCGCTGGTGCAGGGCACCGGATCGGCGTTGTCCATCGGGGCGTACATCATGGTGCTCTGCGTGATCTCGCTGGCCGCCGTCACGATGGTCAAGGACCCGAAGGGCGCCGACCTGGGGCTGACCCAGCAGCCGATCACCTGAACGACGCCCGTTCACGCGGGTCGGTCGTGACGTCGTACAGCAGCTGTTGTGTCGCCTCCTCTCGTTCCAGACGTCGGGCGCTCGAACGCGGTCACCGCCGGGTGGAGTCGCGCAGGACCAGGCGCCACTCGGTCGGATCCGTGCCGGCCGCCGGCTCCTCGCCCAACGCCAGCTGCGCGCAGCGGGCCCCCTGGGCGCGCAGGTCCTGTGCGACGGTCGTCAGCCCGGCTGCGGCGGCAGCGTCGGTGCCGTCCCAGCCGCTGACGGCGAGGTCGCCGGGGACGGCGAGGCCGGCACGGGCGGCCGCTCGCAGCAGGCCCAGGGCGAGCTCGTCGCTCATGGCCATGACGGCGTCCGGCGCATCAGGGCCCGTCAGGAACGTGGTGGCCAGGGCGTCGGCCTCGCTCGCGCTGTTGCGTGCGCACACCGCGACCCGCACCTGCGGCCAACGTCCGCCGCCCGCCTCCCAGGCGTCACGGACTCCGCGCAGTCGTTCACGGGTCACGCGGAACGTTGCCTCGGCCGGGTCGAGCCCGGCGCGGACCCCGGGCGTACGGGCGCGATCGAGCGGGAAACTGAGCACCATCGGCCGCCGCGCGCCGGCGAAAGCCGCGGCGGCGACGGCGCGGGCCGCGGCGCGGTTGTCGATGGCCACGAACGGCAGGTCCGCGTGGTGCGGCCCGCCGTGCACGGCAACCGGGAGGCCGGTGGCGGCCACCGCCGGCAGGACGGGGTCGTCGTCGCTGGTCGTCCAGACGACGAACCCGTCCACCGCGGCCTCGGCGACCCGGTCGGCGTCGGAAGGCTCCCCGGTGATGGGCACGATCGTGAGCCCCAGGCCGTGATCGGCGCAGACCTCGGCGACGCCGGCCAGGAACCGGGTGGCCTGGGGGTCCTCGAAGGCGTAGGTGAGGTGCTCGCCCAGCACCACCCCGAGGCTGCCGGTCCGCCCCCGGCGCAGCGAACGCGCCCCCGGATGCGGGCCTGGGTATCCCAGCCGGGCGGCGGCCTCGCGGACCCTGGCCCGGGTGGGCTCGGAGACGCGATCAGGCCGGGCGTAGGTGTAGGAGACGGTCATCACCGAGACCTTCGCCGCCCGGGCCACCTCCGCCATGGTCGGCCGGGGCCGTGCAGGGTCTTTGGCCATGCCTCACTCTATCTTGTGTATCGTTAAACAGCATGTGTACCGATACACAAGCGAGCCATCGGCTCCGGGCCTGGGTGCCATATGCGGGATTCGCCGTCTTCGGCGCGTTCTGGGGCGTGTGGGGCGCGTCCGTGCCCGCCATCCGCGACCAGGCCGGGCTGACCGACGGCCAGTTGGGCACGGCGCTGCTGTTCATCGCCGCCGGCGCCCTGCCCGCCATGCCCCTCGCCGGCCGGGCCGTGGACCGATGGGGGCACCGCGTCACGGCGATCACCCTCACGGCACTCGGCATCGCCGGCATCGCCGTGGCCGTCACCGCTCACGACCTGCCCGCCTTGTGCGCGGGACTGGCGGTGCTCGGCGCGTCGTCCGGCGCCGCCGACGTGGCGATCAACGCGGCGGCCGGCGCCGTCGAGCGTGCCACCGGCCGCCCGGTCATCACCCGGGCACACGGCGTCTTCTCCCTGGCCGTGGTCGCGGCCAGCCTCGTCACCGGCCTGCTGAACGCCGCGGGCCTGCCCGTAGTGGTGCCGTACGCGCTGGTCATGCTCGCCGCCGGTGCCGTGAGCGCCGCCGTCGTCACCGGCAGACGTACGCAGACGGAGACGGCGGCCCGTCACGGTCACGCCCGCGCGCTGACCGACGCGGCCCGTAAGGATCTTGCCCGCCCGCAACCCGACCCTGCCCGCACCTCAACCGAGCACAGCACCCGGCCGGGTTTGCGTGCTCAGCTGCCGCTCCTGCTCGTCGCGGGCGGACTCGGCGCGCTCGGATTCGCCGTGGAGAACGCGCACCAGAGCTGGAGCGCCGTCTACCTCGCCGACGCCGTACACGCGGGACCCGCGCTGATCGGCGCCGGGCCCGCGGTCTTCGCCCTAGCCGTCGCGCTCACCCGCTTCGCGATCGGCGCCCTGCAGAACCGTCGCGCCCTGCACGCCTGGATCGTCCTCACCGGCGGCGCGGTGATCTCCGCGGCGGGGACGTCCCTGCTCGCCCTCACCACATACCTCCCTCTGGCGCTGCTCGGGCTGGCCCTGGCCGCCGTGGGCACCGCCGTGCTCTTCCCCACCGTGCTCGGCCTGGCCACCGCCAACGTCCCCACAGCCGCCCGGGGCACCGCCACCTCGGTCGTGTCCACCTTGGCCTATGTCGGCTACCTCGCCGGTCCCGTGTACGTGGGGTACTGGGCACAGGCGGCCGGGTTGCCGGGCGCCATGCTGGCCGTGGCCTCACTCGCCGCCGCCTTGGCACTGCTGGCCTGGCCCGCGCTCAGAGCCGTCGTCCCCTCCTCCGTACGGCACCGCACCGCCGAAGCGGAGACGACGGGCGGACCGCGTACGTGACGGGACAGCCCGCTCTTGGCGGAGTTCGGCGCGCGACAACGGCCGCCCCGGCGACCACCACCGACATCGCCCGCCGCCAGGGCGACCGCGTCTACCACGTCCTGACCGAACTGGGCGCCCGCCTGCTACGCGGCTCGGCAGCCGAGCGCGCGAACTAGTAGCCCGTAGCGGATGGCGGGGTGATGCCCTTTCGTACGGGAGAGTGCTGCTCGCTCAGGAGTGGATCATCGGTGGGCGAGCGGCGATGGACTGGTTGAGCGCGTTCGCCACAGCGTGGACGAGCGCGAACTGCGAGGCGTCCCACACGAGGTGGAGACCGTTGTGGCTGCGGAGGGTGAGCCTGCCGTACTGGAGGACGGGCAGGCGGGCGTTGTTCTTGAACCGGCGGTCGGGGCCGCCGTTGACGTTGACGTAGCGCCAGGTGGAGTCCACGACCGTGCCGTCGGGCGGCACCGGGCCCGCCTCGATGAAGCGGGCGTGCTCCAGGCCGGCGTGGAGGTGCTGGTAGGCGAGGTCGGCGACGTGGCGGCCGTCGCGGATCAGGACGCGGTCGGGGAGGAAGTGCACCGAAAGGCTGCCCGCGGTGAGAGTCGGAACGGCGACGTTGGTGACCAGGATCGGCGGTCCCGTCAGCCGGGCCGAGGCGTTCAGCCTGTGCAGCAGTCTGGCGGCTCCGGCGTTCACCTTGAACTGGTGGGTGCTGGTGATCGCGCCGGACGCGGTGATCAGCCAGAACCCGTGGGCCCGCTGGAGCTCGGCGACCGAGCCGACGAGGTGGTCGAAACGCCAGGCGGCCTCGTCGGTGACGTCGTACATGACGACGACCGTGCGCGCCGCCCGGTCGCGCAACGCCACCCAGAGCACGAACGGCACGCCGACGGCGACGACGACCAGCCCGAAGCGCCCTGTGACCAGCCCCGCGACGAGCAGCGCAGCCAGGACGTACGGCCAGTACAGCCGTCGTTCAGCGGCCTTCTGCAACTGCCGGACGATCTCACTCGGCTGAGCCGGCGCCAGGCTGACGACGTCGTGCATGACCACGTCACGGTCAGGTGCGACGGTGCGGTACGAGATCGTCCCCCGTCCCATGCGCACGACGTTGCCACGGGGGCCCATCCGCGCCCGGAGACCCGGAACAGCGGTCGAGACCGCCATTCCGGCCTGGCCGAGAGTGAAACGGAACGGTCCAACCCTGAGGCTGGTGCGCACATAGAAACCCACGATGAGGAATCCCGCAGACCCGGGTGCCCGTTACCGCAGCGGATCGAGGTTCTGGAGATCGTCCACCGGTGGGCCTTCTTCGCGCTATATCGATCACTGGCTGCGGCGTGGTGCCTGAACCCGATAATCGACTAATGAAACCGCGAAATATCCCGGCTCATCCCACTTTGATGGTCTTTGGCTGACGGTCAGGCGGCCGTCTGGGCGGCCGTCTCGCCTCGCGATACTCCATAAGACGTGACCGATCCCACCATGTCCTGGAGATAAGAAACGGCCATGTCGAGCATTTCCGCGAAACCCTCTCCCAGACAGGTCTTCGCGAGCCAGCTCGCGAACATCCTGACCCGCGCCCATATCTCTCAGGTCGCCTTCGCCCGGCGTATGGCCCGGCAACTCGAGAACGACGGCCACATCCCGGACCAGCGCCGGAAGAATCTTGCGCCGCGCGTGCACGACTGGACCGCGGGCGTTTCACTGCCCGCGCGGCGGTGGTTCCCCTCGCTGACGAGTGTGGTCACCGAATTGTGCAAGGAGCGCGGTGTCAGCTTCAGCCCGGGAGCATTCGTCTCTCTGTGGCACATGGCGCTCGCCGAGCGGAGTTCCGTGCCGGTGCCGAAGGTGCGTGCCACGCAGCCACCGCCGGTCGTACGGCAGGCGGCCTCCCTGGCGCCGCCGCTCGGACGCCTGCCCGCCCGGGTTCACGGGCAGGACCAGATCATCGAGGATCTGTGCGACCTGCTCGTCCGTCCCGACGGCCGCCCTCATGTCGTCACAGGCATGGGCGGGTGTGGGAAGAGCACGGTCGCGTTGTCCGTGGCCGCGCGGGCCGTCCACGCCGGGAAGACGGTGTGGTGGGTGGCCGCCGACGCCTCCACGCTGCTCGAAAGCATGCTGCAGATCGCCTTCGAGCTCGGGGCTCCGGCCGCGCATCTGGACGATGCGCGAGCGGGCCGGCGCAGCCCGGCCGACCTGCTCTGGTCCCATCTGGACCGGAGCGGCGGAACCGGATGGCTGCTCGTCTTGGACGGCGCCGACAGCCTCGAAGCACTGGCGACAGGCCGGGGGAAGGCCGCGGACGGCGCCGGATGGGTGCGTGGCGGGGGCGCCGGTCTCGTCCTCGTCACCTCCCGCATGCGTGGCCGCACGGCTTGGGGCCACCTGGCGGCCCGCCACGCGATGAGCTCGCTGACGCCGGAGGCGGGCGCCGCCGTCCTTCTCGATCTTGCGCCCGGCGCCGGCTCGTCCGCCTCGGCGCAGGGACTGTCGGCGCGGTTAGGGCACCTGCCCCTCGCACTCGTCCTGGCCGGCCGACATCTCTCCTCGCCGTTCGCGGTGCACGGGAGTTTCGCGGCGTACACAACAGCGCTGGAGCGCAACGTCTCCATCCTCGACGAGCAGCCGACACCGGCCGGCCTGAGCATCCTGCGGACCTGGGAGATCTCGCTGGACGAGCTGGAGCGCCAGGGACACCGCGCCTCACGGCTGCTGCTGCACCTGCTGGCACACTTCGCCCCCGGCACGCCGCTGCCCGTCATCGTGATCGAACTGGCCGCCGACGGCCTGGGCCTGGACTCGGACCAGCTCCGCCGAACGCTGCAGGCCCTGCACGACATGAACCTGATCGAGGTGCACGCCGATCCTTCCCCGTACGGGGTCGGCGTGACGACACACCCGCTGATCGCCGAGGTGTCCCGCACCCAGGTCCAGGCGGCCGAATCCCGGCGGGTCACCGCCACCTCCATCGACGTGCTCACGCTGGCGCTGCGCCACTGGGATCCGCACGACGGTCAGCACCGGCCCCTGCTCGAACTGCTCGGCGCGCACGCCGGAGCCTTGCTGCGCAGACTCGCGCCGTCCAGGGGCGACGACCTGGCAAACGGCGCCGTGACGCCCGGTCTGGAGCCGGGCCGCGTTCTGTCGGCGGCCGGCCGGATCCATGAGGCTGCGGAACTTGTCCCCGTGGCCGCCGGCCTGGCGTCGCGCCTGGACGCGAGATCCACGGTCGCGTCGTACGCGCGCCAGGAGGCGGCCCACCTGTACCGGCTCCTGGCGCAGATCCGAATTCTGAGCGAACAATCCGAAGATTCGGATCAGACGCGCCTTCCCCCTTCTGGCCAGGTATGTCTCCACGCACACCAGCCTCCGTGACATTTAGGTCAGCCGGCCTGCTCCTTCTTGGAACGTTCCGTGCTCTTCTTGCCCGACGGGGATGACGAGACAAAGGGGGATCGGACCATGGGAAGAGTCATCGGCATTGATCTGGGAACCACGTACTGCGCCATGGCGGCACTGAACGACGCCGGAGTCCCTGACATCGTGCCCAACCGCGAGGGCGAGCGCATCACTCCCTCGGTCGTCCTGTTCCAAGGGGACATCGCGATCGTCGGCAGCCAGGCCAAGCGTTCGGCGGCGAGTGCGCCGGAGGACACCGTCCAGTTCGTCAAGCGTCACATGGGCGAGAAGAGCATCGTCTACACCACCGAAGCGGGCAAGGACCTGCGCCCCGAGGAGATCTCGGCGCTCATACTCAAACGGCTGAAGGAGGATGCCGAGCTCCACTTCGGTGAGCCCGTCGACCGCGCCGTGATCACGGTTCCCGCCTACTTCGACGACGCCCGCCGTACGGCGACCCGCGACGCGGGCACCATCGCCGGACTCGAGGTGCTGCGGGTGCTCAACGAGCCGACCGCCGCCGCGATCGCGTACGGCCTGCGGCACGCCGACGCGGGCACCTTCCTCGTGTACGACCTCGGCGGCGGCACCTTCGACGTCACGGTGATGCGCTCGACCGGGGACGAACTGGAGGTGCTGGCCACGGCGGGCGACCGCAACCTCGGCGGATACGACTGGGACAACCGGCTGATGAAGCACGTCGACGCCGAGATCGTGGCGGCGGGGGGAGTGAGCGTCCTGGCCGGCGACGAGGCGCGCATCGCCGAACTGCGGGACAAGGCCGAGATCGCCAAGAGGACCCTGTCGACGAGCGAGCAGTGCTCGATCGTGCTGTCGGTCGACGGGGCCCATCACCACGTCAAGGTGACCCGCGAGGCCTTCGAGAGCATGACGTCGAGCCTGCTCGACCGGACCGAGTCCCTGGCCCGCCAGGTGGTGGAGGAGGCGGGCCTGTCCTGGGCCCAGATCGATCGGACGCTGCTGGTCGGGGGATCCACGCGCATGCCGATGGTCCCCCGCTTGCTGGAGAGCATGAGCGGCCGCCCGGCCGAACGCGGGGTGGCACAGGACGAAGTGGTGGCGATGGGCGCGGCGATTCTGGCCGCGGCCGAGAACTCCGCGGCCCCTGACGCTCTCGCGCAGGTGACGGGAGGTGCTCTCACCGCGGTGCGGGACGTCACCTCCCAGTCGCTGGGCGTCGAAGTGCACGCCGACGGCGATCAAGTCGAGAACTCGGTGATCGTCCCCCGCAACAGCCGGCTGCCCTGCGGTGTCGCCAAAAAGTACGCGACCAGGTATCACGACCAGCGCGGGATCCTGCTGAAGGTCACTGAGGGCGAGGACACGGACATGGCCTACGTCAACGTCATCGGCCAGTCCGAGATCACGATCCCGGTCGCCGGCCTGCCCGAGGGCCATCCCGTGGAAGTGCGTCTCTCGTACGACATCGACGCGATCATCCATGTGCAGGTCACGGACGGGCAGACCGGGCAACATTGGGGAGAGTTCGAGATCGAGCGCGTCGCCAACATGGACGGCGGTCAGCTCCGGGCGGCCGGTGACCGGCTGCGCGCGGCCGAGGTCATCTGATGGACGACTACTACGAGTTGCTGGAGATCGATCCCGGGGCCGACGAGACCGCGATCAAGGAGGCGGTGAAGAAGCAGCGCCGGCTCTGGATCAGCCGGGCATCCTCGGCCCCCGAGCTCGACCGCCGTCAAGCGGCGGAGCGCATGGTCGAGCTGATCGAGGTGGCCGAGCGGGAACTGCTGGACCCGACCAGGCGGGCAGCGTACGACCGGCAACGGGCGGCCCGTCCGCCGGAGGACCGGGCGGAGGCCGCCACCGAGGACCCGCAGGCGTGGGCGGCACGCGCCGCGGCCAGCATGCGCGACGGCAATCCGCACCTGGCCCTGCACGAGATCGAGCAGGCGCTGCGCCTCGACCACCTCCAGCCGCAGTTCCACGCGATCCGAGGCGAGGCCTTCAGCGCGGTCGGGGCCTGGGCCAACGGCCTGATCGCCTATCGCACGGCGCACGAGCTCGACCGCCATAACCCCACGTACCAGCTGCTCCTCGGCCAGCAGCTGCTGCGCGGCGAGCGTTACGCCGAGGCCCTGCCCATCCTGGACTCCGCTCTGGCCGTCGGCGGTGCCACCTCGCAGGCCCGCGTGCTGGTCGGCCTGGCCCTGCACGGACTGGCCGACCAGGCGGCCGACCATCTGACCGACGGCACGCCCGTCATCATCCATCCCCAGCAGGCTTACGACGTCGCCCAGCTGTCCGGGCGGGCGCTCAGCCTGTCTCCCCCCGACCAGCAGCTGACCCATCGGCTGCAGCACCTCCACTCGCTGGCCCTGGCCGCCACGCAACGGGTCTTTGACGGCAAGCGGCTGCTGTCCGGCCTCGGCTCGGCCCTCTCCACGAGTGCCTCGATGGGTTGCGGCTGCCTGCTCATGGTGCTCGGCATGTTCGCCGCCTTCCTCTTCATCATCGGCGCGGCACTCGGTGGCGACGGCGCGTCCATGCCCCTCGGTTTCCTGCTGCTGGTGGGGACGGGGGCGGGCATCGCAGCGCTCTGTTACCGGCCTCGCTGGCAGGTGACCGAGCGAGACACCAGGTCGTACCGGGTTTCCCGTACCTCATGAACGCAGGAGAGAAGATGTCCGAGCTTCAGACCATCCAGGAGGACCTCGCGGGCCTGCTCGACCTGTTCCGTCGGCGCCTGCTGACGGACCGCGAGAACAGGGAGGCGACCGCGGCCTTGAGCGAGCAGCTCGGCTGGATGCGCCAGAGCATGGAGGGGGCGGTGCTACGGCCGCTGCTGTACGACCTGGTGCTGCTCGCCGACCGCATCGAGAGCGTGGACGAGGCCGACACCGAGTTCGCGAAGTCCCTGCACGCCGAGCTGCTCGCCGTCCTGGAGAAGTACGGCGTCGCGCCGGTGGCGCGGCAGGACGGGCCCTTCGACCCCGAGGTTCAGGAGGTGCTGAGCACCGTCACCACGGAGGACGGCGGCCGGCAGGGCGAGGTGGCCAGAATCGTGCGCAACGGCTACCTCCTGGGCGATCGGGTGCTGCGCCCCCAGCAGGTCCAGGTGTACATGTGTCGACCCTGAGCCTCGCGGACTGGAAGTCCTCCACGGCGACGCTGGTCCTCCGGCACATCCTGGCCGGAGCGCTGTCCCTGGTGGTGTTCTTCGCCTGCATGCTGGTGGCCGGGTTCGGCGCCGAGCGCAGCCTCTGGTTCACCCTGGTGACCAGCGTGCCGTGGGGGGTGACCTTCTGGCTGCGGTACGAGCTCGGCAGGCGTGTTCTGTGCGCGAGCCGCCGGCAGCTCCGGCTCATGCTGGCGCTCCGCGTCCTGCCGGTGACCGTGCCCCTGTTCGTGCTCACCACCGAGCACCTTCCCGACCCGGCCCTCGCCGCTCCGGTGCTGGCCGGCGGCGCCCTACTAGTTGTGGCGGTCAGCCTCAAGGCCCTGGCGCAGGAGGAGGAGACCCGGCTGCAGCAGGGGTTCCTCACCACAATGACCTCGGGTGACGCCGCGCGCGTGGCCGCAGTCTGCGAGGTCCGGCTCGCCAGAGTGGGCGACGACCCTGTCAAGAGGGGCTGGCTGGAGCTCAACCTGGCCCGGGCGCTGCACAACACCCTGCTCGGCAGCTATCAGCGGAAGAATCTGGAGCGCGCCGCGACCATCCTGACGCGTCTGTCCGAGCGAGACCCCGATCCCGTACGCCGCTGCATCGCGGCCGACCTGCTCGTCGACGTGGCCAACACGTTCGAGAGCACGGAGGGCGACTTCTCGGCGATGGAGCGGGCCGTCGAGCGGCTGGCCGCCGCCGCGCGGCCCCTGAGCCACCTGCCCGGGGTCGTCCTGTCGGTACGGCTGCAGCGGATGGAGCTCGCATACGCGCGCCTGGCCTGGGAGAGCGCCCGCTTCGTCGAGGGCGCCCCCGCTCCCGCGCCCGAACTCGTCGACGACGTCCTGAAGGCGTGCGCGCTCGCGCTGGAAGTCGCGCCGCCGAGCCGACGAGCGGATCTGATCCTGCGTCGCGCGTTCATGGAGACGATGCTGTACGTCAACGGCCTGACCGCCGAAGCCCCGGACCTCGACACCGTGCTCGAAGCCGTCGACCGGACACCCCGTCATCTGGCGCTCGACCGCGTGGCCATCCTCCCCGCGCTGGCGATGCTGATCGACATGGGCGCGCCCCGCCTCGATCAGGTGACGGACGTCGAACAGCGCATCCGCTCAGCGCTCGCGACGCGGCTGGACGGCTGGATGCCCGCTCTCCTTGAGACCGCTCTCGCTCAGGTCCTTCTGGCGGCGGCGCGTCTGGACCCCGGCTCGCTGGACGCCCGGCTGCCCGCCGCACTGAGGCACTTCGAACGGGCTCATGACCACGCCGTCACCAGTTCCCCGGAGCGGGCCACGAACACCGCCATGGCCTGGGGCGCCGCCGCGGCCGAGCACGGCCTCGCGCAGGAGGCCGTCAAGGCTTACCGCAAAGCGCTGGAGTCGGCACGCCGGCTCGCGCTCAGCGCCTTGACCAGGGGACAACAGGAGAAGATCGTACGGGAGGCGCAGGGAGCCGCCGCCGAGGCCGCGCACTGGCTGATCACCGAGCGCAGATACCGCGAGGCCGTCGTGACGCTCGAGACGAGCCGGGCGCTCCTGCTCACCGACACGGTGGAACGGGAGCAGATCGTCGGCAAGCTGAGGGCCCTCGGACACCACCGCCTCGCCGATGAGCACCTGGAGCTGACCGGTGAGCTGCGCAGGCTGGAACTCCTCGCCGCCGGACCGGGCGAGTCCTGGATCCTCGACCCCGCCGCCCGCGCCCGTCGCGAGCTCATCACCAAGGCCCGGGCTCGGTGGGAGGCGCTGGTGGAAGAGATCCGTACGTTGCCCGGCTTCGAGCGCTTCCGTGCCGCCCCCCGCTATCAGGACGTGCAGGACGCCTCCCTGATCACTCCTCTGGTCTACCTCTTCTCCGGTGAGCGCGGCGGCTACGCGCTCACCGTCGTGGACGGCGGCCGGCGGCCCGGACTCGTCCGGCTCCCGGAGCTGACCGGCGAAGAGGTACAGGACCGCGTCGGCGCCTACCGCCGAGGGCTGGCCGCCACCGACTCCCTGAGCCAGGCGGAATGGCGGGAAGTCCTCTCCGGCACGCTGGACTGGATCTCGGTCACGATCACGGATCCGCTGCTGCGCGCCCTCGGGCCGCTCGACTCGGTGATGCTGATCCCCGCAGGCCCTCTCGCCGCCCTGCCGCTGCACGCGACCATGCTGGACCGGGTCACCGTCGCCTACACCCCCAACGCCCGCGTACTGTCCGACGCGGCCGCGAGACTCCCGTCAGCCGGATCCGCGCATCTGATGGTCGCCGACCCGGGCGGTGACGCCGGCAACCGGCTGCACGCCGTCGACGACGAGATCACGATGGTACGGCGGCGCTTCCCCGGCACGCGGGTCTTACGCGTGCCGCGCCCGCAGCAAGTGATCGCCGAACTGCCGAGGCACAGCATCTACCACTTCGCCTGTCACGGCGTGGTCGACCACCGGGACCCGCTGGAGAGCAGCCTCCTGGTGAGCGGGCGACGGATCACGGTGAAGGACATTCTCGGCGAGCGCCTGCCCGGCGCCCGCATGGCCGTGCTGTCGGCCTGCGAGAGCGGCGTACCCGGTGCCTCCCTGCTCGATGAGATGGTGGGGTTGCCCAGCGCGATGCTCCAGGCGGGCGTTCCCGGCATCATCGGCACGCTGTGGCAGGTCGACGACTTCGCCACCCTGCTCATGGTCATGCGTTTCTACGAGCTCTGGGACGGAGGCCGCCGACCGCCCGCACAGGCGTTGCGGCAGGCACAGCGCTGGATGCGCGACAGCACGCTCACCGAGTTCCTGCGTTACGTCGAGGGAGCCGTCCCCTGGCCGTACCGGCTCAACCGCAAGGCGCGGCGCGACGCCGACCACGTGCGGCCCTACGCCCATCCCGACTACTGGGCCGCTTTCACCTGCACCGGAATCTGACCCCAAGGAGTCTTGCCGTGCGAATCCGCTATCCGAAGGCCCTGCCAGAACGGGTGCAGCAGGATATCTTCCAGCTCCTCGACGATCTCGACGTGGCCGCCGACGCGGGCCCCTTCGAGGGGCGCCGCGCCGGTGCGGTGATCGACCTGTGGACCTTGCTGGTCGCCGTCCCGCTCGCCACCTACTCCAACGCCTTCCTGCAGAAGGCCGGCGAATCGACCTGGCAGGCCCTATGCCGGGCGGCGCGCCGCGTCGCGCTCTCCCGTGGTGAACCCGGGGACGAGCCCCTGTTGATCATCGAGATCGAAGGCCACCGTACGAGCTTCGCTTTTCCCTCCGAACTCGACCTGGACGCCCGCCTCGCCATCGTGCGCCTGCTCGAAGGCGACCACGAGAGCGGTGCCCGTTACCGCTGGGACCCGGTTCACCGGTCATGGACCCCGATGAAGTGAACGTCGGTCGACGGATGAGCCCATCCGCACTACCCAGGCTGTCGACCGGCTGCCTGACTTCCCCTCAGACTACGGCGCCGACCTCGCCCGAAACTCGTCCATCTTCCGCGGACGCTCCTATTCGACGGGAGCCGCGGACAGGGATATGACGTGCAGCGTCTTGTTTCCCACGCGCGCGTGTACCGCCGCGCTCTCTTCTCCGACAACGCCCGCCAGGCAGACACCGAGCGGCGAAACCTCTTGTTCGGTTGTGGCTGAATTGGTAGCGCAGGTGACCGAGGTGATCGCGTCGCCGACCCATACTTCGAGAAATCGCGCGGTGGTCGCCGTCCCATTTCGGAACTCCGCCTCGGAGACGAGAGTCTCCGTGATGCCCAGAGAAACGGCACTGGATGGATCTCGCGGCGTCGAGAAAATGTCGGGATATTCGTTCGTACCCGAGTCCAACCCTAGGTCCCGCCATTTCCCCGCGGCGTCACGCACGGCAAGGGACAGTTCGGCGGCCAGCATTCCGTCTCGGCGGTGTCTGATGAAAAGCACTGCGCCTAGGCCGTCGGCGGAGCACCAGCGGGCGACGGCGCCGGCTTCTCCAGGGCTGGGTATCCGTTGCGTCAGAGGCTTGGTGCCATCAAGGACGCGCGAGATCGTCTCTGCCCTGGGCATCGCCATGGTAATCCGATCCGGCTCCGGTCGTGGTCAGCGGGCCCAGCATGAGAACCATGCGGCGGCTACGTAACCATTGTAGCCCGCCACGAGCAGCTGTCCCTCGTTTCTCACCTGTGAGCCCGGCTCGACCTTGATGTTGTAGTGAACTTCCCATTGTTTCTTGAGCGGTGTCGCCCACGAGAGCTTCCGCTGGATCCAGCGATAGCGGGTTTCGTTGTACTGCTTGCCCCACGTGCGCTGTAGGACGCCCTTGGCTCCGGCTCGGTTGAGCAGACCGTCTCCTTCGAGTGGGACCTGGGTCTCGACGTAGTACGCGATCCAGCGTTTGCCGTTGGTGATGCCCCCACCTCGTCGTTGCATGATGACTTTGATTTTTCCCGGCACTCCGTGTGAATATTTGCGGCCGCAGTCCGGCACGGCGCTCCGCGGTCCGGTAGCGGAGGCGGCGGCGGGTGAGACCAGCGCGACGACGAGCGTGAGAAGTAAGGATCGGATGGCCATGACTGCCCTCCCGGATGTTGATTGCCCGGAAGTACGCGGTCGCCGTCCGCCTCGGTTCGGTGTTCGGCCGGGTCATAACGAGAGGGTTGATTCACCGGATTTTGATCAGCGATGTTCCGGCGTAGAGTCCTGGATGCCTCAAGGTGGTGCGGGCCCATTCCTCCCACGTGTCCGGTGACCAGCCGCGTTCGCGGACGAAGATCAGATAGAGCTGCGGGCTGAGCTGGGCGTTCTCGGACACCGAGCCGGACATGGCCGTACTGCTGTCCGAGACCGAACGCCTGCTACCGCCGTACTGGCAGTACGCGCTCGGGCTCTCGTACGGCGAACTCCGGATCTTTCTGATCGGCCGGCCGCTCGACAGCCGCGACGTCGCAAGCCGGACGGATCATGAAAAGGTGGTGGCCGGCCGCAGCGGTGGCGCTGGGGTGGCCCTCGATGGGAAAGGCGCGACATGCGACGGTCGGAGTATCTATGGCATCGGTTGTACAGGCACGCGCTCGCCACGGAGTTCAGCGCGGTCTGGGTCGACCGGCTGGAGCTCGACGAACTGGCGCAGTGCCTGGGTGGCGACTTCCGGCAGGCCCGCCGCTGCGACAGGGACGAGCTGGCGGGGGAGGTACGGCAACGCCCCGGACGCCCTCGACCCCGCTGGCCGAGGGGCTGATGTTCGATATCGAGGACACGGGCTGGACGACGGATCCGGAACTCCCGCCGGAATGGCCGGCCTTCGCGGAATGGTCGGAGTGGATGGAGGAGAACGGGTACTCGGTGGGGGACGAGGACGACGAGCGACCGCTGCCGGCGGCGTTCCGCGACTTCTACGCATGGGACCTGAACGGCTACCACCCATCCCTAGCCACCTGCGTCACGTCCGCCTTGACCCTGGTCGCACGGCTCACCGGCAGAGAGATCGACGAGGCATGGCTGAGCGGATCGCACCCGTGGCTCACCCTTCCCCATCGGCTGTGACGGCTGTCGTCGTCAACGGGGCTGCGGTCGGGCCTATCGGCGACCTCAGTCAGGGGTGGCGCAGAGCTGGGAGGTCAAGGTGGTGCGGGCCCACTCCTCCCACGTGTCCGGTGACCAGCCGCGGTCGCGGACGAAGATCAGGTAGAGCTCCGGGCTGAGCAGCCCGAACAGCAGGTCGGCCGCCGTCCCGGCAGAGAGGCCGGGGCGGGCGTCGGGCTTGCGTACCAGCGCTTCGGCCGCCGCGTGCTGCACGGTGTAACGCGGGTCGGGGCCGTCCGGCCACTGTGCGGCGATCTCCGGGTCGGTGGCGGCAGCGGCGGCGATCAGCGGCATGATCGGGGCGACCCGGCCCAGGATCTCGCGGGTGCCGTGGACGTGCGCGCGCACCTGCCCGGCCGCGGTGGGCTCGGCGCACGCGGCGCGGAACCACTCGCGGTCCATGGTGGCGACCGGCTCGGCGTCCCCGGCGATCGACGTGTCGACGACGTCCTTGAACAGCGTGCGCTTGTTGCGGAAGACGAAATAGACCGTCTGTACGGCCACGCCCGCCCGGTCCGCGACCTCCTGCAGGCTCGTCGCCCCGTACCCCTGCGCGATGAACAGCTCGCGAGCCGCCTCGACGAGCTTCGCGCGGGTGCGGCGTGAGCGCTCGGCCCGCTTGTCCGGCCGCTTGACGTCGTCCATGGTGCGAGTATATCTCTAGAGTCAGTCACTAGAGTTCAGCTCTAGATACCTGGAGGAGATCATGAACGCCACCCACAAGCCGGAACCGCGCGACCAGGAGGAGGAGACCGTCCACCGCGCGCTGGAGGGCTTCTACAGCGACGGCAAGCCGCCGTGGGACACCGGCGTGACGCCGCCCGAGCTGGTCGCCCTGACCGAGGGGCCGCGGCGCCTGCCGCCCGGCCGCGTGCTCGAACTCGGCTGCGGCACCGGCACCAACGCCGTCCACCTCGCCCGCCACGGCTGGGACGTGACGGCCGTCGACCTGATCGACCGCGCCGTCGAGCGGGCCAGGGCGAAGGCAGCAGAGGAGGGGGTGGCGGTACGGCTGCTGCACGGAGACGCCACCCGCCTCGACGAGCTGGACGCGCCGGGCCCGTTCGACCTGTTCTTCGACCTGAGCTGCTTCTGCGGGATCCCGCTGCACCGCCGCGACGCCTACGCCGCCGGGCTCACCCGCCGGGCCGCTCCCGGAGCGCGGCTGCTGATGTTCGGGTACGGCCCCGAGCCGCTCGCCAACCCGACCACCGAGATCGCGTCGTGGGCGGCCGGCGTCACCGCCGACGAGCTCCGCGCCAGGTTCACCGGCTGGGAGCTGCTCGACGTCACACCGGGCACCAACTCGGTGCCGACCTTCTGGTTCACGCTGGGCCGCGAAGTCTAGCCGCAGCTCGCGTCGTCGCTGATCGCGCTCGCCATGGTCTTCACCCGTGCGGACGACCTCAACGGCTGGCGGCTCGGCGAAGCCATCGTCCTGCTGGGCATCTTCCAGATCGTCAGCGGGCTGCGGGCCGCGTTCGTGGAGCCGAACGTGCAGTGGTTCAACGGCAAGATCAACAGTGGCAAGCTGGACGAGGTGCCGGGTGGCTGATCCTCATCGTCGCGGCGACCGCGGTGATGTGGGCGACCCGCGTCCTCACCGCGGCCGTCGCCTTCTGGGCGCTCGGCCTCGAACTCGGTGTCGCGTACGACGCCCTCTGGCAGTTCGCCCGCTACCAAGGCGTCGGCAGTGCTCCGCCCTTCAGGCGGGGGGAAGCCGACTCTCCCGCGCGGCGTGGCAGGGGTAGACGAATCGCTGTCAAGGCGATTCGTCGTCTCCGGCTACGGTGTTGAGCGCCACCTCGATCAGGTGCACGATCTCGGAGTTGAGGGACCGGCGATCGGTCTCGGCCTGGGTGAGCAGCCGGGCGTGTACGTCGTCGGGGAGTCTGAGCGTGATCCGGATCATGACACCACTGTAGTGTCATCTGCGGTAAGATCGGATGGTGCAGCTCCGTTACAACTTCCGCCTCTACCCGGCCGCCGGTCAGCGTCAAGCGCTGGCCAGGGCGTTCGGGTGCGCGCGGACGGTGTTCAACGACGGGCTGCGCGCAAGGCAAGAGGCCCGCGAGAACGGGCTGCGGTATATCTCGGACGGGGACCTGTCCAAGCAGGTGATCACGCAGGCGAAGAAGACGCCGGAACGGGCATGGCTGGGCGAGGTGTCGGCCGTGGTGCTTCAGCAGGCGCTCGCCGACCTGAACCTCGCCTGTCGCAACTTCTTCGCCTCGATCACCGGGAAGCGAAAGGGCCCGAAGGTCGCGCCGCCCCGCTTCCGGTCGCGCAAGGACAACCGGCAAGCGGTCCGGTTCACCAGGAACGCCCGGTTCGCGATCACCCCTGGTGGGAAGCTGCGCCTGCCGAAGATCGGCGACATGCCGATGCGTTCGTCCCGGGACCTGCCCGCCGAGCAGTCCTCAGTGACAGTGATCAAGGACGCCGCAGGACGGTACTTCGCGTCGTTCGTGGTCGAGACGGCCGGCGAGCCACTGCCGGAAGTGGCGTCCGAGGTGGGCATCGACCTGGGTCTGACGCACTTCGCGGTCATGTCGAACGGCCGGAAGGTGGACAACCCGCGCCTGCTGCGCCGCGCCGAGCGGCGTCTACGCAAGGCACAGCAAGCGCTGAGCCGCAAGGAGAAGGGCTCGGCGAAGCGGGCCAAGGCCAAGCTGAAGGTCGCCAAGGCGCACGCCCAGGTGGCCGGCACGCGCCGGGACTTCGCACACAAACTCTCCACACAGATCATCCGCGACAACCAAGCGGTGTACGTGGAGGAGCTTGCCGTGAAGGGTATGGCGCGCACGAAGCTGGCCAAGTCGGTGCACGACGCGGGCTGGTCGCAGTTCGTGAACATGCTGGAGTACAAGGCGAAGCGGTACGGCTGGACGTTCGCCAAGATCGACCGGTTCTTCCCGTCGTCGAAGCTGTGCTCGGCGTGCGGAGCCTTGCAAGAGGAGATGCCGTTGAACATCCGGTCGTGGACCTGCCCGTGTGGGGCGGTCCACGACAGGGACGTGAACGCGGCGATCAACATCCTCGCCGCCGGACGGGCGGAGAGGTTAAACGCCTGCGGAGGGACCGTGAGACCCGCCGCCTAGCGGAGGGCAGGACCCTGAGAAACAGGAAGCCATCAGAAGTGCCGCACGCGCGGCACAGGCTGAATCCCCAGCCTTAGGCTGGGGAGCACGTCAACCGATCGGCATCTACCCGGCCGCGGCCGCCCTGCAGCTCCTCTTCACCTACGTCCTGCCGATCGCCTTCGTGGCCACCGTTCCCGCCGAGGTCCTCCTGAGCGGCGACGCGTCCAGTTTTGCCGCTCAGGAGGACCTCGGCGCGCTCGCGGTCTCGCTCGCCGCGTGCGCGCTCGCCTGGCTGATCTGGCGCCGTGCCCTGCGGCGCTACACCAGCGCGACGAGCTGACGCCGCCGTCCACTCAAGGCTCGCGGAACGGGGGCGGGCGCGGGGAAGGCGAACCGCCCGGCGGGGCGGGACATGCGCCTCATGCGGCAGGGACCTCGGGCGCCGGAGATTGGACCGGTCGGTGCGACCGCTCCGGCAGCCGCTGAGAACGCCGAGGAGGCGCGGCATGGCAACTCTGACAAATCCGCAGCTGAAGATCAGCTTGGTGTCGGGCTCGAACCAGGCTGACATCGAGGCGAGCGTGGGGGTCAGCCTCACCCCGTTCGAACAGTTCCTCATCGCCAACGGGCTCGGCCTGTCCCTGCGGTGCGAGCTGTGGGCCGCGGACAGCGGCTTCAACGGAGGCGACGACCTCGTACGCGTCGTCGGCACCCGCCCGACGCCGGTCAGCGCCACGCACACGTTCACCATGCGCGTGCCGCGCAGCGCACTGGACGAGGACGACAGCATCTTCGACGACCACGACGAGCTCTACGCGAAGATGCGGCTGCGCAGCAACCAGCCGATCTTCCCGCTGGACGTCACCGTGAAGAGCCCCGAGATCGGCGCCGAGTTCTGACCCTCCGGCTCGCGGACGAGCCCCGCCGAGCCGCACGCCGCCGAGGCGCCCGCCGGATTCAGGCCCAGGACGTGAAACTCCCCGCCCGCACGGACACCCGTGCGGGCGCACGCCGTACGGACGAAGCCACCGAGGTATCAGCCGGTGACCCGACGGCGTCTCCAGTTCAGCACCGGAACGAGCGAGAGGTCCACCGAAGATGTCCGAGTTCGAACCGCCGCAGGTGATCATACGTTTCCACACCAACGTGGAGATCCCCGACGACCCGGCCGTCGTCCTGGAGAAATCCGACCCACCGCGGTGGCGCCGGCTCGTCGAGGAGAACGGCGCCGTCACCCTCCGGCCGGTCTTCACCGCGCTGGAGCCGGCCCACCTGCGCGAACTGCAGGAGCGCGCCGTACGCCGGGACCCCAGCTACCGCGCCGAGCCGCTCGACCGGTTCTTCTACGCGGACGCCGAGCGGGCCAGGGACCCGGAGTCGATGGCCGCCGCGCTGCGCGAATGGGCCACGGTGCGCTCGGCCGAGGTCGAAGTGATCGGCCCCGACCCCCTGGTCAACGCGGCCGACGACCCGCGCAACGGCAACCAGGACTACCTGGACGCGGCGCCGGTCGGCATCGACGCCCGCTACGCCTGGGGCTTCGCCGGCGGCGACGGCGCCGGCCAGCGGATCGTCGACATGGAACGGGGCTGGACGTTCGACCACGAGGATCTCGTGGCGCACGGCATCACGCTCATCAACGGGGCGGTGCGGGACGCCTCCCGGCCGCACGGCACGTCGGTGTTCGGCGAGATGATCGCGTCCGACAACGCCGTCGGCGGCGTGGGCATCGTCCCGAACGTGGCGTCCGCGCTGGCCAGCTCGTACCACGACAGCTCGATCAGGAACGCGATCATCGCCGCCATCGCCCGGATGGACTTCGGCGACGTGCTGCTGCTCGAAGCCCAGATCTCGGTGACGACGACCGGGGTGCCCCGGTATGGGCCGGTGGAGACCGTCGAGGCCAGCTACGAGGCCATCCGGCTGGCCACCGCGCTCGGCATCATCGTGGTCGAGGCCGGCGGCAACGGCACCAACAACGGCGGCACGCCCGCGGTCGACCTGGACGCCTACCAGAACGCGGCCGGCAAGCGGATTCTGTGGCGCGACCCCGCCAACGCCGACTTCCGCGACTCGGGCGCGATCCTGGTGGCCGCCGCGAGCTCGGCCGCGCCGCACACCCGCCTGGCCTACTCCACCTTCGGCGCCCGGATCGACTGCTACGCCTGGGGCGAGAACGTCGACACGGCCAGTTCCACGACGAGCCCCACGGCCGCCGGATCGACGACCTCGTACACCGGGTTCTTCAGCGGCACGTCGTCCGCCTCGCCGATCGTGGCCGGCGCGGCGCTCGCGGTCCAAGGCGTGTGCCAGGCCAACCGGAACATCCGCCTCAGCCCGCGGCAGATGCGGGCGATACTCAGCGATCCGGCGCTGAACACCCCGCCCGCCGCCACGGAGCCCACCGCGATGGGGGTGCTGCCCAACCTGCGCACGATCATCGACACCGAGCTGGAGGTCACGCCGGACGTCTACGTGCGCGACAACCTCGCCGACACCGGGGACGCGCACAACGGCTTCGTCTCGGCCTCGCCCGACGTGATCCTGCGGCCGGCGCCGGTCGCCGACCCGCAGGCCGCGTACGGGGAGGGCAGCGGCACGGAGCTGAGCGACACCTTGGGCTTCGAGGCCGAGGCCGGCCAGGACAACGTCATCTATGTCCGGGTACGCAACCAGGGCGCGACCGCGGCCGGGGCCACCACCGCCACCGTGTACTGGTCGCCGCCGTCGACACTGGTCACGCCCAACCTCTGGACCCTGGTCGGGACCGTGACCCTGCCGAACGTGCCGGCCGGCGAGGTGCTGACCGTCTCCGGCCCGCTGGTCTGGCCGGCGGCGCGGATCCCGGCGCCCGGGCACTACTGCCTGGTGGCGATCGTCAGCACGCCCGGCGATCTCGGGCCGGCCCCGACCGACTTCCTCGACTGGACGAACTTCCAGACCTTCATCCGCGCCAACAACAACGTCACCTGGCGGAACTTCAACGTGGTCGACAACGACCCGGCGGCGGACAGCCATGTGGCGCTGCCGTTCCTGGTGGCGGGCGCCCCGGATGAGGCCCGCCCGTTCGAGGTCGAACTGCTCACCCGGCTGCCCGGCGACGCGGACGTGCTGCTCGAACTGCCGCTGCGCTTCGCCCGCGACTTCCGCGCCGACCTGCAGATCGAGCAGGTCGACGAGAAGCTGGACCTGGCGGTCGCCCGGCTCCCGGCGTCCGGGCGGGTCCGCTTCGGACCGGGCCTGATCGGCGCCGGTGCGGCGAACCGGCTGCGCTTCCTGGTCCGCCTCGGCGACCTCGGTCAGCGTGGGCGCGTCGTGGCCCGGCAACTGTCCGGTGAGGACGAGGTCGGGCGGGTGAGCTGGGTGCTGGCGCCGGGTGTCCGGGCGCGGATGCAGCGGGCCATGAAGGGCGACCCGATCGGTGCCCTGGGCTGAACGCCGTGCCCCCGACGGCGCGTCACCTGCGCGGTGGCGCGCCGTTCCCGTGCGCTCCGGACCTTCACCGACGCGGTGGCGCGTCGCTCGCGTGCACTCGGATCTTCACGGACGGGGTGGCGCGTGCGCCCGGACCTTCCCCGAAATGCTGATATGTCGGCTATGCGCCGAACCCCGCGTCACGCGCCCTGAGGGCGGCCTGCACCCGATCGGTCACGCCGAGCTTGGTGAACAGCGGCGTGAGCTGGTTGCGGATCGTCTTCTCCGACACACCGAGCTGCCGGGCGATCCGCGCATTGCTGTCGCCCTTCGCGAGCAGGGTCACGATCTGCCGCTCCCGTTCGGTGAGCTGGTCGAAGGGGGCAGGCAGCGCCGCCGGCTCGCGGCTCGCCGCCGTGAGCAGCGCCGACCCGATCGACGGGCCCAGCACGATGCTCCCGGCCGCCACCGCGCGCAGGGCGTCCACGACCGTCTCCGGATCGGTCAGCTTGAGCACGTAACCCCGGGCGCCGGCGCGCAGCGCCCGCGTGGCGACGTCCTCGTCGTCGGCCATCGTCAGGATCAGCACCTTGGTGTCCGGCCGGGCCCGCAGGATGCGCGCGGTGGCGTCGATGCCGTCGCCGTCGGGCAGCGCGACGTCCATGGCGACCAGGTCCACCGCCTCGGTCACCGCCGCCCGGACCGCCGCCGCGACCGTGTCGGCCTCCAGCACCTCGCCGACCCAGTGCTCGCCGGAGAGCATCGCGCGCAGCCCTCTGCGTACGACCGGGTGGTCGTCGACGACCAGGACGCGCAGCTCGCCGTTCATGCCGTCCCCGCCGTGCGCAGCGGGATGCGGATCGACACGACGGTGCCGGACGACGGCGCGGGACGTACGGCGAACGTGCCGCCCAGCTCGGTGGCCCGCTCCTTCATCGACTCCAGCCCGACCCCGCGCGGGGAGCCGCCGTCGATGCCGGACCCGTCGTCGGTGACCTCGACGGCCAGCGCGGACGAACGTTCGACGGTGACCGTGCACCGCCGGGCGCGAGCGTGCCGGACGACGTTGGCCAGCGCCTCGGCGACGATGCGGTACACGGCCACCTCGACCGCCGCGGGCAGCCCGTCCAGCTCACCGGTGACGCGCAGGTCGACCGACAGGTCCGTCCCGTCGAAGCGCCGGCATGCGGCCCGCAGGCCGGGCCCCAGCCCGTTGTCCAGGGCCGGGGGCCGGAGCTGGTCGACGAGCTGGCGTACCTCGATCGTGCAGTTCCGCAGGTCCTCGGCCAGGACGGTGAGCATCGCGCCGGTCGGCGAGTCGGCCGGCAGGGCCTTCATGGCGGCACGCAGTTGCATCGACATCCCGGACAAGCTGGGGCCGACGCTGTCGTGCAGCTCCCGGCGCAGCCGTCGGCGTTCCTCCTCGCGGGCGAGGACCAGCCGCTCGCGGGAACGCCGCAGGTCGCGTACCAGCTTGGTGCCCTCGGCGGCCACCGCGGCGTGCACGGCGATGTCGCGCAGCAGCCGCGTCTCCCTGCGGGTGAACCTGCTGCCCCGGGTCCGGGGCGCGACGAGCAGCCGGCCGATCGTCTCGCCGTGCGCCACGAGCTCGAACGGCTGCACGTCCGGCGCGACGGATCCGTGTTCGGCGGCGAGGTGGCGGCCTCCCTCCGTCAGCTCCACGGCGACGTACGGGACCCGTAACGACCGGGCGACCGCCTCGGTGAGCTGGGGCAGCACGGCGCTCGGCTCCGCAGTGCTGCCGACCACTTCGCCCAGCTCCGCCACGACCTTGTACGGATCGTCGCGGTCCCCGTAGAGCAGCCGGTCCACCCCGCCCTGCACGCGGCGGCGCAGCGGCTCGAAGGCCACGGCGATCAGGCCGGTGGCCACGAGCGAGGCCCGGGTGGCGTCACCGCGGAACAGCACGTCGCGCACGGCCGCCACGATGCCGACGAACGCGGCCACGATCAGCACCGTCATGACGAGCCAGACCACGGCCCGGTTGACGATCCGGTCGAGGTCGTAGAGGTGGTAGCGCAGCACCGCCACGGTCATCGCGATCGGCACCGCGACGGCTCCGAGCGCCCAGCCGCCGGACACCCCCTGAAGGCTGAGGGTCAGCCCCACCACGAACAGGCCGCCGGCCGGCAGCAGGCACATGAGCTGCAGACGTACGTCGCCGTCGGCCCGCCGCCAGCGGTACCACAACGACCACAGCACGCCGGCCAGGCCGGCGACGCAGGTGAGCACGGCTACGCCGCCGATCCGCAGCAGCAGTCGCGCCCGGCCGGTCAGCGGCGTGTCGAGCTCGGTCAGCAGCGTGCGCGGGTGATCGAGCGCGGCGACCGCGAACGCGATCGTCGCCAACGCCGCCGCCACGCCGATCCACACCGCCAGCGGCCTCCATCGCGGCGACGGCAGCCGCCCGTCGGGGAACACCAGCAGCGTCAGGAAGATCAGCGCGAACGGCGGCCACCCGGCCCACTGGGTCACCCAGTGAGCCGGCAGCCAGACCGACCAACTGGCCGCCACCAGCCCGCCGGCGGCGGCCAGGCCGGTCGCGAGCATGAGCCGGCCGACGACAGAATCGCGCACCCCGGCGAGGATGAGCGCGCCCATCGGCGTGAACGCCACCGCGACGGGCGCCGCCAGTGCCGCCTCGGGCCCCGAGTCGCGGCCGGCGCCGATCAGCTGACCGGCCACCACCAGGCCGCACAGCAGGACCGTCAGGCATGCCGTCACCGCACCGCGAATCGTCAGAACGAACGATGGCCGCCAGGGCATGGCAGGTCAGAAGCACTTGCCGTGCGTGAAGCAGTTGTGGAACCAGTCACCGTCGTTCGGATCGTGCGGGTCGTCCAGGGGTGGGTGCCCGTACGGCGGCCGGCGCAGCGCCTCGAAGGACTCGGCGTAGGTCGCGCTCGCGAGCGTGCCCAGCTCCTGGAGGACGTCCGGCAGGTCGTCGTGGTCGGCCGCGCGCAGTCTGGCCCGGCTCTTGCCGATCACCGAGCCGATGCGCCGCGTCAGCTCTTGGTGGTCCGGCGCCTCGGCTGTGCGCCGGGCGGCCACCGGCTGTCCTCTCCCGTTCAGCTCGAAGACGAGCCGGAAGCCGTCGCTGTCGAAGCATTCGATCGCGACGTCCCCGCCGTGCGGGTCCCGGAGCAGCTCGCTGACGTCGCGGTAGTGGTGGATCGAGGAGTCGTCGATCGAGATCGCGAGGAAGCCGTCGGCGGCGGTGGTCGTGTTCTCAGCTGATCCGGGAATCATCGCCTTCTCCCTCTGAGCGCGGGGCGTCGATCGGCTCGTCGAATCGACCCTACGGCCGGTGTCCGCCGGGTCCCAGGAACCGTCCACCATTGGACAGCCCCCGTCAGAACCGACTATGCGCCGCCCCACGTCCCGGCTTCCAGGACATTCGTCCCACAAGGCCGGGGACACCTCGGAGATGATGGCGTATGACCTGTTGCCGGCTGGCGGCCCGTTCGGCCGTGCGGTGGATCACCCGCACAGTGCCGCTGTTGTCGCTCCTGGCGTCGGCCGGGTGCACCGACGCGGCATCGCCGCATCCGACAGCGGCGGCGAGCCCGGCGACCGTCGAGTGCGGCCGGATCGCGGGTGACGGGCGGACGTTCTACGAGAGCAATCCGACATATCGGGATCTGGGGGACAACGACGCGGCCTGGCCGAAGGCCGCGCCGGAGCGGCAGGGGATGGATCCCGCCAAACTGAACGCGGGACTGGCCGAGCTCGGGACCAACCCGTCCGTGGTCGGCGCGCTGGTCGTCCGGCACGGCCGGCTCGTGGCCGAACGCTATTTCCACGGCGGTGACGCACGGCGGAGCGACAACGTCCATTCGGTGTCGAAGAGCATCCTCCAGGCGCTGGTGCACATCGCCGTCGCGAAGGGCCACCTCACGAGCCTGGACGACCCGGTGGCCACCTATCTGCCGGAGTACTTCGGCGACGCGCCACCGGCCAAGAAGAAGATCACCATCCGGCACCTGCTGACCATGACGTCAGGCCTCGACTGGACGGAGGATTCGACCGAAAACCAGGTCGAGCAGGATTCGGACTGGATACGGGCGATTCTCGGCCGTCCGCTTGTCTCCGCCCCCGGCACGACGTACACCTACAGCACCGGCAACACCCACGTCGTCTCGGCCGTGCTGCAAAGGGCGACGCGCATGGACACCTGCCGGTTCGCCCACCGGCACCTCTTCGGACCGATGGGCATCACCGCCGAGCACTGGGGCCGCGACCCGCGAGGTGTCTTCTCCGGCGGGTACAACGTCTATCTGACGCCACGGGAAATGGCCAAGTTCGGCCTGCTCTATCTGAACGACGGCACATGGGACGGCCGGCCGCTCGTCCCCCAGGGCGCCGTGCGGGCGGCGCGGGCCCGGACCACGCAGGTGGATGACACGTTCGGCTATTCCGAGGGCTGGTGGACGCACACCGTCTCCGGACGTTCGACGTATTTCGCCTGGGGACACGGCGGGCAGTTCGTGTACGTGGTCCCCGGCGCGGACCTCGTCCTCGTGATCAGTGCGCGCACCGGCGACGACAGCGGCGACGACGGCGGCGAGGAGATCGACGCGCAGGCGTTCGTCCGCGACCACCTGCTGCCTTCCATCACCGGACGCTGACCCCCGTGCACAGGCTTTAGGCCCGCTTGGGTTAGTCACGCGCCGTTTGCGTGCACCACAACTGCGTCAACGCGGGATGGGGGCTGGTGATGGCGCGCACCAAGGTGGCCGCTCGAGACTGGACCCGGCGGCGGACCGCCAAACGGGACCGCTTGGAGCGGGTCCGTCCCTTCGTCTCCGGCCGGGTGCTGGACGCCGCGCGGATGGGCGCGGCGCTTGAGGCGCTGCTGCGGCCCGGGGACCGGGTGGCGCTGGAAGGCGACAACCAGAAGCAGGCCGACTTCCTGGCCGAGGCGCTGGCCGGCTGCGATCCGCAGGCCGTGCACGACCTGCACCTGCTGATCTCCTCGATCAGCCTCAAAGAGCACCTCGACGTGTTCGAGCGAGGGGTGGCCCGCCGGCTCGACTTCGCCTACGCCGGTCCGCAGAGCGTGCGCATGGCGCAACTGCTGGCCGACGGCAAGGTCGAGGTCGGGGCGATCCACACGTACGTCGAGCTGTACGCGCGCATGTTCGTCGACCTCGTCCCGAACGTCGCGCTGCTCTGCGCCGAGCAGGCCGACCGCGACGGGAACCTGTTCACCGGCCCCAGCACCGAGGACACCCCGACCATCGCCGAGGCGGTGGCCTTCTCCGACGGCGTGACCGTCGTCCAGGTCAACGAGATCGTGGACCGGGTGCCTCGGGTGGACATCCCCGGCGACTGGGTGGACCTGATCGTGCAGAGCCCGCGGCCGTTCGCGCTGGAGCCGCTGTTCACCCGCGATCCCCGCCACATCGGCCAGGTGGAAATCCTCATGGCGATGATGACGCTGCGCGGCATCTACGAGCGGCACGGCGTGACCACGCTGAACCACGGCATCGGCTACGACACCGCGGCGATCGAGCTGCTCCTGCCCACGTACGGCGAGGAGCTAGGGCTGCGCGGGAAGATCTGCCGGCACTGGGCGCTCAACCCGCATCCGACGCTCATCCCCGCCATCGAGAGCGGCTGGGTCGAGTCGGTGCACTGCTTCGGCGGAGAACCGGGCACGGAGCGATATGTCGCCGCCCGCCCGGACGTGTTCTTCACCGGCCGTGACGGCTCGCTGCGCTCGAACCGGGTGCTGTGCCAGCTCGCCGGCCAGTACGCCGTGGACCTGTTCATCGGGTCGTCGCTGCAGATCGACGGCAGCGCGAACTCCTCGACGGTCACCGAGGGCCGGCTGAGCGGTTTCGGCGGAGCGCCCAACATGGGACACGACCCGCACGGCCGCAGGCACCCCTCCGCCGCCTGGCTGAGCCTGCTCACCGGGCAGGCCCCGGCGCTGCGGGGCCGCAAACTCGTCGCGCAGATCACCCAGACCTTCCGCTCGGGCGGCGATCCGGCGTTCGTGGAGACGCTCGACGCGGTCCCGGTGGGCAAGGACGCGTCCATGCCGATCCCGCCGATCATGATCTACGGGGACGACGTCAGCCACGTGGTGACCGAGGAGGGCGTGGCGTACCTCTACAAAGCCTCGTCACTGGCCGAACGGCGCGAGGCGGTCGCCGCCGTCGCGGGCGCCACGGCGATCGGCAGGGAGATCGATGAGCGGCGCGTCGAGCAACTGCGCAGGGACGGGCTGGTCGCGCTGCCGGGAGACCTCAAGGTCGACGTACGCAAGGCGAAACGCTCGCTGCTGGCGGCCCGCAGCGTCGAGGATCTCGTGGCCTGGTCCGGCGGGCTGTACGACCCGCCCGCCCGGTTCCGGACCTGGTGACCCGCCTATGACCATGATCGAGCACGTGGCTCTGCTCGCGGACACGGCGGTCCTGTCGCTGTGCGCGGAGGCCCGGCTGAGTCCCAAACCCGGCCTGGTCGACGGCCGTGGCGGCGGCGCTCACGACGACATGGACCTGCCGCTCATGCTGGTCTCCGCCGAGGCATTGCGGCCCGCGTTCCACGGGATCGCTCAGGCCGCGGCGCGGACGCCCGCCGGCGCCGGGCTCAGGGAGCGGCTCGGCGTGCTCGGCCGGCAGGGCGAGCGGGCGATGTCGCGGGCCACCGGGGGGATCAACACCCATCGCGGAGCGCTGTGGGCGCTCGGGCTGCTGGTCGCGGCCGTCGCCGGCGGCGCGGCCGGTGAACGCGCGGCCGCCCGCGCCGCGGCCCGGCTGGCCGCCCTGCCCGACCGGTGGGTTCCTGCGGGGGAGCCGTCCCACGGCGATCAGGCCCGGCGGCGTTACGGGGCGGGAGGCGCGCGCGGGGAGGCGGAGAACGCCTTCCCGCACGTCACCGAGGTCGCGCTGCCGCGGCTGCGGGCGGGCAGGGCGGCCGGTCTCGGCGAGGAGGCGGCCCGGCTGGACGCCTTGCTGGCCGTGATGAGCCTGCTCGACGACACCTGCGTGCTGCACCGCGGCGGCCCTGACGGCCTGCGTGCCGTACGGTCCGGCGCCCGGCGGGTCCTGGCCGAGGGAGGCGCGGGCACCGGCTCCGGCCGTGCCGCGCTCATGGAACTGGACGACGAGCTGCGCGCGCGGCGCCTGTCACCGGGCGGGAGCGGCGATCTGCTGGCCGCCGCGCTCTTCCTCGACATGGTGCCGTGGCCGGAACGCGTTGAGCAGGAGGTGCTCGCATGCAGACGCTGAGCTACGAGTTCCCCGCGGACCGCGCGGCCGCCCGGCGCAGCCACGTCGGGGTGGTCGGCTCGGGGGATCTGGAGGTCCTGATGACTCCCGCGAACGGGATCGCCCGCGTGCGGGTGCGTACCAGTGTGGATGGGTTCGACACGGTGTGGCGGACGGTGCTGGAGCGTTTCTTCGCCCGTCACCCCGTGGCCGCGGACTTCGAGCTCAATGACTTCGGCGCCACACCGGGCGTGGTGACCCTGCGCCTGCGGCAGGCCATCGAGGAGGGCAGGGCATGACGGTCACCGAGTGGGAGTCGCTGCTCGGCCGTACCAGCTTCATCGAACTGGACGCCAGAGAACGGGCGAAGGCGCTGCTGGACGAGGGCACGGCCCGCGAACTGTGCGGCCCCTTCGACCGCATCGAGTCGCCGTGGCTGGAGCCGCAGGGCGTCGTCCCGCAGTCCGACGACGGCGTCGTCGTGGTCAAGGGCGAGCTGGACGGGCGGCACGCGGTCGTGATCGGCATCGAACAGGCCTTCCAGGGCGGCGGGATCGGCGAGGTCTCCGGCGCGAAGATCGCCGCCGCGCTGTCGCTGGCGGCACGGGACAGCCGCGCCGGCACTCCGACCGCGGCGGTGCTGCTGCTGGAGACCGGCGGCGTCCGCCTCCAGGAGGCCAACCTGGGCCTGGCCACGGTGGCCGAGGTGTGCGCGGCGGTGCTGGAGCTGCGCACGCTCCAGCCCGTCGTGGGCGTCATCGCCGGGGCGCTGGGCTGTTTCGGCGGCGTGAGCATCGCCGCCGGACTGTGCACGAAGCTGATCATGACGGCGGAGAGCCGGCTCGGGCTCGACGGTCCCGAGGTGATCGAGTCTGAGGCGGGGATCGCCGAGTTCGACGCCTCCGACCATCCGCTGATCTGGTCGATCGACGGCGGGACGCAGCGCGTCAGGACCGGGCTGGCGGACGCGCTGGTCCTCGACGACGTCGCCGCGCTGCGGGCCGCCGTGGTCGAGGCCGTGCGGGAGGGTGTGCCCGCTGAGCCTCGCTCGCGGCGGATCGGGGAACTGCGGGCTCGCCTGGAGGCCGTGGATCCCGCGCATCCGCCTGCTCCGGCCGAGCTCGCGGCGGTGTGGGGGAGACTCGCGCGGCCGGGGGGAGATGCGGGATGAGTCGTGGGTTGAACTGGACGCACGCGCTCGCGGACGGGGCGGTGAACGCCGTCGTGCCGTCCGTGATCACCGCTGATTGCCGGCTGGGGGACGACAGCGCCCGGATCGTCACCGTTGTGCCGGACCCGGCGAGTCCCTTTCACCGTGCGCGCCAGGGGGAGGTCGGGCTGCGCGAGGGGCTCGCCATCGCCGAGGCGGTGACCGAGGTGGTCGCCGCGGCCGGGCCGGCGAGCGACGGGCAGCCGCGTGGCGGACGGCCGGGTCAGGGGCAGCCGGGTGACGGGCAGCCGGGTGACGGGCAGCCGGGTGACGGGCGCCGCCGCCCGATCGTCGCCGTGGTCGATCTGCCCAGCCAGGCTTACGGGCGCGTCGAGGAACTGCTCGGCATCCACCACGCGCTGGCCGCCGCCGTGGACGCCTACGCCACCGCCAGGACGGCCGGGCATCCGGTCATCACGCTCATCGTCGGGAACGCCCTGTCCGGCGGGCTGCTCGCGCACGGTCTGCAGGCGAACCAGATCCTGGCGCTGGACGATCCCGGCGTGGTGATCCACGCCATGCACAAGGAGGCCGCGGCCAAGGTGACCCTCAGGACGGTGGCCGAGCTCGACGAACTGGCCGGACGGTTCCCGCCGCTGTCGTACGACGTCGGCGACTGGGCCAAGCTCGGCCTGTGCGACGAGCTGCTGCGGGTGGAGAACGCCGGCCAGCCGACCAACGAGGACGTCACGAAGGTGAGGAACGCGCTGGCCACCGCCGTCGTACGGGCCAGGAAAGGGCCCCGAGACCTGAGCAACCGTCTCAACTCGCCGGGCGCTCTGCAGACCAGGGCGGCTTCGCGGCGCATCCACGAGGAGCTCGCGCGGCAATGGGGGTGACGGCGCGCCCGCACGACCTGATCCGGCTCGCGGGCGGCGCGGTGGCCGGTGCCGAGCTGCCCGGATGGGCCGTGGCGTCGCTGGCGGCCTGCGGCTGGGCCGTCGTACGGCGGGCACCGCACCCGCCCGGCCTGATCCCCATCGGGGTACGCGGACCTCAGCGGTCACAGCGCCACGCCACCCTCGTCCCTGCGGAGGAGGTGACCCGCCACGTGCCCCCGGAAGAGCTGAACCACCCACACCCGCACGCCACCCTGCCCACCGCTCTGTGCGACACCCTGTCCGCCGTCGGCCCGCTGCTGGCCCAGGAGTTGGGGCGCGAGGCCGTCTGGGGCCCGGTCGGCAGTGTCGGTTTCGAGCTGGCCACCGGGCACCGGGTCACCCACCCCGCCAGCGACCTCGACCTGCTCGTACGCATGCCCCACAGACTGCCCCCAGCAACAGCCGCCCGCCTGGTGACGGCCTTCACCACCCTCCCCAGCCGGGTCGACTGCCAGCTGGAAACCCCGCCCGGCGGGATCAGCCTGAGCGAGTGGGCCCGTACCGGCGGCCCGGCCCTGGTTCGCACCCCGCACGGCCCCGAACTGGTCGACGACCCCTGGGCAAGCCCATGACGGTCGCCTTCCTCTACCCCGGCCAGGGCACCCAGCGACCCGGAATGCTGCACGACCTGCCCGGCCATCCGGCCGTCGCCGCGACCCTCGCCGAGGCCGAACGCATCCTGCCCGGTTCGTCCACGCAGGACGACGCGCGGGCACTGGCGTCGACCGTCACCACGCAGGTCGCGCTCTGCGTCGCCGGCGTCGCCACGACCAGGGCGCTCGCCGCTGAGGGCGCCGATCCCGACGCCGTGGCCGGCCACTCCGCCGGCGCGTTCCCCGCCGCCGTCACGGCCGGCGTGCTCACCTTCGCCGAAGCCCTCATGGCCGTACGCCACCGCGCCGAGCTCATGCGCGACGCCTACCCGTCCGGGTACGGCATGGCCGCCGTGCTCGGGCTCGGCGTGCCCAGGGCCTGCGCCCTGATCGAGTCGGTCACGACCGCGGACGACCCGGCGTACCTGGCCGTCATCGACGCCGACCAGCAGGTCGTGGCCGCCGGCAGTGACCGCGCGCTGGACCGCCTCGACGCGGCGGCCGAGCGGGCCGGCGCGCGGCGGGTGCAGCGGCTGGACATCGGCGTCCCCTCGCACTGCCCGCTGCTGGCCGGGGTCGCCGACGCCATGGCGGCCCACCTCGGCACGGTGCCCAGGCGCGCCGTCACCGTCACCTACCTCGGCGGACGCACCGGCCGCCCGCTCCGGGACGCGGACGCCGTCCTCGACGACCTGGCCCGCGGGGTCGCCGCCACCCTGCGCTGGCGGGACGTCGTGGCCCTGCTCGGCGAGCTCGGCACGACGCTGTTCGTCCAGGCGCCGCCCGGGCACGTGCTCGCCCGCATCGCGGGGGCCGCGAACCCCCGCGCCCGCGCGATCACGCTGGCCCGCACGTCCGTCGCCGACGCGGTGGAGCTGACCCGCCGTGCCCGCGCGACGGACGTACGAACAGCGTGATCATCACCTGTGGCGGTAATCGTCGCGACGCTCGTCGTCGTCTCGTTCGCGGTCCTCGGGCGGGATGGGGTACGGATCGTCCGGCGCGTCCGGAACGGGTGGGACCGGGATGGGATCCGCCGCGACCGCGGTGGTCGTCCCAGCGGTGTGAGCCGAGCCGGGCCCGGCGGACCAGACGGAGCCGATGAGTACGGATGCCATCACTGCGGCTGACATGAGCAGGCGTTCGAACATCGAAATCACTCCCGTGCGCGATGAGAACCATGGCAGGTAGGAGATGACCGGGCGTCGATGCCGCCCCCGAAGCGCCGACACGGCGCGCGAAGCACCTTCAACGCTAGCGGAGCCACACCGCGCGGTCTCTCCGCGGGAGGCAAAGTCTTCCCCAGGGCCATCCGCACGGCATGGCGCGCTCGCCTCCGATCAGCCGCCCGTCACGAACGTGCCGTAACTGCGGTCATGGCGGAGCAGCGGCTCTCCTCCGCCACCGAGTGCGGCCTCCACGAGAGCGACCACGATGATGTGATCGCCCACCCGCATGTGGCTCTCCGACGTGCACAGGAAAACAGCGTGGGCGTGCGCCAGCAGAGGACAGCCCTCCACCTCGGCGAGCTTCGTGTCCGCGAACTTCTCCCGCCCCGCGCCCGCGAACGTGATCGCCGTCTCACGCTGGTCGGACGCGAGCACGTTCACCGTGAATCGGACGCCCGACCGGATGACCGCGAACGTCTCAGAGTCGTCACCGAAGCACAGGACGAACCGCGGCGGGGACAAGGTGAGCGGGGTGATCGAGGTCATCGTCATCCCGGCCAACATGTCCCCGGCTCTCGCTGTCACCACGCAGACCCCGCTGGGCAGGCGCGCGAAGGCAGACCTGAACGCCTCCCTGGAACGGTTCGCCCGAGCCGCCGCCCTCATCTCAGGAGCGCTGGTCACGAGGCGATCCAGTCTGTGATCTGGCGTAGGAGATGAGCCGCCGGTGCCAGGCACGCCCTTGTCCCGTGAGATGAACGGCATCGGGGCCGACCTCGATCAGCCCGCCGCCGGCCAGCTCCGCCATCTCGTCCCGGAAGTCGTCCAACAGGGCGGTGCCGAACGCGTCCTCGTACACGCGGAAGTCGACCGAGTAATAGTGCAGGGCGTTGAACAGATAGCGTTCGCGCCGTTGGCGCGCGGTCATCTGAGGGGAGACGAACGTGACGAGGTGCTCGCCCCGCCGCACCGCGTCTATGTAGGCGCCGGTGTTCTTCGCCGTGGCGAACCGGCGGTGGTTGATCAGGCCGTAGGCCCCTGGCCCGACGCCGAGCACCTCGACGTCAGGACGGCGGTGCGTCCAATGGTTGTAGCGGTTCTCGTATCCGGGCTTGGCGAAGTAGTCGAACATGTACATCTCGAAGCCGGCTTGTTCCGCCGCCTCGACAACGTCCTCGTACATGCGCTGCACCGCGGGGGCGCTCGTACCGAGCATCTGAGGGACCTTGCCACGCTCGATGAGCCGCTGCTGCGGTGTTCCCTCATGCACCCGGTACTCGTAGATGGTGAAATGGCGGACGTCCAGTTCACCGAGCTGCTCCAGGTCGCGTTGCCACACTTCGCGGCGCTGGCCGGGCAGGTTGTACATCATGTCGAACTGGACGTTGTCGAAACCGTGCCGCTTCAGCTCGTGCAGGGCCGAGATGCTCTGGTTCGCCGCGTGCGGGGAACCGATGGTCCTCAAGGTGTCCGGATCGAAGGACTGCACACCCAAGCTCACCCTGGAAATGCCAGAATCGGCCACGTAACGGCTCTTGTCTGGGGTGAAGTCGGACGCATTCCCCTCCAGCGTGATCTCGCAGTCGTCGGCCAGGGAGAAGTTCGTCTCGATCGCACTCATAACGTTGCGGAGGTGTTCGGTGCCGAGGATGGATCCCGTGCCGCCGCCGATGTACACGGCCCGGACCCTGCCGGTTCGCCACCTGCGGTAAGAGGCCCACCGCTCCAGGTCGGCGACCAGCGCCGAGACGTAGGCGCTTTCCATCCCGCGAGGGTCGCGCGGTGACAGCAGGTTCACGAAGTACGGGCACGCACGGCACCTGACGCGGCAGAACGGGATCGAGATGTAGAGAAGGAAATCGCCGCCCACCTCATCCACGGCGAATTCTCCGGCCACCACCCGGTGGCCGGACGTGTTCTGGTCGAGCGCCGGCAGTGACGGCAGCATGGCGGGCCGTCTTTCGATCAGGGTCATCTGCTCTCCAAGAGTTGCTTGGCGAGGCCGCCCGGCGTCCCGATGACGATCGCGGGCTGGTTCGCCGACCAGCGGGTCAGACAGGCGCGGATCTCGTCGGTGCTCACCGCGTCGACGCCGGTGCGGAGCGCCGTGCGGGTGCCGTCGTCCGCCACAGCGTCGGCCGCCCTCGTGGCCAGGGGCGGGGTCCTCACGAGTGCGTTGAACGCCGCCGACTTCGCGACGCGTACCTCGTGTTCGCCGGGGTCAGCCGCCTGTTTGACGGCATCCACCACGTGAGCGAGTGCGACGTGCGCGTCCGGGGTTCCCATGAACGTGATCGTCATGGCACCGAGCCACCACATCGGTTCAACGCGGCTCCCGTGCGCGCCGAGGGCCCGAACGGTGCCGTAAAGACGACGGCGGATCATGCAAGCGGCGACGATCTCGGCCGCCGATCCGCGCCGCACCGCTTCTGAGCCCTCGAAAGCCAGCACCGCGCTGCCCGGAGCCGCCGCCACCGCGTGGTCTGGTTGGCGTGGATCGAGTCTGCCCGGCGGCAGCGCGCGGCGGGGGACGCCGAGTTCCAGCCACTCTTCCGTCTCGTCCGGTTCCTCCGAATCACCGGTGAGAACGATCGTGCGGGGCCGCACCGCCAGGTCTCTGAGCATTTCCGCGACGGCGCGCTGATCGGCGGCTGCTTGCACGTGCCGGATGAGGTACAGGGCGGCAGCCGAGCCCGACACCTGGGCAGCGGCCGTGTCGTGCGGGCGCCGCGCCTTCGCCGGACCGCTGGTTCGCCGCCCAGCCCGCAGGCATGCCTGCACCACCTGATCGGGGGCGTTCTCGAGGAACGACAGCCGTTGCCGCACCCACGCGCGGACGTCCCGGGCGTCTTCCGCGTGGTGGGTGATGGTGATGCGCAACCGTGCGTCGTATCGATCCACGTCACTGTCCGCCGCGCGCACGACCGGCTCGACGGCACAACGCCACCGCTGTGCCGTGAACACGGCCCCGACGCTCCTCACCATCGAGAGCATCGTGTCCGGAAGCCCATTGAGCACGATGTCGATCACGACGTGGGCGACGCCCTGGGTATCGGTCCGCCAGCTCCACACGTCAAGCTCGTCGTCAACGCGGCTCGGACCACACGATTCCGATGCCTCCGCGCGCATCGCCGGGAGTCCTGACAGGGCGGCTTCGGCAGGTCTGGACAGGGTCTCCCTCCGGGGCGCGGGCGGGGGCGCATGGCGGGGCGCAGGAAGGGTCGCGTGTCCTGGGGGTGACAGGCGGACGAAGCGAGACGCGTCGCCGGGCAGGAGACCGAGGATCCGATCGGGCTCTTTGATCACCTCCTGGACATGGCGTTCCCTGTCGACCACGCCCAGAGGATCCGCACCGTGGACGATCGGGCCCACCGCGTCGAGGGCCAGCCGTACCTCCCACGGCTCCGGCGGGTTCGTCCGGCCGCTTCTGTCGCGTAGGTCCAGCAGTACGGTACGGGCCGTCGCGCGGATCGCGTCGGGGCCGAAAGGTGACCCTGACAGGACCTCGGCAAGGTCGGACAGCACCGGTTGGGGCTCAGTTCCCTGAGGGCAGATCGCGCCGGCCATCAGAATGGTGTGCGGGTAGTGCGTATGCACGCCAGTGGCGGGCGAGATGCCGACCCCGCTGTGCCGGGCGAACACGCCCCGCAGGTCCGAGCGGTCGTCGCGGATCATCGTCTGGGCGAGGATCTGGGCCCTCATGACCGCACCGTTGTCCGCCGTCGGCTCCAGCGGCACGGCGATGACGGCATGCGGGGCCGTCTCGGTACCGTTCTCGTCGTGAGGTCGCGAGCCCAGATCAGGCACCGGATGCACGGCGGGCGGCAGCGGGCCTGGGTTCATGGGCCGGTCGAGGATCACGGCACGGTGGAAACACGATGCGGAGATCGGGCCCACGGTGAGGAGACAGGCCCGTTCGGGCCGGATGTACGCGGCGTGGTAGCGGCGGGCGTCCTCGGCTCGCACTTGGCGGAGTTCGTGCGGATCGTTGCCCTGGGCGCGCAGAGTGCGCAGGGCGGCGGGCGAGTACAGGACGCGGGCCGCGGCGTCCACCGTGGCCGAACGAGGGTCTCTCGCCCGCGCGTTCGCCTCGGCCCAGACCACGCCCCGCACGACCCCGCCCTCGACCGAGATCGCTTCCTCAGCGAACGCGTGGTCGTCGAGGAGGGGATGAAAGGCGCTGTCTGTCAGCACGGAGGCCAGCATGGCGGCCATGTCCGGCGACGGCGTCGCGGCCAGCAGGCTCAGGTGATCGGGGCCGGTGAACGCGTTGAGGAAGGAGACGTTGCCGGCGTTCAGCAGGGATGGGAACAGGTGCCTATCGGGGTGGTCACGCGAGCCGCAGCCCATCCAGTGCTCCAGCATGTGCGGCACACCGGCGTGTTCGTCCGTTGGCGTGGCGAAGGCCAACGCCACCGCGAAACCGTCGGACGGGGTGTCCACATGGACATGCCGCAGGCCGGTGGCCGCGTGCGTGTAGAGCGAGACGGTTCCTGCTGGTAAGGCGCGGGCGGCTTGGAGCGTGAATCGCCCGGATTCCGCGGAGCTCATGAACCCCCCTGATCGTAACCGGCACGGCCTTCACCGCTGCAGACGGGGCATTTGGGGTGCGGCATCAGCGGACGGACGGCGGAGGTGCTGTCCGGCCTCCACTCCCACAAGGCGTTCACGGTAATGGGCGGGCCGAGCCGGCCCAGGTATCGGAGGACTTCCATGGTCGCCACGCTCGCCGTCACGCTCGCCCACGGGGCAAGGCTGCCGGAGGTGCCCCGGGGCAGGCGCCGCAGCCGTTCGACGACCGAGGGGAAGCCGGGGCGGGCCTCGGCCTGCTCGGCCCATTCACACATGGGGCAGGCGCTCTGCCCGGGAAGGTAGAAAGGGCCGACGCGCAGGCCACTGGGATGCAGTAGCGGGCGGCCAGCCGTGCGGCAGGCCTCCGCGAGCCACTGCCGGATGAGCCAAACCGGCTGGTCGGCGGCGCCTACGACGAGGTCGGCATCCGCGACCAGCTCGGCGATCGAACCCGCGTCCGTGACGGTGGCTTGCACGGGACGGATCCGGCAGCGGGGGACGAACCGGCGCAGGCGTTCCTCCGCCGCCTCGACCTTGGGCCGGCCGATGTCAGCCTCGTCGAACAGGATCGACCGGTTGAGGTTGGACGCCTCCACCACATCCGGATCGACGACGACCAGTTCGCCCACGCCGCAGCAGGCCAAGCCGTAAAGGAGCCAGCTGGCCATGCCTCCGGAGCCGACGACGACGACGCGGGTGCTGAGGAGCCCGCGCAAGCGTTCGTATCGCGAGGGCCCGTTGGCCGTCTCGAATTCGGAGAAGTAGTGCAGGGTTCGGTCGTACCGTGCCAGGTCGGCGTCGGTGAGGCCGGTGTCGCTCGGAGCGGTCTCGAGAAACCCCGCGTTCCTGCACAGGTCGAAGATCTCCTGTGCCCGGCCCCCGTCGCCGGACAGTCGGCGTTCGCCGTCCGTGACGCCTTCGGCCAGCAGGTGCATGATCTGTTCTTCCCGCTCGGCGAACGGGGCGATGCGGAGGGTCCTCTCGCCCAGGCGGAGGATCAGCGACTCCGGCATCGGCAGCAACTGAACGCGTCCTCGTAGCCGCCACGCGGTCGTACTCTCTGTCGTCATGATCGTGTACACGCTCCTACACTTCGGCGATCGTGCACATCTCGCTGTAGAGCAGCTCGCCATGGGGTGTCGGTGTCGTACGGGCGAGCAGGAGGTCGAGCCCCTTCCTGAGATCGCTCAGGACTTCCTGGTAGCGGCGGGCAGCGCGCTCGTCGCGGTCGGCAAGCCGCCAGTGGAACTGGGCGATCCGGGCGAATACGAACGTGCCGTGCAGGATCTGATGCATGGGACGCGGGTCCTCACGCCATGGTGAATCGACCAGCCCCTGGGCTGCGTCCGCCATGATCGGATCCTGCTCCAGCAGGAGGGTGAGGCGGTGGTGGCTGGTCTCGTGGAGGAGGTGCTCGGCGGTGATCAGGGTGTCGGAGAACGGCGCGATGTGCTCGCTCATGAACAGCGCGCCGAAGAAGCCCGTGTCGGTGAAGGTCGAGACCAGACGGCTGCGCATGGGGACCACGAGGGCTATGTGCCGGCGGAACTCGGCGGCGAACGCGGCACAGGTGTCGTCGAGCAGGTCCACGGCGCGGTCGAGACAGTCCCTGATCGCCGTGTCCACCGGGTCGAGGGGGGCCAGGTCGCGCTGCGGGTAGCCGGGGATGGCGCTCTTGGCGTTCTGGGAGCCCATGAAGCGCGTCAGCCAGGGATCGGTGGCGTCCACCTCCGTTCCCTGGCGGAGCACGACGTGCGGACGGAAGGCCGGCGACGCCTCCCGGCGTCCGGCGAGGAAGGAATCGGTGTCCACGTCCAAGGTCGTGCCACCGGCCGTCAGCCGGATCGAGGCGCCCTCGTGCGTCACGGTCACGTGGGTGGTGGGTTCGCCTGGGAGGATGAGATGCCCGGGGTGACCGGGGAGACGGAGCTCGCCGGGGCCGAGGAGAGGCAGGCGTACCGGCTGGCTGGGGAGGGCGTTCTGCCGGATGGCCGCGACACACAGGAATCGCCCGAAATGCTCCATGAGATCTTCGAGTTCGCCGCTACGGCGAGTCGCCACCGCGGTGCGTACCTTGGCCCACCAACTGGAGAACAGCGGCCCTCCCACGATCGAGGCTTGAGTCTCCTCCGGTAGCTGGTGGAAGATCTCCCACCACAGATCGATGCTCGCGGCACTGCGCTCACTTACGCGGTCGAGCAGTTTCGGCAGCACCCGCATCACACCGGCGGCCAGCCGATCGTGATACTTGTCGAGCAGGTCGTGGCCCGCGGAGTCGCTCACCGCGAGCAGGTCCGGCGCGGTGTGGGACGTCACTGACATGTCATTGTCCAATCGCCTGGTCAGAGGTGAGAGCGGACGCGATCGTGTCCGCGGAACGGCGGAAGCCATCACATTGCGCCCGGCCGAACGGCGTGAGCCGGACCGACGAGTCGATCAGGTCGAGCGCCTCCGCCTGCATCTCCAGAACTTCGCCCAATCGCCGTGACCAGGCAGGGCTGTCGAACACGCGTCGCGCCCGATCATGAAACTCCGCGATGCGCGCGAAGACGAAAGCTCCGTGCACCAGGCCGTCCACCGGTCTCGGGGTCTTCCTGTACGGCGAGTGCAGCCGATCGGACGGCAGGTGGTCGTGGAAGGGGCGCAGTGTGAACACGGCGTTGAGCCGCAGGTGGCTCGTCTCATGGATCAGGCGCTCGGTCGCCACGACGGGGTCCGCCAGGTCGGTCCTGATGAACAGCAGCCCGTCCAGCGCCGTGTTGCTGAAGGCGACGGTATCGCGGCTGTGGATCGGGACGATCTGCTGGACGATGGCACGAATCTCACCTGCCATCTCCGGCCACACGGTCTCGACCGTGTTGACGGCATCGGCCAGGTCGGGCGCCGCTTCGGCCGCCTTGGCCACGGAAACGTCCCCCAGCCCGCCCTCGGCCGAGCTGTTCTCGTTGGCCCGCTGGAGGTAACCGGCGATCCACGGGTCATCACCCGACACCAGGACGTCGCCGGGGAGCCGTTCGAAGAGCTCAGCGTCCTGAGGCGTCTCGCCGGACGTCAGACGGACGACGCGAGAGCGACCGACCAGCTCCAGGAGACCGGCGTGCGAAGAGGCGACGACCGAGGGCGCGTCCACGCGTATACGCCAGTACATGCCCGGCAGCCAGAGGCGGCCGTCGTCGCCGGCCGGAAGCTCGACGTCGCTGAAGGAGCTCCCCTCGTCCAGCAGCGGGCGGATCAAGAAGCGCGGCAGGTGTGCGGACCATCGCGCCAGCGGCTCCCACTGCGCCGCCTGATACAGCACAGACAGGCGATGCCACCAGTACCCGAAGAGCGGCGCCTTGACGACGTCACGCTGCCCGTCAGCGGAAAGCCGATCGAACAGGTCGATCGATCGCCTCAGGCGCTCACCGGCGTCCCCCAGCAGGCGCGCGCTGAGCGCTCTGGCCACGGACGCGACAGCCGTCCGCCGTTTGTCCCAGGCCATCTGCTGGTAGTGATCGCCGTCCGTGACGCAGGACAGTACCGACGGCGTGGCGTTATGCATGGCTCTCTTCCTTGGTCAGGGTGCTGAAACTGTCCGGGGACGGTGGAGCGGGCAACCGGTTCAGCCGCTCACGCGCCCAGGCCCGCAAGTGACCGTCGCCGCGCCGTTCGGTGACACACAGGACGCCCTGCAACGCGGTGATGGAGTGCGGGTCGATGTCGAGGGCGGTCATCAGCGCGTCCAGGGCCGCGTCGGTGTCGTCCAGACGCAGGTGGCAGTGGGCCATGAGCGTCCAGGAGACCGCCGCGAAGGGGGATCCGAGCCTGGCGGCAGTACGAAATGAGTCCAGCGCCTGCGCGAAGAGCTCCAGCTTGAACAGGGCGTAGCCGAGGTCGCGGTGCGCCCTGCTGTCGGCGGGATCGAGCGAGGTGAGGTCGCGCATACGCTGCAGAGAGAGCTCGGTGTCGCCCCGCCCAGCCGCCTCCCTGCTGCGGGTCTCCAGCACCGCGCGCAGGTTTTCGTCCCTGGCCAGGCGGCGTTCGGCGGTGTCGTCAGGCGCGGACCTCGCGAGTTCCTCGCACCGCGCGAGCATTTCGGTCGCCTCGTCGAGCCGGCGGTCGAAGAACGGCGCGAAGCTGCACGCCCGCAGCGCCGCGCTCCGTAAGATCACGTCGTCGTCCTCGGCCCCGTCGAACGCGGTCAGCTCTGCCAGCGCCTTCCCGGCCCAGTGGCTTACCGCTCGCGCATCCCGGTCCACCCGTGCGTGATGCACCGTGACGGCCATCGCCGCCACGAGCCGGGAACGCGGTGAAACAGCCTGTTCGTAGGCATGGCGCAGCAGACTGAGAGCACGCTCGTCCGCACCCCTGTCGCTCTTGTAGACGGCGCTGGCCCGCTGCAGGAGCAGCGACACCTCCACGTCGCCAAGCGGCCGGCCGAGCGGGAGGTCACGCAGGCGTTTCTCGGCCTCGCCATAGAAGCCCAGCCGGATCAGCAGGTTGACCAGCAGTGATCGGAGACGCGGAGGCTGATCGTCCCAACTGGTCAGGCACTCACACAGCCGCTGCCAACGCGCGCTTCGATGCTCCTCCGCCAGCCGGTCAGGCGTCCGTGCCGCGTACGCGCTCAATCTGGTCTCGCGCACGACCCGATCGCGTAAGCCCGCGACAGGGTTGCTCTGGAACACGGCTGTGACCTGCTCCCCGGCGGCCATCGCCGTGGCGAGGTGGGCCAGGATCCGGTTGTGCAGAGCGCCACCGGAACCGCCGAGGTCCAGGTAGGTGCGAACCGGATGCACGGTCGGGACAAGGTCGAGGTCGATCGCCGTCATGCGCTCCTCCCGGATGCCTGAAGACTTTCCAGGGCCAGCCGTCGGCGCCAGGCCATGACCCAGCCGCGATGCCAGTCCAGGATCTCCGGCCGCCCGGTACGGGAGGCCAGGCGCCTGGCCCCGCCGGCCGCCCGGTGATCAGCGGGGTCTTCCCGTACGGCCTCGACGTACTCCGCGAGTGCGGACGGGAGGTCGCCGAGCGCCTCCAGGCACTGTGCGACGGCCACACGCGCGCGCGAGGCGTGCGGCAGGCCGAGGGCCACCGCACGGCGGAACGCGGTGAGGGCGCCTTCGTGATCGCCGCGCGCCCGATGGGTCGTGCCCAGGTTGTAGTGCACCTTGCCGTCGTAGGGGTCGAGTTCCGTGAGCTCGGTCGCGTACGCCACGGCCAGGTCCAGGTGACCGTGCTCGCGGGCGGCACGACTCCTCGTCTCCAGCAGTGGATGCAGGTTCTGACGGAACAGAAGCAGGCCGGGGTGGTCTTCCACTCCCTGGCGGGCTAGCTCTTCGGCCAGGTCCAGTTCGTGCGCTGTACGCGCGTGGTCACCGCGAAGGAACGGCTCGTAGCTGACCGCCCGCCAGTAGGTGCTGCGCAGCAGCAGGCTGATGGGGGTGTCGTCCCGTTCGAGCCCGCCGGCGTGCCTCGCCGACAGCTCACGCAGTTCCTGGACGGCTGTCAGGTCCGGCGCACCGCCCCGTGCCGCCTTCACGAGCAGCGTGAGGGCGGCGGTCAGGCACATGGAGGCCGGCAAGGCGGTGGAATGGGCTATCAGCGAGAGGACCCTGCGATCGGCGTCCGCCGTCTCCGGTCCCGGCCGAGCTCTCGACAGGGCGTGGCTGCGTTTCATGGCCGTACTGGCCGCGAGAGGATCGGTAGCGATACTCGCGACGTCGGGCGACGGGAGCGCGCGCAGCGCCGCCACGTCCAGATCCAGCGCACTCAGCAGCACTCCCAGCCGGAGGCGCTGTTCGCCGCTCAGCTCTGGCGCGTTCGTGTACAGCTCCACGAGGCGGGACCAGTCGGAGGTCCATTGGTCGCGCGGCAGGCCGTCCGGCTCGTCGTGATCGAGGTCGGGCCGCGCGGCGCCGCGGGCGATCGTCGTCCGGAATCCGCGTGGGGTGTGGAGCTGGAGGGGAGAGGCGGGAGCGTCGCGATCGACATCGTCGTACGCCTTGAGCACCCCCGACGTGTGCAGGGAACAGGCGCTGGGGCGGTGGAGGCCGAAGTACGGGCTGAGCAGCCACAGGTCCCACCTGTCCGACACGCTCGGCACCTCGGGTTCCACGCTGCCGGGAACCGTGAAGTACGTCGGTTTCGCAGAAACGGTCGGCACGATCAGAGCACCTCCCGTACCCCGCGCTGGGTCATCAGATAAACGGACCCGAGGATGAAGGTCGCGGCGATGCACATCAGCGACACGCTCGCCGAGACCGAGGTGGCCACCAGCCCGAACAGAAGCGGCGCGACCGGCATCGCGGCGCTGCTCAGCGAGGCGATCGAGGCGAAGACCCGGCCCCGCATCTCCTCGGGCACGACGCTCTGCACGTACGTGCTGACAGAAACCGTCGCCATGCCCGCCGGCAGCCCGACGAAGAACATGGCCAGCGGTGCCAGCCACGCCTCGGACCCGACACACATCACGAGGATCGCCAGTCCCTGGACGAAGAAGTTGCCGACGAAGACGAGCCCGCGCCTGCGGAGCAGAAAGGTGTGAGTGACGGTGAACATCCCGGCCACCCGGCCGACGCCGATCGCCGCCACGGCCACGCCGAAAAGCACGGTTCCGCCGTCTCCATACGAGAGCAGGAACCCAGGCAGAATGAACACGATGCTGTATTGGGCACCGTCGAGCGCTGGATAGACAAGGAACTGGGCACGTAGCGCCCGCTCGGTCATGATGAACCGCAGCCCTTCGCGGACGGCGGACAGGATGCCCTTCAACGAACGCGACGGTTTGGCGGCCGTCGGGCGGAGCATCTCGCCGCCGGCCTTGACGCGGATCGCCACGATCAGGAGAGCCGCGATCCCGAAGGTGACCGCGTCGATCCCGAGCAGGGCCCAGAGCGGCACGACGGTCAGTGCCAGGCCCGTGATCGAGGGCCCGAGCACCGTCATCGTCGTGGCGCTGCCCATCAGCAGCGCGTCCATGCGCGCGATTGTCGGCACATGCCCCCCGGCCAGCCGAGGCACGATGGTCTGCACGGCAGGCATGTAGAGCGTGCTCGGCACGGTCAGCAAGATGACGCCGGCAAGCAGTCCCGGCAGGCCCAGCATGGAAGTGGCCAGGGCGGCCGCGATGGCGCCGGTGATCGCCATGCGCACAAGGTCGGCGCCCAGCAGGAGCCCGAACCGGTTGAAGCGGTCGACCAGGACGCCGCTGCACAGGCCGAAGATCGTGAGTGGCAGAGCCATCGCCATCCCGACGAGCGCGCCGTCGAACACGTTCCCGAACTGCTGGGTCGCGTGCCAGGGCACACCCACCTTGAAGAACTGGTCGCCGAGCGCGGACTGTGCCAGCGTCAGCCACAACAAGGCGAAAGGAACATTGCGCAGCAGCTTGCGGTACGAGATTCCGCCCTGACCGTCCAGGCCTTCCTGCCCTGTCTGCCCTGTCTGCCCGGTGGCTTCCGAGCTGGACTCGGGCCCGGATTTCTGCAAAGGCGATGTCATTCGCACATCCTCGAGAGGGTGTTGGAGAGAGACCGGGCTCGGACCGGCGCGGGCGGCCGGCAGGCCACCCGCGCCGGCTTAGCTTCAGAGCGTCATGTAGTTGTACTCGGCCGACAGCAACGTGCCGAACTCCTCGAGGAGCTGCTCCTCGTGGGTGGTCAGCGCGGCCTCGGTTGCGATCTCGGTCTTGGTGGTCAGAGCGTCCTCACCCATGTGCTTCTCCTTTGTTGTCCGGACTTTCCTTCATGCAACCGACACGGACCGGCTAGCACGGGGTGCCGGTGTCCTAGGCGGCGTCGCCCGGAGAGGCGACGCGTGCGTCAGGCCGAAGCCTCGTTCTCCCACTCGACACGGGCCCGCAGGTCCTCGAAGGCGATCTGCGGGTCGGCCTCCTCGGGGCCCGCGAACCGTTCGGCACCCTCACCCGGCACCACATCGGGCAGGATCTGCGGGAACAGTGGCCCGCCGAACCTGTCACCCGGCCGCAGCCCGTGCCTCCAGAAGACGGGCAAGTTGCCCGTGGTCGGCGCGTACCGGGTGTCGTCGCCCAGCCAGCGGGTGGCGAGCGCGCGCCGGGTTCCCGTCTCGCTGGCGTTCCCCGTCGAGTAGTGCAGCGTCCGCAGGCTGAAGATCAGCGCGTCACCCGGCTCGACATCCCAGCTCACGATCGGGAGTTGGTCACGATGGGCTTCGATCGAGACCAGACCGGTCTGGCCGTTCGGCAGCGGCGCGCACGCCATCTCCTCCTCCAACCGGCGATGGACGCCGTGGAAGGCGGCCCGGATGACAGACCGCATCGTCGCGGGTTGCTCGACCTGCGAAAGGTCCAGCCCCTCAGACGGCTTCCAGCCCAGTTTGCTCAGGGCGGCCTCGACCCGGTCGTCGCCGGTGGCCCCGGACAGGCGCGTCGCGCGCGCGGACTCCCACAGATGCGACCCGCGGATGAACTGCAGGGCACTGCTGTGAGCCGTGGCCTCGTCACAGGCGAGCCAGATGTTCATCGCCTGTCTTCCCGCGACGGGCCAGGCGATATCGTCCGTGTGCCAGTTCGTTGGGATCTCGCAGCCGGCGTCCTTTCTGAACATGTGGTCACCGAGGAAGTTGACCCGCTGCGAATGCATCACCTGGGCGGCGATTCTGGCCGCCGGAGAGTGGTAGACGAACTCCCGGAAGGCGTCGCTGTACTTCCACATGAACAGGTCGCTGTACATGTGCCGGTCGGCGTTCGAGAGCAGGCGGCCGTATGGAGTGGGCCTGGTGACCATGTCGTCGATCGCCTCCGCCACGTGGGTCACCCAGCGCTCCGGGAAGATCTTCCGGACGAGGACGACCCCGTCGCGTTCGTACGTGGCGATCTCCTCTTCGGTCAGAGCGCGAAGGGGAGCCTCCGCTGTCGCACCCACCGGCTGGAATTTCTGGGTGACCTGCGAAGTCATGACCTGTTTCCTTTCGTACTGAGGAATCGTCCCTGATTCGGGCAGCATGGATGGCCTGAAGACGTGCTTTTTCCGCCTCACCCCATGGCGGTGCGTGCGGCTCAGGGACGTGCGACGAAGAAAATGCGGGGCACCTGATCGGGCTCTTTCACCGATTCACCGAGGGCATCGATTTTTGCCGGCCAGGCGCTGCCGAATCCGGCACGATGCAATTCGGCGATGATGTCCTCCGCGCTCCAGGCTCGGATGGTGGCGTGCTGCTTGAATTGCCGCCACGGCGCCGACACGTCCTTCCGGTCGAATCCGGAGATGCGCGCGATCGCCGTGCCGCTGCCCGGGTCGTAGCCGATCCTGCTGATCAGCACGAGGTCGTCGGTCTCGCGCACGGAGAACGTGTTCTGCTGACGAAGTCCCGAAATGCTGTGAACGTCGAAGATGAAGATGCCGTCGTCAGCGATGACTTCGCGGGTACGGCGGAAGCACGCCGCCAACTGTTGCAGCCCTGGAAGATGGTTGAATGAGTCGAACGTGCAGGTCACCAAGTCCGGCGTTCCCGTGATCTCGAACTTTGCCACATCCGACCTGATGAATTCCACCTGGTCTTCCAGGGTGCTGTGGCGGGCGTTCTCCCTCGCGACTTCGATCATGGGCTGGGATTGGTCGACACCGATCACCCGGTAACCGTGCGACGCGAAGGACAGTCCCAGCTGACCGGTACCGCAGCACAGATCGAGTAGAGTTCCGGACTCCCGCGCCGTGGTCGCCTGATGGTATGCACGCAGTGGGCCGGAGACCTGATGAGCAAAACCTGTGAAGAGTTGATTGTAAACCGGAGCGAATGTCTCGTCGTAGAACGATTCCATCACACCTCGCACAGACCGTCTGAATGCCCTTGTCCCGCCGGTCGACGTCGAAGACGTCGAACGTTGTGAACGTTGCTGGAATTTCGGACTCGCCTTGAACGAACGCTTGACACGTGGACAAGTGCTGACTCAACGGGCGCTACGCTACCAATGATTGGTATACGTTTGGAATATTCATTGGTATACGTACGTAATGTCAGCGGATCACATCGGCTCCAGCTGGGTGGTTAACCTTGATTCTTCAGTGGGTTGTGCTGTGTGAGTGGCTCCGCGGTTTGCCCGCGATGTCCCCGGTGCGGTGCCGGGCCGAGAGGCGAACCCGGCGCATCGCGAGCAGGTGCGCCGCGGCTCGTCCTGGGCCGCGGTGCGGTGCGTGGCTTCTCATGGCATGACTTCCGCTCCGTGCGCGCGTCAGACCTGGGTACGAGACCACTGCTGGTTGGCGCCGCCGCCGCAGGTGTACTGGATGACGTTCGCCCCGTCGGCGGTCGAGGCGCCGACGACATCCATCACCTTTCCGCTGCCGCGCGCGGTGATCCGGTAGTACAGGGAGGTGCCGCCTCCGGAGACGACGCCGGTCGCGGTGTCGATGGTGACGTACGCCGGCTGGGAGCCGAACGTGGTGCCGTCGCCGACGTTCGTCCACCCGGTCCAGGGACCGGAGATGCTCGACGCGGTCGCGTAGCGCGCCTGGTTCGGATTCCAGCCGGTCGCCGCCGACGTCAGCAGGAAATAGACGTTTCCCCGTTTGAACATGGCGGGTGCTTCCCGGTGGGCGTCGTTCCAGAAATTGCCGACCAGCGTGCTGACGTTCAGATAGTCCGAGGTCAGCCGGTAGATGTGCAGGTCGTAATTCTCGTCCGCGGCCGAGATCATGTAGGCGGTGCCGTTGTCGTTGAAGAGCGTGATGTCCCTCGACATGTGCTGCCCGAGCGGACGGAAACTGCCGTGGTAGGTGTAGTCGCCGTCCACGGTCGCGGAGGAGGCGACGGCGGCGCGGGCCTCGCTGTAGTTCGAGCCGTTCTCCTTGTGCATCCACATGACGAATCTGCCGGTGGAGTTGTTGTAGATGACCTTCGGCCGCTCGATGTTGGCGACGTCGAGTTCAGGGTGCGATGACCGGGTGAGGACGTCGTTGCGGAATTCCCAGTTCTTCAGGTCCGTGGATCGGTAGACGGAGACCGCGCGGAAGGTGTTGTCGGGATTGCGGGTCTCTCCGAACCAGTAGTAATAGCCGCCTTCCCGCAGTATGCCGCCGCCGTGGGCGTGCAGGACCTTTCCGCTGGTGTCCCTGAACTGGGTGCCGTTCGCGATGGTCACCGGCGCAGCCGCATGGTTGACGAAGGCGCCGGCGAGCAGGAGGACGACGGCGATCGAGTGGCGTAAGCGTACATTCATCCTGATCGACTTCCCTCTGTTGAGCAGCGGCCGGCACTTGGACATGGGCCAGGCCGGCTAGTAGGTGACCTGCCTGACCGCGTAGTTCGAGTGCCGCAGGTAGCTGCCGGGCAGGTTCACCGACTCGAACGACACCCCCGCCGGGTCGGCCAGGCCGGGTACCAGCCGCCACTGCTGGTCGGCCGTCGGACCCATCGGGAAGGGGTCGAGCGGCGCGAGGTTGTTCGCGTGCCGTACGTACCGGTCCGGGAAGTTGCTCGATTTGAGCCGGTTCCACCGCGGTGTTCCCCAGCGGTTGACCAGCGCCGTCTGCTCGGCCGCGGTGATCGGGGTGATGGTGGCGTGCTTGGCGTTGATCGGCGGGGTGTACGTCCGCCGGCCGAGCGCCGACCAGGCGTTGCCGTTCACGTTCGCCGACTGCCAGGCGTAGAAGACCGCGTTGGACGGCGAGAAGGAGTCGCCCCACAGCCAGAACGTGTTGCTCGTGTTCGACTTGACCAGGATCGGCGCCTCGATCGCGTTGCCCTGCCGCAATCCGCCGGTCAGCGTGGTGAAGCTGTTGGGAGCCCCCGTCGTCGACCGGGCCACGTAGAGATTGCCGTCGGCGAGATTCTTGTAGCTCAGGTAGAAGGCGCCGCCGTCCACGAGCACGTCGCCGCGGACGACGCGGTGGCGGTGATCGCGATGGAGCTGAATACGGTCGTCAGCAACGCGACGCCCGCGGTGAACATCCGACGCGGAAACACAGCAGGCACCCTTCTTCGAGGGACGAGGGCCGGCGTCTCCTCCATGAGGGTGAGGATCCGGCGTTGGGGCCCGGTCCTCATCGCGGCGATCTCAGCGAGGTAGCGCGCCTTGAGCGCGTCGGAGATCGAACTCCCCGGCGCCCGGTCACGGACCGCGGCCACGAGGCGCTCGTGCCGTTCGTCCTCGTCGCTGAAGACGAGCGCCTCCTTCTGCGGGAAGTGCGTGAAGACCGTCTTGGGGGGAGACGTCCGCCTGGTCGGCGATCTCGCGGACGCTGACCCCGTCGAAGCCGCGCTCAAGGAAGAGCGCCGTCGCCGCGTCCACGATCGCCGCCCGCGTCGCCGCCTTCTTGCGTTCCCGCCGTCCCACGGCCATGCCGTCAACCATGGGCAGATCATACTACCACCGGACTATAATTATATTGACAGTAAAAGTAGTCTCAGTGTAGTAAGTAGTCGAGTGAAGCTAGCAGGCCGGGGCGAACCCGTACCGACCGCAGCACCCAGCACCGGAAGGGGCCAGAACCATGACCGGCAACACCAACCCGCTCCCGAGCCTCGAACGGACCGAACCCGCGAATGACACAGAGCCCGCATCGCTCACCCCCGACGCGCGCCGGCCTCCGCGGCAGCAGCGCCGAACCGCGGGAGCTCTGCTCGTCGCGGGGCCGATGATCTTCCTGCTGACGGAGTTCATCGCCGCCGCGGCATGGACGGATCCGCCCTACAGCTACACGTACCACTTCATCAGCGACCTCGGCGTCCACGGGCCCTCGACGCTGTTCGGGCAGTACATGTACTCACCGCTGGCCTGGGTGATGAACACCGGCTTCTTCCTGTTCGGGATCACGATCCTGGCCGGTGTGGCCGCGCTGCGCGGTCTGTCGGGCCGGCGCCGCTGGGCGGCGCTCGTGCCCGCGACGCTGCTGGCGGCCGGCGGCGTCCTGCTCGGCTTGTTTCCCGGATCCGCCGAGGCGATGAACGACGGCACCGGCGACTTCCACGCCCTGGGCGCCTTGGCGGGCTTCGTCGGCGCCAACGTCCTGGCCATCATGCTCGGGAGCATGCACCGGCGCGTCGGGCTCTCGCCGAAACTCGGGCGGACGCTGGCCACGGCCGGTGTGATCGGCCTGGTTTCGACGGTGGCCTACTTCGCCGACGTCATCTCCGGGGCCAACATCCTCGTCGGCCTCGTCGAACGCGGCGCCACCCACCCGTTCCTGCTCGCCCTCGCCTGCGCGGGAGCGGCCCTCTGGGGGCCGATCGATTCCTCTGCGCGAACGTAACCTGCGAGCACGCCTACGACTCCCCGACTTCTGTCACGGGCTCCCGGGGAGCACGGAGGACGGCGTACCCGTGATCGAGACGAGCTCCGGCAGCGAGCCCGCGCCCGCGACGTCGAGTGCCAGGTCGGCCCGCTCGACGCCCAGCGGCCGCACCCGTTCCGGCAGCTCCGAACCATGGACGACGGGGACCGCGCCGAGCCCGGCTCGGTCGAGGACGTGCGCGTGGGCCTGCCGGCCACGACTCCGACTGCGAGATCGTGGAGCGGCCGGCTCACCAGGGCCTTCGCCGGGCCGGGCCGGTCGCCGCCCATGGCCCGAGGGCGAATCCGGCGCCGTTCCGCCGGACCTCCACAGCGCCCGCGCCGCCGAAGTGTGCGGGGACGAGCAGTTCCCGTTCGTCGGCCGCCCGCTCGAGAATCCGCCGGCGGCTGGCCACCGCCTGTTCCGGGGCCAGGCAGGCGTTGCTGTTGAGACAGGGGTCGAGGATCTGCACGGGGCTGGGCAACAGATCGCCGACGAAGACCGCCCGGTCGCCGCCGGAGGCGAGGCGCAGTACCGACGAGCCGGGAGTGTGGCCGGGCGCGGAAACGCCGGCACCCACTGTCCGCCCGCTTCGACGGTGTTCCAGCCGACGTGATCGACGTGCAGATGCGTGTTGACCACGACGTCGACCTCCCGCGGGCGGACGCCGGCCCTCGCCAGGAGATCGAGGAAATCACTGCGCGCTGGTGGAACGGCCCCATACCCGGTCGCTCGCGCCCGTTGCCCGCTCCTGTGCCGATCAGCACGGTCCGGCGAACCCGGGCGCCCCGTCGAGGGTGGCGATCGAGGCCCCGACGTAGGCCAGCGCGTTGGGGCCGTCATTCGCCGGTAATGGCGCTGACCGCCGGTTCAGGCGCGTGCCGCCTCGCGTTCGAGTGAGATGTCGCGAAGGAGTGCGGTGTCCTGGTAGAACGAGCGCTTCTTGGTGATCTTGCCGTGCACCACGTCGACCAGTTCGAGCACGGTCATCCGCCACGGGTTGCCGTGCAGGTCGGTGCCGCTGTTGGTGGCCACCACGACGACTCGGGCAGGGCCGTCGGCGATGAGTTCGTCGATGGTGATGGCTGAGAGGTCCAGTCCGGTCAGCTCGTGCATCCGGTGCCGGGCCGGGCCGATGGCGGCTCCCCGGTGGACGCCGCTGTCGGGGTGGCCCCAGTTGAGCTCGATCTCCTGCTCGTCGGTCAGCTCCTT
>NZ_JBEZFZ010000037.1:0-79212 GCF_040649735.1 Nonomuraea sp. NPDC048892 | reverse complement strand
TCGTTGACAGCGACGATGTCCAGATCGGTACGCAGCGCGCACCGCAGGACGGCCCGGCCGATCCGGCCGAAACCATTGATACCGATTCTCATACCGGCATCGTCTGATCGCCTAGCGGGTCCTGTTAGAGGCGTCGGTCCCGCCTGCGGTGGGACCTTCGGCAGCCCTGGTCGCACAGCTGTCTGGAGGAGTTCCCGCTCCCCGTCATCCGGCTCATCGCCGCGAGCTGACCGAGCAGCGCCGTGAGCAGAACGGGCAGGTCAGGGGTACGCGTGGCGTCGGCGGTGACGGTGATCGTGAGGGTCCCGGCGTAGGAGAGCGCGCTGAAGACGACACTGACATTCCCCCGGGTGAGGGAGATCGGAATCATGGCGGTGACCGTGGCGCCGTTCAGCGTCAGGGGTTCGCGCGGCCCGCGCAGGTTGGTGCAGACGGTGTGGATCAGGCGCTGGTGGTCGAGGAGCCGGCGCAGGAGGCCCGCGCCGGCCAGGATCCGGTTCAGCGACGTGACGAGCCCGGTCGAGGCTCCCGAGGTGACGGCCTTCCCGCGCCGGGTGGCGGCGGCGGTGCGTTCCAGCCGCTGCGCGAGCGGGCCCGCGGCGGGCAGGCGTACGGGCATGATGCCGATCCGGTTGCCGAGCCGATCGGAGGTGGTCGTCGTCCGGATCGACACGGGCACGGATACCACCAGCTCAGGGACGCTCTCGCCGCGACCGGCCAGCAGGGTGTGCAGGGCGCCGGTGACCGCGGCCAGGAGCGCGTCGTTGACGGTGCCGCCGTGGGCGTGGGCGTACCGGCGTACGTCGTCGAGCCGGGCGGTGACCGTCTCCAGGCGCTGACGCGGGCCGACGGGCTGGAGCAGCGAGCAACGCGCCGCCTGGGCGGGAGGCCCGAGCTCGGCGACGGCCCGTCCGAGGGACGCCGCCGCTCGCGGCAGGCGGGCGAGCGCCCGCAGCCGGGCGGTCCAGGCTTCGGCGGCGATCCGGCGCGGTGACGGCGCCGGCTCAGGGAACGGCGTCGAAGACGGTACGGGCGCGCCGTCCACCAGGGAGCCCAGGACGGCCAGGCCGCCGATGCCGTCCGCCAGCACGTGGTGGAAGCACGCGATCAGGCCGGCCTGGTCCCCGCCCAGCCCGGTGACCAGCGTGATGGACCACAGCGGTCTGCCTGGGGGCAGCGGCCGGGCGATCACCTGGGCGGCCAGATCGAGCAGCGCCCGCACATCCCCCGGCGCCGGACATTTCATGATCTGGAGGTGGTTGTCCAGGTCGAACGCCGGATCATCGACCCACATCGGCCGCCCGCAACCGAACGGCACGGGCATCACCCGCTGCCGAAGCCGGGGAACGGCCTCGACCCGGCCACCGATGAGCCGCCGCGCCTCGTCGAACGAGAAGCCCGGCCCCGCATCAAGGACCAGACAGGCGCCGACCTGCATGGGAACCGGCCCCACGTCCATGACGAGGTTCAGCAGATCCCCCACGCCGGCCCGATCCATATGTCCCGAAATTTCCACACCTCGACCCTCCACCGCCTCGCAGCCCGCCCGCAGGGGCCAAGGGCCCGGCCCCATCGGCCACAAGACCCGTTCCACGTGCCAATGCCGTCGACAGCGGGACCAACGTCCCTTCTGCCGAGGCGGCCGCACGCTCACGCTGAGGACAGGAGGAAGAACAGAGGTGATCACGATGATGTGGTGGGGCCACAGCGGTATGAACAACTGGAGTTACGCACTCATGATCCTCAGCGCCCTGCTGCTCTGGGGGCTGCTGGTCACGGTGATCGTGCTGGCGGTCCGCCAGGCGAGCACGAGCGCCCGCACCGGACCGGAGGACGGATCCGCGTCGCCGGCCGCCGAGGAGCTTCTGGCGCGGCGCTTCGCCCGCGGCGAGATCGACGCCGAGCAGTACCGCGCCGGCCTGGAGCTCCTCCGCGGCAGGCACGACCACCCCAGCGCCACGTGACCCCGCAGCTGGGCGGGCAGGTCCAACGGCCGGCGCATCGAGGACCTTAGGCTCCTGCCTCGCGCCCTCCAGGATGTTGCGCTGGAAATATGGAGACTTATCCTGTGCGCGTCGAGGCCCGGCTCGAAGAGCCGCTCAACCGGGGCCTGTGGCTGGTCAAGTGGCTCCTGGCCATCCCGCACTACATCGTGCTGAGCCTGCTGTGGACCGCTTTCGCCGTCCTCACCGTGGTCGCGTTCTTCGCGATCCTGTTCACCGGCCGCTATCCGCGGACGCTGTTCGACTTCAACCTCGGGGTGCTGCGCTGGACGTGGCGGGTGGCGTACTACAGCTACGGCGCCCTGGGCACCGACCGCTACCCGCCCTTCAGCCTGGGTGCCGAACCGGACTACCCGGCCACCCTGGACATCGCCTATCCCGAACGGCTCTCGCGCGGGCTCGTGCTGGTCAAGTGGTGGCTGCTGGCCATTCCGCACTATCTGATCGTGGGCCTGTTCACCAGCGGCAGCGTCATCTCCTGGCGCGGTGACCTGCCCGACTCCGGCGGCGTGCTCTACACCCTCGACTGGGGCGGCCTGATCGGCCTGCTCGTGCTCATCGCCGCCCTTTTCCTGCTGTTCGCCGGCCGGTATCCGCATGGCGTGTTCGATCTCGTCATCGGCATGAACCGCTGGGCGTTGCGCGTGGCCGCGTACGCCACCCTGATGACGGACGCCTACCCGCCCTTCCGGCTGGAACAGGGCGGTCATGAGACACCACGACCAGAAGCGCCCCGGGCCGCGCACGCCCCGGTCAGGCACGGCGCCGGCTCCATCGTGGCCATCACCCTGGGCGCCCTGCTCGCCTTCGGCGCCATCGGCACCGCCGCGGCGGGCGCCGGCTCGGCGGTACTGAGCCAGTCGCGTGACGGCGGCTTCCTCACCACCGCCTCCGCCCGCGTCAGCACCTCCACCTACGCGCTCGCCACCGACCAGATCACCATCAACGAGCCGGGCGCGACCGCGCTACGCACTTTCGCCGGACGGATCCGCGTTCAGACCAGCGACCCGCGCCTGTTCATCGGCATCGCCGACCGCACCCGCGCGGCCTCCTACCTCGACAACCTGGCCTACGACCAGGTGACCCGCCTGACTCCCGACAACGCCGACTACCGCCGACACCCCGGCTCGGCACCCACCACACCGCCCGCCGCACAGACATTCTGGACGGTCAGCGGCCAGGGGAACATCATGTGGGACATCGAACCGGGCGACTGGACACTGGTGGTGATGAACGCCGACGGCTCCGCCCGGGTCACCGCCGACCTCACGCTGGCCGCCACCCTCCCGGGACTGACCGGCCTGACCACCGCCCTGTTCATCACCACAGGGGTCCTGCTGATCGCCGGATTCATCCTCATCCTGGTCGGAATACGCCTCGCCACCGCACCCACCGACCACCCGAGACAACCCGCCCCCGTCCCTTGAACCGCGTCAACCGATCGTGAGTGCCGCGAGCTCCGCCCGCGGCGCGCACCGATCGACGGCGCCTCAGCCACCGGCACCGAGACGGCTCGCCGGCCTTCACCATCGCCGCGCTCGGCCTGGGCTCTGCTGCCATGGGCACCTGCGGATACGAGCAGGCCACCAGCACCACCAGGCACTTCCGGACAGGACGTTCGGTGCTGACCACCAGCGACAGCCAGGCTCCCTGGCGGGCACCGGACACGCCCGCCGCAACCCGGCCGCCCGCACGGCCCGCACCATGCGAACAGAGCCGTCACGAAGACGTGACGGTCGTGAAGAGGTACTGCTATGAGCGGATCGAAGATCCTCGTGGCCTTCGGGAGCAGGCCCGGATCGACCGCGGGCATCGCCGGCATGATCGCGGAGCGGTTCGTGTCCGAAGTGCTGGAGGCAGAATCCCGTCCGGCGGACCAGCAGCACGTACCGTGCCGTCGTGCTCGGTGGCGCGTTGTACAACGCCCGCTGGCACCCGGCGGCCCGCAGGCACGAGCAGGCGCTGCACGGCAAGCCGGTCTGGTTGTTCAGCAGCGGGCCGGCAAGATCGCCGCCGAGCTCCGCTGACGCTCCCCGCGGCGGCCACCGCGCGCCATCACCTCCGCCACGAGTCGTTCAGGCCAGTTCGACGCTGATCTCGGGCGGCTGGTGCAGGCTGTTGTGCACGGTGCAGTGCGAGGCCACCGCCAGCAGTCCGGGCCTGCGCTGCTCGGGCACGCCGGAGGCGGAGACGCGCAGGCGGATCTCTCGCACGCGGGCGGGTCGGTCGGTGGCCATGGTGAACTCGGCGCTCACCCTCAGGTCCTGACGCGGAAGCTGGTGGCGATCCAGGTAGCGGCCTGCGTAGAAGGCGACGCAGGCGGCGAGGGAGGCGACGAACAGCTCGGTGGGCGTGGGGGCGGCGTCGTCGCCGTTCAGGTCGGCGGGCTGATCGCAGAGCAGGATGTGCTGCCGGGCGGTGATCGCGTAGGCTTCTCCGCCGGCGTGGGTGACCTCGATACTCTCCGTCGCCCTGCCATCGGCGGCGGCGGCCTGGGCCAGCAGGGTCGTGGCGAGGCGGCGGCTCTCGGCCGGGGTGAGGCTGAGCCAGGCCCCGTCATGGTCGTAGGGGCGCAGTCCGACATCGAGCGTCACCCTGCCGGACGGATGACCGTCGCCGGAGAAGGGCAGGTGGCCGACGACGATCTCGCGTCCGCACTGCGTCATCATGCGCTGATGAGCGGCATTGTCATGGGCGGTCATGGTGATCTCCTCAGGGGCAGGTGAATGGTGAAGATCGTGCCTCTCCCCGGCTCGGACCGGGCGGTGACGGTGCCGTGGTGCGCGGCGATGAGCTCGCGGACCACGGCCAGCCCGATCCCCGAGCCGGAGGCGACGGCGCTGGAGCGGCCACGCCAGAGACGGTCGAAAACGTGCGGCAGGTCCTCGGCGGGGATGCCGGGGCCGGTGTCGGTCACCTCGACGACCGCCTGGCCTCCGGTGGCGCGAACGGACACCATGACGCTGTCGCGCGGGGCGCAGTAGCGGGCGGCGTTGTCCAGCAGGTTGCCGATGGCCTGGTGCAGGCGGTCGGGGTCGGCGTGGACGACCACGGCTTCGGCGAGCCCGGAGTGCACGTCGAGACCGGCGGCGCGCAACCGCGGCTCGGCGGCGGTGAGCACCCGCCGGACGAGTACGGCCAGGTCCACCTCACGCGGGCGTAGCGACAGCGAGGCGGACTCGGCGGCCGACAGCTCGGCCAGGTCACCGACAATGCGGCCGAGCCGCAGCGCCTGGTCGTGCAGCACGGCCAGGCGGGCCGGGTCCGGCTCGGCCAGGCCGTCCCGCACCTCCTCCAAGCCCGCCTGCAGCGCGGTGAGCGGCGTGCGCAACTCGTGGGCGACGTCCGCGGCCAGGCGGCGGCGCGCCTGGTCGGCGCGCGTCACCTCCTCCGCCATGTCGTCGAAGGCCTGGGCGAGTTCGCCCAGCTCGCCGGAGGCTCGTACACGAGCACGGGCGTCGCGCCGCCCGGCGGCGAACGCCCGCGCGGCATGGGTGACCGCGCCGATCGGGCCGGTCAGGCGGCGGGTCACCCACAAGCTCGCGGCCAGCGCGAGAGCCAGCGCGAGCAGGGCGGCGGCGGCGATCCAGCCCCAGGCGACATCGCGAGCCCCGGAGTCCGCGGGTGTGCCGAACCGGAGCTGCACCGTGCCGACGCTCCTTCCCGCCACCACGACGGATGCGGCGGTGATGCCCTGGCCCGCGACCATGCGGGGGCCCATTCCGTGCGACGGCGTGGAAGCTCCGGGCGACAGCACCATCTGGCCTGTCGCGTCCAGGACCGCCAGCCGGGCTCCGGCGCCGGAGGCCAGCGCGCGGGCGGCGGCGAGGTCGGCCCCGGCCCACCTGCCTGACCTCGTGTAGGCGGTCGCGGCGGCGGCGGCCACCCGCGCGGCGGCCCGAGTGCGATCCGTCTGGCGGGCCGTGCTGAGCCCGGCGCCCGTCCCGATCAGTGAGGCCAGGGTGAGCGCCGCCACCGACAGCAGGGTGACCAGGACGAACGCGGCCAGCAGGCGCCGCCCGAGCGGCCCGAGCAGGCCCATGCCCGTCCGGCCACCATCACGGGTCACGGCCCAGTCCCAGCCGGTAACCGACGCCCAGCACGGTCTGGACGATCTCCGAGCCCGCGGGCCCGAGCTTGTGACGCAGGTTCTTGACGTGGGAGTCGACGGTGCGCTCGTAGCCGGCGAACTCGTACCCGCGCACCCGGTTGACCAGCTCGTAGCGAGAGTAGACGCGGCCGGGCACCGCGGCCAGCGCCACCAGCATCCCCCACTCGGTCGGCGTCAGGTCCAGGCGCTCGCCTTCCAGATGGGCCTCGTGGCGCGGCTCGTCGATCCGCAGTCGCCCGCCGCCGTAAGATGCCGGGTCACCCGCGCCGTTCTGGCCGCGGGCGCGCTGCAGGACCGCCTGCACGCGCAGGGTCACCTCCATCGGGCTGAACGGCTTGGTCACGTAGTCGTCGGCCCCCAGGCGCAAGCCCTGGAGACGGTCCTCCAGCGAGTCGCGGGCGGTGAGCACCAGCACCGGAGTTCCGTCTCCGGCACGGGCGGCGCGCAGAACGTCGGTCCCGTCGAGATCGGGCAGCCCGAGATCGAGCACGATCAGATCGACGCCGCCGGCCTCCAGCAGCCGCAGCGCCTCGGCCCCTGAGCCGGTCGTGAACACGCCGTGGCCGGCACGTTCGAGATAGCGCCGCAGCAGCTCGCGGATCGCTTTCTCGTCCTCCACGACGAGCACCGTCCCTGCCATACCCCAGCTCTATCCGGCCTCCGGGCACCGGCGCAGGGCCGAAAGTCCTGAACTGCTGTACCAGAGGTCACCTGGCCTTGCAGTGACCAATGGACGGCGAGCGCCGGGCCGGCACCGTCCAGCGGTGCCTTCCGGCGGCGCCGGTGGTCCCCGTGCACCTTCTCAAGTACCCCTGGGGGTATAGTTGAAGGCATGGAGCTGAACGAGAGCATGGTGGGCGACGCCTTGACCCGGTTGAAGCGCGCCCATGGCCAGCTGGCCGGGGTGATCGCGATGATCGAGGCAGGCGAGGACTGCACAAAGGTGCTCACCCAGCTCGCGGCCGTCTCCAAAGCTCTCGACCGGGCCGGCTTCAAGATCGTCGCCACCGGCCTGCGGCACTGCCAGGACGCTGAAAGGCGCGGCGACGAGCCGCCCATGAGCGTCGCAGAACTGGAGAAGCTCTTCCTGGCGCTCGCCTGACCGCCCAGCGGCCGCGGCACGCCCGTGGCCGCATTTTTTCGACTCACACATACCCCGGGGGGTATAAAGATCATGGACGTGACCTCATTCCGCACGCCCGGCCTGGGAGACCAGACTCACCTGCTCACCCACAACGGCAAGGGCATCCTCGTCGACCCTCAGCGCGACATCGGCCGTTTCGTCGACGCCGCCGCCGGACAGAACGTCGAGCTGCGCTTCGTGGTGGAGACCCACCTGCACAACGACTACGTCTCCGGCGCCGAGCAGGCCGCCCTGCGCACCGGCGCCGAGCTGGTGCTGCCCGCCGCCGCGGCCCCCGCCTACCGGCACACCCCCGCCTTCCACCTGGAGGACCTGGACGGCGGAGCGGGGCTGGTCCTGCGGCCGATCCACACGCCGGGCCATACCCCGGAGCACACCAGCTACCTGGTGCTCATCGACGGCGAGCCGGTCGCCCTGTTCTCCGGAGGCAGCCTGCTGGTCGCCTCCGCCGGCCGTCCCGATCTCCTCGGCCCTGAACGTGCCCGCTCCCTGGCCCGCCTGCAGCACCGGTCGCTACGCCGGTTGGCCGCGCTGCCGCCCGGCACCGCCCTGTATCCGACCCACGGCGAGGGCTCGTTCTGCACCACCACCGGCGCCGGCCGCCTGACCTCCACCATCGGCACCGAGCTGACCGGCAACCCGCTGCTGGCCATCGACGACCCGGAGAAGTTCGCCGACACCCTGCTGGCCGCCCCCATGCCCATCCCCGTCTTCTACCGGCACATGGGCCCGGCCAACACGCTCGGCGTGCCGCCCATGCCACCCGTCCGGGTGCCCGACCTCGACGAGCCCACCGGCCACGTCGTGGACATCCGCCCGCGCCACGTCCAGGCGCGAGGCATGCTGCCCGGCTCGTACGGCATCGAGCTGGACGACGACTTCGGCAGCTGGACCGGCTGGCTGCTCCCCCACGACGAGCCGATCACCCTGGTCGCCGAACCCGGCCAGGACGTCACCGAGGCCGTCACCCAGCTCGCCCAGATCGGCATCGACACCGTCCAGGGCGTCGTCCGCGACCTCGGCCAGGCCGCCACCCAGACCTACCGGATCGCCGATCTCGACGCCTTCGTCAAACTGCTCCAGCCCGACGCGCAGCTCCTGGACGTGCGGATGCCCAGTGAACGGGAACAGACCCGGCTGGAGGGCGCCGTCGAGCGATTCCTGCCCGATCTGTTCACCCAGGGCGTCCCCGCCGAGCTCGACCCCGGGCGGTCGGTGCTCGTCGCGTGCGCCTCCGGCCGCCGCGCCGCCATCGCCGCCGCCTACCTGGCGCGCGAGGGCTACCGGCCGATCGTGCTCACCGGAGCGGGCGTCCCCGACATCGCCGCAGTGCTGCTTGACCGTGACTCCGCCTGACCGTCCAGACTCGAATCAGGAGAAACCATGTCCCCCATCGACGCCGCCACCGCCCGCTCACTGATCGAAGCCAACCCCGACGTCCTCGTCGTGGACGTCCGGACCCCGGCCGAGTTCGGCAGCGCGCACATCGACGGCGCCATCAACCTGCCCCTCGACCAGGTGGACGCGCATCTGCGGCGCGTCGTCGCCGACGCGGGCGGCCGCCTGCTGCTCATCTGCCAGTCCGGCAACCGCGCCGAACGCGCCCGGACGGCGCTCAGCGACGCGGGGTTGTCAGACGTCGCAGTCCTGGACGGCGGCATGAACGCCTGGATCGCCGCCGGAGCGCCCGTCAACCGCGGTCGGGCCCGCTGGACGCTGGAGCGCCAGGTCCGGCTCGCCGCCGGCAGCATCGTCCTCACCTCGATCGTGGCGAGCCTCTGGATCCCCGCCGCCGTGCTCGTGGCCGCGCTCGCCGGGGCAGGCCTGACGCTCGCGGCGCTTACCGACACCTGCGCCATGGGCCTGCTGCTGGCCCGGCTGCCCTACAACCGCGCCGCCGGGGTGGACGTCGAAGCCGCCCTCGCCCGCCTGCGCGGCTCCAGGACGAGCGGTTGAACGCGGGCTTTCCCATGACCTCTTTATACCCCCGGGGGTAATCTTGTACCTCCTGACCCTGACCGCCGCCGCGTTGATCGGCGTCACGCTCGGCCTGTTCGGCGGCGGCGGCTCGATCCTCGCCGTTCCGGTGCTGGTCTACCTCGCCGGCGTGCCCGCCAAGCAAGCCATCGCCATGTCGCTGCTCGTCGTGGCGGTCACCAGCGCGGTCAGCGCGATCGGACACGCACGGGCGGGGCGCATCCGCTGGCGTACCGGGCTGATCTTCGGCGCGGCCAGCATGGTGGGCGCCTACACGGGCGGGCTGATCGGCCCGCACCTGCCCGAGGCGCTGCTCATGACCGTCTTCGCGGCCATGATGCTCGCCACCGCCATCGCCATGATCCGCCAGCGCCGCACCCCGCCTGCCGAACCTGCCCACCGCGAATTGCCGGTCCTTCACGTGATCGCAGAAGGCGTCGCCGTCGGCCTGGTCACCGGCCTCGTCGGCGCCGGCGGCGGCTTCCTGGTGGTGCCCGCGCTGGTCCTGCTCGGCGGCCTGCCCATGGGCGTTGCCGTGGGCACCTCACTGCTCGTCATCGCCATGAAGTCCCTGGCCGGCCTGGCCGGATACCTGCACAGCGTCCCCATCGACTGGTCGGTGGCACTCCCGGTCACCGCGGCCGCCGTCGCCGGCGGGCTCGCCGGCGGCTCCCTCGCCGGCCGCATCAACGCCGACCGCCTCCGCAAGGCGTTCGGCTGGTTCGTGCTGGCCATGGGCGCCTTCGTCCTCATCCAGCAGGCACCGCCCGCCCTGCTCCACAGCGCCTGGACCGCCGTCGCGGCAACACTGACAGCACTGGCGGCCGCAGTTGCCTTCGTACTGCGGCAACGCCGATCGATCAAACGGAATCAGCTTCAACGCTCAGATGTTTATACCCCCCGGGGTATCAGGAGGAGAAGTACGTCATGACCATGCCGATCACCGTCACCGCCGCCAACTGGACCGAGCACGTCACCGGCACCGGAACGATCCTCATCGACCTGTGGGCGTCCTGGTGCGGGCCCTGCCGCCGCTTCGCACCGGTCTTCGAAGCCGCCGCCGGCCGCCACCCCGACGTCGTCTTCGGCAAGGTCAACACCGAGGCCGAGCAGGAACTGGCCGCCGCACTCCAGATCACGTCGATCCCGACACTGATCGTCATCCGTGACGGCGTCGTCGTCTACGCCCAGGCCGGCGCCCTGCCCGAGGCCGCGCTGGAAGACCTCATCACCCAGGTCCGGGGCCTGAACATGGACGAGGTCCGCGCCGACATCGCCGACCGGCAAGCCGCCGCGACCTGACGATGCCCCCGGCGATCACGCCGGGGGCATCCATCGTACGGCGGCTCTCAGCCGATCCACCGCTCGAAGGCCGTCAGGTGCATCTGCTCGGCCCGCAGCAGGTTGGCGTACAACTGCTTCACGTCCGGGGCGGTCAGCCCGGACAGCGCCGTGCGCAGCGCATCGATCCGCGCCCGCTCGGCCTCCCGGCCTGCCTTGAGCGCAGCCTGAGCGCTGGACTTCCCCTGAGCCAGCAGCCGGTGGTAGGACGCCTGCACAGACGCCGAACCGAACGCGCCCGCCGCCTGCCCCTGGGTCGGATCGGTCACGCCGTAGCGGGCCAGCACCGTGCGCACCGCCCTCAGGTGCTGCATCTCGGCCGCCACGACCCGGTCGAAGACCCGGAGATCGTACTGATCGGCGAAGGCCGCGTATAGGTCAACGGCCAGCTTCTCCTGCTCCGCCGCCGAGGCGAGCGCGCTCTTCTGCGCCGCCGTGAGCGTCCCCTTCGGAGCGCCTCGATCGAACAGCATGCAATACCCGCCCGGGTTGCCCTGCCCCATGTACTGCCCCTGCCCCTGCGGCCAGGGATCACCGGGACCGCCCGGCCCGGCCGCCAGCGCTGGAGCCGCGACCAGCGCGCCCGCGGTGACGGCTCCGGCCGCGACGGCCAGAGCGAACTTCCTTGTGCCCTTCATGGCCCCTCCCGGGTCCATCGTCTTCTCTCGTGTCCTGCACCCTCACTGTCCGGTGGGCAGGCGCAGAGGCCGTGACGAGCTGATGGAGACGGAGTGGAGATGGCCGACGCGCAGGTCCTTATTCCTGCACTGCGCGGAAATGCCCCTCACACGACCGTTCCGTGAGCCGGCGGGCGGGGGCAGGCTCGACTCGCCTGATCCGAGAGAGGAGTGCTCATGCCCGGAAGCCGACCATTGCGATCTCCTCATGGCTACGCAAACGACCTGGAACGAACGGTGAGACTGTAGGACGGGCTGACCGCCTTCCTGCGCCCCATCATTCCCGGTGACGCCGCAGCCTTGGCCGAGGCCATCCGCGACGCGGACGCCGAGACGCTGCGCCGCCGCTTCCTCGGCGCGCCCCCGCCGCTGACCGGGGAGCTGCTGCGGCATCTGACCATCGTCGACTACGCGCGGCGGCTCGCCCTGGCCGGTTTCGAAGCCGCCACGGGACGCGGCATCGGCATCGCCCGCTACGAGCTGGTGGACGAGCGGACGGCGGAGGTCGCCATCGCCATGGATCCCGCCTGGCGGCGGGTGGGGCCGACCACGGCAATGATCGAACTGCTCACCGAGGCCGCGCTCAAGCACGGCTACGACGCCTTCGCCGTCACCTACCTGGCCGACAACCGTCCCGTCGCGGCGCTGGTCACGGGCTCGGACGGGTCCGGCCACCAGCAGATCAGGCAGGGCCTGGCCGAAGTCGCCATCTCGCTGGACCGCACGCTTGCCGGCGAAGCAGAGCGATGGCAGGCATGAGGGGCTCCCGCGTACTCGCGGTGGAACTTTTCCTCAAACGACGGCTTGGCGCGCGGGTGAACGTCGGCATCTGCGGCCGGGCTCAGGACCGACTTCATCTCGGCTCCGATCCTTCGGCCTTGGCGCCCCGGCGGCAGCGGGCATGGAATGAGATCAACCGCGGCGGCGACGTTGCAGCGGTGCCGATCGCACAGTCCGCGGTCCACCAGCGCGCTCCATGCCCGGCAAGGCATAGCCGCCGAGCTTGCGCATCGCCTCGTCGTCCATCCTGGTCTGCTCGGTGAGCTTCCCGCCGCGGTTCACCGCGATCCACGCGTGCGCCGCATCGCGCAACTCCGGCCGGGCGCGCTGGTGGCAGCGGTTCCTTCGACCGCGCCGCCGGCTCCTGCCGCGACACCATCGTCGCCTTCGGTGGGCCCCGCCCGCGCTGCTCGCCGCCGGGATCACCCTGCTCGACGCCCGGCCGCGGGAGCGCACGGAGCCGGTCCGGCTCGGTGTCGCTGGCACTCGCCCCGGCCACGGCCGCGCTGGGCTACGCCCTGGCGCGCACCGCGCCGCCGACCCTGGCGGGTGCGTTCTTCACCGCGCTGACCGCCGGCTCACTCGCCGACGAGCTCACCGGCGGCTCCATCCTGGCCGTGAGGCTGTCAATGGTCGTCTTGGGAGTGGCGTGGACGGCCCTGGTGCTGGCCGACGTGATCGGACAGCGGGGGCTCGGTTTGGGGCTCGGCGCGGCCATCGCCTTGTTCGGGGGCCAGCGGGGCGTCGGGTACGACCCCACGATGGCCTGGGCGTACATGAGACGGCGGCCGTGGCGGTGGCCAGCCTGCTGCTGTACCGGCGGGAACGGGCCTCGGCTCTGCTCCTGGCCAGCGTCGGCGGGTTCACGCTCGCCGTACCCGAGCGATTTGGCACTGGACCAGCGGCGCGGGCGGCGGCTCGCTCATCGTGATGATCGCCGGTGGCGTCCTCGTGACCGCCTCCGTGCTCGGCATCCGATGGCACCGCACGTCGTCGCACCCCGAGCACGCCGGAAGCAAGGAGGACACCACACGGCGCGGCCATGAGCAGGGCACTTCCGCTGGCCCAGACTAGTCGTGTCGCTCTTCCCCAGCGAATGCCATCGGCTGCTGAACATGGCGACGGCGTCGGCCGGAGGGACAGGCAGCTCAGCGGCGGTCGGCCAAGGGGGAAAGCCCCCGACGCCAGGCAGCTCTCCCGCTCCGCCGGGCCCGCCAGCCGGCGCGAGTTCGTGCGCCGCACGCAGGTCCCATCCGCCGAGATCGCCGGGTATCAGCGTGACGGAGGACCATCGGCCTTCACAGACGGGCCTTCAGCCCCCACACAATGGCCGCTCGGCCGCCCATCCTGGCAAGGAGGCACACGGCCGGCACCGGACGGAACACGACTGATGAAGGCGATGAGGACAATGCGGCTCAGCTGGAAGGAACATCTCAGGCTGCTCAGAATCGAGGGCCGTCTCATCCGCGAAGACCCGGCATTCGTCGTCCGGGTCAGGACGCTCAGCACGCTCGCGCCCGAACCACCCACCACCATGGTCTCCCCGCCCATCAACCGCCTGCTCGCCTGGTTCGACCGGCATACCGTGACCACCGCGCTCGTGGCCGTGATGATCCTCCTCATCCTCCTGGTCCTCTAAACACCATCGACTGAACACACCCCACCGTTACCCCCGCTTGCCGGGCGGTGCCGAGCAGGGCCGAGCCACTTGCATGTCTCGGCGACCGCTCGATCGCGCCGACGTAAGCGCGGAGGGAGAGTGTGCTCCCGCGCTCGGGCGTCGCCTTGTACTCATGCACGGCTTTGGAAGAGGTCGCGGCTGGTGGTCACATGATCTGTCGGCGCAGCCGCTTGAAGGCGACGACGGCCGGGGCTACCACAGCGAGCGCACGCCCACTCCGGCCGCCAACCACCTCGAAATCGCCCCTACGCGGGACCACCACCCCGATCCGCTCTCCCGTCTGCGTGGTGACCTCATACCGCGGGCCGACCCCCGGGCAACAGCACCTCGCTCACATCCATACGCCCCATCATCCCGGCAGGCGGGGAACTCCCCGTGGAACGACATCGTCCGGCAACCGTGTCATGAGGACGAGCACACCCGCGGCCGACCGTCCCGCCCCATGAAAAGCGAAGGACCAACGGCAGGCACAAGCATGACCTAAGCCTCCGTTTGCGGGCAGCCGGCACAGGCGAGGCTGACGGCGAAGCGGGTGTGGTTGTCTGCTGCGGGCGCCGTCTCCATCCCGACGCTCCCCTTGCCAAGGAGGTACATGATGACCATCGATGTGATCGTGGGCTATGACGGCTCCCCCGCCGCCGCCGCGGCGATCGACGCAGGTGCGGCGTTGTTTCCACAGGCCCACGTGTGGATCACCCACCTGTGGACCCCGCCGTTCGCCAGCGAGAGCCTGCGCCACCGACTGTGGACGGGCGTCTCCGGCATCAACTCCTTCATCGAGGAGATCGAACGCGAGGGCGAAGCCGAAGCCCGTCGGCTCGCCGAGCGCGGCGTCAGGCTCGCGGGCACCGCCGGGTGGAACGCCGAGCCACTGGTACGGCGCACCTACGGCGGCGAAGGACTGTGCTTCGCTCAACTCGCCCAGGACCTGGACGCTGATCTGGTCATCGTCGGCTCTCGCGGCCTCGGCGGCGCCCACGCCGTCTTGGGCAGCGTCTCGGACATGGTGGTGCACTACACGCCCCGCCCCGTCCTGGTCGTGCCGCACCCCCTGCTGACCGCCGAGCAGGAAGCGCTGGCCGGCGGGCCGGTGATCATCGGCTGGGACGGCTCGCCCGGAGCCGAAGGGGCCGGCACGGTGGCGGCGCGGCTGTTTCCGGGACGGGATCTGATCACCGTGCACGTGGACGGCATGGAAACCGCTTCACCTGAAGATGGCCGGCCTCCGGCCGAGGGCCTCACCGTGGAGCGGGTGGAGGTCACCGCCGGGCACGGCCCGCACGGACGCGCCGTCGCCGAAGCGCTCGGCGCGTACGGCCGCAGCCGGCGTGCGGCCGCGCTGGTCGTCGGAACACGAGGGCGCTCAGCGACCCGGGAAATCCTCACCGGCAGCGTCGCGATGGCGACCTTGCACCACGCCCATCGGCCCGTCATGGTCGTACCCCCGACTCACGAAGGATCCGTGTGAGATGCCGGCCCCCGCAGGGCGCCGGCGTGACCAGCACTGCGCTCAGCGTCAGTCGACCGGAGCGAACAGCCATCCGTGCCGCTGCAGTTTCCGGTCGATGTCGCCTCCTTACGAGCGCCGGGAGCGGGTGTGAGGTCAGGTCACCGCTGTGGTCAGCAGCCCGACCATGTTGCCCGCCGGATCGGTGAATAGCGCGAACGCCATACCGTTCCCGATCTTCGCGGGCGGCACGCGCAACTCCCCGCCCAGCTCGCGAACCCGCTTCAAAGCCCGCTCCAGGTCCTCGACCCGCACGTAGACGGTGACGTACGGCGGCATGCCCGGGCGGGTGCACATGATGCCGCCGCCCGGGCCCTCGCCCGGCTGGAGCAGAGCGTAGTTCTCGTCGACCGTTTCGCTCTTCCAGCCGAACAGACCCTCATAGAAAATCCGCAGCACCTCACGGTCCGGACCTGCTACCTCCCAGTGCACCACTGGATGCGCCATGTCCTTCACCTCCTCACTCTCAGTGTGAGCGGCGCCTGCCGCGCGAGTCCGCGGAAGAGGTCCTGAGAAAGACAGCTTTCGTCCTGTCTTGGTACGCACCGTATCCGCGATACGCGGCGTCGTCAGCGCAAGGAGCACATGGCCGGACCCAGCCATTGCCGGACCGGCAGTGGATCTTCGCGTGGCATCGTCATCTAGATCAGCTGGGCGGATTGGGGTGGTGCACCCGTTTCGACCAGACCGGCGTAGCCGGTGCCGCAGATCTCCGCCGCGACCGTGACGGTCGCTCAAACAGCCGCCGTGAATGACAGGCGGAAATGGCGTCGATCAGTTGCCGTAGCCCCTCTGTGGAAGGCGGCGGGCGCATCGCTGGATGCGAACTTGCTCAGGGTTCGCCCCCCGCTACCCACTTCATAATCCAGCCGCTCGCCGGAAGCGGAAAGGGCCTTGGCCCTCGCTCCCCCGCAATCGGCCTCAGTATCGTTCACGGACGACCCGGCCCGAGTGCGGACCCTGCGGACCGGGATCGTCAGGACTTCCGGCCCTGTGTTCGTCAATCGTCACAAGATGGGATGGGAGCACAGCAGCACTCTGACGTGTAAGGGGGACGACGATGAAGATCACCGTTCAGGATTTGATGACCACCGACGTCACAGCCGTCCATCGCGAGGCTTCCTTCCACACCGTGGCCGAGCTTCTCATCAGCGCGAGCGTTGCCGACGTGCCCGTCGTGGACGACGACAACCATGTCCTGGGCATCGTCTCCGAAGCCGACCTCCTCACCAAGGCGGAGTTCAAAGAGCGATACCACGGCGACGCCTACCGGCCTCCGCTCCGTGCGCGCATCCGCCACGTCGCCGACGTCGGCCGTCACGAACCCGCTGGTGAAACGGCCGGGGACCTCATGACTTCCCCTGCCCACACCACCGCTCCCATGACGTCCATCGTGACCGCCGCCCGGCAGATGGACCGTCACGGCGTCAAACGCCTGCCCGTCATCGACGCCGACGGCCGCCTCATCGGTGTCATCAGCCGCCACGACCTCATCAAGGTCTTCCTCCGCAGCGACGATGACCTCCTGAGACAGGTCAGGAACGCCATCCGCGCCGACGAACTCGGGCTGAGCGTCACCGTCGCCGACGGCCTCGTCACCATCTCCGGGGCCTTTCCCGAACCGAGCCAGCCCGACACCGCCCTACGGCTGGGGGTGTGTCCAGGGGTTTTCGGCTCTGGCCCGTAATCGGTGGTCGCGCTGAGTGATCTTCACTGCAGCAGGATGCGGCGGCGCAGGAGATCGAACCCGGCGCGGACAAGGGCTTCGACGGCAACGACTTCCTCGCCGCGGTGACGGGCACCGGAGCCCAGATTCTGGGCCGGTTGCGCAGCAACCGCCGCGCGCCGATCCTGTCCCGCCTGGCCGACGGCTCCTACCTGTCCGTGATCGGCACGGTCAACGTGCGGATCATCGACGCGCAGATCACCGTGACCTGCGCCGGCGGAACCGTCTTCACCGGCTCCTACCGGCTGGTGACCAGCTTGACCGACGCCCGCCGTCACCCGGCCGACGCCCTGGTCGGCCTCTACCATCAGCGGTGGGAGCACGAATCGGCCTACTACGCCCTACGTCACACTCTCATGCGCGGGCGAGTCCTGCGCTCCGGCGACCCGGCCGGCCTGGAGCAGGAGATGTGGGCGCTGCTCACGCTCTACCCGTTGCTGCGCACCGCGATGGTCGACGCCGCCGAATCCCTGCCGGGCACCGACCCGGACCGCTGCTCCTTCACCATCGCCCTGCAAAGCGCCCGCGACCAGGTCATCCAAGCCGCCGGCGTGACATGCGACGACACCACCCCAGGCGCCGGAGCCATCGCCCGCGCCATCCTGACCGCGCTGCTCCCGGCCCGCCGCCCGCGGGTGAGCACCCGGAAGGTCAAATCGCCCGTCTCCCGCTACACAGAACGACTCGACGACGCCCGGCCCGACCACAGCCGCACCGTCACCGGCCTGGTCATCACCCTCCTGCAGCCCATGCCCACACCACCTGCCGCCTCCCGAGACGAGCGGTCCATCGCCCCCGCCGAACGCCGCAGACAACAACAGGTCCTGACCCTGCTCCACCAAGACCCCGACCGCGCCTGACCGGCCCAGGACATCGCCCGCCACCTCGGCGATGTCACCCGCAACACCATGTACCGGCAACTGTCCCGCTGGGCCGGCAGCCAACTCATCCGCAAGATCGAGCCAGGCATCTACACCGCCCGGCCAATCTCTTCAGCACTCTTGCCAGCAGCCCAAAAGCCTTAACTACCTGGCCTTGGGGCAGGGCCCGAAGGACCACGAAGCCGCGCAGGTCATCGCTGCGCCGCACGATCGACACGTCCAGGCCCAGGACCTGCCCGGCCCAGGTGACCAGCCGTCCGGCGTAGCCGCCGTCGGCCCAGACCAGAGCGATCGTGGAGAACTTCTGGCGCAGCAGCGCCAGCACCGGAGGCGCGCCGTCGCGGTCCTGCACCGACGCGGCGGTGACCATCACGCACAACAGCAGCCCGAGCGTGTCGACCACGACGTGCCGTTTCTGCCCCTTCAGTTTCTTGCCCGCGTCGTATCCGCAGGCCGCCGCGCCGACGGTCTCGGCCGCCCGGACCGTCTGGGAGTCCACGCAGCCGGCAGTCGGCAGCTCACCGCGTCCGGCCAGAACGCGCAGACGACCACGCAGCCGCCCGGCCAGCCGTTCGGGCAGACCGCGCCGGGACCAGCGCAGGAAGAACGCATAGATCGCCTCGTGCGGCGGGAAGTCGACCGGCAGGGCCCGCCACTCGATCCCGTACCGGGTCACGTAGTCGATCGCGTCCAGTGTCGCGCGCAGGTCATGCACCATCGGCCGGCCTGTCACCATGACCAGACCGGCCATCACGCCTCGCGCCTCGGGCTCCAGCACCTGCCCTTCGATGTCGGTGAGATCCGACGGGTATGCCGGTTTCCGATCGCGACATGCGCATCCCGATGAGGCACAACCGCTGGCGTTCACGGTTGCGGACGTGTAGACAGACAACCACGGGCCCCTGGCCGCTGAGCTGCTTAGACAACACCTCAGCTACCGGGAGCCCGCTCCCGTTCACCGGTCAACGGCCCAATGATGACCGCACCCCAACACTCTCCTGACTCGAGCCTCACCACCAAAGTCCTTCGTCAGCAGGCTCTGAGACCTTGTGCGCCAATGTCTGTTCTCCCAACCGGCAGCGGGACGACCGCTCGGCCGCGCACTTGTCCTCCCGCCGTGGCTCTATCGCCCGCGCCAACTGCCGAACTGGACCGGCTGCGCCATCAGGTGCTCCAAGAAGCCCGGATCGAGGCCGCCGCGATCCTCGCCCAGGCCCGCATCGACGCCGAGCAGCTCATCGCCTCGGCGCAGCTCATCGCCTCGGACACGCTGCAGCGTGCGCGGAGCCGGCAATTGCCGCGGCAGCAGGCCATAACAGGCCGGCCGGGCCAGAGCACGCAGTCGGCACCCGCACCCGCCAGCGGTGACGGCGGTGACGGCGGTGACGGCCCCGCGGCTATCATGGTGCTCAACGACCGCTGGCGCATCTACGCCCCCTTGAACGCCGACGCCAGCGCCATGGCCACCCTGTACAAGGCCTACGACCTCGCCGACCCCGCCACCACCGTCGTCGCCAAGGTGTTCCACCAGGCCAACAACGACCCCCAACGATTCCGCACCTTCCTGCGGGAAGTGCGCGGGATGCGCCTGCACCACCCGCACGTCGGACGGACCCTCGACTCCGGCCAGGACCGCAGATCCCAGGCGGTCTACCTCATCTCGCCCCTCTACCAGCCAGGCAGTCTCCACCTCCACCTCCACCTCCACGGCAGGCCAAGCGCCGAGGTCTCGCTGACATGGAGCCTGCAGATCCTGGACCAGGTATTGGCCGGGCTGCAGGCCGCCGCCGCGAGCGACATCATCCACCTGGACATCAAGCCGCAGAACATCGTCCTGGACGGCCCCGCCACCATCAGGATCATCGACTGGGGCATGTCCCAGCTGCACCAGGCCGGCAAGAGCGTCTCCACGGTGTCCCCCGGCGGCACCAAGTGGTTCGCCAGCCCCGAGCAACTCGGCGTCACCGACGCCGCCCCCAGCAGTCTGTCCGACCTGTACGGCGTCGGCGCCCTGACCTACTGGCTGCTGACAGGCCTGGCGCCGCTGCGACGCGAGCTCGAAACCACCATCGGCACCGACGCCGACCTGCTGCAGGTCCGCCACCTGATGCAAGCCGGAACCCGCCCTGAACGCGCCGACCGCCTCACCCCGGACGTGCCCGAACACCTGGGCCGGCTCATCGACCAGTGGCTCAGCTACACCCCTGCCGATCGCATCCCGCACGGACTGGATCCGACCGCCGCGCTCGACTGGGCGCGCACGGCCTTGGGCTCCTTGAGCGTGCAGAGATATCAGCGCTAGGAGGCGGACCGGCGCAGGTCTGCTCTGGCGATCCGCTCGACGAAGATCGGAACGAAGTCACGGATCGGCCGCCCATCGAAACGGTGGTGGGCCGCCACCACCGCAGAACGTACCCGTTCAGCCGAATGGCTGCGGGCGAAGGCTCCGGCCAACCGCGCCTCGAGTTCATCCACCGCCAGGAGTTCACGTCCGGCGACATCGATATCCATGTGCTCTCCCACGAAGGTGGCTGGAGGTCGTATCTTGCCGAGCACCGCGGAGCGGAGCCTGCTCACCGCCGTCTGACTAATCCTCGTTGTGTGTCGTCCGCGGCGGGTTGGCCGTGGCCTGCCGGCGCAGGTCGATGATCGGTTGCAGGAGCCACAGCCAGCAGGTCGCCAGCGCCGCCGCGGCGCCGAACACGATGGCCAGCCAGTTGCCGAGCACGACCTCGGCCACCAGGGCCATCGCGGCGGTGATCGCGACCGCCAAGGCTACGGCGCCGGCCAGGCCCAGCTCGTTGGCGCGATGCACGATCTTCTCCTTCAGCCCGGTACGAAACAGCAACCGGTGCTGAACAGCGGGCGTGATGAAACAGACCGAGGCGGTCGCCGCCCCCGTCAACGCGATGAAGAACAGCCAATGGCCCGAGGTGTCCACCTTGGCGAAGCCACTCTGAAACGGCATCGCCAGCAAAAAGGCGAACAGCACCTGCACCCCGGTCACCATGACCCGCAGCCCCTGCAGGAGTTCGGACAATTCCCGGTCGATGCGTTCCTTGTGGCTCTCGTCGGCGCTGCTCTCCTCGGCCGTCCCGGCCGAGGAGCCGCCATCGGTGGGAAGGCGGCTTTGGCTCTCCTGATGAGGTAACGCCATCGGTCTGATACCTCCGTGAGTTATCGTGGCACGGCCACAGGGGGTGGATCCATCGCTCGTGTTCCCGCTCGCAGCCTCCTGAGCGCCTGTGGCCTACCGGCGGGAACCCGCGCCTCCGTGTGGGAGTGTCAGGGGTGGTCGAGCGGCTGCCCGAGCCCGGAGGGACCGCTGATCATCGCCGATGAGGTCGTCGAACAAGGCGTGATAGTGCGTCATGGCCTGCCGCAGTTCCTTGATCGACACCCAACCGTTCATGGCGCGCCCGCTGACCTCGTGGGCTTGGCGGTAATGCTCCAGGGTGTGGCTGTGTCGCAGTGACAGGTCGGACGCCTGCTGCGCGAAGTCCTCAGTGCTGTATCCGCACTTGGCCATGACGGCTCTTACCAGTAGATCGGCCTCGTTGACAGCGGGACTCGGCTCGTTCACGAAACGCTCCTGCACCGCGGCCCACCTGTCGGCATAGCCGCGGCGCGATTCGGGATCGAGCGGCTGGATGTCGAGTGGGCCTGATCGCGTTCGATGGGCTCGCAGCTCACGCTCGGCCGCCCTGCGCTCGCCCGCGGCGGCAACCGTGCGCTCGTAGGCGGGGCCGAACCGCTCGCGAAGGCGACCCCGACGCCTCCGCAACAAGAAGAAACCCACGGTCGGCACCACCACCATCACCCCGACGATGACGGCCACCCACATCACGACCTCGGTAGACACGACCGCCTCCGCCCGATATTGCCAGCGCATCCCCATCCGAAGACAGGTAACCGGATACCGCCAGTCAACGTCGCCTGCCCGCAGACGGCCAGAGGCGTTCGCAGCAAAGCTCATCGCGGGAACTGATCGCCGCTCACGATCCCTCGAGAGGATGAACCACTGCCCGCCTGGTTCATCAACCACACGTTCAGCCGTCGGCGGCGCCGGTCTGCTCGGGCGGCCCAGGCTTGTGCAGGCGCAAGCGGGAGTGGCCGTCGGGATGATCGAGCAGGACCTCGCCGCACAACCGGCGGACCACGCACAGGCCGAACCCGCGCGGCCTGCCAGGGGTTCCCGGTTCAGATGGTCGGCGGTCAGGGTGCCGGCGTCGCCAGGTCCTGTTCGGGGGTCAGTGCGATGGAACGGGGAGATCATAAAGAACGGGTCGCTCACCAGGCCGACTTCCCAGCCGACTTCGAGCGCGATGCTCAGCGCCAAAGCGGTCCATCCCACGGCCGCTCCGGCCCGCCGGAACAGTCCGAATGCCGCCACGGTGAGCCCTGCCATCACCCAGATGCCGGGCAGGATGACCGTGGTGAGGGCCAGGCCGCCGGCGAAGTCCCCGTCGCCGAGGCCCAGCGCGAGACCGGCGATCACCAGCACGGCGACGGGCACCGTGACGGCGAACACCAGGTGGCTGAGCGCCCAGCGCGCCCTGCTCACCGGACCGGACAGGAAGAGTTCGGTGGCCTCCGCACCACGCAGGCGCAGCACCGTCATGATCGCGTACATGGAGACCGAGTACACCGCCAGCTCGTACACGACGAGCTTGAAAAAGATCTCCGCGGGATCACCGGTTCCGGTTCGTCCGGCCCAGAAGTCCAGCGCTCCGCTCTGACCGAACGTCTCGACGGCGCTCTGCCCGCCCAGCCCGATCCCGGCGCCGATGAAGGCGGCACCCGCCATCCACGCCAGCGCCATGCCCCGGTGCATCCGCCACGCCAGCCCGAGCGGTCCGCGCAAGGCGTTCGGCGCGTGGGCGGGACCAAGTCTCGGCGGCACGAGACCTGCGCCGATATCCCGGCGCGCTGACAGCGCGTAAGCGACCCAGACCAGGGCTGCGACGAACGCCGCCACCGGCAGGAACACCTACCACTGCTCGCCGCCGAAGGCGCGAGCGCGCAAGAACCAGCCGTTCGGCACCAGCCAGCCCAGCCAGTGCAGGCTCGGACCGCCCAGGTCGCTGAGGCCACGGATGAGGTACGCCGCGAAGAACACGGTGAAGGACACGGCGCCGGCCATCCGGGCACTCTGGCTCACCAGGACGGCATTGGCGGCCAGCACGACCGTGAGGGCGGCGCTCAGCGGTGCCTGCCGCGCCACGGCGGCCGAGCCGACGAGCTCACGCCGCCCTTGCTCCTCGTCGGAGCGAGTGTGCTTGACCAGGAGGATCACGCTGGCCAGGGCGGCGAAGATCGTGGTGGCGGCGCCCTGGTGCAGGTGCCCGCCACCTGGGTCCTGGCGGGGATGGGTGTCCTGACCTTCGGCCTGCTCCCGCGTACCGCGGCGGCGATCTCCTGGGTGGCCTTCCTCTTCCTCAACCTTTTCGGCGAGGTGCTGGGGCCGATCCTCGACATTGACTACTGGATCGCCAAGTACGCCGTGCCCTATCCGAACCTGCCCATGGTCATCTCCGGTGAGCCCTTCACCGCCACCACCGTCCTGATCATGATCGGCATCGCCGCCGTCCTCGTCACGGCCGGCCTCGCCGCTATCAGGCGCTGGGCGCTCACCTAAGCCTCAGCGGCGGATGGCCGCCGATTCGAAAGGACAGGACGTCATGACCAGGGGAACCAAGCTCTTCGCCGGGTCGTTCAGATGGGCGAGTGCTCGATTCCTGCAAGGCGGGAGATCGCTGTGGCCTTTGTGCGGCTGTCCGATGCCGGTGGGGCGAGCGCGCCCTCCGTCAGCACGATCCTCGCCACACCGCGAACGCAGCCCGGTGGTGTGCTGTCCGGCGAAGTGCGTCTGAGGGGCGGTGACGCCGGCGTCACGATCGACCGGATCTGCCTCGGCCTGGTCACCTCGCCATACGCGGCGCACGAAGCCGGCAGTCACCACACAATCGAGGAATTCTCGCAGGCTCAGGTCTCGGGCCATGCCGTTCTCCGGCCAGGTGAGGAAAAGGTGATCGCCTTTCAGGCCGCGATCCCATGGTGGACTCCCCTCAGCGAGATCGGCGGCCGGCATCTGCCGGGCATGGCGCTGGGCGTAAGAACCGAAGTCGCGATCGCCACGATCGTGGGCAGCAGCGATCTCGACCTGGTCACCGTCAAGCCGGCGCCTTCGCAGTCACGGGTACTGCAGGCATTCGCGCGACTCGGCTTTCCCTTCAAGTCCGCTGTCCTGCAGTCGAGCTCAGGAAAGGACCCACTACACGGACCACAGCTCCTCCAGAAGATCAAATTTCATCCCCCGAGCCATCACGCCGGAGTGGTGCACGAGGTCGGCGTGACGTTCGTGCCAAGTTCGTGCGACTTGGTGGTGGAGTTGCAGGGGGAGCACTCCAGATGCCAACGCCCTCATACCGAACGTTTCCAGATGACTCATGAGGAAGCGCTGCATACCGACTGGCCCAGTGAGATCGACCGCTGGCTCGTGACTCGCCCGGGGCGGGGCGGCCGGTAGACGCATCGCTTGGCGCCATGGCGCGTCACGGCTGTGGCGTCTGCCGGCGGACGTCGAGCCGGCCGTGCCGCATCCGGCCTGTCAGACGGATGTGCAACCTCTCCGCCATTCCCCCGTCGGTGTCCCCGCTGATCGCCAATGTGCTGTGCCGTACCGAAAGCTCGTTGGCGTCCACCACCATGCCGGGCGCGAGCACCAGTTCTACGTTGCCGCCGCTCACCCGCAGCTCGATGACCAGCTCGGGCGCGCTGTGCGCGGCGCTGGTCAGGTCCAGCAGCACCTCGCACCACGCGGTGCGCAGCGCCAGCCGGTGCGGCAGCGTCCAGCGGCCGGCGCGGCGCACCGTACCGTGCCGCTCCTTGATGGTGAGCAGTTCGGCAGGTGGCTCGGCAGACGGCAGCATGAGTGCGCCACCGTTCCCCGGCACCGGGATCAAGTCGGTGACGAGCGGCGCCAGGGCGTCGAGGGTGCGGGCGGTCAGCGCCGCGTCCAACCGCTCGTCGAACTCGACCGGGTCGAGCCGGCCGTCGGCGACGGCGGCGCGCAGCAGCTCGGTGACCCGGTCGCGGTCCGCGTCGGACGCGCGCAGCGCCCGCGGGGAAGTCTTCTCCAGACCCCACACGGGGAACTCTTGCGTCATCAGGTTCTCCTTCCGCCGGCCCGGAGCGACACCTCGGGCCAGCCATGCCCGATCTCGACCGGGTGCCGGGCCGCCGTCAGCCGAGGCAGGCGCGGACGGCCGTGGCCAGGTTTGCCGCGCGCGGGTCGTCGGGCCGGTAGTTCCAGAGGTTCGTGACGTAGGCGAAGCCGACTCCGGCGTCGGGGTCGGCGAAGCCGATCGAGCCGCCGGAGCCCGGGTGCCCGAACGACGCAGGCCCGGTCATCGGCATCGGCTGGCAGGCCCGCCAGAAGCCGAGCGACATCCAGAAGGAGCGGTCGGCCGGGACGTTCAGGCCGGGCGGCAGCCCGTGCATCGGTGTCGTGTCGGTCTGCACGTCCGTCATCCGCTCGACGGTCGATGGGTTGAGCAGTCGTACCCCGTCGACGTCGCTGACGGTGGCGGCGTACATGCGCGCCACCGACCGGGCGTCGGCGAGCATGTTCGCGGCCGGGAACTCGGCGGCGCGCCAGGCACGCGTGAGGTGATAGTCGGGAGTGGTCAGGGCGCCGCCGAGCTCGCCGGCGCGGGCCTGGACCGAGCCCGGCGCCCACACGGCGTTCACCCAGGCGGTGACCGTGTCCGCGTCGAGGCCGGTGGTCGCGATCAGCCCGGCCAGCAACTCCTCGTAGCTGAACGGGGCTGCCTCGTGCAGCCGGGCCACCCGCTTCTCCTGCTTCTCCGGCAGCCCGATCCAGGCGCTCAGCCCGAGCGGGGCGGCCACCTCCTCGGCGAAGAAGGTGCCAAGCGACTTGCCGGTGATCCGGCGAACGACCTCGCCGACCAGGAACCCGTAGGTGACGCTGTGGTAGACGTGCTCGGCGCCCGGCTGCCACAGCGGCTCCTGCGCCTCGAGCGCGCGGATGACCGGGTGCCAGGCGCACGCCTGCTCGAACGTCAGCGGCCCGTCCACGATCGGCAGGCCGGCCTGGTGCGACAGTAACCAGCGCACCGGGATCTGCTGCTTGCCGGCGGCGGCGAACTCCGGCCAGTAGCGCGCCACCGGGGCGTCCAGGTCCAGCAGGCCGCGCTGGACCAGCAGGTGGGCGCAGATGGCGGTGGCGCCCTTCGTGGTGGAGGCGACCTGGACGACGGTGTTCTTGCGCCATGGCCGCCGCGCCTCGCGATCGGCCAGGCCGCCCCACAGGTTGACGACGGGGCGGCCGCCGACGTAGACGCTGCACGCCGCGCCGACCTCGCCAGGATTCTGGAAGTTCTTGCGGAACGCGTCGGCGACCTTTCCCCAGCCGTGCTCGACGCCGCGCTCGCCGTCGTCCACGGAGGCGCCGGCGGGGCCGGTGAGGGCAGCGTGCGTGCCGACGAGCGCGCCGGCGCCCAGCACGCCCTTCAGCACGGTCCGGCGCCCGATGTTCCCCTGCTCGGGTGTTCCGTTAGGCATGATGTCATTCCTCTCGATTGGTCCGAGATTTCGGGATCACCTGGTGTGACGGTGCAAGCGCCGGCTTCGCGGCTCTGGTGACTGAGCCGTCCACGTCCGGTTCGTGGTTACGCGTCCCAGGTGACCGGCAGGCTCTTGACGCCGTAGATGTCGGCGATCTCCGGGCGCAGGGCGACCTGTTCGGCCGGTACGGCCAGGCGGAGGGTCGGGAAGCGGTTGAGCAGGGCCGGGAAGGCCACGCGCATCTCGACGCGGGCGAGCTGCTGGCCCAGGCACTGGTGGATGCCGTGGCTGAAGGCCAGGTGGCCGCCGTCCTGCCGGTGGATGTCGAGGGTGTGGGGGTCGGTGAAGCGGGCGGGGTCGCGGTTGGCGGCGTTCAGGGCCAGGACGACCGTCGAGCCGGCGGTGATGGTGTGGCCGCCCAGCTCGACATCCTCCAGCGCGACCCGGAAGAACTGCTTGGCGACCGTCAGGTAACGCAGCAGTTCTTCCACCGCCTGGTCGGTGAGCGACGGGTCGGCGCGCAGCGCGGCCGGCTGGTCGGGGTTCTGCAGCAGGGCGAAGGTGCCCAGAGCGAGCATGTTGGCGGTGGTGTCGAAGCCGGCCGACAGCAGGATCAGGGCCATGCCCTGCAGCTCCTCGTCGGTGAGGTCGCTGTCGAGCAGGTCGCTGAGCACGTCGTCGGTGGGGTTGGCGCGCTTGGCGGCGACCAGCTCGGCGAGGTACTGCTGGACTGCGACGTAGGCGGTGCCCACCTCCTCGTCGCTGGCCTCGCCGCCGAGGAACTTGTCGATGTTGTCCTGGAAGAAACCCCGGTCCTCGTACGGCACGCCGAGCAGCTCGCAGATCACGATGGCCGGGATCGGCTTGGCGAACGCCGTCACCAGGTCCACGGTCGGCCCGGCCTTCTCCATGGCGTCCAGGTGCTCGGCGGTGATCTGCTCGACCCGCTCGGTGAGCAGCCGCATCCGGCGGACGGTGAACTTGCCGACCAGCGGCTTGCGATAGCGGCCGTGTTGTGGCTCGTCCATCAGCAGGAACTCACCGGGCGGCGCCGGGGGCACCTCGATGTCGCTGTAGTCGATGACCGGGTGGTGGCGCATCAGCTCCCGGCGGGAGCTGAAGCGGGGGTCGGCCAGGATCGAGCGGGTCAGGTCGTAGCCGGTGACCACCCAGCCCTGGTGGCCGTCGGGGAAGGTGAAACGGCTGATCGGGCTCTGCTCCCGGGCGTCGACCAGCTCCTTGGGCGGGTCGAAGGGGCAGCCGGAGGAGCGGCTGGTGGGCATCGAGGGGAGGGTGTGGGTCATGGCCTGTCCCTTTCAAGAGATCTTGCGGCGGTAGGTGTTCATGGCGAAGGCGTAGGCGACGACGAGGATGCCGACGCACCAGGCCAGCGCGACCCAGATGTCGTTGCCGACAGGCTGCTCGGCGAACAGGGCGCGGATGGCGTTGACGATGGAGGTCACCGGCTGGTTGTCGGCGAAGACGCGCAGCGGAGTGGGCATGGTGTCGGTGGGCACGAAGGCGGAGCTGAGGAAGGGCAGGAAGATGAGCGGGTAGGAGAACGCGCTCGCCCCCTCCATGGTCTTGGCCGACAGGCCGGGGATGACGGCGATCCAGGTCAGCGCCAGGGTGAACAGGACCAGGATGCCGGCCACCGACAGCCACCCCAGCACTCCGGCCCCTGAGCGGAAGCCCATGAGCAGAGCCACCAGCATGACGACCACGAGCGAGACCAGGTTGGCGACCAGCGAGGTCAGCACATGCGCCCACAACACCGACGAGCGCGCGGTCGGCATCGACTGGAAACGCTCGAAGATGCCGCCCTGCATGTCCATGAACAGGCGGTAGGCGGTGTAGGCGATGCCGGAGGCGACCGTGATGAGCAGGATGCCGGGCAGCATGTAGTTCACGTACGACGTGCCTGAGCCGGTGCTGATCGCGCCGCCGAACACGTAGACGAACATCAGCATCATGGCGATCGGCATGATCGCGGTCGTGATGATGGTGTCGGGGCTGCGCGTGATGTGGCGCAGGGACCGTCCCAGCAGGACGGCGGTGTCACCGAAGAAATGCTTGCTCATTGTCGTGTCCTCTTAGGATTTCGTGCCGACGAGGGAGAGGAAGACGTCCTCAAGGGTGGGCTGCTTCTCGACGTACTCGACCTTGGCGGGCGGGAGCAGCTGCTTGAGCTCGTCCAGCGTGCCGTTGACGAGGATCCGGCCCTCGTGCAGGATCGCGATCCGGTCGGCGAGCTGTTCGGCCTCGTCCAGGTACTGGGTGGTGAGCAGCACGGTGGTGCCGCCCGCGGCCAGCTCCCTGACGGCCTGCCAGACCTCGATGCGGGCCTGGGGGTCGAGCCCGGTGGTGGGCTCGTCGAGGAAGATGACGGGCGGGTCGCCGATCAGGCTCATCGCGATGTCGAGGCGGCGGCGCATGCCGCCGGAGTAGGTGGCCACCTTGCGGGCGCCGGCGTCGGTGAGCGAGAAGCGGGCGAGCAGGTCGTCGGCGACCTGGCCGGGGTTCCTGAGGTGGCGCAGGCGGGCGACCAGCACGAGGTTCTCGCGCCCGCTGAGGATCTCGTCCACGGCGGCGAACTGGCCGGTGAGGCTGATGGACTCGCGGACGTCGGCCGCCTGCCTGGCCACGTCGAAGCCGTTGACGCGGGCGGTGCCGGCGTCGGGCTTGAGCAGCGTGCAAAGGATCTTCACTGCCGTGGTCTTGCCGGCTCCGTTGGAGCCGAGCAGGGCGAAGATGCTGCCGCTCGCGACCTCGAAGTTCACGCCGCGCAGCACGTGCAGGTCCTTGTAGGACTTCTCCAGGCCGTGCACCTGGATCGCCGGAGCTTGCCGGATCGTCATCACTGTTTCCTGTCTTCCTGTGCGGCGCGCTCGATGGCGCTGGTGAAGCGGTTGCGCTCGCGGGTCCGGTACTGTCCGAGGGGGTAGTTGGCCATGAACGCCTCGACGAACTCCACGGGGTCGTTGCCGAAGATGTCGCGGATCGGGGTGCCGTCCGCCGCGCTCCGCTCGAACAGTTCGATGAGGTCTTCGTACATCGTCATCGCGCCGGCGCCGTCGGCCGGCCCGAAGTGCATCAGGTACCGCTCCAGCGCTTCGACCGCCGTGCGGTAGTTGTCGGGGAGCCCCTTGACGCGGGCCTTGTACTGCCGCCAGCGCTTCTTCTCCTCCAGGGGCCCGGTGACGAGCTCCAGGTACTGCAGGTACCGGCTCTTGGATTCGTCAGCCATGTCTACTTGTCTCCTTTGCGAAGTCGTTGGAGCCGTTCGGCCAGGAAGACCCAGGTCTTCCAGAACTCGTCGAGGTCCTTGCGTCCCTGGGCACTGAGGGAGTACACCTTGCGCGGCGGCCCCTTCTCCGACGGCACCTTCCGCACGTCGACCAGGCCACGCCGCTCGATGCGGACCAGGAGGGCGTAGACGGTGCCCTCGGCGATGTCGGCGAAGCCCTGCGCCCGCAGCCACGCCGTGATCTCGTAGCCGTGGGCGGGCCGGCCGGACAGGATCGCGAGAACGACGCCCTCCAGCGTTCCCTTGAGCATCTCCGTCAGCTGCCTGCTCATCGCCGTCCTCCTTCTGCCGCTATCCGGTGTCGCTGAGTACCGGTACAAAGTAACACCTACTACTGGTACCTAGCAACACCGAATAGTTTCACCGCCCTCTCGCCCGTGACGCGGTCCCGTGCGCCGCAGGCTGCCCCTTCAAGAGCGTCAAGATCCCGACGGGGTGTCGCCTGGTTCGCGTAGGGGTTGTGGCTCTTCGCCCCCGACTCGGACGGGACTGGCGCAGGTCGCGGGTGCCAAGGCGGCCTATGACGTCAGCACCGGCAACCAGGCGATCACCGGCCGTTTCGTGCCCGAGCAGGACGCTGGCGGCTCATACTCGTTCCCCTGGGAGTAGTTCATGAACGATTTCGAGCAGGCGCTCGGCATCGACCCGAACGCCTCGCGGCCGACGCCGACCGCTTCTTCACGCGGCTCACCGGCCTGCCCGACACCACCGTGACCGTACACGCCGAGTCCAAGGACGGCTGGGTGAGCGTGGAGTACGACTCAGTCGCAGGCGTACGCGACCTGCGGCTGAAGCCGTGGGCCATGCGCATGGACGCGGATCGGCTCGCCGAGACCATTCTCACGCTGATCCGTCAGGCGAAGGAGCAGGCCGAAGCCGACGAACGTAGAAGGGTTGACGAGCAGCTGGACGCCGGCAACCTGCTCGTCGGCGACCGGCAGTTCATCGGTGATCGCCTCCGCCAGCCCACCGGCCCGCTCCAGGAGAATCTGGAGCGGGCGAACACGACGATCGACCGGCTGCGCGCCCTGCTGCGTCCCTGACACAACGGACTGGACCGCCGCGTGTTCGCGCTGATCGTATGAGCGGCGCCGCGTCACCCGCCGACGTGGATGCCCGGGCGACGGGCCGGATCGGACTCGCATCGATGGATGATCTTCCGCACCACGGGCGGGGTGTCGCCCCGGCCCAGCAGCAGGTAATGCAGCAGGTGAGTCAGCGGGCTGCCTTCCGACCACTCGAAGTAGCAGTGCGGCCGCACGCCGGTCGCGTCGCGCAGCGCCAGCAGAATGGCGGCGATGGCATTGGGCGCGGCGGGGCCCTCGGCTCGCAGCACCCGATGGCCGTCCACCTCGATCCCCCGTACGCGCAGCACATCGCTGAAGTCGGACGGGTCGATCACGTCGATCTCCAGGAACAGCACTTCGGCCGGGCCCGGTACGGGAGTCATGCCGCGCTGCTCGGCCTCCTTGGCCGCGTATTCGGCGGCGTCGCCACCTTGGCGGCAGTTGGCGATGAGGTAGAGCGCGCCGTCGTATTCCAGGGAGTCGGTGACGAACCGGCGGGCCGCGGGGGCGAACTCGATGTGATCGGTCCGCCGTTCGGTGGTCCGCGATACGCGGGAAACCAGGGAGATGGCGATGATCCCGACGATGAAGAACGCCGAGATGGTGATGCCGTCAGGCTTCTCCCTGATGTTCTCGACCAGCGCGTACAGCAGCACAAGAGTGAGCACGGTGAAGCCCACCGCAGCGCGGCGCTGCCTCTTCCGGATCGCGGAGACGGTGACGGCGGTCGCGCCGGAGACCATCATGGCGAGGATTCCGGTGGCGTACGCGCCGGCCTGGGCGTCGACGTCGGCGTTGAAGACGATGGCCAGGACCACGCAGACCAACGTGTAGACCAGCACCACCGGCCGCACGGCGTGCCCTCACTCCGGCGCCATGCCGTAGCCGGGCAGGTAGCGCGGCACGATGTTGATCAGCCCGGCCATGGCGGAGGCCGCTGGACCGGGACGGCCGGCTCGCCTCTGACCGGCCCCACGACGATCACCAGCAGGATCGCGCCCACGTAGATCACGGTCGGGACGATGAACGCGCGGGCGCTGTGCGCGATCCCGCGCAGGTTCACCACGGTCACCAGGCCAGCACCATCAGGCACAGCCACACCGTGTACGGCAGCAGCCCGGGAAGGCCGACGTCAGCGCGGCCACCCGGCGGCGACCGAGACGACCACGTTCAGCACGTAGTCGATCACCAGGGATGCCCCGCCACCAGGCCGGCCCGCCGTCCGAGGTGGGTCCTGGCCTCCCCGTACGCGCCGCCGCCGTCGGGGAAGGCGGCGATGACCTGCCGATAGGAGAAGGTGAGCACGGCCAGCAGGGGCCGCGATCGTGAACGTGACCGGGATGGTGAACCCGAGCCCCGCGCCACCCGCCAGGGCGAGCACCAGCACGATCGCCTCGGGCCGGTACGCGACTGATGCCATCGCGTCCAGCGCCAGTGCGGCCAGCCCGTCTACGACGAAAATGTACGTCGGTTCAGCCGACCGAGTGGCCGTGGGCGGCGGCGAGTTCGCGTACGACCTGGGCGACGGCGGGAGAGTCGTTGCGAAGGATCTTACTGTGGTTGCTCGCGACCTTCGCGCTCACCTTGATGTTCGGGTTATGGGCGAGCACCGGATCGAGCACCTTCCGCCCCTGTTCCATCTCCCCTTCCTGGCTCCCGAGGCTGCCACCCGTGGCCAGGACGAACCGCACCGGGCAGATCAGCCGTTCGAGGACCGGCACGCTGGCGGCGGCGATCTCGTTGAGTTCGAGGTTGACCTCAGCGTGCTCGTCGGCGCTCATCCGCGCGGCCAGGCCCACCCTGGCGGCGATTGGGATGAACAACCGCATGCGCCGGAACAGCTTGCGGTTTAGCTCCGCGCCGACCCCGCCGGTCGGACCGACCGGGAAGGCGTCGACCTTGACCAGGCCGGCGAGGCGGTCCGGGTTCCGGTCCGCCCAGTGCCATCCCAGGACCCCGCCGTAGGACCAGGCCACCACGATGGGCCGGTCCACGCCCCTCGCCTTGAGGACCGCGTCGAGGTCACGGAGGCAGGCCTCGAACGAGTAGTCCGCCGGTAGCCGTCAGTGCCGAGATCAGCGATGACGCGCCGCCAGTGTGACTGGTCGGCGTAAGCGCCGTTGAGCTAGACGACCGGGGTGCCGGAGCCGCCGGTGTCGGTCACGGCCAGCGCCATGTCATCGACGGGCATCATACCGGTCCACTTCGCAGGGTCATGGGTCCTCATCTGTGTCTTCGTGTCTTGTGAGTTCGTCTTGTGGTGCGACATGCGTACGCTCGACAGCGAACTCGCCGATTCGGGGTATGCGCCCAAGTTCATCGATGCCCTCGCGAGCGCTCGCCGCGCGGACGGGAGACTGGCCACTGCCGGCGAAGACGTCCACCGGGACGCGGCGGTGACGGGGCTGAAATGGAGGGTTCATGAGGCCCCAGAACGGGCTGGAGGCGCCGATCGCGACGGCCGGGACCTCGTCGGCTCCGCGGTGCATCAGTCGGCTACCGCACGGACCGATTCAAATCATCGAGGCGCCGGTGTTCTGGTCGGCCAACATGTGCAGTCGCCGATCAAGAAGGAGAGAGTGTCACTTCTCGGCAGTGCCGGGCTCCCCGCTGATGGACTCCTGGTAGACCTCAGCGAAGGTGCGCGAGTCCTTGATCAGCTCGTCGGCGAAGGCAGCGACGTCATCGCCGATGAGCTCCAGGACTCCCGTGCCGGCTGCGACACCCTCCTCAAAGAACTCGAGGAGGCCCGTGAGCAGGGACCCGTCGGCCAGGCCGATCGGGCCGACCTTGAAGTAGTACCTCTGGATCTCCTTGTAGACGATCTCGTAGTCGGGCGGAAGCGCCTTGACCCGGGCCATGTGCGCCCGCCACTGCTTCTTGCCTTCGATGATGTCTTGGATGCCCATGTCAGCCTCCCAGCCGGCCCAGTTTCCTCGCGACGTTCCTGTTCAACTGCCGGCGCCACCGATCACGGAAGGTGCGGGCGCCTTCCGCGCCGGCCAGCGCCGCGCAGAACCCCGCGATGTCGTCACCCAGCACGTCCTCGATGCTCTGCCCGTCGGCCGCCGTCTCCTCCAGCAGCCCCAGAGCGCCGTCGAGGATCGGCATCAGGTTGCGGCCCGTGAAGTCCCCGTAGAGGAATAGGTGGCCGACAATCTGCCCCCACGCCGCCCGGTAGTCGTCCGGCAGCGTCGCCGCCCGGGCCTCGAACGCCTTCCATTCCCTGTTGAGATCGTTGCCAGTCACGGTGTCCCAGAACTTCATCTCCCTCCCTCCCTGAGCTTGTCGAGCCGTGACGTGATGTAGTTCCACTTCGCCCAGAACGTCGCGAGCTCCGCGCGCCCCGCGTCATTGAGCGCGTAGAACTTGCGCGGCGGACCCTGCTCGGACGGTCGTCTCGTCACCTGGACGAGGCTCTTCTTCTCCAGGCGCAGCAAGATGGTGTAGACCGTCCCCTCGACGACGTCGGCGAAGCCGAGCTCGTTCAGCCGGCGCGTGATGGCGTACCCGTAGGTCTCCTCGCTGCCAATGATTTCGAGCACGCAGCCTTCGAGCGTGCCCTTCAGCATCTCCGTCAGGTCGTCCATCACAGGTCCTTCTCGGTCCACCCGGTACTCTGTACCCCCGAGTTCCACTACACAGTATCACAGAATAGCGAAGCGCGTCCCACATCAATGATCTGGATCTGGGCGTCTGGGGCGGTTGAATCGCTGCTCGCCCGGCGCTACCACTTCACCCACCAGGAAGGTTGGCGGGCGAACACCGCGCCAGGCAAGGCGTCGGGCGGTTCCCACACGAGGGCGTCATGCGAAATAGCCGCTGACGGCAGGCAGGGCCAACGCGACGATGACCAGAAGCGAGCCAACCGTCGCCAGGACGAGGCGCGCGGCGATCACCCCCCGGAACCAGGAAGGGTACGCCCCCGCAGCGGCATCGACGAATGCTTCGACGTCCAGGCCGCGCAGGCCGGGGTCATCCGACTTGTGGAAGGCCGCCTTGATGTATCGCGTCGTGAACACCTCACCGGGCATGATCACGCACCCGAGTACGAAGATGACCGCCTGGAAGATCCAGGACAAGATCCGGCCGGTGCCACTTCCGCTCAGGTTGAGCAAGGCGAGCGCCGCCAGGCACACCCCGATGGACATCGCGAGGACGACGCTGGCCCGGCTCGCTCCGAAGTCGATCCGGTGCCGGGCCAATAGGGCGGCCGGTAGCCCCTGTCTGGCAATGTCCGCCTCGGCCGCCCTTTGTGCGTCAGGACCGAGGCGGCGACCGACGACGGGGATGACGAAGAAGGTGCCCGCGAGCAGGAGCTGCAGGATGGCCGCGGACAGGACGGCGATCGGCATCACGGTGATCTCCTCACAACTTGCACACTGTTCAAGTGGGAGCGTACGACCGCACTTGAACAGTGTGCAAGTCCTCGGCTCGAACACCGTGCAAGAGCGCCCTATCCTGGGCAGGTGCCCCGCGAGACGTTGACCCAGGACCAGATCGTCCGAACGGCCGTCGAGCTGCTGGACAACGAGGGCATCGAGGGCCTGAGCATGCGGCAGCTCGGCGCCCGCCTGAACTCGGCGGCGACGGCCGTCTACTGGCACGTCAAGAGCAAGGACAATCTCCTGGTGCTCGCCGCCGACGCGGTCTGGGCGGAGATCGAGCTACCGGACCTGGAGGAGGTCACCTGGCAGGCGGCGGCCACGGCCATGGCCAAGGGACTGTTCGCGATGATTCTCCGGCACCCGTGGCTCGTCCCCGCCATGAGCACCCACCTCCTGTACGGCCCCGGCAAAGCCCGCCACGACGACCACCTGCTCGCGGTCTACCAGGCGGCCGGCTTCACCGGACGGGACGCCGAGCAGGCCATGAAGACCGTCTTCACCTTCGTCCTGGGTAACGCCCTCGGCGTGGCCTCCGAAGCGGCATGGAGAGCGCGCCTGCGCCGCACCGGCGGCGACGAGCAGGAACAGATCCGCACCATGGTGGCGCAGGCGACCGAGATCGCGATGCGGTTCCCGCGACTCCGCGCCCACAGCGCGGCGCAGGAGGACGACGCCCCCTCACCGGCCTCCGACCAGGAGCTCGAGTTCGGTCTACGCACGATCCTGACCGGCCTCCAGGCCGAGCTCGGCGCTCGGCCGTCGTGAACCGGGCGAACAGTCCCTGCCACGTCACCCGACGATGACCCGCTCCTCGGCTACCTGGTAGCGGCGAGTGCGGTCCTTCAACGCCAGGGCCGAGCCCAAGGTGAGCGGTCCCGTCCTGCCGATGAACATGAGCAGCACCAGCAGGATCTGGCCGGCCGGTGTGGTGTCGGCGGTGATGCCGGTCGAGAGGCCGACCGTGCCGTCGGACCAGACGACGAAGGCCGGCATGCCGGGCGTGGTGACCTTGATGCCGCCCGCCGTGCCGCGGCTGCCGCCGCCGATGAACATCAGCAGGTCGGTGGCCAACCAACTCGTGGAATACGTGCCGGCGACGTCGATGCTGTTGAAGCCCGCCGTCCGCGGCATGACGGCGGGGAAGAACGCGGCCAGCAGCTTGCCCGGGTCGTCAAGCCGGCCGAGTGTCTTCGGGTTGTGCCATTCGGTGATCAGAAAGACCATGATGCCGATGACCAGCAGGGCCGCGGTGACTGCGACGGTGATTCTGGTCAGCACCGACCAGCGGCTGGGCCGGCGCCAGGTACGCAGCAGCTCCAACACGACGGGGAAACCGAGCCCGCCCGCGATCACCGCGGCGGCGATGGTCAGGCAGATCCACGGGTCGGTGACGAAGCGCATCAGGTTGTCGGGCCACAGCGCGAAACCCGCGTTGTTGAAGGCCGAGATCGCATGGAACACGCCCAGATACAAGGCGCGGCCGGACGGCTCGTCGTAGCCGAGCAGGAAACGGCCGGTCATGATCACCGCCGCGATCGACTCACAGGTCAGGTTGAAGACGACCGGTGCGACTCGGTGTCCACGGCCGCCAGGCCGGTGACGCACACGGCGGACGTCGCGGTGAACAACGCCGTGAGCCAGCCCGCCGCTCCCCCGGCTCGGTGGAGATCGGCAGGGCGAGCAGAGCGGTGCCGAGCAGGACGGCCGCTCCGAAACCGGTGACGATGACGTTGCGCATCAATGGCTCCTACGGGGGATTTCTTCTCATCCGCACCCCGACGACGGGCTCTCCCCCGCCATCCCCAGGGAAGCCAGACGCAAATTTCCCGCATCACTACACGGAACATATGGTCCCGCCTCCGCACCGGGGCAGACCTGCGTCAAGGCACGGCAAGCCAGCATGCGGGGCCGAGCGTAGAGGGGGCATCAATATCCGGGCATCGGCCGTATGAATACCGTCAAAAACAACCAAAACCCCTCAATCTCACGGTTCGCTGATTTCCTGGCCGTCCAGTAGGTACGGCAGAACACCCTGTCCAGATTGAGCAGTGGGGATGACCGACGTCATCTTCGTCGCCCTGACGATCACGGTCTTCGTGGTGCTGGGGTCGGTCGTGAAGGCGGTGGAGCGGCTTTGAGCGCCGTCAACGCCGTGGGTCTCGTCGTGGTCGTCGGCCTGGTGATCTTCGTGGTCGCGGCCCTGTTGTTCCCGGAGCGTTTCTGATGTCATCAACCATGGCGGGGATCCTGTTCATCGGGTCTCTCCTTCTCGCCCTGGCCCTCTGCTACAAGCCGCTGGGCGACTACATGTTCCGCGTCTACACCGGAACCAGGCACAACGCCGTGGAGCGGCTCACCTACCGGCTGCTCGGCGTCAACGCCGACAGCGAGCAGCGGTGGGGCTTCTACGCGCGCGGCGTGCTGGCGTTCTCAGTGCTGTCGATCCTGTTCCTGTACGGGTTGCAGCGGCTGCAGGACCACCTGTTCCTGTCCCTCGGGATGGAGGCGGTGGAGCCGTCGCTGGCCTGGAACACCGCGGTCAGCTTCGTCACCAACACCAACTGGCAGGCCTACTCCGGCGAGGCCACGATGGGCCACGTGGTGCAGACCGCGGGCCTGGCGGTGCAGAACTTCGTCTCCGCCGCGGTCGGCATGGCGGTGGCCATCGCCCTGGTGCGCGGCTTCGCCCGCAGCAAGACCGACACGCTCGGCAACTTCTGGGTGGACCTGGTCCGCGGCACGATCCGCATCCTGCTGCCGATCGCGTTCGTGGCCGCGCTGCTGCTGGTGGCCGGCGGCGCGATCCAGACGTTCGCCGACCACAGCACGTGGACGACGCTGACCGGCGGCGAGCAGACCTTCACCCCGGCCGCGGCGGCCTCCCAGGAGGCGATCAAGGACCTGGGCACGAACGGCGGCGGCATCTTCAACGTCAACTCGGCCCACCCTTTCGAGAACCCCACGTCGTGGACGAACTGGCTGACGATCTTTCTGCTGACGGTGATCGCGTCCTGCCTGCCGCGCACGTTCGGCCGGATGGTCGGTGACAACCGGCAGGGCTACGCGATCGTCAGCGTGATGGCGATCATCAGCTTCGGCGTCACCCGGTGGGCCGAGCTGAGCGCGAGCGGCACCGTGCCGCAGGCGATCGGCCAGGCTCTCGAAGGGCGCGAGACCCGCTTCGGCGTCTCGAACTCCGGCATGTTCGCCACCGCCACCACGCTCACCAGCACGGGCTCGGTGAACTCCTTCCATGACTCCTACACGGCTGTCGGCGGCGGCATGCTGATCTTCAACATGCTGCTCGGCGAGGTCGCTCCCGGCGGCGTCGGCGCGGGCCTGTACGGCATGCTCATCCTGGCCGTCATCACGGTGTTCGTCGCCGGCCTGATGGTCGGCCGCACCCCCGAATACCTCGGCAAGAAGATCGGCCCGCTGACCAGCGAGGTGCTCCGAGCCCGAGGGTGACGAACCGTGGGCCGGGCTCGTCCTGGCAGTCTGAACCAAGTATGGCTCGTCAGCGGCTGGGCGGTCGGTGGTGTGGTGCGGGACCTCACGGACGGGACGTGGCATCGCGACCCTAGCTCCAGTGCTCTGATCGCCGCGATCGCCTCCGACGTGGAGTTCCTGCTGCTGGACGAACCGACATCCGGACTCCGCCCTCATCGTCGTGCTGACCGCCAACGCCGTCCTGGCCGTGCTCATCACCGTCGTCTGCGCCGCGCCGCTTTCATCAGCGTGGGCGATCGGGCTGGGCGGGCACAGCGCCATCGCTGCAGCGGCATTCGGGTTGTTGCGGCGGGCCGGAACGGTCGTGGCATGGATCGCCCTGGCGCTGGCCATCGCCGTGGAAGTCGGCTGGGAGATCGGCCTGGTCGACGACACGTTCTTCTTGATCTCCCCGTTCGCGCACGTCCATTGCTCGCCCGATTTCAGGCGCAGCACCACGACGCCGGCTCTTACACCCCGCTGACGGTCATTCGGGTTCCACGCGCACGGTGCCCGCTGCGCCGTCGATCGTGATCAACTGCCCGGTCTTGATCTCATGTGTGGCGTCGCGGACGCAGATGACGGCGGGGATCCCGTACTCGCGGGCCACCGTAGGGCCGTGCGCCACCGGGGAACCGGTTTCGGTCACCAGGCCGGCCGCGGTCATGAACAGCGGGGTCCACCCAGGATCGGTGGTGGGTGCGACCAGGATCTCCCCCGGCTCGATGCGCGCGCCGGCCGGGTCACGGATCACCCGCGCCCTGCCGGTCGCCTGCCCGGCGGCTCCGGACATGCCGGTCAGCACGCCGTCCTGGGCCGGCTCGGCGGGGGCGAGTGCCTCCAGGTCGGTCCCGTCGGACAGAAGCGCGCCGGGTACGGTGCGCCGGCGCAGTTCCCGTCTATACTCGGCGCGCCGCATCGCGGCAAGTCCCCGGTGGTCCGCGTCGTGAGCGGCGGCTCGTGCCTCCTCCAGCGTCAGGAACATGATGTCGTCGGCGCGCTCCAGCCGGCCGCGGTCGGCCAGGTCCGCGCCGGCCAGGAGGAGTTGGCGTCGGCACGCCTGGATCACGGGCAGCCAGGCGAATTTCGCGATCTCCCGCAGGCCGGTGAGCTGTCGCGAGCGGCGCATGAAGAACGCCGCCAGCCGGCCGCGGATGGGGCGCCTGCGTCGCGCCCGCCGCGACAACGTCTCTACCATCCGCTCCGCCCGGGCCGCCGCCGCCTTGAACCGCACGTCGGGCGCCTGCTCGGGGTCTTCGACGCGCAGATAGTTGGCGATGGTGGCGAACAGCGGCGCGGGGTCGTCGGCCCAGCGGGGCACGCCGACGTCGATCTCGGCCGCCGCACGCATGCCGTACGCGGCCAGAAAGCCGCCCATCCCGATGTCGGGAAGCTCGCCGGCGAAGTACATGGCGGCGAGATCCTCCGGTGGGGTGCCGAGGAACAGGTCGCGGTGCTCGCGTGCCCGCACCGCCAGGCCCCACAGCTTGAGGTCCATCTGCGTGGTCACGTTGTACGGCATGCCGCCGAGGACCGTGTCGAGTTCCTCGTCCGTGGCGACGCCTTTGAGCAGCGCGGCCGGGAGCGTCCCGACGATCATGCCTGCCGTCAGCGGCCACACGATCCCGTGCATGTCGATGCTCATGACCGCCTTGTGGGAGTCCTCGACGACCCAGCGCAGCCGTTCGGCGGCCGTCGCGGACTCGTCGGGCGGGACGATCATCCGCTTGATCTCCGCGACGCCGCGGTGGGCGCGGGCTCGCGCGAGAGCCGGGTTGGACAGACTCGACACCACTCCGGCCAGCCCGGCGGGCACCATCCGCACCATGCCCTTGACCACGCTGCCGAGATGCAAGGGCAGGCCGGGCCGCGGCGCGAACCGCGGGTCGTCGAGCATGCGCAGCACAGCGCCCTGCACCCTCGGTCCGTAGACCTCCAGGGAGGTCCCGAGACGTTCGCGCATGGCTTTGCTGCGCAGGAAGTCGGTCACGTCGAAGTAGAGCCGGCCACCGATCGGCACCATTCGGGGCAGCGGGTCACGCCGATCGACCTTGGCGCCCGCGGCCTGGAACCACACGCTTCCGCCGGTCTTGAGCAGCGACACGCCCATCGGGGTGCACGGGCGAAGCATGCCTTGAATATGGCCGAACTCCAGGTAGAGCCGCGTGTCTCCGGTGTCGGGCGGCAGCGGGAAGAGCGTGGTGATCGGCCGCGACTGCAGCAGCCACAGCGTGCCTTCGGCGTCGATCGCCCACTCGATGTCCTGCGGCGAGCCGAGATGCTCCTGCAGCCGCTGCCCGGCCGCACGCAACCGGCCGAGTTGCTCCGCGTTCAAGCACCCGCCGTCATCCGGTACGGCCGGTATCCGCTGATCGAGCACGTAGTGGTCGGGCACGACGGTGCCCTCGACAATGGCGGTGCCCAGGCCAGGAGCCGCGTCGACGACCATCTCGGAGCGGCAGCCGGTGATCGGGTTGGCGGTGAACAGCACCCCGGCCGTGACCGGGTCGATCATCCGCTGCACCACCACGGCCATGGCCGTCTCGCCGATGCCCGCGGCGGCGCGGTAGGCGACGGCCCGCTCGGTGAACAACGAGTCCCAGCAGCGGCGTATCGCGTCGATCAGGTCGCTGGGGCCTTCGACGTTGAGAAAGGTGTCCTGCTGGCCGGCGAAGCTGGCCTCCGGCAGGTCCTCGGCGGTGGCGCTGGAGCGCACCGCCACCCGGCCCTCGCCGAGCCGCTCGTACGCCTCGACCAGCTCCTCCTCGGGCAGTTGGCCCGCCCGGTAGGCGTCGGCGGTCAGGCAGAAGCCGTCCGGGACGCGCTCCCCCGCTCTGATCATCTTCCCGAGCCCGGCGGCCTTACCGCCTACAAGGTCGAGCATGGAGCCATCTATGTCGGACAACCGGATCAGTTCCATCGCGCCTTCTCCCCCGCAGCTGACATCGTTCACGAACCATGCCGACCAGGCTTCCCGGCGCTCCATTGCGGACGCTAGCACCGCCGAGGTTCGCGCACCAGAGCAGCGCCGCCCTCCACGGCCACAGCCCGCGTTCAGGCGGCGATCCGTGACGGACGGCCCAACGGGTTCACGGTGTGACCCATGCCACACGGCGTTCCTGTCAGCAATCGTGGCGCTGTTCCGCTCAACTCACGAGCAAGTGACGCGAGAGGAGCAACACATGAAGCACCACATCGTGATCCTCGGTGCCGGTTACGCCGGGGTCTACGTGGCCGGGAACCTGGCCCGCCGGCTGTCCGCGGCGGACGTGCGGATCACCGTGGTCAACGCCGTGCCGGACTTCGTCGAGCGGCTGCGGCTGCACCAAGTGGCAGCCGGCCGGACAGTTGCGGCCCAGAGGCTCGACGACGTCTTCGCGGGCACGGGGATCCGGCTGCGCGTGGCCCGGGTGAGCGCCGTCGACCCCGAACGCCAGGTCGTCGCCGTGGCCGACGCCGAGGGCGGCGGCGAGGGCGGCGGCGAGGGCGGCGGCGAGCTCGGCTACGACACGCTGGTCTACGCGCTCGGCAGCCACGGTGACGTCGGGAGTGTCCCCGGCGTGGCCGAGTACGCCTTCGACGTGGCCGCCCGGCCCTCGGCGCTGCGGCTGCGCGAGCGCCTGGACAGCCTGGGCAGGCGGGGCGGCGGGAGCGTGGTGGTCGTCGGCGACGGGCTGACCGGCATCGAGTCCGCCACCGAGATCGCCGAAGGCCGACCCGGCCTGCCGGTGACGCTCATCGCCCGCGGCGAGCTGGGCGCCCGGCTCTCCGCGGGAGCCCGCGGCCACCTGCGCCGGGCCTGCGACCGGCTCGGCGTCACCGTCCTGGAGCACACCAGTGTCGAGGCCGTCGAGGCGACGCGCGTGCGGTGCGCCGAGGGCATCGCGCCGGCCTCCGACGCGACCGTGTGGACGGCCGGGTTCGCGGTCAGCCCCATCGCCGCCGCCGCTGGGCTGGAGGTCACCGAGCACGGCCGGATCGTCGTCGATCGCACCATGCGGTCGATCTCGCACCCGAACGTCTACGCCGCCGGCGACAGCGCCTACGCCATCGGCGACCACGGCCTGCCACTGCCGATGTCCTGCGCCTCGGCCGGCTTCACCGGCGGGCAGGCGATCCACGCCATCGTGGGACGGCTGACCGGCGGCAAGGTCGCGAAGACCAAGCTGGTCTACTCCTACAACCACGTCAGCCTGGGAAGGCGGGACGGGATCCTGCAAATGGTCGACGACGAAGGGCATGCGAAGCCGGCATACCTGGGCGGCCGGAAGGCCGCGCGGATCAAGGCGGGCATTCTCACGATGTCGCTGTGGGCCAACTCGCACCCGACCTTCGGCGTGCCGAAGCGCAGGCGCCGCCTGGCCGCTGTGCCGGATGTGCGCACCGGGAGCGTAATGGCGTAGCGGCCTAGGGTGGTCCGCGTGGACAGTACCGCCACTGATCGGTTCGACGCCGATCGGTTCGAGGCCGGCCGGGACCGGCTGGCCTCGCTGGCGTACCGGCTGCTGGGCTCCGCCGCCGACGCCGAGGACGTCGTGCAGGACGCCTTCCTGCACTGGCAGGCCGCCGACCGGCAGCGGATCAGGGTGCCGGAGGCCTGGCTGACCAAGGTGGTCACCAACCTGTGCCTCGACCTGCTCCGCTCGGCGCGGGCGCGCCGCGAACGCTCCGCCGGTGCCTGGCTGCCCGAACCGCTTCTCGACGGCGACCCGATGCTCGGCCCGGCCGACACTTTCGAGCAGCGCGAATCGGTCTCCCTGGCCGTGCTGACCCTCATGGAGCGCCTGTCACCCTTCGAGCGGGCCGTCTACCTCCTGCGGGAAGCGTTCGCCTACAGCCACGCCGAGATCGCCGAGATGCTCGGCATCACCGAATCCGCCAGCCAGCAGCACCTTCACCGGGCCAGGCGCCGCGTCACCGCGGCGCGCCGCCGGGGTGGCGAGGTCGACCCGGAATCCGCCCGCAGGATCGTCGAGGAGTTCCTCGCCGCCGCTTTCTCCGGCCACACCGAACGGCTGGTGGCGCTGCTCACCGACGGCGCCGGCCTGACCGGGACGCTGCTGCGGTACGACACTCCGGAGCGGATCGCCGCCGTCGCACGGGCCGGGTTCAAACCCACACCCGCCAAGCGGCGGTTGGCCGGCGGTACGTCCGCCGTCCACTACGCGCGCGTCAACGGCGCCCCAGCCCTCGTCTTCGTGGTCGGCGACCGCGTCGTCGGCGCCGCGACGTTCGACATCGCCGGCGGCCGGATCGCAACCGTGCGAGGCATCGCCGCGCCCGCCCGGCTGACCCGCCTCGCCGAGACCTGGCAGCAGCACGAACCAGAAGGATCACCGCTCATCGCCCGATGGTGAACCGGCGCCGACCGCGCCTCTGTAACGCTCAGGTAGCGGGAGACAGCCCTGACCTCACCTGAACCGCAGGTCGAGCAGATCCCCGCGTCCCATTTGAAAACAAATCTACTATCTGTTTTTATGGACACAACGGAAGGGGGTACGCGGACATGCGTGCCATCATCATCGGAGCGGGAATCGCCGGACTCGCCGCGGCGCTGCGCCTGCACCAGGCGGGCTGGGACAGCCTGGTGGTCGAGCGGGCCCCGGCGCGGCGCGGTGGCGGTTACGGGGTGACGTTCGGCGGCATCGGTCATGACGGGGCCGAGCGGATGGGCGTCCTGCCGGAGCTGAGGCGGCGCGCCTTCGTGACGCGCGAGCTGGTTTACCGCAAGCCCAGCGGCGAGCGCCGCTTCGCGCTCAGCGGCGAGACGATCGCGGCCACCATGGGCAAGAAGTCGTTCAACATCCTGCGCGGTGACATCGAGGCGGTGCTGTACGAGGCCGTCGCCGATCACGTGACCATCCGGTTCGGCACCACGATCACGGCCGTCGAGCAGGACGCGGACACGGTGCGAGTCTCGCTCAGCGATGGCGGCACCGAACGTGCCGACCTGCTCGTCGGCGCCGACGGGCTGCACTCGGCGACGCGGGCCCTGGTGTTCGGCCCGGAGGAGGACCACCGGCTCGACCTGGGGCACCGGGTGGCGGTCTACATGCTGAAGGAGCGACCCGAGGGTCTGCCTGCCGAGACGACCGGCTCGATCAGCGCGGGCGGCCGTACGTTCGCGAGGATGAGCGTCGGCGACGGCCGTACGGCCGCCTTCTTCGGCTACCGCACCGATGGCGGCCGGGCGGGAGCGTCGCTGGAGGAGCTGCGCACCATCTACGGCGACATGGGATGGCTCGTCCCCCAGGCGCTGGAAGGGCTTGAGACGGCCGAATCGGTCTACTTCGACAGCATCAGCCAGATGGTGGTGGATCGGTGGAGCAAGGGCAGGGTCGTGCTGCTCGGTGACGCGGCCTGGTGCGTGACACTGTTCGCCGGCTATGGCTCCTCGCTGGCTGTCGGCGGTGCCGACCGGCTGGGCGCGGCCCTGGCGCGGCACGGCGACGACGTCCTGTCCGCGCTGGCGGAGTGGGAGGCGGAGCTGAGGCCGGAGGCGGAGAAGAAGCAGCGGCTCGGCCGCCGGGTGAAGGGCATCTACGCCCCACGCAACCCGCTGGTGCTGGAGCTGACCCAGCTTCCGCTGCGGCTGTCGTCGTGGGGGCCGGTGCGCCGGCTGGTCGAGCGCAAGTTCCAGCTGGCGGGCTGAACGGAGATGGCGATGCGCGTACTGGTCATGGGCGGCACCCACCATGTGGGCCGCTCGCTGGTAGAGGTGGCGCTGCGGCGCGGCGACACCGTCACCACACTCAACCGCGGGCTGTCGCGCCCGCCGGCGCCGGGCGTCGAAGCGCTGGTCGCCGATCGCACCGCCCCCGATACGGTATGGCGGGCGCTCGGCGAGCGTTCCTGGGACGCGGTGATCGACACCTGGGCGTGGGCGCCGAACGCGGTCCGGGACAGCGCCCGGCTGCTGGCCGACCGTGCACGACACTACGGTTACGTCTCCAGCCGCGGCGGGTACGCCTGGCCCTGGCCGGCCGGAGCCGACGAGAGCGCACCGCTCGTGGCGGGCGATCCCGGCAGTCAGGACGGCAGCGACTACGCCGCGGCCAAGCGCGGTGGCGAGCTGGCCGTGCTGGAGGCGTTCGGCGAGCGTGCCCTGCTGGCCAGGGCGGGCATGATCCTCGGCCCGTACGAGGACGTCGGCCGCATCCCTGGTGGCTGCGGCGGCTCGAACGCGGCGGTCCCGTGCTCGCCCCCGGACCGGCCGGCGCGGCCCTGCAGTACATCGACGCCATCGACCTGGCGGCCTGGATGCTGGCGGCGGCAGAACGTGGCATCGGCGGGACGTTCAACGTCGCCGGGCCGGCCGGGCACACCACGATCGGCGACCTGCTCACCACGGCCTCGCAGGTGATCGGCTCTGACGCCGAGCTGGTGTGGGCGCCCGCGGAGCTGCTGGAACGGGAGGGCTTCCCGCTCGGCATGGAGTTCGGGCTGCGCTACCCCGGCAACCCCTGCCCGACGGGCATCCACGACGCCGACGTCTCCGCCGCCCTGGCGGCGGGGCTCATCCTCCGGCCGCTGCGCGAGACCCTGGCCGACACATGGGCCTGGCTGCGGCGCGAAGGCGATCCCGCCCCTCGCTCTGACGCTCCGTCCCCGGCCCAGTGGTTCGACCCGGCTCAGGAGCAGCACATCCTGGAGCTGGTCCGTCCTCGCCGCACATCGTGAAAACATCTGATCGACGTGTTTCCACCTTCGGAAGGTGAACCTCATGCCTCCCGCCTTCTCGGCCGCGGAAAAGGCGCACATCACGCGGCTGCTCCTGGACAACGGCCTGCGCCTGTTCACCACGCAAGGGCTGCGCAAGACTTCCCTGGAGGACCTGGTCGCCGGGACCGGCATCGCCAAAAGCACCTTCTACGTCTTCTTCGACTCCAAGGAGGCGCTCTATCTGGAGCTGATGCTCGCCCAGATGGCCGAGGTCAAGAGCAGGGTCATCGACGGAGCATTGCGCAAGGAGGCCGGCACTCGCGCCGGGCTGCGCGCCTTCCTGCACGCCACGCTGGCCGAGCTGGACGGCAACCCCCTCTACGGCAGACTGATGACCCACCCCGAGGAGATGGCGGCGGTGGCCAGGAAACTGGACCTCGAACGCGTCACCTCCGCCCCGGACAACCCGGTCACCGCCCTGGCGGCCTACCTGACCGAGCACAGCGACGACCTCGCCGGCGACGACCCGGAGGTGATCGTCGGCGTGTTGCAGGCCGTCCTCATGATGCCGCTGTACCGGGACCGGCTGGCCAGCCCCGAGCTGTACCCGAAGATCCTCGACCGGCTCGTCGACCTCGTCGCCACCGGCCTCACCCAGGCGAAGCAGTGACGAGGCCGTCGCCCACCTCTGACGGTGATGATGGAGGTGAGCGTCTCCCGGCAGGGTTTGACCCAGCCTCCGACTGACTTCGGGTCCTTGAAGGGGATCTGTCGGCTCTGTCAGGAGACGCTCATGCACGCGTCACGGGCGCGCCGCACAGGTGCCCGGCGACACGTACGCCATGCGGACTCTGCGCCCAGGGGTTCCCAAGGCACTCGAAACCGCCTCGTCGTACCCCTCCCGAACCACTGCCGGTGCCACGTGCCCGATCCCCGACGTACAGCTATCAGCCAAGCTGCTACGCAAGCGGGTGATCGATCCGTGCACGCGCTCGGCACGGGCCGGCTTGTTCCGCTCGTGCGCCGCACTGCGCTACGGTATGGCCCGGAGTGCCGGGAAGTCTGGTCGGCGACGTCTATGGCCGCGCGACCGAACGGAACCTCCGCAATGGATGACGGCGTTGTCAGCATGTCCGGCAAGCCGCAGCGCCGGGCGATCTCATGACGCGGCGCCGCCCGGCTGTGCCGGGGCGTGGCCGGCATCCGACCGTGGTCATCGCGGCCGGGTTCGGCTCGGCGGTGCTGCTCGGGACACTCCTGCTCGGCACCCCGCTGGCCACCGCGGAAGGGGACAGCTCCCACTGGCTCACCGCGTTGTTCACCGCCACCTCCGCCGTCTGCGTGACCGGCCTGGTCGTGGTCGACACCGGGACGCACTGGTCGGTGTTCGGTGAAGTAGTGATCGTCCTGCTCATCCAAGCCGGCGGGCTGGGCATCATGACGCTCGCCACGCTGATCATGGTCATCGTCGCCCACCGCATCGGCCTGCGGGCCAGGCTGTCCGCCCAGTTAGAGACCAAGTCGGTGGTCGCCGCCGATCTGCGGCACGTGCTGCGCAAGGTCGTGACGTTCAGCCTGATCTGCGAGGCGGCCATCGCCGTCGTTCTCGCCGTACGGTTCATCACCGGGTACGGCGAGCCGCTGGGCCGAGCCGTCTATCTCGGCATCTTCCATGGGGTATCGGCGTTCAACAATGCCGGCTTCGCGCTCTGGCCGGACAACCTGATGCGCTTCGTCACCGACCCGTGGATCTGCCTGACCATCGCCCTGGCGGTCATCGTCGGCGGCCTCGGCTATCCGGTCGTCTTCGAGCTGTTGCGCACCTGGCGACACCCGTGGCGCTGGTCTGTACTGACCCGCGTCACCGTCGGACTGAGCGCCCTGCTCCTCGGCGTCGGCACCCTCGCGTTCCTGATGACCGAGTGGCGCAATCCGGGCACGATGGGCCCGCTGGACGACTCCGGCAAACTGCTGGCCGCCTTCTTCGCCGCCGTCATGCCGCGCTCCGGCGGCTTCAACACCCTCGACATCAGCCAGATGTACCCCTCCTCCTGGCTGGTCACCGACGTGCTGATGTTCATCGGCGGGGGCAGCGCCGGAACCGCGGGCGGCATCAAGGTCACCACATTCGGCTTCCTGCTCTTCATCATCTGGTCCGAACTGCGCGGCGAGCATCAGGTCAACATCGGCCACCGGCGGCTGCCCTCCGCGACTCAACGCCAGGCACTGTCCATCGGCCTGCTGGGCGTCATCCTGGTCGCCCTCTCCACCTGGCTGCTGCTCATCATGACTCCACACGGCCTCGACCAGGTGCTGTTCGAGGTCATCTCCGCCTTCGCCACCAACGGCCTGTCCACCGGCATCACCGCTCACACCTCCCTGGCCGGGCACGTGCTGCTCAGTGTGCTGATGTACATCGGCCGCATCGGCCCGCTCACGCTGGGGTCGGCACTCGCGCTGAAACAGCGCACCCGCCGTTACGAACTGCCAGAGGAAAAGGTGATACTCGGCTGACAGCCGGGCAGCGACCGGCCGATCATCCTGCTGCCCGTGACCGGGGCCACAGAGGGAGGCCTGCAGACCGACAAACAGGGATATTCGCGTACATAAGTGAAAGGCGGGTAGATTAGGGGGTGGTGTGCCGGGAAGCCTGGTCGGCTGTTCTGTCGCCGACCCTTCCTGGAGTCCCCCTTGACCCAAGCACCGCCACGTGGCTTTCGCCTGTTCAGCCCCGGTTCCTGGAGAGAAGCCCGACGTGTCGTCGACATCCTGCGCACCGAAACCGTCGGGGGCGCGCTGCTGCTCGCGGGCGCGGTGCTCGGCATGCTCTGGGCGAACTCGCCTTGGGCCGAATCCTACGAAGGGCTGCGCGCCGTCAAGATCGGCCCCGCCGCCCTGCACCTGGATCTAAGCCTGGCCACCTGGGCCGCGGACGGGCTGCTGGCCGTCTTCTTCTTCGTGGCCGGCCTGGAGCTCAAGCGCGAGTTCGTCGCCGGAGACCTGCGCGATCCCCGGCGCGCCGCCATCCCGATCGCGGCCGCGGTCGCCGGAGTGCTCGTGCCTGCCGCCGTCTACCTGCTCATCACGAGCGGCGCCGGCGCGGAGGCCGCCAAGGGGTGGGCGGTGCCCACCGCCACCGACATCGCGTTCGCGCTGGCGGTGCTCGCGGTCATCGGCCGCCACCTGCCGGCCGCGTTGCGCACGTTCCTGCTCACTCTGGCCGTCGTCGACGACGTGCTCGCCATCGTGATCATCGCTCTCTTCTACACCGAGCATCTAGCGCCGCTCCCCCTGCTGGCCGCGTCGGCTCCGCTGGCCGTCTTCGCCTTCCTCGTACGGCGCGGGGTTCGTTCCTGGTGGCTCCTGCTGCCGCTGGCCGCGCTGGCATGGGGTCTGGTTCACGCGTCCGGCGTGCACGCCACCGTCGCCGGAGTCCTGCTCGCCTTCACCGTTCCCGTCGTGGGCAGGCGACCGGGTCCGGGCCTGGCCGAGCATTTCGAGCACCGGTTCCGGCCTCTGTCGGCGGGCGTGGCCGTGCCGGTGTTCGCGTTCCTGTCGGCGGGCGTGCCGCTCGGCGGGCTCGACGGCCTGGCCGAGGCGCTGACCGACCCCGTGGCCCTCGCCGTCGTGGCCGGCCTCGTCATCGGCAAGCCCGTGGGGGTCATGGCGGCCACCTGGCTGATGGCCCGCTTCACCCGGGCCGACCTCGACGAGAACCTGGCCTGGGTGGACGTGCTCGGGCTGTCGGTCCTGGCCGGCATCGGTTTCACCGTCTCCCTGCTGATCGGCGAGCTGGCCTTCGGCATCGGCAGCGAACGCGACGGCCTGACCAAGATCGCGGTGCTGACCGGCTCCCTCGCCGCGGCCCTCCTCGCCGCCGCGATCCTCCGCCTGCGCAACAACGCGTACCGCCGCATCGAGCAAGCCTCCTTCGCGGAAGAATGACCGGGACGGCCGGTGACGGACGACGCCTTCTCTTCTGGTGGAGAGCCGACGACGCCGTACGGACCGGCGAGGTGCACGGCTTCCTCGGCCCGAACGGCTCGGGCAAGACCACCACTCTGCGCATCCTCCTCGGTCTGCTGCGCGCCGACTCCGGTCACGCCGAACTGCTCGGCGGCCATCCGTGGCGGGACGCTGTCGAGTTGCGCCGGCGGCTGGCGTACGTGCCAGGCGACGTCGTCCTGTGGCCCGCGCTGTCCGGCGGGGAGGCCATCGACCTGCTCGGCCGGTTGCGCGGCGGGCTCGACCCACGGCGCAAGGCGGCGCTGCTGGACCGCTTCGACCTCGATCCCAGCGGGAAGGGCCGCGCCTGCTCGAAGGGCAGCCGGCAGAAGGTGCCCCTGATCGCCGCGCTCGCATCGGACGTCGAACTGCTGCTGCTCGACGAGCCCACCTCGGGCCTGGATCCGCTGATGGAGGCCGCGTTCCGTGAGGTCGTCGGCGAGGAACGCGCCCGCGGCCGCACCGTGCTGCTGTCCAGCCATGTCCTGTCGGAGGTGGAGGCGCTCTGCGACCAGGTCACGATCATCCGCGAGGGGCGGACGGTACAGACCGGCACCCTGGCCGAGCTGCGTCAGCTCACCCGTATCACCATCAGCGCCGAACTGGAGCGCACCCCCGACGGCCTGGCCGGCGTGCACGACCTGATCGCCGACGGCCCGCGCGTACGTTTTCAGGCGGATGGCGAGCACCTGCAGGCGGTGCTCGCCATGCTCACAGCCGCGGGCGTGCGCACGCCGACCTGCCAGCCGGCCACTTTGGAGGAGCTGTTCCTGCGGCACAACCAGGTCGCGGCCTGACCGGCACGCCGACGTTGTTGCGGCTGATGCTGCACCGCGACCGGGTCGCGCTGCCCGGCTGGATCGTCGTGATCGTCGGCGTCATCGTGGCCAGCGCCGCGGCCAGCGCCGAGTTGTATCCGCAGGAGGGTCAGCGCATCGCCCTAGGGGTCACGATCGGCGCGGCGCCCGCGCTGCAAGCGCTCACCGGGCCGGTCTTCGACGCGACCTCGGTAAGGCGGGCTGACCGCGTGGCGGGCCACCACCATGACAGCGGTCCTGGCCGCCTTGATGAGCATGCTGACGGTGATCCGGCACACGCGGGCCGAGGAGGAGGCCGGCCGGGCCGAACTGGTCGGCGCGTGCGCGGTCGGCCGCCATGCCGTCGCGGTCTCGGCGGTGCTCCTGGCCGCGGGCGCGAACCTGCTCATCGTCTTGCTGATCACCGGGGGCCTGGCCGGTCAGGGACTCCCCCTGGCGGGTGCGCTCGCCTTCGACCTGGCGGTGGGCGGCACGGTGATGGACCGGGCTCAGGCGCCGGCCACCACGTCGCGAGCCAACTTCGTCCACGCACGCGGCTCGGAGGTGCTCGACCGGCTGGATGCGCTCAGTGGCCTGCCCGAGGAATCAGTACGGGCCATGACCATCACCAACTACGCCGGCGACCGCCCGATGATGCGCATTCGCTTCGGCGATCCCGGCCTGCACACCGCCGCTCCCCCGATGGTGATCTCCCAGGCCCGCGTCGAGGCGCGGTTGCGCGACCGGCTGGCCGAGCTGAGCGGGCGGCCGGAATGGGGCTCCGCCCTGGTGGGCGCCGGCCAGGACGCCGACGGCGTCACCGCCGCGCTGGGCGACGGCCGCACCGTGCGAGCGCGCCGGCTGGTCGGCTGCGACGGGACCGGCAGCACCGTACGCAAGCTCGCCGGCATCGGCTTCCCCGGCGTCAAGGTCAGCGAGCGTTTCCTGATCGTGGACGCCCGCCTCGACACCACCCTCGACCGCTCCGGCACGAGCGGCTGGGTGCACCCGGAGGGCATGCTGGGCGCCATGCCGATGCCCGGCGGCCAGTGGCGGCTGCTCGCCTACGACCCCGCCTTCCGCCAGGACAAACCCACCGAGGAGCAGATCGTCGAGCGGATGCGCCACATCCTGCCCGAACGTACCCACGGCCTCGGCGGCCGGCTGCTGGACGCGTCCTGGGCGTCGTTGTTCAGCGTGCACCGCCGCCTGGCCGACACCTACCGTCAGGGCCGGATCCTCCTGGCCGGTGACTTCGCGCACGCGCACGCCCCCTTCGGCGGGCAAGGCATGCTGACCGGCATCGGCGGCCTGGCAGGCGAGCGGCTCCTGCACACCTACGAGGCCGAGCGCCGCCCGCTGGCCACCCAGATTCTGCGTGGCAGCACCGCCGCCACCAGGATGAACATCGCCGCAGGGCCCGTCGGCCGGTTCCTGCGCGACCGCGTCATGGTGCCGGCGTTCGACCTGCCCGTGCTGCAGCGCTGGACCACGTACACCACCTCACAGCTCTGGGTGAGCTACCGGCGCGGTCCACTCGGCGGGCGCGGCTCCCGGCCGCGCTCCGGCGACCGGATCGCCGATGTGGCCTGCGTGCGCGCCGACGGCATCCGTACCCGGCTGCACGCCGAACTGCGCGGACGCTGGGCCGTCCTCGGCGAAGCGTCCCTGTTCGAGGCGGCCCGGCGGCGGCTCGGCGAGCACGTCGTCCACCTCCGCCCGGTGGGTCCGCTGCCCGCTATGCTCGACGCCCGGACGCCCACTTGGCCTGCAAGGGCGACCCCACCCGTTGGCTGGACGGAGCACTCGCTCGACGGACCGCCGAGGACGCGGACGCCCCCGCGACCTCGAGACCGACATCGCCATCCTGCGCGCCGCCCTTGACCTGTTCATCGAACGCGGCGTCGAAGGCACCAGCATGGAGCAGATCGCCAAACGGGCCGACGTCGGCAAGCTCACCGTCTACCGCCGCTGGAGCATCAAGGAGGAGCTGATCGCTCAGGCGGTCGAGCAGACGGTCAGCGCCGACCTGGTCCCCTCCCCCGACGACATCCAGGCACTCGACCCGCAGCAGATCATCGAAGGCGTCATCCAGGCGGCGGCGGAGATGACCGCGAGCCCGGCAGTCGGGATCAAGGGGGTGGCCGACGGCGTGGCCGCGGCCGCGCTGCCGAGCGGGCATGTCGCAGTGTCGGCTCGTGGTCAGGCGAGGTGAGCCCGAACGGGGAATCTCGCGGGGCCGCCTGGCCCTCACCTCACCGATCGAGCCCGAAGGAACGCCTCATGCATCCCACCCTGAACACCATCGACATCGTGGTGTCCGACCTGGACGCCTCGATCGCCTTCTACGCCTGCCTGGGCGTGGAGTTCAAGCTCGACGAGCACTCGCCCGAGCACGCCGGCTGTGATCTGCCGAACGGGCTGCACGCCATGCTGGACACCGAGGGCTTCCGCACGCCGTTCCTGCCCGGCTGGAGCGCGCCGACCGGCGGGCCGCGTACCCTGCCGTGCTTCGAGTTCCACACCCCGTCCGGGGTGGACGCCACGTACGCCGAGCTCGTCGCGGCGGGCCACCGGGGGATCGCCGAGCCGTTCGACGCGTTCTTCGCCGACCAGGCCGACAAGATCACCCACCATACGCATCTGGCGCCGGTGCACACCGCCACCACAGTGCGCCTGGGCCACTGCCGCCCTCTTCGTCACCACGGGGATCCTGCTGGTCGCCGGGCTCGTCCTGATTCTGGTGGGAGTACGCCTCGCCACCGCGCCCGGTGACCATCCGAGACAACCCGAGCCGGTCCCGTGACCGTGCTCGACCCGGCGGCTCCAGCGGCCGAATACCACCTCGCCACGTGGGGAGGAGTCCCTTCGGTAGGTACGTCGGGACATTCGCCTCTGCCGTCCCGACGTACCGGGCGGTGCGATGAAAGCACGTGAACCATCGTGAAGGGGGAAATGATCATGGAAGCCAAGGAATGGACCGTACAGATCAACCTGGCCGAGGTCGGCGACGACACGCACGCCCGCGCGGTGCTGACCACCAGGGACGGGCAGGATCGCCTGACCGGCATCGGTCACGCCCGCCGCAACCCGACGGACCCGGCGGTGCCGGAGATCGGCGACGAGCTGGCGGCCTCACGCGCGCTGGCCGACCTCGCCGACAAGCTGGCGGTCGTCACACAACGCGACATCGCCGAGATCGCCGAGATCGCCGGCTCACCGGTCGCGAGCCGTTCGTGGTGAAACCGCGAGGCAGCTCAGGAACGATGGGCCCATCGGCACGCCTGCCAGGGCCGAAAGGCCCTGGGAGGCGACACCGGAACAGGCGATCATGACAGTACGACACCCGCTGCGGCGGGGACGGCGGGCGGCCCGGAGCTCTGCCTCCGGGAAAGGCCCCGAACCGGACAACAGGAATGCCCACGGAGTGGCTGCCAAGCCGCCGAGTCCCCATCCCGATGATGGCAGCGTCCTCATGGCGGCGGCCCTGTTGGACGGCGGGTCACCCGCGCCGGACTCCCCGCCAGGCGGGTGCCGCCATGTCCCGTCAGGCCATGGGCTGGGCGACGTGCGACTGCGGCCGCGCGTCGGCGCCCGCCCGGCCGAGTCATAGCCGGCACCTATCAGACGATAGAAACAAACGCTTTGACCTGCGCAAACTCGTCGGCGGAGAGTGTGATCACCACCCCGAGACGACGAGGAGCGGAAACCATGGCCAAGGTGCTGTGCGTGCTGTACGACGACCCGATCGAGGGATACCCCACCTCCTACGCCCGCGACGGCCTGCCCGAGCTGACCGGCTATCCGGGCGGCCAGACGCTGCCCAGCCCCAAGGGCATCGACTTCACCCCCGGCACCCTGCTCGGCAGCGTCTCGGGCGAGCTGGGGCTGCGCCGCTTCCTCGAAGAGCGCGGGCACACCCTGGTGGTCACCTCCGACAAGGACGGCGACGACTCGGCCTTCGACCGCGAACTGGCCGACGCCGACGTGGTGATCTCGCAGCCGTTCTGGCCCGCGTACCTTACCGCCGAGCGCATCGCCCGCGCCCCCAGGCTGAAGCTGGCCGTCACCGCCGGCATCGGCTCCGACCACGTGGACCTGGACGCCGCCATCGCCCGCGGCATCACGGTCGCCGAGGTCACCTACTGCAACAGCATCAGCGTCGCCGAGCACGTCGTGATGATGATCCTGTCCCTGGTCCGCAACTACCTGCCGTCCCATCGGACGGTGCTGGACGGCGGCTGGAACATCGCCGACTGCGTCGCCCGCTCCTACGACGTGGAGGGCATGCACATCGGCACCGTCGCGGCCGGCCGCATCGGCACGGCGGTGCTGCGCCGGCTCAAGCCGTTCGGCGTGCACCTGCACTACACCGACCGGCACCGGCTGCCGGCCGAGGTCGAGGAGGAGCTCGGGCTCACCTTCCACCCCGACGCCGGCGCCATGGTCCCGCACTGCGACGTGGTGACCGTCAACGCGCCGCTGCACCCGGAGACGGAGGGCCTGTTCGGCGACGAGCTGATCGCGTCGATGAGGCGCGGCGCGTACCTGATCAACACCGCCCGCGCGAAGATCGCCGATCGGGACGCGATCGTCCGCGCGCTGGAGAGCGGGCAGCTCGCCGGGTACGCCGGCGACGTCTGGTACCCGCAGCCCGCCCCCGCCGACCACCCGTGGCGGACGATGCCGCACCACGGCATGACCCCGCACATCTCCGGCTCCTCGCTGTCGGCGCAGGCCCGCTACGCCGCCGGCACCCGCGAGATCCTGGAGGCGTGGCTGGACGGCACGGCGATCCGCGAGGAGTACCTGATCGTCGAGGGCGGCGCACTGGCCGGCACCGGCGCCCACTCCTACTCCACGCGGACCTGACCCGTCCCGTCCCTTCGGCCCCGGCCCTCGCCTCCGGGACCGAAGGGATCGGTCGAGCACGTCCGGGTCGACTTGAGCACGTCCGCGAGCAGGGGCCGGCGAAGACGCGCTCCCTCTCGTGGATGCCATGCCATTACCCTCGATCAGGCTGCTAATACAACGGAAAACAGGCATTCAATCTTGCAAGTGCGCCAGGTAAGGTGAGGGCTTGTGGCCACGTTTCGGATCAGTGGGACCGCGGCGCTGCTCGGGGTCGGCGGCCACGAGCGCGTGGCCAGTTACCTGTAAGGAGCCCCTTTGGTGTTCAGGCGTATGTCCCGATGGGCGACCGCCCTGCCCGTCGCGCTGGCGCTCGCGGGCCTGTCCGGTTGCGGCTCCGGCGAACCGGCCGCGTCCACGACGTCCGGATCCGCCTCCGCCCCCGCTCCCGCGGCGGCGAAGGAGGTGACGGTGTTCGCGGCGGCCTCGCTGACCGGAACGTTCACCGAGCTCGGTATGGCGTACGAGGCCGCGCATCCGGGCACGACGGTGAAGTTCAACTTCGGCTCCAGCGCGACTCTGGCGCAGCAGATCGTCCAGGGCGCCCCGGCCGACGTGTTCGCCGCCGCCAGCCCGGCCACCATGAAGACCGTCACGGACGCGTCCCTGGCGAGCGCGCCGACCACGTTCGTGCAGAACAAGCTGCAGATCGCCGTGCCCGCCGACAACCCGGCCAAGGTGGACGAGCTGAAGGACCTCACCGACCCCAAGGTGAAGGTGGCGCTCTGCGCCGAGCAGGTGCCGTGCGGCGCGGCGGCCGTCAAGGCCCTCGACGCGGCCAAGCTGCAGGTCAAGCCGGTCACCCTGGAGCAGGACGTCAAGGCCACGCTGACCAAGGTGGAGCTGGGCGAGGTGGACGCGGCGCTGGTCTACAAGACCGACGTCATCGCCTCCGCCGGGAAGGTGCGGGGCATCGAGTTCCCCGAGGCCGGCCAGGCGATCAACGACTACCCGATCGCCATCCTGGCCAAGGCTCCGGCCGGTGACGCGGCCAAGCGGTTCGTGGACCTCGTGCTGTCGCAGCAGGGCAAGGACGTACTGACCAAGGCCGGCTTCGAAGCCCCCTGACGAGCTCACCCGAGAGCGAAAGGCGAACGGGAACCGAGGGGTGGGCGCGGGCGGCACGTGCCAGGCGGGAACCTGCACACCTCCGCCCGCGCTCACCCTGGCGCCGATGCCACCAGGCCCCAGCACGGCACTGTCACCGCCAGCGCACACCCGGCCCATCATCGCGAATCGTCACCGGAGTACTCGGCAGCCCGTCCATGGGTTCCACCGCCGGATTCCGTTCTAGGTCTGGGCGAACATCCGGGGGCGAGCGTGCAGGACCACGACGTTCGGGCCGGGTTCGTCCAGTGCGTCCGTGAGCTGCCCGGCCAGAGTGGCGGGGGTGGCGGTCCGGGCGGGGATGCCGAACGAGGCGGCCAGGGCGGTGAAGTCCGGCCTGACCAGTTCGGTGCCCGTAGGGGCGCCGAACGCGTCCGTCATGTACTCGCGCAGGATCCCGTAACCCCCGTCGTCGACGATCAGCCAGGTGACGTCCAGGTCGTGCTGGCGCATGGTGGCGAGTTCGGCCAGGCCGTACATCGCCCCGCCGTCGCCGGAGATCGCGAGCGCGCGCCGGCCCGAGGCGGCCGCGCCGAGTGCGGCGGGCAGCGCGTAGCCGAGGCCGCCCGCGCCCTGCGCCGACCACATGGGTCCGGGGAAGGCCGACCATGCCCAGTAGGTCAGTATCGTCATGTCCCAGAACGACAGCACGCCGGTGGGGATGGCCTCCAGGAGCGCGAACTCCTGCTCGTGGCCGCTGAGCCGATCACGCACCCGCCGCAGTACGCCGGCCACGGCCGCTTCCGCGCGCCCGTCGGCTTCCCTCGGCCGCACCGCCGAGGCGAGCGCGCCCAGCGTCACCTTGGCGTCGGCGTGCACGGCGAGCGAACCGCTCGTGTTGGCCTCCAGCTTTCCCACATCGGCCTCGATGTGGATGACGCGGCCCCTCGGGCGCATCGTGTGGTAGTTGCTGGACAGCTCCCCCAGCCCCGTGCCCGCGACCAGCAGCACGTCCGCCTGCTCCAGGAAGTCCGTGACGTACCGGTCCTCCAGCCACGACCGCAGCGACAGCGGGTGCTCGTGGGGGAAGACGCCCTTCGCGGCGAACGTGGTGGCCACCGGCGAGCGCAGCTTCTCGGCCAGGGCGAGGAGCTCCGGCCCCGCCCCGGACAGGGACGCCCCGCCGCCTGCCAGGATGACGGGGTTCGAGGCGGAGTCGAGCGCCTGCGCGGCCTGCCGTACCAGCTCGGCGCGGGGAAGGGGCGTGCGCGGACGCACGCTCAGGTCGGCCGGAGGCGGGACGTCCGTGGGCGCGAGCAGGACGTCCTGCGGGATCTCCACCCACGCGGGCCCCTGCGGCACACTGAGCGCCGCCTCCCATGCCTGGGCCAGGGCGGAGGGAATCTGCGCGGCCGCCCGCACGACCTGGACCGAGGTGGCCACGCCGCGGAAGGAGGCCGCCTGGTCGGGGAGCTCGTGGAGGTAGCCCTTCCTGCGGCCGCCCAGCCCGTCGGACGGGATCTGACTGGAGATCCCGACGACGGGCGCGCAGGCCAGGCGCGACTCCATCAGGGCGGGCAGGGTCGCCAGCGCGCCGGGTCCCGTGGAGACCATGAACGGGGTCACCGTCCCGGTGGCCCGCGCGTGTCCGTCGGCGGCGAAGGCGACGCCCAGTTCGGTACGGCAGCCGACATAGCGCAGCGGCGAGCGGCGCAACGCGTCGAACAGGGCGAGCGCGTGCTGGCCCGGCTCGCCGAACACCGTCCTGGCGCCGAGCGCGGCCAGCGTCTCGGCGACCAGGTCGCCCCCGGTCCTCACGCCCGCCTCCCCAACGCGACCCGGTCGCCCGCCGCCCTCATACCCGGCTCCGCAGCGCGAACAGGCTGATCAGGTCGTACGCGACGTGCGCGGCGGCGACGGCGGTGATCTCGGCGTGGTCGTAGGCGGGTGACACCTCCACCACGTCGGCGCCGACAAGGTTGCAGCCCGCCAGCCCGCGCAGGATCTCCAGCAGCTCGCGGCTGGTCAGGCCGCCCGCCTCCGGAGTGCCCGTGCCCGGGGCGTGGGCGGGGTCGAGCGCGTCGATGTCGACGGAGATGTAGAGCGGGCGCTCGCCGATCCGCTGCCGCAGGGCCTCGGCGATCTCGTCGGGGCCGCGGCGCATGACGTCGGCCGAGGTGACGATGCCGAAGCCGAGCCTGCGGTCCTCCTTCAGGTCGGCCTTGCCGTACAGAGGGCCCCTGATGCCGACGTGGCTGAGCGCCTCGGTGTCGAGGATGCCCTCCTCCACCGCGCGGCGGAAGGGCGTGCCATGGGTGTACTCGGCGCCGAAGTAGGTGTCCCAGGTGTCCAGGTGGGCGTCGAAGTGCAGCAGCGCCAGCGGCCCGTGCGCGCGGTGCGCCGCACGCAGCAGCGGCAGCGCGATGGTGTGGTCGCCCCCGATGGTGACGAGCCCGGCGTCGAACTCCCCGGCCGCCTGCTCGATCGTCTCGATGGCCGCGCCGATGTCGAACGGGTTGCAGACGATGTCCCCGGCGTCGGCGACCTGCAGATCGGCGAACGGCGAGACGTCCAGGGCCGGGTTGTAGGGCCGGATCAGCTTGCTGCCCTGACGCACCGCGGCCGGGCCGAAGCGGGCGCCGGGACGGTAGGAGACCCCGCTGTCGAACGGCACGCCCACGATCGCGACGTCGGCCCGCTCCACCTGATCGATACGGGGCAGTCTGGCGTAGGTGTCGGGCCCTGCGAAGCGTGGCACCTGCGAGGCGTCGACGGGTCCCTGAGACATGAATCTCCCTCGTAAACAGCATATTTCGGCGTAAAAGGCGCTATTGACACCCATGGCAACGCAGACCACTATGTCGGAAAACCTCGTTTACCGGAAGGCAACCGCGTTGTCCGATCAGCTCTGGGGTGGACGCTTCCGCTCGCCGGCCGACCCGTCCCTGCTCGCCCTCTCCCGGGCGCCCAACAGCTACTTCCGCATGTCCCCGTACGACCTGGCGGGCTCGCGCTCCCACGTCCGCGAGCTGCTCAGAGCCGAGATCCTCGACGAGGAAGAGGCGGAGCGGCTGCTGGCGGCGATCGACACGCTGGACGAGGACGTCCGCGCCGGGCGCGTCGGCCCGAACGACTCCGACGAGGACGTGCACACGTTCCTGGAACGGGTGCTGGTCGAGCGGCTGGGCGAGATCGGCGGCAAGCTGCGCGCCGGCCGCTCGCGCAACGACCAGACGGCCAACGACCTGCGGCTCTACCTGCGCGATCACGCCAGGAAGCTGGTGCTGGCCCTGGCCGAGCTGCAGGACGCGCTGGTGACACAGGCCCGCGCGCACGTCCGTACGGCGGCACCCGGCTTCACCCATCTGCAGCCCGCCCAGCCGATCGTGTTCGGGCACCAGTTGCTGGCCCACGCGCAGGCGTTCGCCCGCGACGCCGACCGGCTGCGGGACTGGGACCGGCGCACCGCCCTGTCCCCGCTGGGCTCGGCCGCGCTGGCGGGGTCGGCGATAGCCGTCCATCCGGAGTTGTCGGCGGCGGAGCTGGGCTATGACGGGCCGTGCGAGAACTCCATCGACGCCGTCGCCGCGCGCGACCACGTGGCCGAGTTCCTCTTCGCCGCCTCGATGCTCGCCGTGAACCTGTCGCGGCTGGCCGAGGAGGTCTGCCTGTGGGCGGCCCGCCAGTTCGGCTGGGTGGAGCTGCACGACTCCTTCGCCACCGGCAGCTCCATCATGCCGCAGAAGAAGAACCCCGACATCGCCGAGCTGACCAGGGGCAAGGCGGGCCGCCTGCTCGGCAACCTCAACGGCCTGATGGCGACGCTGAAGGCGATGCCGCTGGCCTACAACCGGGACCTGGCCGAAGACAAGGCCGCCGTCTTCGACACGGTGGACACGCTGGCGATCGTGCTGCCGGCCATGGCCGGGCTGGTGCGCACGCTGTCGGTGAACGTCGATGAGCTGCGCAGGCAGGCCACCGTGGGCTTCACGCTGGCCACCGAGGTGGCGGACTGGCTCTCGCGGCGCGGCGTGCCGTTCAGCCAGGCCCACGAGATCACCGGCGCGCTCGTGCGTACGTGCGAGGACAAGGGCCTGGACCTGCACGAGCTGTCGGACGCGGACCTGGCCGCGGTGGACGCGCGGCTGACACCGGAGGTGCGCCCGCACCTCACGGTCGAAGCGGCGCTCGCCGCGCGCGCCGGCCACGGCGCCACCGCGCCGGAACGGGTCCTTGAGCAGATCGACCGCCTCGCCGCGCTGCTGGAGCGGCAGCGCGCCTGGGCGCGCGACTACGCGGGCCCCACGACGTGATCTCGATTCCGGACTCCCCGGGCCTCGGCCCGCGGGCCCGCGAGCTGCGGCGCCGGCGCCGGCTCAGCCTGACCGAGGTGGCCGAACGGGCCGGGCTCACCAAGGGCTTCCTGTCCAGGTTCGAGCGCGGCCAGGTGTCCATCTCGGTCGCCTCCCTGCTGCGCCTGTGCTCGGCGCTCGACCTGGACGTGGCCGACTTGTTCGACGGATCGAGCGGGCGGCTGGTCAGGGCCGGGAACCGGGGCAGGCTCGAGTTCGGCGGCACCGGCATGACCGAGTACCAGCTCACGCCGAAAGACGAGAGCAGGCTGCTGGTCCTGCTCAGTGAGATCGAGCCGGGCGGCGGGTCGGGCCACGAGCCGTACGCGCTTCCCGTCGACATCGAGTTCGTGCACGTTCTCAAGGGGCTGTTCACGATCGACGCCTCGGGCGAGCGGGTCGAGATGCGCGAGGGCGACTCGTTCCTGTTCCCCGGCGACACCCCCCACACCTTCACCAACCCCGGCGATGAGGTCACCCGAGTCCTGTGGGTGCTGGCGCCCGCGCTGACCTCTCGCTCATGAGGAGATCCCCATGTCCCTAGATGTCGCCCACCTGCCCCGGGTGGCGCGCAAACACTACGGCCGGTACGTGGCCGCGATCGTCGTGGTGGCCGTTCTCGTGGCGATCGTCGTCTCCTTCGCCGGCGGGCAGATCGAGTGGAGCGTGGTCGGGCAGTATCTGACCGCGCAGGCCATCCTGACCGGCGTGGTCAACACCATCGTCATGGCCGTGCTCGCCATGATCGTCGGTTTGGCCCTGGGTGTGCTGTTCGCGGTGATGCGGATGTCGCAGAACCCGGTCACCCGCGGCGTCTCCTATCTCTACACCTGGATCTTCCGCGGCACGCCGCAACTGCTGCAGCTCTTCCTCTGGTTCAACCTGGCGCTCGTCTTCCCCTACTTCGTCATCCCCGGCATCGTCGAGGCGCGCACGGTCGACCTGATGACCCCGTTCGTCGCCGCGCTGCTCGGGCTGGGCATCTGCCAGGGCGCCTACACCTCGGAGGTGGTGCGCGGCGGCATCCTCTCGGTCGACCACGGGCAGACCGAGGCCGCGCAGGCGATCGGGATGACGCGCTTCCAGACGCTGCGCAGGATCGTGCTGCCGCAGGCGATGCGGGTCATCCTGCCGCCGATCGGCAACGAGTTCATCAGCATGGTGAAGCTCACGTCCCTGGCCAGCGCGATCCAGTACCAGGAGGTGCTGCACAGCGCCCAGAACATCTACTACGCCAACAACCGCGTCATGGAGCTGCTGTTCGTGGCGACGTTCTGGTACCTGATCGTGGTCAGCCTCCTCAGCCTGGGCCAGCTGGTCGTCGAGCGCCGTTTCTCCCGGGGAGTGAAGCGATGATCAAGGCGGTCGACGTTCACAAGCGCTTCGGCGCCAACCACGTGCTCAAGGGCATCTCGCTGGAGGTGGCCGCGGGCGAGGTGCTGTGCGTCATCGGGCCGTCCGGCTCGGGCAAGAGCACGTTCCTGCGCTGCATCAACCAGCTGGAGACGATCGACGAGGGCGCCGTCTGGATCGACGGCGAGCTGCTCGGGTACGTGGAGCGCGACGGGAAGCTGCACCAGCTCAGCGACGCCCAGATCGCCCGGCAGCGGCGCCCCATCGGGATGGTGTTCCAGCGCTTCAACCTGTTCCCGCACATGACCGCGCTGGAGAACGTGGTCGAGGGCCCGATCAGGGTGCTGCGCGAATCGCGCGACACCGCCCGCGACCGCGGCCTGGAGCTGCTGGAACGGGTGGGGCTGAAGCACAAGGGCGACGCCTACCCCTCGACCCTGTCGGGCGGCCAGCAGCAGCGGGTGGCGATCGCCCGCGCCTTGGCGATGCGGCCGCGGCTGATGTTGTTCGACGAGCCCACCTCGGCACTCGACCCCGAGCTGGTCGGCGAGGTGCTGGCGGTCATGCGCGACCTGGCCGGCTCCGGCATGACCATGATCGTCGTCACCCACGAGCTGGGGTTCGCCAAGGAGGTCGCGAACCAGGTCGTGTTCATGGACGACGGCCGCGTCGTCGAGACGGGCACGCCCGACCAGGTCCTGGTCAACCCCGCCCACGAGCGTACGAAGACCTTCCTCTCAGCAGTCCTCTAGGAGTCACCTTGTCTCGTCCCGTCCTGCTGCTCGCCTGCCTCGCCCTGGCCGCGACCGCCTGCACCGCCAAAGCGCCCGAAAACCTCAAGGCCACCTCGGACGGCGGCCTGCCGCCGAAGATCGCCGAATCCCGGACCCTGGTGGTCGGGAACGTGCCCAACTACCCGCCGCTGGAGTTCAAGGACCCCAAGACCAACCAGCTCACCGGCTTCGACATCGACCTCGGCGACGCCGTCGGCAAGCAGCTCGGCGTCACGGTCAAGTGGCAGGAGACCTCCTTCGAGCAGCTGCAGAGCGCGGTCACCACCGGGCGGATCGACATGATCCTCTCCGGGATGAGCGACCTGCCCGAGCGCCGCGAGACGCTCGACCTCGTCGGCTACATGAGCTCGGGCGCGCAGTTCTTCTCCACCTCCAAGATCGCCGCTCCGAAGGACCTGTGCGGCAGGACCGTGGGCGCCAGCCGCCGTACCTCCTTCCCCGGCGAGATCAAGAAGTGGAGCGAGCAGAACTGCTCCGCCAAGCCGATCAAGGTCGTCGGCACGGAGGGCTCCGCGGACGCGCGCACCCAGCTCACCCAGGGCAGACTCGACGCGGCGGTCCAGGGCAGCGAGACCCTTCCGTACATCTCCAAGCAGGACCCCGGCAAGTTCAACGTCATCGGCGAGCCGTTCACCCAGGTCAACCAGGCCATGGGCTTCGGCAAGCAGGACCCGCGCCTGCGCGACGCGGTCATCAAGGCGCTGCGCGCCCTGCAGCAGGACGGCACCTACGCGCGCCTGCTCGACAAGTGGGGCCTGCAGGGCAACGCCATCAAGCAGGTCACCCTCAACGGGGCGGCCGCGTGAGAGCCCGCTCGTGAGCCGCTGGCCGCACGGGAAGAGGTCGTGCGTGTCGCTGGCCTTCGACCTCGACGGGCCGACGGGCGGCGCGATGCTGGACGGCAGCATCTGGGCCAAGCCCGAGTACTTCACGCTCGGTTCGTACGGGCCGTGGCGGGCGCTGCCCAGGATCCTCGACCTGCTGGACGCCTTCGAGCTGCCCGCCACGTTCTACACCCCCGCCTGGATCGTGGAGACGTGGCCGCAGCGGTGCCGGGCGATCGTGGAGCGCGGGCACGAGGTGGCCCACCACGGCTACCGGCACGAGCCGTACTTCGGCAAGTCTGAAGCCGAGCAGCGCGACATCCTCACGCGCAGCCAGGCGATCTTCAGGGACGTGCTCGGCGTCGAGGCGACCGGCTTCCGCACGCCCTCGGGTGACTGGTCGCCGGTGACGGCGCGGATCCTGGCCGAGGAGGGGTTCCTCTACTCCAGCTCGATGCGCGGCGACGACCGCCCCTACCTGCATCCCGGCGGGCTGGTGGAGATCCCGGTCCGCTGGGACATGGACGACTACGCCTACCTCGCCTACACCCGCCGCCCCGACTACCCCGCCGGGCTGGACCGCATCGCGGGGTACGGCTCGACACTCGACAACTTCAAGCGGGAGTTCGACGGCTACCACGCCGAGGGGTTGTGCCTGAGCACGTTGTGGCATCCCAAGGTGTCCGGCAAGCCGGGCCGGATCCTGCTGCTGGAGCGGCTGTTCGAGCACATGCGCGGGCACGACGACGTCTGGTTCGCCACGGGTCACGACGTGGCCGCCTGGTGGAAGGAGCGACATGGCCCTCTGGCCGGATGAGGCGCGCTGCGCCGTACTGATCACCGTCGACCTCGACGCCGACCTGGCGATCCTGGCCGCCGACCCGAGCACCCGCGACCGCGTCAAAACCCTCTCCGTCGGCCGGTACGGCGCCACCCGCGGCGTCGAACGGCTGCTCGGGGCGCTGGACGGGGTGCCGTCGACCTGGTTCACGCCCGGCATGAACGCGGGCCTCATCCGCGAGGCGCACCAGGCCGGCCACGAGATCGCCAACCACGGCCACGCGCACGAGGACTTCGACCCGCTCGACCTCGCCGGACAGCTCGACGCGGTCAGGCGCGGCCAGGACGCGCTGGCCGAGGCGACCGGCTCGCTCCCGCGCGGCTTCCGCACCCCGGCCGGCGAATGGAAGCCGGGGCTCGCGGCCGGGCTGCCCGCGCTGGGCATCGACTGGTCCTCCTCGTGGCGGGGCGACGACCTGCCCTACTTCCATCCATCGGGCCTGGTGGAGATCCCCCTCCACCACGAGCTGGAGGACCACCCCGCCTTCATGTTCAACCTCGACCCGCCCTTCCCCGCCGGGCAGTCACGCATCGCCCCCTATGCCGCAGTGCTGGAGAACTGGATCCAGGAGTTCGACGCCTACCACCGCTTCGGCCTCTGCTACGTGCTGCGCCTGCAGCCCGAGGTGATCGGGACGCCGGGGCGCATCGGGCTCCTGCGGTCGTTGCTGGGGGTCATGCGCGAACGGCCGGGCGTGTGGTTCGCGACCGGCAGCCAGGTGGCGGATCACTGGCGCGCCACCCGCACGGGCAACGAACCCGGCCATCCCGCCGACGTCTTCGCGGAGCTGACCTCTTGACATCCTCCCCCTTCTGAAGGAAGGGGATTCCCACGGTCGCCCATGGGCCTTCCTGCTTCACCGCCGGTCGCCCGCCCGAGAGGAGTCTCGTTGAGGTCTTACACCGGCTCCACAGGCGTTTCAGCTCTCCGCCAGCCCGGCGGCGAGCACGTTCTGGGCCGCGTTGACGTCCCGGTCATGGACCGCGCCGCAGGCGCATTCCCATTCCCGGATGTTCAGCGGCATCTTCTCATGCACGGAGCCGCACACGGAGCACCGTTTGCTGGAGGGGAACCAGCGGTCCACCGCCACCAGCGTGCGCCCGTACCAGCGTGCTTTGTACTCCAGCATCGAGCGCAACTCTCGCCAAGCCGCATCCGAGATGGCGCGGGCCAGACGGCGGTTCTTCACCAGGTTGCGGACGGACAGGTCCTCCACGGCGATCGCTTGATTCTCGCGGACAAGCCGTGTCGTGACCTTGTGCAGATGATCCCTTCTCCGATCGGCGATCCGGGCGTACACCCGGGCCACCTTCAGGCGAGCCTTGGCCCGGTTGGCGCTGCCTTTCTCCTTGCGGGCCAGTGCCCGCTGGGCTTTGGCGAGCTTGCGCCGGTCGCGGCGTTCATGCCGGGGATTGTCGATCTTCTCGCCGGTGGACAGGGTGGCCAGCACGGTGATGCCTGCATCCACGCCCACCGCCTGCTCTGCCGGAGCGAGCGGGGCGATCGTCTCCTCCACCAGGATCGACACGAACCAGCGCCCGGCCGTGTCCCGGCTCACGGTCACCGTGGACGGCTGCGCACCCTCGGGAAGCGGACGCGACCACACGATCGCCAGCGGGGCGTCCATCTTCGCCAGCGTCAACTCCCCGTCCCGCCAGCGGAACGCCGAGCGGGTGTACTCCGCCGACGCCCGCGACTTCTTGCGGGACTTGAACGCCGGGTATTTAGCGCGCTTGGCGAAGAAGTTCGCGAACCCCGCCTGCAGATGGCGCAACGTCTGCTGCAAGGGCACACACGATACCTCGCACAGGAAGGCGAACTCGCCGCTGCTCTTCCACTCGGTGAGCATCGCCGACGACTCGCCATAGGAGACCCGTTTGCCTTCCTGGGTGTAGGCGCGGGTGCGCTCTTCGAGCGCTTTGTTGTAGACGAGGCGGACGCAGCCGAACGTCCGGGCAAGCTCTTCGGCCTGCTCGGGGGTCGGGTAGAAGCGGTACTTGTAGGCCCGCTTCACGATCTGCGCCACGCCTGGCATCCTACCGAACGATCAAGGAAAATTAGCGTGCTTGTTCGATACGGTGGTTCGGCTGTCGGTGATTCGCCTGTTCCTGCCCTGCTGCGCAGGGGGCCGATTCCTCCCCCGCCTGAAGGCGGGGGGTTTCCTTGGAGGTTTCTGATGACACGCCATCACTCGCCCGAAACCCCCGACACCCCCGGCGAACTCGGCACCCCCGACGCTCCCGGCACCCTCGACGTCGCCCGCGAGCTGGCCGGTCTTGTCGCCGCGCCCGCGCCGTTCCCGGCTGAGGTGATCGAACGGGCCAAGCGGCACCTGCTCGACACCCTGGGCGCCGCCCTGGCCGGGACCACCACTCCGGCTCCCGGCCTGGCCGCGCCCGGGAACGCACCCATCTGGGGCACCGGGCTCACCGCAGCCCCCCGGGACGGGGCGCTGCTCAACGGCATCGCGGCACACGCGCTCGAGCTGGACGACACCGGCGGCTGCGATCATTCGGGAGCCGTCGTGGTGCCCGCCGCACTCGCCTGCCTCAGCCTCGCCGACCGCCCGATCCCCGGCACCGAACTGCTGGCGGCGATCGTCCTGGGCTACGAGGTGGCCCGCCGCGTGCTGGAGGCGTGCGGCGGCTACGCCGCGCACAACGAGGCCGGATGGCACTCGACGGGCACCTGCGGCACGTTCGGCGCGGCAGCGGCGAGCGCGCGGCTGCTCGGGCTGGACGGCGCGCGGACCGCCGACGCGCTAGGCCTGGCGGCGGGATTCTCCGGCGGCCTGTGGGCCTTCGTACACGACGGCGCACCGAGCAAACGACTGCACGCGGGCCGCGCCGCCGAGGGCGGCCTGACCGCCGCGCTGCTGGCCGCCTCCGGCACGAACGGCCCCCGCCGCGTCTTCGACGACGTATGGGGCGGCTTCCTGCGCACCTACGCGGGCCCCGACGCCGACCCCGGCGCGCTGACCCGCGAGCTCGGCAAGGAGTGGCGGATCTCCCGCTGCTCGATCAAGCCGTACGCGTCCTGCCGCAGCACCCACTCCTCCATCGACGCCATCGGCAGCCTCGACCTGCACTCCGGCGAGATCGCCCGCATCCACGTACGCCTGAGCCCCCTCGTGGCCGGCATGTGCGGCGGACGCGACGTCTCCACCCTCCCCCACGCCCAGCTCAGCCTCCCGTACGCCATCGCCGCCAGAGTCCTGTACGGCGACGCCGACCTGGCCGCCTACTCCCCCCAACGACGCGCCGACCCCCGGGCCGCCGAACTCATGAACCTCATCGACCTGGAAGCGGACCCGGAGATGGGCGGCATCGACGAGCCGACCCTGACCGTCACCACGACCTCGGGCGCCGTCCGGCGCGCCAGGGTGAAGCACCCACTCGGCTCCCCCGCCAACCCCCTCTCCGACGAACGACTCCTGACCAAGTTCCACGGCCTCGCACCGAGCCGGGAGCGCCTGGCGGAGCACGTCATGACCCTCGACACCCGCTCCGACGCACGAGACCTGCTCCCCCTTCTGTCCGGCGCGCGCCAGGACGTACGGGCTTGATCCGGTTCGGCGGACGGTCTGCGTGCCGGCGCCTCAGCGTGCCTCAAGGCGCCGCTGCTTACGGCGTTCCCAGGAGTTGGGATGCCGGATGACCACTCCTCCGGCGCCGCCGGTGCCGGAGAGGCGGACCAGCGGCGTCCTGGGGAGCCGCTGCGACGTCGTCTTGTCCCTGAACCCCCCGAGGCCCTCGGTCATCCGGGAGGTCTCCGCGGCCCAGCCGTCGGGGATGACGATCGTGACGCCGCCCATCTGACCTTCCGCCTCGATCTGAATCTCGGGCAGCCGGCATTCGGCCTGGGTGAAGTCGAGCTTGACGGCGCCCATCCCGCCGTACACGACAATGCGCCCGGACACCTCCCACGGCCCGGAACGGGTCAGGCCGTTCATGCCGCCCCTGAGGACCAGCGGCTCCTGGTCCACCGGGACGTCCGGCGGCAGATCGGCGGTGAGGGGCGCCAGGTCGGCGTACGTCTTGGCGTTCAGCGCCAGGCCAAGCCGCGTGTCCAGCTCGCCGAGGTCGATCCGGCCCTCGGCGGCCGCCCGGTTCAGCTGTTCCACCACCGCTTCGCGCTCGTCATGCGAGACGCGCCACTCGTCACGCCCGGCGGGTTCCTGAGGGCCAGCAGTCATGTCCCAATGATACGGACAGGTCGCTTCCCGTGGCGCGGTCGAAAAGCCTTTCACCGAGCGTCGCACCCGGGCGGCCACCGTCCCTCTCCTGACCGTCCGGCCCACCGGCGTCCGGTCAGCCTTGCCCGCGCAGGTCCAGCATGAGGACCTCGACACCCGCCTCCCGGGCGTCGGCGTGCAGGGCGGCGGTCAGCGCCCGGCCGACACCACGACCATGGGCGGCGGCGTCCACCGCGAGCTTCTCCACTCCGCAGCGTCGAGTATGGCGGGCTCAGTGGTCATTCCGCTGGTCAGGGCAGGATCCATGACGGGCAGCCTAACCGGCCGAGCCCGCCATCGAGACCGGCCCCGTCCGCTGCTCAGAACGCCCTGCTGATCACGCCCGGCGGGTGCTGGGCAGCGGGAACCAGCGCAGGCGTTCGAAGCCGGCCGGCAGGTCCGGCGGGGGCGGGCCGAGCTCGTCGCGGCGGGACGCCAGGATGGCGCGCGCCTGCTCCAGATACCCGGGCAGAGCGTCCTCGCCGGCCCGCGCCCTCGCCGCCGGCGGGACGGGGATGTCGAAGGGCAGGTCGTCGAGGTGGATCGGCGGCTCGGCGGCGGCGTCGTGATGGCGCCACAGGCCGGTCGCCGGGTCGAAGCGGTAGTCGGGCAGCAGCCGGTGCCCGTGGCGGGCGATCAGGTCCACGGCGTCGATGAGGTAGTCGCAGACCGTGTCGGAGATGAAGTAGTTGAAGTTGACCCGCACCCAGCCGGGCTTGATGCCCTCGCCGCTCGCCTCGATCTCCCGTCCGAAGGCGTGCGAGTGCGCGGCGTCGATGCCGAGCAGGCGGTGCCCGTACGGTCCCGCACAGGAGCAGCCGCCGCGCGCCTGGATGCCGAACAGGTCGTTCAGCAGCGCCACCACGTAGTTGTGGTGCAGGTACAGCCCGCCGGACGCGCGGATCCTGATCGAGACGATGGGCAGGCGGCGGGCACGCAGGTCGCCGAGGATCTCGATGCCCGGGTTGCGCCCCCAGCGCCGCAGGGCGCGCTGCCAGAAGCCTTCCTCGCGCGCCTGGATGAGGCCGGTGCCGACCGCCTGCTTCAGCCGGAACACCAGCCCGGCGCGGATCGACTCGACGATCGCCGGCGTGCCGCCCTCCTCCCTGGCGACCGGGTCGTCGAGGTAGCGGTGCCCGTCCGGACCCACGAACAGCACCGTGCCGCCACCCGGGGCGGTGGGCACCCGGTTGCGGATCAGGTCCCGGCGCACCACCAGGACGCCGGGCGTCTGCGGGCCGCCGATGAACTTGTGCGGCGACAGGAAGAGCGCGTCCTTGCCACCGTCCGCCATGCGGATCGGCACGTACGGGGCGGCCGCGGCGTAGTCCCAGAACGACAGCGCGCCGTGCTCGTGCAGCAGCCCCGTGACGCGGTCGGTGTCGGTCAGGATGCCGGTGACGTTGGAGGCGGCCGAGAAGCTGCCGATGAGCAGCGGCCGGCCGGCGTACTGGACGAGCCGGCGGCGCAGGTCCGCCAGGTCGATGTGTCCGGAGGAGTCCGCGCCGATCGCGACGGTCTCGGCGATCGACTCGCGCCAGGGCAGCTCGTTCGAGTGATGCTCGTACGGGCCGACAAACACCACCGGGCGCCCCTCGTAGCGGCCGGGTGTGCGCAGCTCCAGGATCCCGATCAGCTTGTTGACCGCTGCGGTTGCTCCCGAACCGCAGAAGATCACCATGTCGTCGGGCCCGGCGCCGACGCCCTCGCGCACGGCCTCGCGGGCCTCCTCGCGTAAGCGGCTGGTCTGCAGGCCGGTGCCGGAACTCTCGGTGTGGGTGTTGGCGTACCGGGGCAGGACCTGGTCGCGGATGAAGTCCTCGACGAAGGTCAGCGACCTGCCCGAGGCGGTGTGGTCGGCGTAGACGAGGCGGCGTGGGCCGTACGGGCCGTTCAGCACCTCGTCGTCGCCGATGACGGCGGCCCGGATGCGCTCCAGCAGCGGCGACGTCGGCGCCGCGGGTTGTCTCATCACCGTTCCAGTCTCGCCGCGAGACGGAGCCGGTGTGCGGTGACCGTCTGAACAGGCATAATTACGCACTTCCGGTCACCGTACGACCGGCCCCTGTCACGGGCCCGGCAGGCCCGCTGCGATCAGTCGGCGGCCAGCCAAAGGTCAGGGCCGAAGACCTCGTAGTGGATGTCGCGGGCCGCCACACCGGCCTTCAGCAACTGACCGCGGACGCGGCGCATGAACGGCACCGGGCCACACAGGTAAGCGATCGCGCCCACCGGGATCTCGACGCCTTCCAGGTCCATCAGGCCGTCGCGGTCCGGCGCGGTCGCGCCGCTCTCGTACCAGAAGACCCGCTCGGCGGCCGGCCTGAGCATGTCCTCCCGCAACGCGTGCTCGGCTGGGGAGCGGTCGGCGTGCAGCAGCAGGACGCGGCGGTGCGAGCCGGTGGCGGCCAGATGATCGAGCATCGCCATGATCGGCGTGCAGCCGATGCCCGCCGACACGAGCACCAGCGGCGCGTCCCCGTCCTCCAGCGTCACGTCGCCGAACGGCGCCGACAGGGTCAGCTCGTCGCCCGCCCGCACGGTGGCGTGCAGCAGCGTGGACACCTCCCCGGCGGGATCACCGTCGACCCGCTTGACCGTGATCCGGCGCGACCCGTCCTTGCCCGCGCCGGACAGCGTGTACTGGCGCAGCTGGTGGACCCCGTCCGGCATGCGAACCCGGACGCTGACGTACTGGCCGGGACGGGCCGGTAGCGCCGGGCCGTCGTCCGCCGGGCGGAGCAGGAAGGAGACCACGTGCGGCGTCTCTTCTTTCCGGTCGACCACCCGCCACTGCCGCCATGTGGCGCCGTTGCGCGCGCCGGCCTCGGCGTAGACTCGCGCCTCCTGGGCGATCAATGCCCCTGCCATCAGCCAGTACACCTCGTCCCAGGCTGCGGCGACCTCCGGGGTGACGGCCTCGCCCAGCACATGGGCGATCGCCCCGAACAGGTACTTGTGCACGATCACGTACTGGTCGTCGGTGACGCCGACGGCGGTGTGCTTGTGGACGATGCGGGCGAGCAGCTCGCCGGGGCGCTCGTCCGGACGCTCGAGGAGCCTCGTGGCGAACGCGGCGATGGATCCGGCCAATGCCCGGCGCTGCTCGCCGTTCGCCTGATTGCCGCGGTTGAACAGACCGTCGAGCAACTCGGGCCGCTCGGCGAACATCGTCTCGTAGAAACGCGCGGTGATGGCGTCGAGCGAGGCGCCGACGACCGGCAGCGTGGCACGGACGATCGCGGCTGAATCCGCGGACAGCATGGAGAACCCCCTGGACAGGCGATGGACATGAGGCCCACGGAACTAGGCGGGCCGCGCATCAGGCTAGAAGCAGGAGCATGCCCGTTCACCGGGCCGAACGTCAGTAACTGCAGGGCCGAAAGTCCCTTATCGGACGAAGCCCCTATCGGCGGCCAGGATCCGGCCGTAGCCGGACCCACGACGCCGCCCCGATGACGTGCGGGAACCGCACCACCGACCACCACGTCATGGCGCGCTCACCTGGAACAGACCGTGCGCGCCTGCCTCGGCCTGGCGCATCGTATGGTCCACGACCGGATACGTGCCCGGCTCCGGGAAGACCAGCTCAGCGAACCCGCCCTGCGCCGGAGTCAGGTCGAGCGCCTGCGCCCCGCCTGGTCATCGGCCCGCAGCAGGTATGCGCCTTCTTGTAGACGGTGTCGAACGGCGCCCCGACCACGTGCAGCGCAGTGCCCGAACTCGGGCCGGCGGCCACCGCCCAGATGCGGCCCCGCTCCCCCGGCTCGGCCCGCAGCGGGGCGTGGTCGTAGCCGCTAGCGATGCCGTTGAACATCCAGCCGTCCGGCTCGCCCTCCCGGATCTTGGCGACCTGGGCGTCGCCGCCGGGCTCGCCGAGGTACAGCTCACCCTGCACCAGAACGTATTCACGGTCCGCCGTTGGCAGCTTCGGCGGGTCGATGATGACCGCGCCGTACATGCCGTTGGCGATGTGCTGGGTCATCGGCGTTGAACGTCCACACGCGCTGCCGCATCCCGGGAGCGACCTCCTGGACGACGGTGTCGTCCGCGCGGATCTCGATGTGGTGTTCCGTGCCGCCGGGCGCGGGCTTCAGGGCCGCGTCGTACGGCTTCCAACCCGGTGACATGGGGGCGGCCGGATCCAGGCGGGTGGATTCGCCCGCTTGCGGGGCGGCGTTCGTGCCGTGGCCGTTGTGGCCGGTGCCCGGCCGGGGCCGGGACGCCGCGGCAAGGACGGTCGGGATGATGCGCATGCTCATGCCCGCCGCGCGGTGCCCGGCCACGGTGCACCAGCCGCTCACCGGCTCACCGAGCGGCTGCAGCTTCAGCGTGGCGCTCTGGCCGGTGACCAGCATCGGGGTACGCTCTCCGGTCGCCAGGCGCAAGTCGTGGCGCTGGGCGTCGGCGTTGGTGACGCGCAACGTCAGCACGGCGCCCACGGGCGCCTCGATCACCGAGGGGCGGATGCTCCCGCCGCGTACGCCGCCAGCCCGGCCAGGGCCACCCACTGCCGGTCCGCCAGCAGCCCGGCGACGGCCACCGCCAGCCCGGGCGCGGCCAGCCGGAGCCCCACGCGCGACGCCCGCCGGGTCTCGTCCGGCATGCGGGTGCGCAGGACCGTCGGCCAGAGCGTGAACAGGGTGCCGAGCACGGTCAGGCCGACCCAGCCGAACACGTTCACCTCGGCATGCGCGGCATGCAACCGCTCGTGCGCCGCCCCGTGCCCGACGTGCGCGGCCAGCAGCCCGCCCAGGACGCACCGGCGGCGAGTGCGCCGGCGGCGGAGACGTACCAGCCGATGACGTGCCCGAACCGGCCGGGCAGCGCCTGCCGCACCAGCAGGACCAGGACGGCGGCGTGCCACACCACCACCCCTGCCACCAGCGCCGCCCCGGCGGCGGCCACCTGCCACGGTCCCGCCGAAACCCCGGCCAGCACCGCCACCGTCGCCGCGTTGAGCACACCGAGCCTGGCCAGGCTGCCGCGCCGCGGCGGCGTGCGGACGCGCAGAAGCGCCACGGTGAAGTGCTCACTCCAGATCAGGATGGCTGTGCTGACCGCGCCCAGCAGGAACACGTGGATCAGCAACCAGCGCGACGCCGGCAGCACGTCACCCGCGAGAGCCACCACGACGGTCAGGGCGAGCCAGCCGACGACGATCGCGTTCGCCCGCAGGTGCCACGAAGCGCGGGAACGCTGCGCCAGCTGGACGGTCTCCGGTCGCTCGGTCATACCCTGGCTCCCAGCAGGATGTGGGCCACCACGTCGGCAGCCGAGTGGTCGTCCGGCAGGCCGTCGAGGAAGCCGGCGTCCTGGCCGAGCGTGAGCAGCGGCGGCTCGTCGTAGCCGCCGGCGCGATGCTGCCCGAGCCCGATCGCGGCGAGCAGGCCGTTGCACAGGCAGCGGCGGCCGGCCGCCTCCTCGGCCGAGCGTCCCTTGCGCACATAGGTGTCCACCGGCTCGGCCGGGCAGCGGTAGCCGATCGCGCCGTCCGGCTTCGCGTACGGGGTGCGCAGGTAGCCCAGGTCGCACAGCCGCGGGCGTGCCTCGTACACCTCCTGCTCCGACAGCGTCCCGGCCACGGCGGCGACCTTGAACGGGAACCCGGTGGGCGAGGCGCGCGGGTCGTTGCGCACCTGGAGGGCGCCGCTCACGGCTTGCTCGCGCAGGCGTCCGCGCAGGCCGGGTTCGAGCCCGGACTCCCGGCACAGCGCGAACGCCGACCCCACCTGAATCCCCTGCGCGCCCGCCGCCCAGGCCCGCTCCAGCCCGCCGGGCGTGCCGTACCCGCCCGCCAGCCAGAACGGCAGCCCCAACGCGGCCACCTTGCCCAGGTCGGCCTCGTCGCGGGGCCCGTACACCGGCTCGCCCGCCGCATCGAGCGTCATCCGGCCTCGGGGCGGCGCGCTGTGCCCGCCCGCCACCGGCGTCTCGATCACGAACCCGTCCGGCCGGGTCGCCGGCGAACGAGCCAGGTAGGCGGCCAGCACGTGGGCCGACACGATCGCCAGCAACCTGGGCCGGGCCTGCGGCGTCAGCCGGTGTCCGAGCAGCCCGGCCGGTTCGAACCCGATCGTGTGCCCGTCGCCGCCCGCCACGGCGACCGAGATCCGGGCGGGGCGGTGCTCGGACAGGTCGTCGAGCAGGCGCGGGATCTCCACCGGGATGCCGGCGCCGACCAACACGTAGTCGGCGCCGGCCAGCATCGCGCCGTACACGGCCGCCGGGGTGGCGAGCTGGATCTTCTCCAAGTAGTTCACCCCGACAGGGCCGTCATGACCCTCCTTGGCCAGGAAGACCTCGGCGAAGTTGGCCACCACGGCCAATTCGTCACGAGCCCGGTTCGGCCGCACTCCCAGCCGGGGCACCGGCCGATAGGGCACGTCCCTGCCGGTACCGCCGGGCACGAAGTAGCGGCCGAGCACGCGCTCGGCGACCTCGGGAACCGGGAAGCAGGCCAGTGCGCGGCGCAGGTGGCCGCCGGGGTCGCCGCGCTGTAGCCGGCGGGCGATGGTGACGTCCAGCGCCGTACCCGACACCACGCCGAGTTGTCCGGTTTCGGCGACCGCTCGGGCCAGCCGCCAGCCCGACACGCCGACGCCCATGCCGCCTTGGATCAGGAGGGGCTGGCTGAACATCGACGCCGCCACACCGTGCGCGGTCGCCGTGAGCAACACCCGCTGCAACGCCTGACCGGCGCGTAGCCAGTCCCGCGGCCCGTCACCCCTGGTGAAAAGGGTGGCGAGCTGCGGATCCGGTTCGAAGTCCGCCTGTTCCCGCACAGGCTCGCCTGCCGCGCCCGAGCGAAGGTCGCGGCCGGCGTACGGGTCGCCGAGGGTGAAGTCGCGCATGGGAAGCTCGCCGTGTCTCGGACGAGGACCGAAAGCGTGTTCGGGCACGCCGTCGCAGCGCGTCCGCGAGCCGGTCCAGCGGGCCAGTTCGGCGCGGTAGGTCTCCTCGGCGGCCAGCGTGTCCTCAGCCATGGCGACCAGGTCGAGCACGCGCCGCGCCGTGCGTCCTTTCACCAGGACCAGCGTGGCGCCCTCCTCGTGGGCGGCATGCACGAGGTCGGCGAAGACGTCCCTGGGCAACCGGCGGTCATCGAAGGGGAAGCGGTTGGTACGCCGGTGCGGGATCATGGCATGCAGCAGCCGCTCGTCCTGATCGGGCGGGCTGCCCGGGATGGCGCGCACGGTGGCCAGCAGATCGGGCCGCTCCTCGGAGTCGGGCAGCAGCAGTATCTGAGGGTCGTGCACGGTCATCCGGATCGCCAGCCGCAGGTTGAACAGCGCCGCCCCACAGCTGATGCCCAGACCGCGCCCCATGGGATCGGTGACGGCCAGCAACCGGTCGAGGTCGGCGTACAGGTCCATGGTGGTGTCATCGACGTGACGAAAGCGCCACGGCTGGGTGTTGTGCACCGATGGCGCCGCGACGGCGGCGCTGACCAGCCTGCGCACGCCGACGCGCGTGGCGAAAGGCTTCTCCGCGCAGGCGGGCTGGCCCTCGATGAACGTGCGGGTGCCAGAGGGATCGATGCCGGGGATTCCGGCCTCAGGGATCGCGCCGGTTCCCGTCATAGGGCCATTCCCGACGCAGAGCTAACAGCGTGCATGGACCTAAAATTTCGCGCCTTACCGTGTTCACGGCAGGGACCAAAGTCCCTCGCAGCGCGTCCGATGGACCGTTTCGCCAAGCCACTTCCACCACTTCGGCCACCCGCCGAACCAGACGTCGTCCAGCACCAGCAGCCGCCGCGACCGCACCGCTTGTCTCCCTCCGACGAGGTTCACCTCCCACGTGGGGTCATCGGCGTCATCGCCCGGCGTGTCGGCTACAGCCGCGTGGTGTGCACCTCCTCCACCTTTGTTTTCAGCCGTTCGGCGTGGGTCTGGTCGGCCGTCTCGACCTGGTTGGGGAGCCTCGTGGACGATGTGGAACAGGGCCTGGAGCTGGCGGCCGAGCTGCTGCAGCAGCTCGGCCAGCCGCGCCGCAGCTCTGGGGCCGGCGCGCTCGGCCGGCGTGCGATACAACCGGGCGTGCTCAGCCCGGCGCACCTCGCTGATCAGCCGGGTCAGTGTGGTGATCCCGAGGGCAGCAGGAGGTTCTCACGCAGCATCTGCACCACTGCGCGGTCGAATAACACCCGCGGACCTCAATCGGTGACCACACTCGCGCGGCCATTGGAGGCACCATGGCTGCTGGAAAGCCGCCCGCTGCACCCCCAACACATTGTGAGCTTGACCAGCTCGCCTTCTGCCGCAACGCCGCCAATCTACTGATCGCGGTACCGGACCGGGCCACGCCGGACGTCGCGCCGCGCATCGATCCGGACGCCTCGCCGTACACAACCGACCAAGGCGTCCTGGCCGTCCCGCTGTGGCCGTTTCGGGCGCTGTCGGCGATGCGCGCGGGCGCCGACCCGGCCACCGCCCTGTTGCTCCTGGCCGGCACTGCGGTGGCCGACTTCGCCGTGCACGAGGCGCTGGAGACCTACCAGAAAGTGTCGGGCCGCCCGGTCTGGGACCCGCACGACAGCCCGTACGAGCTGACGCCGTGTGTCGGCTCGCAGGCCGCGAGACGCCTGCCCCTGGCCCTGCGCGCCAGCTCGTCAGCACGCTGCTGCAGCGGCTAGACGCGACAGAGCCTGGAGCGCTGCAGACGCCACACGATCTGCCGGACGCGGCCGAGCTGTCTCAACCGCACTTTCGCCGATCGTGACTGGGAGAACGCCGAGGGGAGCGTCGACCTCGTTGACCCGCAGGCGTGGGAGCGGGACGAGGCCGAAACTCTCGTCGCGCAGGACTGGTGCCGGGTGCCGGAGGGACCGCAGCCTCTCCAGCTTCGGATCACCTGCGACGCCCTCGGCCCGGACGACAGCAGGGCGGACGTGCTGGCCGACGACGGCACAGAACCGCTTATCGCTATTGGCTGTTCAGATTGCCCCGAGGCCGGAGAGGGCGCGTACGGCCACGGCCTGCAAGGGCACATCGTGGCCCAGGACCCTGCGGATGGCGCGCTGGACGCCGGGTCCTGGATGTCGTGATGAGATCCGCAGGGAGGCCGCAGGCGTGTTCGAGGTCAACAGTGAGGTCGACAACAACGGCAGAGGCACGCTCGCCGGGCATGCTGGGCCCCGCTCGATGCTCTTCGCGACACCCGGGCTGGAAGTGCCTGCATGCCACCTCAAGCGGCCTGATCAATCACAGGGCTGAATGGATACGTCAGCACCATCATGGGTTGCCTTTTGACGCGGAACTCGGGGGCACATCATCACTGACGTGATCTCAGCGAATTGCTGGTAGGTAGTTGTGCTCGAAATGGGTGCGGACAAGTGCTGCTCGGGCGATGTCGCCGATTGTGCTGGGGCTGAGGGTGATGTGCTGGAGGATTCGCCAGCGGCCTTTGAGCAGGGCGAATCCGCGTTCGCCGAGGCAGCGCAGGGCGCGTAGGAGCCGGTTGTAGGTGCGGTTGTCCGGGCTGAGGATCTGGTTGCCGTCGGGCTGCTTGATCGGGGTGTGAATGCCGATTCCGGCGCCGTCGTAGCCGCTGTCGGCGAGGGTCGGCAGGCCTGCCGCGGCTGCGGCGTACAACGCGCCCAGCACGTGCGTGCGGGCAGCGGTCAAGTCATGGACCGAGCCTGGCTCGACGTCGGAGATCCACAGGGGCAGTCCGTCGGGTGCCGAGAGTGCTTGGAGGTTGCCGGCGTGGTGGTGGGCTT
>NZ_JBEZFZ010000036.1:0-79476 GCF_040649735.1 Nonomuraea sp. NPDC048892 | reverse complement strand
GTGCCCTTGAGGAAGCCGGTGGTCGGGCTGCCGCCGTTGATCCAGGCCTTGGCCGCCGGGGTGGCGAAGCCCCAGCCGAAGGTCTTGTCCAGGAACGCCCAGAGGAAGATCCAGCCGAGCGAGATCCGGGCGGCGGCCCAGGCGTAGTCGGCGGGGTTCTTGTGCTCCGCCTGGTCCACGCTGGGGTGTGTCACGGGCCGGTTGACGGTGGTGGCCATGGCGGGCCTTCCTTTCCTGATTTTTCACGCTTTCTTGCTCGCACCTCCATCACACCGTTCAGCGCGGCCGGTGCTCAGTGCCGTACGGCCCGAGGCTGGAGGACCTTGGTCCTCCGCCCTCGGCCGGGACCTTTGGCGGGCGGGCGGGGTCTTCGGACACTCACCGCACCCGGACCGGGTGCGGCAGCGTCGGCGGCAGGAGGTGTGTGATGTCCGTTTCACTCGCTACCGAACTCGGCGCCCGGCGGCTGCTCGTGGCGGCCGGGCAGGCGCCGTCGGTGTTCAACACCCAGCCGTGGCGCTTCCGGGTGGTGCGCGGGGAGTTCGTCGAGCTGTTCGCCGACCACGACCGGTGGCTCCGGATCAGTGATCCGCGCGGGCGTAACCAGTACGTGAGCTGCGGCGCGGCGCTGTTCAACCTGCGCCTGGCGGTGCGCACGGCCGGCCGGCGGCCGGTGGTGTGGCTGCTGCCCTCGCCCGAGGAGGAGCCCGAGCTGCTGGCGGCCGTGCGCATGGGCGGGAGCCTCCCCGTCCCCGACGAGTACCGCGCGTTGTACGACCTCATCCCCGTGCGCCGCACCAGCCGCCGCCCGTTCGCCGACCGCGTCCTGCCGCGCGCGGTGCGGGCCGGGCTCCGGCAGGCCGCCCGCCGGGAGGGCGCGGGGCTGGTCTTCCTCGACCGGCACGTGACGGACGACATGCTCGACTACGCCGCCATCGCCGAGGAGCAGCTGGCCCGCGACCACGACTACCGCGCCGAACTGGCCGCGTGGACGATGCCGGGCGCGCGTTACGACGGCCTGCCCGGCTACGTCCACGGGCCGCGCCCGCTGCGGGATCCGGCGCCGGTGCGTGACTTCGGGCGGCAGGAGGGCACGGCCCGGTTCGAGGAGCGGCCGCAGCTCGCGGTGCTGACCACGATCGGCGACCGCCCCGATGACTGGCTGCGAGCGGGTCAGGCACTGCAGCGGGTGCTGCTGGTGGCCGCCGGGCTCGGCGTGTCGGCGTCGTTCCTGAACCAGCCGCTCGACCTGCGCGACATGCGCGGGCGGCGCGACCCGCGCCACCGCAGAGGCCACCCGCAGATGATCATCAGGTTCGGTTACGGGCTTCCCGTGGCGCGCAGCCCGCGCCGGCCCGCCGGCGAGCTGGAAGCCACCTGAGCCGCTCCGTGCGGAAGGACCGGCCCTCGGGGGGCCGGTCCTTCCGCCTTCCGCGCTCAGTCGCCCAGTGACCAGTCACGCACCTCGGGCATGTCCTCCAGGTGCTCGACCACGTACGCCTGGTGCTCGGCGAGTTTCCGCTCGCACCAGGCCATCAGGTCGCTCGCGCCGCGCGGCAGCCGCCCGGCGTTGTTGATGGCGTCCATGACCAGGTGGTAACGGGAGGCGCGGTTGCGCACGGTCATGTCGAAGGGCGTGGTGGTGGTGCCCTCCTCGATGAAGCCGCGCACCCGGAACCGGTCGGCGTCCGGGCGCCCGTGCACGAGTTGGTGGATCGCGCCGGGATAGCCGTGAAAGGCGAACACGACGTCCACGGTGTCGGTGAACAGCTCGGTGAACAGCGTGCCGCTCATGCCGTGCGGATGGTCCTTGGGCCGCGTCAGCGTCATCAGGTCGACGACGTTGACCACCCGCACTTTCAGGCCGGGCAGCCGCTCCTTGAGGATCTGGGCCGCCGCGACCGTCTCCATGGTCACCACGTCCCCGGCGCAGGCCAGCACGATGTCCGGGTCGCTGGTGCCGTCGTCGGTGCCGGCCCACTCCCAGATCCCGGCCCCGCGGGCGCAGTGCTCGATCGCCTGGTCGATGCTCAGCCACTGCGGCTGCGGCTGCTTGTCGATGACGATGAGGTTGATGTACGACCGCGAGCGCAGGCAGTGGTCGGCCACCGACAGCAGGCAGTTGGCGTCCGGCGGGAGGTAGACGCGGGCCACGTCGCCGCGCTGGGTCAGCACGACCTGGATCAGGCCGGGGCCCTGGTGGGAGAAGCCGTTGTGGTCGTTGCGCCAGGCGGTCGAGGTCAGCAGCACGTTGAGGCTGGGCACCTTGGCCCGCCAGGGCAGCCGGCCGGCCTCCTGGAGCCACTTGCCGTGCTGCACCGTCTGGGAGGCGCTGACCATCGCGAACGCCTCATACGTGGCGAACATGCCGTGCCGCCCGGTCAGCGTGTAGCCCTCCAGCCAGCCGTGGCAGTTGTGCTCCGACAGCACCTCCATGACCCGCCCGTTCCTGCTGATCGCCACGTCGTCGCCGGTGACGCGTTCGGCGAAGGCACGGTCCGACTCCTCGAACACGGCGCCGAGCCGGTTGCTGCTGGTCTCGTCCGGACAGAACAGCCGGAAGGTGTGCGGATTGTCGCGGTAGACGTCCCGCAGCAGCTCGCCGAGCCGGCGGGTCGACTCGGCCCGCGTCCGCGCCGGACGCGGCACCTCGACGGCGTAGTCGCGGAAGTCGGGCAGGGCGAGGTCGCGCGTCAGCAGCCCGCCGTTGGCGTGCGGGCTCGCGCTCATCCGCAGGTCGCCGTCGGGGGGCAGGCCGCGTACCAGCTCGGCGGGCGCGCCGGTGGCGTCGAACAGCTCCTCCGGCCGGTACGAGCGCAGCCAGCCCTCCAGGATCGCCAGGTGTTCCGGGTTGTCGCGCACCCCGGACAGCGGCACCTGGTGCGAGCGCCACGTGCCCGCCACCTGCACGCCGTCCACCTGCTCCGGGCCGGTCCACCCCTTGGGCGAGCGCAGGACGATCAGCGGCCACCGCGGCCGGCTCCCATCCCACCCGCCGGTGCGAGCCTGGTGCTGGATGGCGCGGATCCTGCTCCAGGCGTCGGCCAGTGCTGCCGCGAAGCGAAGATGCATGCCGGGCAGGTCGGATCCCTCCACCTCCAGCACGTCGTAACCGTGGCCCCCCAGCAGCCGGCGCACCTCGGCCGGGTCCTTGCGGGCCAGCACCGTCGGGCCGGCGATCTTCGCGCCGTTCAGGTGCAGGATCGGCAGGACGGCGCCGTCACGTTCCGGGTTGAGGAACGACACGCCCTTCCACGACCCCTCCAGCGGCCCGGTCTCGGCCTCGCCGTCGCCCACCACCGCCACGGCCAGCAGGTCGGGGTTGTCCATGACGGCGCCGAAGGCGTGCACCAGCACGTACCCCAGCTCGCCGCCCTCGTGGATCGAGCCGGGGGTGGTCACCGAGACGTGGCTGGGGATGCCGCCCGGGCTGGAGAACTGCCGGAACAGCCGCGCCATCCCGGCCTCGTCCTGACTGACGTGCGGGTAGATCTCGCTGTAGGTCCCCTCCAGGTAGCCGGCGGCCACCAGCGCCGGCCCGCCGTGCCCGGGCCCGGCGAGGTAGATCGCCTGCTGCCCGGTGTGCCGGATGAGCCGGGAGACGTGCGCGTAGATCAGCGACAGTCCCGGGCTGGTGCCCCAGTGGCCCAGCAGCCGCGGTTTGATGTGCCGCGGCGCCAGCGGCTCGCGGAGCAGCGGATTGCCTTTGAGGTAGATCTGCCCGATCGTGAGGTAGTTGGCGGCCCGCCACCAGGCGTCCAGCTGTTCGAGCTCCTCGGGTGCCGGGGCGGCCAGTCTCCGCAGCGTGTTCTCGTCGACGGCCTCGCGGACCTGCTCACCAGAAACCGCGGTCATGCGCACGTTCCCTTCTCGGCATGGTTGACGGGAGTGCCCGGCTCTCGGCTTTTCGTCGAGCGGCACGGCATCCCCGCTGTCGTCACCCCATCCGATCTCAGCCGGGGGCCCTGCGGACAGGGCCGGAAGTCCCGACCGCCGCAGGCATTTGGGCCGCCCGCCGGTACGGAGGCGCCGCCGGGTGTGGAGCAGGGCGTCTTCCCCGATGTGTGCTTCCGGCCTGGCGGGAAAGGACTAACGTCCCTGGTCGCCGCGGTCCTCGTTCGCGAACAGTAGGAAGCGACCGGCAACAAGCGGACAGGCATTCAGCGGACGACGGACGCCAGACGGCAGACGATCGGCGACGGACGGCCGGCGATGGACGGCCAACGATGGACGGCCAACGATGGACGGCCAACGATGGACGGCCGGCGACGGACACAGCCGAGCGGCCGTCCGCCGCCTGCCGGCCGGACTGCCGCGGCGAGCACGGAGGACATGACGGTGACGACGGTGACGCCTTTGACTGGGCTGACGTCGGCCGAGGCGGCCGCCCGGCTGGCACGCGACGGCGCGAACCTGCTCCCGCAGAAGCCTCCCGTCCCCCTGTGGCGCCGGATCGCCGCGCAGCTGCGGGACCCGCTCATCGTCGTCCTGCTCATCGCGGCGGTGCTGACCGTCACGACGGGCGACTGGGCCGACGCGACCGTGATCATGCTGGTGATCGTGGTCAACACCACCGTCGGGGTGGTCCAGGAGATCCGGGCCGACCGCGCGATCACGGCTCTGGCGCAGCTCGCCAGCCCGGAGGCGCGCGTGGTCCGCGACGGCCGGCAGCAGCAGATCCCGTCGAGCGACGTCGTGGTGGGAGATCTGCTGGTCCTGGCCGAGGGCGACATCGTCCCCGCCGACGCCGGGGTGCGCGAGGCGGCGGCCCTGCTCGTCGACGAGTCGGCGCTGACGGGCGAGTCGGTGCCGGTGGACAAGCCCGCGGGCGAACCGCTCTCCTCCGGCACCGTCGTGGTACGCGGGCGCGGCCGCGCGGTGGTCACCGCCACCGGGGCGGCCAGCGCGAGCGGCCGCATCGCCTCCCTGATGGTCAAGAGCACCGGGCTCACGCCGCTGCAGCGCCGCCTGGTGGGGGTCGGCCGACTGCTGGCGGGCGTCGCCGTGCTCCTGTCGGCGGTGGTCCTGGCTCTGGGTCTGGTACGCGGCCAGCCGGTGCAGCTGATGGTGATCACCGCCATCAGCCTGGTGGTCGCCGCCGTACCCGAGTCCCTGCCCGCCGTCGTGACCCTGAGCCTGGCCCTGGGCGCCCGCCGAATGGCCGCCCGCAACGCCCTCGTCCGCAAACTGCCCGCGGTGGAGACCCTCGGCTCGGTAACCGCCCTGGCCACCGACAAAACCGGCACCCTGACCGAGGGCACCATGGTGGCCCGGCACCTATGGACCCCATCGGCCCAAGCCACGCTCACCGGCACCGGCTACGCCCCGGAAGGCCGAATCACCAGCGACGCCGCCCCAGACGCCTTCACCGCACTGCTGACGGCAGCCGTGCTCTGCAACGACGCCCGCCTCGCACCCCCGCAAACCCCATCCGGCGAACCGCCGACACCGGACCCCCGCAAATCACCGGCGCTGGGCTCCGGTGAATGGGGGGCGCTGGGCGATCCCACCGAGGCGGCGCTGCTTGCCGCCGCTGCCAAGTTCGGCCTCGACCGCCGGGACGTGCAAACCCGCTTCCCCCGCCTGGCCGAACTGCCCTTCGACAGCGGCCGCAAGCGTATGAGCACCCTGCACCGGCTGCCCGGCGGCGGTGTCCGGCTCATCTGCAAGGGCGCGCCGGAGGCCCTGCTGCACCACCCCGTCCTGATCGACGAACCGGACCTGCTCGCCCACGCCGCCGCCCAGGCCGACCGGTTCGCCCAGGACGGCTACCGGGTCCTGGCCGTGGCGAGCACCGATCTCGACGACGTACCGGCCACGCTTCAAGAGAGCGGCCTGTCGCTGCTCGGCCTGATCGCGATCCTGGACCCGCCACGTCCGGCCGCCGCCACCGCCGTCGCCGACTGCAAGCGGGCCGGCATCAGGCCGATCCTCATCACCGGGGACCACCCGGGCACCGCCCGCGCCATCGCCATCGAACTGGGCATCATCGCCGACGGCGACCCGGTCGTCGACTGCCGCGAGCCCGGCGCCCTCGACCGGGACCGAGCCCAGGACCAGGACCGGGATGGGGACCAGTACCGGGACCGGGAGCAGGGCCGCGTTCAGGCGGCCGTCTATGCGCGTGCCACCCCCGAGCAGAAGCTGGACATCATCCAGCGCCTCCAGGAGCAGGGCGGCATCCTGGCCATGACCGGTGACGGCGTCAACGACGGCCCCGCGCTCCGCCGCGCCGACATCGGCGTGGCCATGGGCAGGCGCGGCACCGAGGTGGCCCGGCAGGCCGCCGACCTGGTTCTCGCCGACGACAACCTCGACACCGTCGTCGCGGCCGTCGAAGAGGGCCGTCGCGTGTACGCCAACATCCGCCGTTTCCTCGTCTACGGCCTGTCCGGCGGCGCCGCCGAGATCGCCGTGATGCTGCTGGGCCCGTTCGTCGGCCTCCCGCTCCCCCTGCTTCCTGCCCAGATCCTCTGGATCAACCTGCTCACCCACGGCCTGCCCGGCGTGGCCCTCGGCGGCGAGCCCACCGTCCCCGGCGCCATGGCCGGCCCGCCCCGGCCGCCCGGCCAGAGCATCCTCGGCGCGGGCCTGTGGCAGCGTGTCCTCAGGATCGCCGTCGTGCTCACCGCCGTCACCCTCGGCGTCGCCGTCTGGGCCGCCGCGACCGGACGGCCGTGGCAAAGCATGGCCTTCTTCGCCCTCGGCGCCACTCAGCTCGGCGTCGCGCTCGGCTCCAGAACCCGGCCGGGATCCCTGGCCAACCCCATGCTGCTGTTCGCCGTAGCCGGCGCGTTCGTCCTGCAACTGGCCGCCCTGTACGTACCGCCGCTGCGCCAGCTCCTCGGCACCCAGCCGCTGGAGGCGGGCGACCTGCTGATCGTCACCGCGCTGTCCGTACTCGGCTACGCCGCCGCCCGCCTCGACCGCATCCTGCACCCCTCGCCCCGCCCTGCCCCGGCCGTACCGCCCGCACCCGGCCCCTGAGATCACGCGACAAGCACGAGACCGGCCCTTCTCCCAAGCCCTCGCTGGACGAGCACGAGACCACTCCTCCCGACCCTCGCTGAAGGCTCTCCAGCAAACCCCAATGGAGGCAAGCAAGCCATGGCGAGGCTTTTGCGCCCTCACGGGGCTTGTCCCCATGGCCCCGGGAAAGCTCAACCGATGCAGGAGCAGACGGTTCCGCTCAGGGAGGCGGCGAGATGAGCGATGGCCTGGCCGGCCGGCCCGTCCTGGTCGGCTACGACGACTCGCCCGAGAGCCGGCACGCGCTGATCTGGGCGGTCGAGGAAGCGCGGCTGCGCGGTCTCCCCGTGCTGGTCTGCCACGCCCTGCACTGGCCTTATGCCCTCAAGCCCCTCTCCGAGGACGTCATGGCGCAGATCGACCAGGCGGCGCAGGAGGTCGTGGACGAAGGCGTCCGGCGGGCCCGTGAGCTCGCCCCGGACGTGGACGTCCGCCGGATCCTCGGACGGGGCTCACCCGCCGCCGTGCTCCTGGAGCTCGGGCGCGCGGCGGAGCTGACGGTGCTGGGACTGCGCGGGCAGGGCGGGTTCGAAGGTCTGGAGGTGGGGTCGGCCTCTGTCCAGGTGGCCGCGCACTGCGTGGGACCGGTCGTCGTCGTACGCCCGGAGCTCCAGCCCCGGACCGGCCCGGACGCCAGGATCGTGGTCGGCCTGGACGGCTCACCCGCCAGTCTCGCCGCGCTCGATCTCGCCCTGGACGAGGCCGCGCTGCGCCTCGGCACCGTGACGGTCCTGTGCTGCTGGGCCGACTGCGGATCGTCGTCCTGGGCGGAGCCGCTGCCGTTCGTGGACTCCCGCGCGCTGCGCCGGGGAGCCGAGGCCCGGTTCCGCGAGGTCGCCGCACACCTGGCCCAGAAACGTCCCGACGTGCCGATGATCACCGAGTTCGTCACCGAACGCCCACAGCGCGCTCTGCTCGACGCGGCCAGGGACGCCACGCTCCTCGTGCTCGGCAACCGGGGCAACGAATCTCCCCCGTGCCTGCTCCTGGGCCCGGTCACCCAGGCCGCACTGCTCGAAGCCTGGTGCCCGGTCGCGGTGACCCCCGCGGCCATCATGAAACCGCGAATCCCACCGGGGTGAACGCCACGCGGCGACCACGTCAGGCCGGCGCCGGCCTGGGAGGAGACGAGTGGCGCGGTGGCAGGCGGACTGTCGACGATCACTTCGACGGTGCCACCAGACCCGCCTCGTAGGCGAGGATGACGAGCTGAACCCGGTCACGCGCGTCGAGCTTGCTCAGCAGCCGGCTCACGTACGCCTTGACGGTGGCGACGCTGATGACCAGGTCGGCGGCTATCTCGGCATTGGTCAGGCCCCGCGCGATCAGGGTGAGAACCTCGCGTTCCCGCTCGGTGACGCCCTCCAGCCCCCGCGATGCGGGATGCGGTAGGGCTGCGGGATACGACGCGGGATCGGGTGCGGAATGCGGCACGGGGTCGGGATGCGGGGTTGGGCGGTCGGCGAACGCCTCGATCAGGCGCCGGGTGACGCCGGGCGCGATCAGGGCGTCGCCGGCGGCCACGACCCGGACCGCGGTGAGGATGTCGTCCAGGGCCATGTCCTTGACCAGGAATCCGGACGCGCCCGCGCGGAGCGCCCCGTAGACGTAGTCGTCCTCGTCGAACGTGGTCAGGACGATGACACGGGCCCCGCTGGAGCCTTGGGCGATCAGCCGGGTGGCCTCGATGCCGTCCATGACGGGCATGCGGATGTCCATCACCACGACGTCGGGATCCTGTTCCTCGGTCAGCCGGACGGCGTCGAGCCCGGTCGCGGCCTCCCCGACGAGTTCGAGGTCGGCGGCGTCGGAGATGACCATCTGCAGGGCGGCGCGGATCAGCGGCTGGTCGTCGGCCAGGACGACGCGGACGGTCATCGCGCCTCCGCGGTCAGGGGCAGCCGGGCCGCGACCCGGAACCCGCCCTCGGCGCGCGGTCCGGCGGAGAAGCTCCCCCGCAGCAGGTTGGCCCGCTCCCGCATCCCGACCAGGCCGTAACCGCCCTCCGCCCTGCGGCGGGGACCGCGTCCGCCGTCGAGGACCTCGACGGCCAGCTCGTCGTCGCGGTATTCGATCGACACCCGGCATCGGCTCGTGCCGGCATGGCGCACCACGTTGGTGATCGCCTCCTGGATGATGCGGTAGGCCGAGACGTCGATCTCCGGCGGCAACGGGCGTCGTTCGCCCAGCCGGCGCACCTCGACGTGGACCCCGGCGTCCGTCGTCGTCGCCACAAGCCGGTCGAGATCCGACAGACCGGGCGCCGAATCGGGCGCCTGACCCTGCCCACCGCGCCCCTGCCCACCGCGCCCCTGCCCGCCCTGACCCTGCTCGACGTGACCCTGCTCGACGTGACGCAGGACGCCGAGCATGTGCCGCAATCCGGACAGCGTCTCCCGGCCGACCTGCTCGATGTCGCCGAGCGCCTGGCCTGCCCGGCCCGGCTGGGTGTCGATGACCCGCCGGGCGGCGCCGGCTTGAAGGGCGATGACGCCGATGCTGTGGGCGACCGTGTCGTGCAGTTCACGCGAGATGCGCAGGCGTTCGTCGGCGACGGCCTGGGCGGTGGTCGTGGCGATCAGCGTGGCGGCGTGCTCGCGGGCTTGCCGCACCGAATGGCCGACCAGCCAGGCGATCACCGCCGTCATGGCCACGGCCAGCTCCGCCGAGGTGCCGGCGGGCCAGCCGAACAGCAGCCGGGTGGTCAGATAGCCGGCCAGCACGGTGAGCGCGCCGAGCAGGGCGACGATCCCGGTACGGCGCGCGCGTTCGGCCGCGATGAAGAAAATCGCGACGTCAGCCGCCAGGAACTGCGCCAAGGGGATTTCGCCCACGCCCAGAGGCACGCACGCGAAGACCGCGGCGACGAGCAACAGGCCCATCGCCGTCAGCGGCCGCCGGCGCAGCAGGGCACCGGCGACGTGCGTCAGCACCGTCGACACCACCAGCCAGGCCAGTCCGTCCCAGCGGTAGAAGAACGGCCCCGCCTGTTTGGCCGGCTCGGACTCGCCGGGAAGCTCGACCCGGATGAGGAACGTGAACGCCAGGCCCGCCCACCAGGCGAGAACCGTCCAGACGCCGGGCGGAACCCGCTTCAGCGGCGGCAGGGTCGGCATCACGTGCATGCCCGAGATCGTAACGGCGCATCGGGAACCACCGCATCGGACCACGGGTGTACGACCACGGGCTATCCGCACCTCCGGGAATGCCGACGGTGGTCCGATGTGGCACCGGCCTGGCCTGCGGCACCGTCGATCGGGTGATGCACGTCAACGTGTCCCGTCTGCGCCGCACCCTGCTGGCCGCCTCCATCGCCGCCGCGGTGGCGGTGCCGCTGCGCGAGGCGGCACGTCCGTCGGCCGTCCCCGCCCCAGTACCCGCCGCCTCGGCCTCGCCACTGAGCGAAGCGGCACGTCCGTCGGCCGTCCCCGCTCCCGTCCCCACCGCCACCGACACCGGCACCGGCAGCGCCGTCCCCACCGCCTTGCCCACCGCCCTGCCCACCGCCCTGCCCACCACCCTGCCCACCACCGGGCCCACCACCGGGCCCACCACCGGGCTCGCCGATTGGGCATCGCCTCGGCCCGCGACATCGGCGGCTCTGGCCGCACGCTACGCCGCCGTCCGGGGCGACATCGTGGCCGCCGAGCGGATGGCCGCCGGCCACGGCCACCGACGACGGGCCGCGATGCTGCACGCGATGGCCGAACCCGCACGCCGGCTGCTGTCCTTCGACGGCCGTGACGGCGGCCGTGCCGCCGAGGTCTTCGGCGACCTGACGACGGCCGAGCACCTCGCCGTGCTGGTGCCCGGCGGCGACACCCACCTCGACAAGTACGGGCTCCTGCGCGGCGGCGCGCTGAGGCTGAGCCAGGCGCTCGGCGACCGGTCCGCGGTCATCGCCTGGCTCGGCTACCGCACCCCCAACACGGTGAGCCTGGCGGCGCTCACCACCGGCCGCGCCGACGAGGCCGCGCCCGCGTTGCGCGCCTTCGTCCGGAAGCTGACCGAGCTCAAGCCCTTCGCCCGGATCACCCTGGTGTGTCACTCCTACGGCAGCGTGGTCTGCGGCCGGGCGGCTCCCGGCCTGGACGTCGCCGGCATGGTGCTGATCGGCAGCCCCGGCGTCACCGCCGGCGACGCCGCCGCGTTACGCACCCAGGCGACCGTCTGGGCCGGCCGGGGAAGCCGCGACTGGATCGCCGTGGTGCCGCACCTCCGGCTCTGCCTGCCGTACGTCACGGTCGGATTCGGCGCCGACCCGGTCGCCCCGGGCTTGGGCGCCCGCGTCTTCGCGGCCGGCGACGGCGGGCACAGCGACTATTTCCGGGCCGGATCCCCGTCGCTGACGAACATCGCCCGCATCGTCTCAGGGCAGCTCCCCACCGAGGTGCGCGGTGGCCACTGAGCCCGCCCGCACCGTCTCGGGACAGCTCCCGCCGAGGTGCGCAGTGGTCGCTGAGCTCGTCCGGCGTGTCGAGGCGGTGACCCCCGCCGGACGCGATCGTGCCCTCGACGCGCTGCGTGCCCTGGCCATCGGCGGCGTGGTGCTCGGCCACTGGCTGGTGACCGCACTGGTCGCCGACAGCGGCACCGTACGGGTGGCCAGCCCGCTGCGGCACCTACCCTGGCTCGTCCCCGCGTCCTGGATCTTCCAGACCATGGCGCTCTTCTTCTTGGTGGGCGGGCAGTCGGCCGTCATGAGCCACGCCCGCGCCCGAGGCGGAGACGTCACCTACCGGCGCTGGCTGGGCACGCGGACGGCCCGGCTGTTCCGGCCGGTCGCCGCCGTGCTCGGGCTCTGGACGGTGGTGGCGGTCGTGCTGCTCGCCCTCGGGGCGGACTCCGCGACCGTGTTCGCGCTGGCCAAGCTGGTGTGGTCGCCGCTGTGGTTCCTGCCGGTCTTCGCCGCCTTGACGGCGCTCACCCCACTGGTGGCCCGGCTGCACCCGGGGTGGCCGCTGGCCGTGGTCGCCCTCGCCGACCTGGTCAGGTTCGGCCTGGGCGGGCCGGCCTGGGTCGGCTGGGTCAACCTGGTGGCGGGGTGGCTGGTGCCGTACTGCCTGGGCGCGGCCTGGGCCCGCGGCCGCCTGCGCACCCGTACGACCGGGTGGACGTTACTGCTCGGTGGCGCCGCCGCCACGGCCGCGCTCGTGTTGTGGGCCGGCTACCCGGCCTCCATGGTGGGGGTCCCCGGCGCCCCGATCTCGAACCAGTCCCCACCCACGCTCGCGGCCGTCGCCTTCGGGCTCGCCCAGTGCGGAGCGGCGCTGCTGCTGCTCGGCCCGCTGCGCCGGGCACTGTCGCGGCCCGCCGTCTGGGCGTTCACGGCGCTGGCGAACCTCTCCGCGATGACGATCTTCCTGTGGCACCAGACCGCCATGATCGCGGTCACCGCGCTCGGCCTGCTCACCGGCCGGCTTCTGCCGGGTCTGCACACCGTCCCGGACGGTCCGGCCTGGGTGCTGGCCCGGCTGGCCTGGCTGCCGGCGTTCGTGCTGGTCCTGCTCATGTGCCGGGCCGCCGTCGAGGCCCGTCGCCCTGCGGAACCCGGCGGAGCCTGACAGCTGCGGGCTAACGTCACCCTGCGGAATCCGGAGCCTGACAGCCGCGGGCTAACGTCAACCTGCGGAATCCGGAGCCCTGACCTGCGTGTAATCTGCCCGTATGGGCGATTTCAGATGGCTGCCCGGCATCCGTCGCGCGAGCGAGACCAGCTAGACGGTGCCGGCCGAGGCTGGTGATCACGGCGCGGCGGACGACTCGTCCCGCCTCGATGGGCTGCTGATCGGCTCCGTCACCGACACCGGCGCCCACATCGGCGCCGTCTACGTTCTGGACACGAGCGGCGAGCTCCTGCGCATGGTGGCCGGGATCGGCATGCCCGCCCCGATCGCCCGATCGTTCTCCCGGGTCAGGACCACCCAGGCGCTGCCGCTCGCCGTCGCGATCCGCGAACGGCGGTTGCTCTGGATCGACAGCCGCGAGCAGCTGGCCCGCGGGTTCCCCACGGTGGCCCTGGCCCTGCCGTACCCGTTCGCGCTTGCCCTGGTCCCGCTCTACGCCGGTGACACCATCGTCGGCGGGTTTCTCCTGCTCTGGCCCGCCAGGCACGGGTCCGAGCTCGACCCCCACCTGCTCGGCGTCGTCAACGACACCTGCGCCCGGCTCGGCGAGCTGATCGGGAGAGCGGCCGAGCAGGGCCGCCCCATCACCGCCGGGCACCTGCCCCGGCTCCTCGGGCCGCGCTCCACGCGCACGCCGGCTGACACAGGCACGCTGAACCTGCTCAACCGCCTGCCCGAGGGGTTCTGCGAGCTGGACGTGGACGGCCGGCTGACGCTGATCAGCACGCAGGCCTCCGACCTGCTCGGCCTCCCCGCGGCCGAGGCACTCGGCGAACGCCTGTGGGAGGCGCTGCCCTGGCTGGCCGGCCCCTCGTACGAGAACCGCTGCCGCGCCGCGGTCATCTCCGGCCGGACCACCCGCTTCACCGGCCGCAGCCCGGAGGGACGGCAGCTGACGTTCGCGCTGTATCCGGGGCTGTGCGGCCTCACCGTACGTGTGACCCAGGCCGAGGCGAAGCCGGACCAGGCGCCGGACCAGACGCCGGACCCCGCGGACGGCGAGAACGTGCCGCCCCTGATGACCGCATGCACGACATCCTGCGGCTGGCCACCTCCCTCGCCCGGGCGGTGACCGCCCAGGAGGTGATCGACCTCGTAGCCGACCATGTCATGTCCATCCACGACATCACGGCGCTCGCCATTCTCGCCACCGAGGGCGGACGGCTGCGGGTGGTCGCCTCGCGCGGATTCAGCCGGCAGGCCCTCGATCACTTCGACAACCGGCGCGAGATCCCGCCGATCCTGGAGGACGAGAGCACGCCGGCATTCTTCCGCAACTGGGACGAGCTGCGCCGCGCGTACCCCGGCGCCCTGCGTTCCGAGGAGGTGAACGCCTGGGCGCTGCTGCCGCTGATCACGTCGAGCCGGCCCCTCGGGACCTGCGTCTTCGCCTACGACCGCCCGCACGAGTTCGGCATCGACGAACGGGCCTCGCTCACCGCTCTCATCGGCCTGATCGCCCAGGCGTTCGAGCGTGCCCGCCTCTACGACGTCAACCACCAGTTCGCCCAGTTCCTGCAGTCCAGCCTGCTGCCCCGCGCGCTCCCCCACCTGCCCGGCCTGGACGTGGCGGCCAAGTACCTGCCGGCCACCCCCGGCATGGACATCGGCGGCGACTTCTACGACCTCATCCGCCTCAGCGACACCAAGGCCGCGGCCGTCATCGGCGACGTGCAGGGGCACGACGTGACCGCCGCCGCCCTCATGGGGCAGGTGCGTACCGCCATCCAGGCGCACGCGACCACCGGCGCCGGCCCGGGCGAGGTGCTCGCGCGCACCAACCGGCTGCTCACCGCGCTGGCCACCGACCGCTTCACCAGCTGCCTGTACGTCGACATCGACCTGGACCGGCACACCGCGTCCCTGTCCAGCGCGGGACACCTGCCGCCCGTGCTGGGCCGTCCCGGCGCCCCCGGCCAGGTCATCGAGACCGCACCCGGGCTGCTGCTCGGCATCGACCCCGACGTCGAATACGTCACCGCGGAGGTGGAACTCCCGCCGGACTCCATCATGATCCTCTACACCGACGGCCTCGTCGAGGAACCCGGCCTCGACCTGGGCGACTGCATCGCCGCCCTGGCCGCCGGCTTCACACCGCCGCCGCACCGCCCGCTGCACACGCTGGCCGACTCGCTCATCGGCCAGGCCGGGATCGAACGGCGCACGGACGACATCGCGCTGCTGCTCGTGCGGGACAGCCTCGCGCGGGCATGATGGACGAGGGACCAAGGGGCACGAGGAAGGACACCGTCATGTCCGTGCTGTCCACCCGGCTTACCGCGACCTATGACATCCGGTACCCGTTCGTCTGCGCGGGGATGGCGTTCGTGGCCGAGACGCCCGAGTTCGCGGCGGCGGTCACCAACGCGGGCGGCATCGGCGCGATCGGCGCCGCACTCCTGCCCCCGGACCGGCTCCGGGAGATGATCCGCGAGGTCAAGGCCCGTACGGCGGGCAGGCCGTTCCACGTCAACCTCATCACCTTCTTCCCCACCGGCGAGCTGGTCGAGGTGTGCGTGGAGGAGCGGGTGCCGATCGTCTCCTTCCACTGGGGGCATCCCCCGGCCGACCAGGTGAGGCTGCTGCGCGAGGCCGGGGTGTCGGTGTGGGAGCAGGTCGGCTCCGCCGAGGCGGCCCGGGTCGCGGTGGACGGCGGGGCCGAGCTCGTCATCGCCCAGGGCTGGGAGGCCGGCGGGCACAACTACGGCGGGCTGCCGACCATGGTCAACGTGCCCGCCGTCGTGGACGCCGTGGGCGAGCGGGCGATGGTCCTGGCGGCGGGCGGGATCACCGACGGCCGCCAGGTCGCCGCCTCCCTGTGCCTGGGCGCGGACGGCGTGTGGGTGGGGACGCGCATGGTCGCCTCGCACGAGGCCCGCGTGCATCCCGAGCACCACCGGCGGCTGGTCGCCGCCGCCGGGGACAGCGCCGTGCTCACGTCGATCTTCGGGCCGGAGTTCCCGCGGTTCAACCCCATGCGGCTCCAGCGCAACCGGGTGGTGGCCGAGTGGAACGACCGGGTGGCGGAGATCCCGGCCGATCTCGACTCCCTTGACCCGGTCGGCACCACGATCGTCCAGGGCGAGGAGGCGCCGGTACGCAAGTTCCCCCTGCTGCTGGCGGTCGCAGAGACGGAGGCCGACTGGGAGGAGATGCCCTGGCTGATGGGACAGGGCGTCGGCCTCGTCCACGACATCAAGCCCGCCGCGGACATCGTCACCGACATGATGGAGCAGGCCGAACAGGTGCTGACCGGTTTCGGGGCCGCGGCTCGCGACCGGAGCCCATCCTGAAGGCGCGAACGGCGCCGCCCGTCCCTTCTTGTCGTGCTTTCTCAGCGCCATTCGATGAAGGCGGCGGTGTCGCCGAGCGTGGCGAACTCTCCGGTTCGCTCGATCTTCTGGGGTGTGGATCCCGGCTTGGTGTCGCTGAGGTAGTAGTCCATCGCGGCCCCCTTCTGGGAGAGGAACGCGAACCTCCGGCCGTCCGGTGAGATCACCATGGCGCGGTTGCGGTGGTCGTTGCTGGGGAGGATGGGCGGCCCGGGCTTCGCCCCCGGGGCGATGTCGAGCGCGGCGAACCTGCCGTTCTCGCCGCACAGCACCGTGTCGTCGTCGAGCCAGCCGTCATAACAGGCGAGGTATCTGCCCTTCTCCACGAGGTCCAAGCCCACCCCCTGGGTCTGCGCCGGGACGTCGAGGACGTAGCCTTCCGCCAGCAGGCGTCCGCCGTCCGGTGAGAGGAAGGCGCTATTGGCCACCACCGCCTGGCTCGGCGTACTCCCCACCATGACGAGGTGCTGGGCCGTCCGCACCTCGAAGCGGTCGACTGCCTTGTGGTCCCCGGCGAGCGCGCGGCTCGCGATCCGGTCCTTGGTCGAGACCCCGGGGTCGTCGGTCACCTCGTACGTGAACCAGACCGCGCTCCCGTCCCGGGAGAAGGCCGCGTTGTGCTCGTGCGGGGTGTTGCCGAAGTCCTCGTTCCCGGTCAGGTCGGTAAATTTCCCCGTACGGTCGACATAGCCGACATGCGTGGCCCGGGTCTCCGGGTCTTCGGTGACCACGGCCATCTTCGTGAAGTCCTGGTCGAAGAGCGATCGGATGGCGGTCACATCCCCGGCATCAGCGGGCAGTTCATCGGGCTCGCACAGTCGTCTCACGGCGGTGTTGGGCTCGGATGCGTCGTACTCGGTAATCGCCGTGTCCGGCAGCCGGAACTCCGCGTGCGCCAGGTGTTTCCAGCTCTGCGGGTTCCAGCCGTCGAGGTTGACGACCCCGCCGCTGCCGTTCCCCCGCGAGCAGACCGCCGTGATGATCATGTTCTGCTGGGTGAAGTCCGCACTGATCGCGGTCTCCGAGGCTCTCCGACCGGTGACCTCGCGCTCCTCGGCGGCCGAGGAACAGCCGGCGAGGCTCGCCGCCAGGACCAGCGCGAGAAGGGACGCCGTCGCTCTCGGCCTGTCAATCACGCGTCTCTCCCCCATCCGACTTCGACCGGCGATCCCTACGGTGCGCCGGCGGGTGTTGAGAACGTGTTGAGCCCGCGTTGAGAGGCCGAGGAGCATCGATGCTCACGGGCACCTGCCATACGCGCGCCGTGCCCGGTCGGCGCTGGTGTGCATTGACTCGAACGGGAGGAAAGGATACGTTCCGGTAGATTTCACGGTTGTCCAAGGGAAATCCGGTGAGAAGCCGGTGCGGACGCGCCACTGTATCCGGGACGTAGATCCCGGGAGCCAGGTCGCTTGGCCGCCGTGACCTCGTTATGGGACGCGTCACCCCGAGGAGGCTCGCATGAGTGGTTTGACCACTCCGTCCACCATTCCCTTCCCCCGCCTGCGCCCTTGGCTGCTGGCGGTTCCCGTGCTGCTGCTCGTCGCTTACCTGGTCCTGATGGACAACGGCGCGGTCTCCCAGACCGGCGCCTTCCTGCACGAGCTCATGCACGACGGGCGGCATCTGCTCGGCGTGCCCTGCCACTAGGGGCCGGAATGGTACGCACGTACCTGGTCAGAGGTCTGCTCGTGGGCCTGCTGGCCGGACTGATCGCGGGCACGTTCGCCTTCGCCTTCGGGGAACCGCACGTCGATGCGGCCATCGCCCTGGAGGAGGCCGCGGCCCAGGCCGAGGCGCCGGAGCCCGCCGCCGAGGAGGCCGGGCACGGCCACGGCGAGGAGGCCGAGGTCAGCAGGCCGGTGCAGAAGGCCGGGCTCTTCCTCGCCACCGGACTGTACGGGCTGGCCGTCGGCGGCGTGTTCGCGCTCGTGTTCGCGGGCCTGCGCGGACGGGTGGGACCGCGCTCCGACGGGCCGCTGGCGCTCGCCACGGCCGGAACGGCCTTCGTCGCGGTCATCCTCGTTCCATTCGTGAAATATCCGGCCAACCCGCCTGCGGTGGGTGACCCCGACACGATCAACAGCCGCACGGTGCTCTACGTCGTGATGATCCTCGTCGGGCTGGCGGCGACGGCGATCGCGGTGGCCACCGCCCGCCGGGTCACCGCCGATCCGTGGGCCCGGTGGGTGGCGGCGGTCATCGGCTTTCTCGTCCCCGTGGGCGCGGCCTGGGCGCTGTTGCCGGCCGTCGACGAGGTGGCCGACGGCTTCCCCGCCACGCTGCTGTGGGAGTTCCGGCTCACCTCGATCGGCACCCAGCTCGTCTTCTGGGCGGCCTTCGGCGTGCTGTTCGGCTGGGCGAGCGAGCGAGCGGCACGCCGTACGAGCGGCATGCCGCTGAGCGCAGTCCCGTCGAGCTCGGGTCCGAGCTGAGCGGAGTGCTGTTCGTCCGGCACGCCACGACGCCGGGCATGCGCGCCGCCCGCTTCCCGGCCGAAGAGGACGCCGACGCGGCGGATCTGGCCAGAGCCGCCGCGCTCGGCCCGGCGCTCGCCGCGACGGTGGCGTGGGCGTGGGCCGCTCCTGCCCGCGCGGCACGGCAGACCGCCGCCGCGCTCGGACTGGACGCGCGAATCGTCCCGGCGCTCGCGGAGGCGGACTGCGGCCGGTGGCGCGGCCTGCCGTACGAGCGGGTCGCGCGGGAGGAGCCGGACGCCCTGGCGAGCTGGCTGTCCGACCCGCACGCGGCTCCGCACGGCGGCGAGAGCCGGGCCGCGCTCGCGATCAGGGTGGCGGCCTGGCTCGACTCCGTACGGGAGGAGCCCGGCGGGGTCGTCGTCTGCGACGCCGGCGCCATCCGGGCGGCGCTCGGGCATGCCCTGGGGCTGGATCCGCCGGCCGCCGGCCGCATCGATCTGGCTCCTCTGTCCACCACCGAGCTGGCCGTCACGCGGGAGGGCTGGCGGGTGGCCCACGTCAACCGGAAGGTTCTGTCTTGATCGTCACCTACCCGTTCAGCGCCGTCGTCGGGCTCGCCGACCTGAAGCTGGCGCTGGTGCTCAACGCGGTCTCGCCCCGGGTGGGCGGGGTGCTCGTACGCGGCGAGAAGGGCACGGCGAAGTCCACGATCGTGCGTGCGCTGGCGGCCCAGTTGCCCGCCGTGGACGTGGTGCCGGGCTGCCGGTTCGCCTGCGATCCCGGTGCGCCCGATCCCGAATGCCCTGACGGACCCCACGAGCACGGCGCCGGGGGCGAGAGTCGCCCGGCCGCGCTGGTGGAGCTGCCGGTGGGTGCGTCGGAGGACCGTCTGGCCGGCTCGCTCGACGTGGAACGGGCGCTGACCGAGGGGGTGAAGGCGTTCGAGCCCGGCCTGCTGGCGTCCGCGCATCGCGGTGTGCTCTACGTCGACGAGGTGAACCTGCTGCACGACCACCTGGTCGACCTCCTCCTCGACGCGGCCGCCCTGGGCAGGTGCTACGTGGAGCGCGAATCGGTCTCGGTCCGGCACGCCGCCCGGTTCCTGCTGGTCGGCACCATGAACCCGGAGGAGGGCGAGCTGCGCCCGCAGCTCCTGGACAGGTTCGGGCTGACGGTCGAGGTGCGGGCGTCCCGCGACCCGGAGGAACGCGCCGAGGTCGTCCGCCGGCGGCTGGCCTTCGACGCCGACGCGGAGGCGTTCGCGGCGCGGTGGGCGGAGGAGGAGTCGGCGCTGGCGGACCGGATCGCGGCCGCGCGGGACCGGGTGCCGGGCGTGCGGCTGCCGGACGCCCGGCTGCGGCAGATCGCGACGGTGTGCGCGGCGTTCGAGGTCGACGGGCTGCGGGCCGACCTGGTCACCGCCAACGCCGCCGTCGCCCACGCCGCCTGGCAGGGGCGGGACATGGTGATCACCGAGGACGTGCGGGCGGCGGCCCGCCTGTCGCTGCCGCACCGGCGCCGGCGCGACCCGTTCGACGCGCCGGGGTTGGACGAGGCCCTGCTCGACGAGCTGCTTGAACGTACGTCGCCGGATGACGGGCCCGGCGACGACGGCCCAGACGGCGGCCCGGATGCCGGCCCGGGCAGCGGCCCGGACAGGGCTCCCGGCAGCGATTCCAGCGGAGATCCCGGCGGCGGAGGTCCGGCGGGGCCGCCGCCGGGCGGAGACGAGGGCTCGCCGCCGGACACGACCGGCGGGCCGGCCGATGGCATCCAGGGAAGCCCCGGGGACGGCCGGCCGAACGACGGCTCGTCTGATCCGCGGGACGACGACGCAGGACCGGCGACACCCGGCATCGGCGGACAGGTGGCCGGCGCAGGGGCTCCGCACCGGGTGCCGCTGCTGGAGGTGCCGGGGATCGGCGAGGGGGCGGCGGGCCGGCGGTCACGCGCACGGACCAGGCACGGCCGGAGCACCGGCGCCCGCCGCCCCTCCGGCCAGGTACGCGACCTGCACCTGACGGCGACGATGCTGGCCGCGGCGCCGTACCAGCGCGGGCGCGGGCGCACCGGACCCGGGCTGCTGCTGCGTACGGATGATCTGCGTGAAGTGGTGCGCGAAGGCAGGGAGGGCAACCTCGTGCTGTTCGTGGTGGACGCGAGCGGCTCGATGGCGGCCCGCAAACGGATGAGCGCGGTCAAGACGGCTGTGCTTAGCCTGCTGCTGGACACCTACCAGCGTCGCGACAAGGTCGGCCTGATCACGTTCAGGGGAGCCGGCGCCGAGGTGGCACTGCCTCCGACCTCGTCGGTGGAGGCGGGCGCGGCGCGGCTTCGTTCGCTGCCGACCGGCGGGCGCACCCCGCTGGCGGCGGGGTTGATGCGGGCGGCGGAGGTGTTGCGCGTGGAGCGGCTGCGTGACCCGGCCAGGCGTCCGCTGCTGGTGCTGGTGACCGACGGGCGTGTCACGGCGGGCGGGGACGTGGACCGGGCGGCCGCCCTGCTGGAGGGCACGGCCTGCGTGGTCGTCGACTGCGAGAGCGGTCCGGTGCGGCTCGGTCTGGCGGTCAGGCTGGCGTCCCGGTTGCGGGCTCGGCTCGTCCCTCTCGACGCCCTGGCCGACCTCGGCGGCCTCGTCCGTGACCACAGGAAGGCGGTCTGATCATGCCGCGGGGAAAACCCTCCGTCGTGCCCGACGACGGTCTGACCACCAGGCAGCGGCGTACGAGGCCGCTGCTGATCGTCCACACCGGCCCCGGCAAGGGCAAGTCGACGGCCGCTTTCGGAATGGCGTTGCGGGCCTGGAACCAGGGCTGGCCGGTGGGGGTGTTCCAGTTCGTGAAGTCGGCCAAGTGGCGCATCGGCGAGGAGCGCGCGCTCAAGGTGCTCGGCGGCAGCGGCGAGGGCGGCACGGTGACCTGGCACAAGATGGGCGAGGGCTGGTCGTGGATCCAGCGGCCCGGTACCGAGGAGGACCACGCGGCCGACGCCCGCGAGGGGTGGGCGCAGATCAAGCGCGACCTCGCGGCCGAGACCTACCGCTTCTACGTGCTGGACGAGTTCACGTACCCGCTGAAGTGGGGCTGGCTGGACCTGGACGACGTGCTGGAGACGCTCACCGGCAGGCCGGGCGGCCAGCACGTGGTGGTCACCGGCAGGGACGCCCCCGGCCGGCTGATCGAGGTCGCCGATCTGGTGACGGAGATGGGCAAGGTACGCCACCCCATGGACGCAGGGCAGAAGGGCCAGAAGGGCATCGAGTGGTAGTCCCCCGGCTGGTCATCGCCGCGCCGTCGTCAGGGAGCGGCAAGACCACGGTGGCCACGGGGCTGATGGCGGCGCTGCGGGCCCGCGGGCTCAGGGTCTCGCCGCACAAGGTGGGGCCCGACTACATCGATCCCGGCTATCACTCGCTGGCCACAGGGCGTCCTGGCCGCAACCTGGATCCGTGGCTGGTGGGCGAGGAGCGGATCGCGCCGCTGTTCCTGCACGGGGCGGCGGGATGCGACGTGGCGGTGGTCGAGGGGGTGATGGGGCTGTTCGACGGCCGGGGTGACACGGACTTCGCCTCGACCGCGCACGTCGCCAGGCTGCTGGACGCTCCGGTGGTCCTGGTCGTGGACGCGGCCAGGCAGAGCCGGTCGGTGGCGGCCGTGGCGCACGGGTTCGCCACGTTCGATCCCCGGGTGCGCGTCGCCGGCGTGGTGCTGAACCGGGTGGGCTCCGACCGGCACGAAGAACTCTGCCGCGCCGCGCTGGCGGCGGCGGGGGTGCCGGTGCTGGGCGCCGTCCGCCGTGACGACGCCGTCTCGACGCCGTCCAGGCATCTGGGACTGGTGCCCGCCGCCGAGCGCGAGGCGGCGGCGGTGGCCGCGGTGGACCGGCTGGGCGCGCTGGTGGCCCGCTCGTGCGATCTCGACGCGCTCGTACGGCTGGCGGCCTCGTCCCTACCGCTGGACGCGACGCCATGGGCGCCCGGGCCGGATGACGCGCCGGATGCCACCGGGACGGGCGCGGTGGTGGCCGCGGCGCCCCAGCCGAACGCCGCCGCGACCGGCCCGGTGGTGGCCGTGGCAGGCGCCAGGTCCCCGGTGGTGGCCGTGGCGGGCGGAGCCGCGTTCACCTTCGGCTACGCCGAGCACGTGGAACTGCTGCGCGCGGCCGGCGCCGACATCGCGGTGTTCGACCCGCTGCGGGACGAGAAGCTGCCGGACGGGACCGCGGCACTGGTCGTCGGCGGCGGCTTCCCCGAAATGTACGCCGCCGAGCTGGCCGCCAACGCCCCGTTGCGCGAGCAGGTGGCGGCCTTCGGCGGGCCGATCGCGGCCGAGTGCGCCGGGCTGCTCTACCTGTGCGAGCAGCTCGACGGGCAGCGCATGTGCGGGCGGGTGCCGGGGCGGGCGCGGATGACGTCCCGGCTGACGCTCGGCTACCGGGAGGCGGTGGCGGTCAGGCGGTCGCCACTGACGAGGGCGGGCGAGCGCTTCCGCGGCCACGAGTTCCACCGCACGGTCGCCGACCTCACCACCGAGCCGTTGTTCCGATGGGAGGGCGGCGCCGACGGGTTCGGCGACGCCCTCGTGACCGCGTCCTACCTGCACCTGCACTGGGCCGGAGCGCCCGGCCTGGCTCAGCGGCTGGTGTCGTCCTCCAAGTCGCCCTCGGTCTTGAGGTAGACCTCTTGCAGGCCGCGCAGCAGATCCGGGTCGGGGTGCTCCCACATGCCGCGCTCGGCGGCCTCGAGCAGCCGCTCGGCGATGCCGTGCAGTGCCCAGGGGTTCGACTCGGCCATGAACGCCTGGTTCTCCGGGTCCAGCACGTACGTCTCGGTGAGCTTGTCGTACATCCAGTCGGCCATCACGCCGGCGGTGGCGTCGTAGCCGAACAGGTAGTCGACGGTCGCGGCCAGCTCGAAGGCGCCCTTGTAGCCGTGCCGCCGCATCGCGGCCAGCCATCGGGGGTTGACGACCCTGGCGCGGAAGACGCGCGAGGTCTCCTCCGACAGGGTGCGGGTGCGTACCGCGTCGGGGCGCGTGCTGTCGCCCACGTACGCGGCGGGCGCCCGGCCGGTGAGCGCCCGGACGGTGGCGATCATGCCGCCGTGGTACTGGAAGTAGTCGTCGGAGTCGGCGATGTCGTGCTCGCGGGTGTCGACGTTCTTGGCCGCCACGGCGATCCGGCGGTAGGCGTCCTCCATCTGCGGGCGGGCGGCGACGCCGTCGAGGTCGCGGCCGTAGGCGAAGCCGCCCCACGCCGCGTACACCTCGGCCAGGTCGGCGTCGTCGCGCCAGTTGCGGCTGTCGATGAGCGGCAGCAGCCCGGCCCCGTACGCGCCGGGCGCCGAGCCGAAGATGCGCATCGTCGCCTGACGCTCGTCGCCGCCGCTCCGGCGGGTGTGGGCGCGCACGTAGTTGTCCTCCTCCGGCTCCTCCAGCCGGGCGGCCAGGCGTACGGCGTCGTCGAGCATGGTCACCACGTGCGGGAAGGCGTCGCGGAAGAAGCCGCTGATGCGGACCGTCACGTCGATCCTGGGGCGGCCCAGCTCGGGCAGCGGGATGGGCTCCAGACTCGTGACCCGGCGCGACGCCTCGTCCCATTCGGGGCGGATGCCGAGCAGCGCGAGCACCTCGGCCACGTCGTCGCCCGCCGTCCGCATGGCGCTGGTGCCCCAGACGGACAGGCCGACCGAGCGCGGCCACTCCCCCGTGTCGGCGTGATAGCGCTCCAGCAGCGATTCCGCCATGGCCTGACCGGTCTCCCAGGCCAGCCGGCTGGGGACCGCGCGGGGGTCGACGGAGTAGAAGTTGCGGCCGGTCGGCAGGACGTTGATCAGGCCGCGCATCGGCGAGCCGCTGGGGCCCGCCGGGACGTAGCCGCCGTCCAGGGCGTGCAGGAGGTGGTCCAGCTCGTCGGTGGTACGGGCCAGGCGGGGCACCACCTCGGTGGCGGCGAACGTCAGGATGCGGGTGACGAGGTCCGCCCGGCCGGCGGGCCAGGTCGGGAGCACCACACCCGCCTGGCCGGCGGGCCCGATCCCGAGCACCGCGCGGGCGACCTCAGGCGCGGCGTCCGGCGCCCAGCCGCGCTCCTCCATCCCCTCGATCAGGGCCCGGGCCACGGCCTCCGCCCGGTCCACCTCGCCCAGCCCGGCCGTGCCGTCCTCGGCCAGCCCGAGTGCCTCGCGCAGGCCGGGCAGCGTCTCCCTGCCCGACCACATCTGCCGGGCCCGCAACATGGCCAGCACCAGGTCCACCCGCACCTGGCCGGTCGGAGCCTGTCCCAGCACGTGCAGGCCGTCGCGGATCTGGGCGTCCTTCACCTCGCACAGCCAGCCGTCCACGTGCAGGATGAAGTCGTCGAACTCGCTGTCGTGCGGCCGGTCGGCCAGCCCGAGGTCGTGGTCGAGCCGGGCGGCCTGGATCAGCGTCCAGATCTGCGCCCGGACGGCGGGCAGCTTGGCCGGGTCCATGGCGGCGATGGTGGCGTGCTCGTCCAGCAGTTGCTCCAGCCGGGCGATGTCGCCGTAGGTGTCGGCGCGGGCCATCGGCGGCACCATGTGGTCGACCAGCACGGCGTGCGCCCTGCGCTTGGCCTGGGTGCCCTCGCCCGGGTCGTTGACCAGGAACGGGTAGATCAGCGGCAGGTCGCCGATGGCGGCGTCGGTGCCGCAGGCGGCGGACATGCCGGCCGACTTGCCCGGCAGCCATTCCAGGTTGCCGTGCTTGCCCACGTGCACCATCGCGTGCGCGCCGAACTCGGCCGACAGCCAGCAGTAGGCGGCCAGGTAGTGGTGGCTCGGCGGCAGGTCGGGGTCGTGGTAGATGGCGATCGGGTTCTCGCCGAAGCCGCGCGGCGGCTGCACCATCACCACCAGGTTCCCGGCGCGCAGCGCGGCCAGCACGATGTCTCCGTCGTGCACGAACAGCTCGCCCGGTGGCGGCCCCCAGTGCCGTTCCATCCCGGCCCGCAGCCGCTCGGGGAGCGTCCGGTACCAGCTCTCGTACGATGCGGCGGAGATGCGTACCGGGTTGCCCGCGAGGTGCTCCTCGGTCAGCCAGTCCTGGTCCTGGCCGCCGGCGGCGATGAGCGCGTGGATGAGCGCGTCGCCGTCCTGCTCGGCCACCCCGGGGAAGCCGTCGCCCAGGTCGTAGCCCGCCTCGGCGAGCCGGGCCAGCAGCCGCACGGTGCTGGCCGGGGTGTCCAGCCCGACGGCGTTGCCCACCCGGGAGTGCTTGGTCGGGTACGCCGACAGCATCACGACCAGGCGACGCTCGGCGGGCGGGGTGTGCCGCAGCAGGCCGTGCCGTACGGCGATGCCCGCGACCCTGGCGGCCCTCTCGGCGTCGGCGGCGTAGACGGTGAGCCCGTCCTGGTCGATCTCCTTGAACGAGAACGGCACCGTGATGATCCGCCCGTCGAACTCGGGGATCGCCACCTGCGAGGCCGCGTCGAGCGGCGAGAGCCCGTCGTCGTTCTCCTCCCACGCCTGCTTCGAGGTGGTCAGGCAGAGTCCCTGGAGGATCGGCACGTCCAGCGCGGCGAGCGCGCCGACGTCCCAGGCCTCGTCGTCACCGCCGGCTCCCGCGGTGGCCGGCCGGGAGCCGCCCGCCGCGAGCACGGTCACCACGAGCGCGTCGGCCGCCCTCAGCGTGTCGAGCAGTTCGGGCTCGGCCGTACGCAGCGAGGAGCAGAAGACCGGCAGCGCCTGCCCGCCCGCCTCCTCGATGGCGGCGCAGAGCGTCTCGACGAACGCGGTGTTGCCGGCCATGTGATGCGCGCGGTAGTACAGCACTCCCACCACCGGTCCGCTCCTGGAGCCGGTCACGCGCTCCAGCCGTCCCCAGGACGGTGCGGGTGCGGGCGGCGCGAAGCCGTGCCCCGTGAGCAGGACGGTGTCGGTCAGGAACGCGTGCAGCTCGGCCAGGTTCGCCGGTCCGCCATGGGCGAGGTAGGCGTGTGCCTCGGCGCAGACGCCGCCGGTGACCGTGGACAGCTCCATCAGCTCGGCGTCCGGGGCCTGCTCCCCGCCGAGGACCACGACCTGGCGCGGCTGCGCCAGCAGCGCGTCCAGGCCCTCTTCCCAGGCCCTGCGTCCGCCCAGCAGGCGGACGACGACCAGATCGACGCCTTCGAGCAGGTCCGGCAGGTCTTCTGCGGCCAGCCTGGCGGGGTTGCCCCATCGGTAGGCCGCGCCACTGGCGCGGGCACTCAACAGGTCTGTGTCGGAGGTCGAGAGCAGCAGAACGGTAGGGCTGTCGCCAGGCACGACGCATCCTCCCTCGGGGTCCTCGCCCCGGTCGCGGGTGTCGCGACGGCAGGAGTCTCCTGGCTCCCGGATCAGCGCTCACCCCGGCCTTCCCACCCGTTGCCGGGTCGTGGCCTGCGGTGGGGTTCGCTCCCCGGTCACGGTGGCGGGACCGCGCCGGTTTCGCACCGGCTTCCTCCCTTTGCCATCGCCTACCGGGAGCCTACGGCAGGAGCTGCCCCCGCCAGAAGTGGCGTTACCATCCTCATCGTGTCCATAGCCGACTTTTCCGGACGAGTGCGCCCTGATGCCTGTCCGGGAGCGCTACAGGTGCACGAGGCCGCGGACGGTCCGCTGGCACGGGTTCGCCTGCCCGGCGGCGCCGTCACCGCTCCTCAGCTCCGCGAGATCGCGGCCTGCGCGGACGAGCTCGGCTCGGGGGTGATCGAGCTCACCTCACGGGCGAACGTGCAGGTGCGCGGCCTGCGCTCGGCGTCCGCCTTCGCCGCGCGGATCGCGTCCGCGGGCCTGCTCCCGTCCGCCGCGCACGAACGGGTCCGCAACATCGTCGGCTCGCCGTTGAGCGGGCGGGGCGCCACGGGGTCGCTCGACACGCAACCGATGGTGGACGCCCTCGACCGGACGCTGTGCTCACGTGCCCGCCTCGCCGGGCTGCCGGGACGGTTCCTGTTCGCGCTGGACGACGGCACGGGAGACGTGACCGGGCTCGGCGCGGACGTCACCTTCGTGGCGGCGGGCGCAGGACCAGGGCGGCTGCTGCTGGCCGGCGCGGACCTCGGGCTCGACGCCCGCCCGGACTCGGCGATCACCCTCATGATCGCCGCGGCTGAGGCGTTCCTCGACGAACGAGCTGCGCACGCGGCGTGGCGCATCCACGAGCTGGCGGACGGCCCCCGGCGCATCGCCGCCCGCCTGAACGGCCTCACCGCCGGACCACCCGGCGACTCGGACGACCCGGACGGCTCAGGACACTCCGGCGGCTCCGGCGGCTCCGGGGAGGCGAGCCGGCACGCCGCCGCTCCAGCCGAATCGCCCGAATCGCCCGATCCGCCCGCCATCAGGCGCGCCGGACGCATCGCCCAGCGGGACGGCCGCGTCGCGCTGGAAGCTCTGGTGCCACTGGGCCGGTTGACGCCCGCCCAGGCCGTGGCGCTCGCGAACGCAGGACCCACGGTGCGGCTCACTCCCTGGCGCACCGCCGTCCTGCTCGACCTGTCCCCCGGAGCGGCGGATCGCGCGGCGGACACCCTCGCAGAGGCCGGGCTCGTCCCGGACCCGGCATCGCCGTGGGCCGGCGTCACCGCCTGCACCGGCCGTCCGGGCTGCGCCAAGTCGCTCGCGGACGTCCAGGCCGACGCGCGGCGCTGGGTGAGCGGCCTGGACGCCGCCCCGCCCGCGCCCGTGCACTGGTCCGGCTGCGAGCGCCGCTGCGGGCTTCCCCGCGGCCGGGTCGTCCAGCTGATCGCCACCGAAGACGGTTACCAGGAAAGGCAGCAGTGAACGACTACCTCCGCGACGGCGCCGAGATCTACCGGCGCTCGTTCGCGACCATCCGCGCCGAGACCGACCTCAGCGGCATGCCGCCGGAGGTCGCGCAGGTGGCGGTGCGGATGATCCACGCCTGCGGGATGACCGATCTGGTCGCCGACCTGGACTGGTCGCCCGCCGTGGTGGTCAGGGCCAGGGAGGCGCTGCGCCGTGGCGCGCCCGTGCTGTGCGACGCCATGATGGTCGCCTCCGGCGTGACCAGGCGCAGGCTGCCCGCCGCCAACGAGGTGCTGTGCACGCTCGGTGAGCCCGGCGTGCCCGAGCTGGCCGAACGGCTCGGCACCACCCGCAGCGCCGCCGCTCTCGAACTCTGGCGCGGCCGCCTCGACGGCGCTGTGGTGGCGATCGGCAACGCGCCCACCGCCCTGTTCCGCCTGCTCGAACTGGTCGCGGAGGGCGCGGGCAGGCCCGCGGCGGTGCTCGGCATCCCCGTGGGGTTCATCGGCGCGGCCGAGTCCAAGCGGGCGCTGGCGGACAGCGACCTGGACCACCTGGTGGTGCACGGCCGTCGCGGCGGCAGTGCGATGACGGCGGCGGCGGTCAACGCCCTCGCGAGCGAGACGGAGTGAGCGCCATGACGGGACGGCTGTACGGGGTCGGTCTCGGCCCCGGTGATCCGGAACTGGTCACGGTCAAGACCGCCAGGCTGATCGGCGAGGCGGACGTGATCGCCTACCACGCCGCCCGCCACGGGCGGAGCATCGCCCGCTCGATCGCGCTGCCGTACATGAAGGCGGGGCAGATCGAAGAGCTCCTGCTCTACCCGCTGACCACGGAGACGACCGACCACCCCGGCGGCTACCAGGGCGCGCTCGACGACTTCTACGCCGACTGCGCCGAACGGCTGGCCGCGCACCTGGAGGCCGGGCGCACCGTGGTCGTGCTGGCGGAGGGCGACCCGCTGTTCTACGGCTCCTACATGCACCTGCACAAGCGGCTCGCGCACCGCTACCCGACGGAGGTGGTGCCAGGGGTCACCTCCGTCAGCGCCGCCTCCGCCGTGCTCGGCCGTCCCCTGGTGGAGCGGGACGAGGTGCTCACCGTGCTGCCCGGCACGCTGCCCGCCGGCGAACTGGCCGAGCGGCTGCGCGGCACCGACTCCGCCGCCGTGCTCAAGCTGGGCCGGACCTTCACGAAGGTGCGCGACGCCCTGGCCGAGGCCGGACGGCTCGACGACGCCTGGTACGTCGAGCGTGCCACCATGGGCGCCGAGCGGGTGGCACCGCTCAAGGACGTGAATGCGGACGGTGTGCCGTACTTCTCGCTGGCCCTGCTGGCCAGCCCGGCCGAGCGGACCTTCGTGCCCGAGCGTCCTGCGGCCGAGGCGCGGGGAGAGGTGACCGTGGTCGGCCTCGGCCCCGCCGGGCGGTCGTGGCTCACCCCGGAGGCGCAGGAGGCGCTGGCGGCGGCGACGGACCTGGTCGGCTACGGTCCGTACGTGGATCGGGTGGCGCCGAACCCGCGCCAGCGCCGCCACCGTACCGACAACCGGGTGGAGGCGGAGCGGGCCAGGCACGCGTTCGAGCTGGCCCGCGAAGGGGCCCGGGTGGCCGTGGTGTCCTCCGGCGACCCCGGCGTGTTCGCCATGGCCAGCGCGATCATGGAAGCGGCGGCCGACTTCCCCGGTGTGCCGGTGCGGGTCGTCCCCGGTCTGACCGCCGCGCAGGCGGTGGCCAGCCGGGTCGGCGCCCCCCTGGGCCATGACTACTGTGTGCTGTCGCTGTCGGACCTGCTCAAGCCGTGGGAGGTGGTGGCCGAGCGGCTGTCGGCCGCGGCTCGGGCGGACCTGGTGCTGGCGATCTACAACCCGGCCTCGCGCAGCCGTACCTGGCAGCTCGGCGCGGCCCGTGACCTGCTGCTGGAGCACCGCGACGGCGCCACCCCCGTGGTGATCGGCCGCGACGTCGGCGGCGAGCGGGAGAGCGTCACCGTCACCACGCTCGGCGCGTTGGATCCCGCCCAGGTCGACATGCGCTGTCTGCTGATCATCGGCTCCTCGACGACCCGGGTCACGGACGAGGGCGCCGTCTACACGCCCCGTCGCTATCCCTGAGCCCAGGCGGCCGCCACGGCCACGGTGTCCACCACCCGGACGCCCGGCGGCGGTGGCGGCCGATCGACCATGATCACCGGAAGTCCCAGCTCGCGCGCCGCCACGAGCTTGGCGGCCGTCATCTCCCCGCCGCTGTCCTTGGTGACCAGCACGTCCAGCCGGTGCTCCAGGATGAGGGACCGCTCCCCCTCGACCGTGTACGGGCCACGGTCGAGCAGCACGTGCACGTGAGCCGGGACGGGCGCGTCGGGCGGGTCGACCGACCTGGCCAGCAGCCACACTCCGGACAATCCGCTGAAGACCGGCAGGCTCCGGCGGCCGGTCGTGAGGAACACCCGCTCCACCGGCATGCCGGTCAGCCGGGCGGCCGCCTCCTCCAGGGAGGGAACGCGCCGCCAGGCGTCATCCGGGCTCTCCCGCCAGCCCGGTCTGCGCAAGACGAGCAGCGGCACACCGGTCCGTGCCGAGGCCTCGGCCGCGGAGGCCGACATTCGCGCCGCGAACGGATGCGTGGCGTCCACCACGGCGTCGATCCGCTCGGCGGTCAGCCAGGCGGCCAGCCCGTCCGGCCCGCCGAACCCGCCCTCCCGCACCTCGCCCACCGGCAGGCGGGGATTGGTCACCCGTCCGGCCAGTGACGACACCACATGCGTGCCCCCACCGGCCAAGTCTGCGGCCAGGGCCCGCGCCTCGGCGGTGCCGCCCAGGATCAGGATCCGGCGCACGGCCGGGCCCGTTCGGCGCTGTAGAGGTGGCTGTCGGGGAACTGCGTCGCCGAGAGCACCCGCCCGACGACGATCACCGCCGTACGCCGGACGCCGGCCTCGTGGACCTGCCCGGCGATGTCGGCCAGCGTGCCGCGCAGGATCACCTCGTCGGCCCTGCTGGCCCGCGCGACCACCGCCACCGGGCAGTCGGGGCCGTAGGAGGGCAGCAGCTCGGCCACCACCGCGTCGATCCGCTGCACGGCGAGGTGCAGCACCATCGTCGCGCCACTGGCGCCGAGCGTGGCCAGGTCCTCGCCCTCGGGCATCGGCGTGGCCCGCGCCGAGGTGCGGGTCAGGATGATCGTCTGGCCGACCCCCGGCACGGTCAGCTCCCTGCCGAGCGAGGCCGCCGCCGCCGCGAACGCCGGCACTCCGGGAACCACCTCGTACGGCACCCCGAGCGCGTCCAGCCGGCGCATCTGCTCGGCCACCGCGCTGAACACCGACGGGTCGCCCGAGTGCAGCCGCGCCACGTCCAGGCCCTGATCGTGGGCGGCGGTCAGCTCCGCGACGATCTCGTCGAGGGTCAGATTCGCCGTGTCCACCAGCCTGGCTCCCTCGGGGCACGAGGCGAGGAGCTCACGGGGCACCAGCGAGCCCGCGTACAGGCACACCGGCGCGGACTCCAGCCGCCGCAGCCCGCGCAGCGTGATCAGGTCTGCCGCGCCGGGGCCCGCTCCGATGAAATAGACGGTCACGGCTGGTCCTTCCTGGTGACCGACCAGACGGTCACCGGCATCGCGGCCCGCCATCCCGTGAACGAGCCGACGGGCGAGGCACGCTGCACGGCCAGGCGCACCAGATCACCGCCGAGCCTGGCGTACCATCCGGCCACGACGGCCTCGGACTCCAGGGTGACGGCGTTGACCACGAGCCTGCCGCCGGGCCGCAGCGCCGCCCAGCATTTCTCCAGCAGTCCGGGGGCCGTCGCACCGCCGCCGACGAACACGGCGTCCGGCGCGGGCAGCCCGTCGAGGGCGGCGGGCGCCCTGCCTTCGACGACCCGCAGCGACGGCACGCCGAGGGCATCGGCGTTGCGCCGGATCGCGGCGGCCCGATCAGCCCGGCTCTCGACGGCGACGGCCACGCACGCCGGATGGGCGCGCATCCACTCGACGGCGATGCTGCCCGCCCCCGCGCCGACGTCCCACAGCAGTTCGCCGGGCACCGGTGCCAGCCGCGACAGGCTGACGGCGCGGACTTCGCGCTTGGTGAGCTGACCGTCGTGCTCGAACGCCGTGTCGGGCAGGCCGGGGACGCGGGCCAGCGGCTCGGTGCCCGGCTCGGCGACGCACTCGATCGCGATCACGTTCAGCGACGAGGGCAGCGACGAGGGCAGCGACGAGGGCAGCGACGAGGACGCTGTGGCCGTCCACCCGTCCGCGGTGCCTCGCAGCTCCGACTCCGACGCCGCGCCCAGGTCCGACAGCACCGTCATCGGGCTGGGGCCGTACCCTCGATCGACGAGCAGCCCCGCCACCACAGACGGCGAGCCGGCTGCCGCGCCGAGCACGACGATCCGCCGTCCCGGCAGCAGGGCGGCGTTCAGAGCGGCCGGCGGGCGGCCCACGAGGCTCACCACCTCCGTCTGCTCGACCGGCCAGCCGAGCCGGGCGCACGCGAGCGACAGCGACGACAGGTGCGGCAGCACCCTGACCCGCGTGGCGCCCAGCAGCCGCACCAGGGTGGAGCCGATGCCGTGGAACATCGGGTCGCCGCTGGCCAGCACGCACACGTCGTGACCGGCGTACTTCTCCAGCAGCGCGGGCAGCGCCGGGAGCAGCGGTGACGGCCAGGCGACCCGTTCGGCGGCGGAGTCCGGCACGAGGCGGAGCTGCCGGGTGCCGCCCATGAGGACCTCCGCCGTCTCCACCGCACGGCGCGACCCGGCGGGCAGCCCGTCCCAGCCGTCCGCCCCGATGCCGACGACGGTGATCACACGTTGCCCAGCACGTTCGTCACCCGGATCTCCACCACCACTCTGGCCGGGTTCGGCCGTGGCGGCTTGTACCGGGCGGCGTAGCGGCGCTCGGCGTCGGCCACCTGCTCGGGCTCGGTCCGCAGCACGGCCAGGCCCTCCAGGGTCGACCACCGGCGGCCGTCCACCTGGGTCAGCGCCACCAGCGCACCGGACGGACCCGACCGGGCGATGAGCCTGGCCTTGTACGAGGTCCCGGAGGTGATGACGCGGGCGACCCCCGTCTCCAGGTCCAGCGTGGCCCCGACCGGGACGGCGTGCGGCGGCCAGCCGGGGCGAGCGGTGGCGAGCGTGCACAGGTGCCGCTCATGCCAGAACGCGGCGAAGTCGTCGCCCTGCTCGGCCAGATCCACGGTCCTCCTCGGGTGGTTTGCGAGCGATATCGTATATCTCCCGCTCTGGCACACTCTTATGGGTGAAGCGGCTACTCGTCATCGGCATCGGCGCGGGCGATCCCGACCATCTCACTCTCCAGGCGGCCAAGGCCATCGCCCGTACGGACGTGTTCTTCCTCGTGGACAAGGGCGAGGTGAAGGACGAGCTGGTACGGCTGCGGCAGGACCTGATCGCCGAGCACGGCCGCCCGCCGTACCGGATCGCCGAGGCCCGCGACCCGGAACGCGACCGCGGCGCCTCCGCCTACACCGCCGCTGTCGCGGACTGGCGCTCGCGCAGAGCGCTGGCCTGCGAAGCGCTCATCGGCGAGGAGCTGGCCGACGGCGAGACGGGGGCGTTCCTGGTCTGGGGAGATCCGGGCGTGTACGACAGCACGCTGGCCATCGTCGAGGAGATCCTCCAGCGCGGCAACGTCACGTTCGACTACGAAGTGATTCCCGGCATCAGCAGCGTGGCCGCACTGACCGCCCGCCACCGCACCAGCCTCACGCGGGTCGGGCGGCCCGTTCACCTCACCACCGGGCGCCGGCTGGCCGAGGAGGGCGCCACCGCCGACGACGTGGTCGTCATGCTGGACGCCCACTGCTCCTTCGACGGCCTGGACGACGGTGACATCTCCGGTGACAGCTCCTGGGACATCTATTGGGGCGCCTATCTGGGCACGCCCGACGAGATCCTGGTCTCCGGGAAGGTCTCCGAGGTCGGCGAGCGCATCCGCGAGCTGCGCGCCGAGGCGCGCGCCCGCAAGGGGTGGATCATGGACACCTACCTGCTGCGCCGGGCTCCTCGCGCCGACCGTTGAGACGCCCGGGGGCGGGACGGTGCCGCCGGCGCGCGGTGCCGCTCCGGGGGCGCGAAGAAGACCCTGAACAATCTCGAACGGCCCGACCGCCGGCGATGGAACGGGGAGCAGCGTGGTCACGGGGTGGCCCTGAGGCCGAGGACAACGCGGATCTGCGGGACGCCGGTGCTGGGATGGCGGGCCACCTCGGCGTCCACGTGGTAGACCTCGGCGAGCAGGGCGGGGGTGAGCACCTGGGCGGGTGGCCCGTCGGCGAGGACCCGGCCGTTCGCCATGACGTGGATCCGGTCGCAGAACGTGGCGGCAGGCGGCCAAGGCCATCGCCCGTACGGACGTGTTCTTCCTCGTCGACAAGGGCGAGGTGAAAGACGAGCTGGTACGACTCCGGCAGGACCTGATCGCCGAGCACGGCGGCCCGCCGTACCGGATCGCCGAGGCCTCCCGCGGCCATCGTCGGCGCCGGCCAGGGGCGCCTGCCGGCCGGCCTTTCCACGATTGATTTGACACACATCTAATCAGCAAGGCATGCCACCTACTACTTCGACAAGCATCTAAACAGGAGGCGATCATGGGTGACGGATGCTGCGGCACCACCACGCCCTTGGCAGCGGAGCAGTTCACCACCGACTTGGAGACCGACACGCTCCCGGTGGTGATCATCGGTGCGGGTCCGACCGGCCTGGCCGCCGCCGCCCACCTGGCTGAGCGGGGCCTCGACTTCCTTGTCCTCGGAAGCGGGCGGGCAGGTGGGCGCGTCCATCGCCAAGTGGGGGCACGTACGGGTGTTCAGCCCTTGGCGCTACAACATCGACGCCGCGGCCCGCCGCCTGCTGAACGGCGCGGGCTGGCAGGCCCCGGACGACGACTGGCTGCCGACCGGGGCCGAGATCATCGAGGACTACCTCGCTCCGCTGGCCAAGGTCCTGGGAGATCGCGTACGCGTCAACGCCCGCGTCTCGGCCATCACCCGCCTGGGCTTCGACCGGGTACGGACCAACGGCCGCCAGGACGTTCCGTTCCTGATCCGCCTGGAGAACGGCGAGGAGCTGTACGCCTGGGCGATCATCGACGCCTCCGGCACCTACACCACTCCCAACGTGCTCGGCGCGAGCGGCCTGCCGGCGCACGGCGAGGCCGATGTGGCGGCCCTGATCGACCACGCGCTGCCCGACGTGCCCGGACGGATCGCCCTGTTCTCGGTTGCCGACAAGGCCGCCGCACCGCTCGCCGCCGTCGCCCTGGCCCAGGCAGTCGGCTACGGCTGGGTCATAGGTGCGGTGGCCTCGGCCTGTGCGATCGCGGCGTTCGGCCTGCTCGCCTATCACCGCCTATAATTTCGACAGAGTTCGAATCAGAGGGGGAGCCGGATGGCCGCCACCACGACCCCGTGCTGCGCACCGATCGCCCGGGAGCCGCTGTCGGAGACCGACGCGGCCGACCTCGCGGTCATGCTCAAGGCGGTCGCCGACCCGGTCCGGCTGCGCCTGCTGTCGATGATCGGCTCACACGCGGGCGGCGAGGCATGCGTGTGCGACCTCACCGACGCCTTCGACCTGACCGCCCCGACCATCTCCCATCACCTCAAGGTGCTGCGCACCGCCGGCCTGATCGACGGCGAGCGGCGCGGCACCTGGGTCTACTATCGGATCATCCCCGAGGCGGTGAACAAGCTCGGCGCCCTCTTCGCCCCGCTGACCGAGTCTTCACCCGGCAGGCCGGGAGACCTCGAGCTCCTGCCCGTATGACCCGAGCTCCGCGCCCGGTCGACGTCCTGGTCATCGGCGGCGGTCAGGCGGGCCTGGCCGCCGGCTACTACCTGCGCCGCGCTGGGGCCGATTTCGTCATCCTGGACGCTCAGGAGGAACCCGGCGGGGCGTGGAGGCACGCGTGGCCGTCGCTCCGGTTGTTCTCCCCCGCCCAGTACAGCTCGCTGCCCGGACGCATGATGCCCGCCCCGCCGGGCGGCGGCTACCCCGGCGCCACCGACACCGTCGCCTACCTCGCCGACTACGAACAGCGCTACCAGCTCCCGATCGTCCGGCCCGCGACCGTGCATGCGGTACGGAGAGGCGAGCAGCGGCTTCTGGTCGACACCGACGCCGGCACCTGGCAGGCCCGCCACGTGATCAGCGCCACCGGCACTTGGTGGCGGCCCTACGTGCCCTACTACCCCGGCATCGGCGACTTCCAGGGGGAGCAGTCGCACACCGCCGGCTACCGTGGTCCGGAGCCGTTCCGCGGCCGGCGCGTCGTGATCGTGGGCGGCGCCAACTCCGGCGCCCAGATTCTGGCCGACGTCTCGACCGTCGCCGACACGACCTGGGTCACCCTGCACCCGCCTCGCCTGCTGCCCGACGAGGTCGACGGCCGGGCCCTGTTCGCCCTGGCCACCCGCCGGGCCCAGGGTGCGGACGGGGTGGGCCCGCTGGGCGACATCGTGGCCGTCCCACCGGTCCGGGAGGCGCGCGACCGCGGCGCGCTCAAGGCCCAGCCGATGTTCAGCCGCATCACCTCCACGGGCGTCACCTGGCGGGACGGCACCGGTCTCGACTGCGACGTCATCATCTGGTGCACCGGCTTCCGCCCGGCCCTGGGCCATCTGGCGCCGCTCCGGCTGCGCGGTCCCGACGGGCTCATCCCGGTGGACGGCACCCGCGCCGTGGGCGAGCCTCGACTGCACCTGCTCGGCTACGGCGACTGGACCGGCCCCGCCTCCGCCACACTGATCGGCGCGAGCCGCACAGCCAGGGACACCGTCGCCGAGATCCTGAGATCAAGCACCCAAGGACGAAACCGGCAGGGGTCCCCCTTGGCGGATCGCTGAGGCGGCAAGCAGCATGACGGCGTCACTGTCATTGCCCCTTCCCCTGCGGTGGAGATCAGGATCGTCAGCGGTCTGTCATCGCTCGTATCTCCATGATCCTCATCCTATCTTGGCTGTGATCCTGTTGATCTCGGCGGTGAAGACGGCGCGTGACTCTTCTCCTCGCGCATGATCTGCAGCGCCGCGGCCGTGCTTTCCTCTTCCACGAACCCGGCTGCACGCTCACTGCCCGGCGGTCTGCGGAATCAACTCGTCCAGCAGATCACGCACCATCAAATCGATCATCATGCACAGGTCGTGCACCTCATCCAAGGACCTGCCCCGGGTGTCGGTGAAGTCCCAGTTCAGATATCGCTTCCCCGGATGGATGGGACACGCATCACCGCAGCCCATGGAGACGATCACATCGGCGGCCAGGACGACCTCGTCAGTGAGCGGCTTGGGAAAATCGGTCAGGGTGGTGATCCCCATGAGGGTGAGGGCCTCGATCACGGTCGACTCGATCTCGGGGGCGGGATGGGTGCCCGCCGTACGTACGTGAACCTGGCCCGCCGCATGATGCCTCATCAGAGCCGCGGCCATCTGCGAACGACCGGCGTTGTGTGTGCAGACGAACAGCACCTCGCTCACCGGCTTGCCCATCTCGTCACGGCTCTGGGCCAAGGCGGTGAGGCGCTCCTCGGCCAGGCGCTCAGTGAGGGTGAACAGATGTTGCTGGACACGGGCGCCCCGCGCGAGCGAAGCGTACGACTCCGCCACATACCGCTCGACCGTCTCGATCGAGAAGATCCCGGGGAAACGGGGCAACAGCTGCTGGGCGATCCTGCCCAGCAAGGAATCCGACCTGCTCGGCTCCATTGGCACACTCCCAGCGCAGAGCGACACACCTCGAACGGCCTCATCGGAGGTCAACCCTCTCGATGTCGAGCCGAAGGTGCGCTCTAAATATAGACATATATCTATGCAATGTAATCCGAGCAGGCAGCGCTACACGGGTCACGGTCAGGCGGCAGCCGACACGTCGAATTAGCCCAGCAGGATGCGCCAGCCGGCGTTCGGCCTCATCTCGGATGGGCCGCATCAGGACCGGACATCTGCGACACACGTCGCACCGGCCTTCGCCGATCACGGCGGGCTTGACCGCGCCCGCGACGCCCGCGCATGGTGCTCTGGTGGTGCAAGACAATCCCCTGCACTCCGATCCTGCCTTACGAGAGCTCTACTCGGCTGCGCTGACTCGCGCGCTGCACGATCCGGAGATCCGTGACGCGTTCGACTACGTGACGGTGAGGCCGCTGCACATCCGGCTGGAGATGATGGAGCAGGCGGCCGAAGTCTTCGCGGCCGTGCTGACCCCGGCCCGAGAGCCCTCCACTGGAGATGCCCCGGCGCGCGAGGTCTCGGTCCCGTCAACTGCACTGATCCTGCTGGTGTTCGGGCTGCTCGTGCTGGGCGGGGCGACGGCGGACTGGCGGGCACCCCTGCTCATCGCCGTCGTCAGCGGCATGGTGGTGCGCTCGTACGTGGCTCTGGCTCGTGCGCGGGCCTGGCCCAAACTGCTCGATCGACTGCGGTCGTTCCCCTACTCCCCGGCTCGGGCGAAGCTGGTGCAGGGCCTGGAGAACGGCGAACTCATGGCTCAGATCCGTCAGCGGATCAACGTCCGCCGGGCCCGGTTCGATCCCACCTTCAGCGTGATGGCCAGTCCAGGGCTCAGCGAGGCGCTCGACAACGCCTACCATGTGCCGACGCGGACCGTGGACGCCCTGGACGAACTGCTCGGCCGCTTGTCCGGCGCGAGCGTAGGCATCGCCGGCCCACGCGGGTCCGGCAAATCCACCCTCGTACGGCGCTACTGCGAGGAGTCCCATCCCCGTTCGGGGAGCGGGGATCTGCGGTTGCTGGTCTCGGCTCCGGTGGAGTACGCACCACGCGACTTCGTGCTCCACCTGTTCGCCGCGTTCTGCCGGGCCATCTTGCGGCACCTTGGTCCCGGCCGCAGCCGCCGCGTCCGGGTCCGCCAGATCTTCACCCTGCTGGGATCCTGGCTGGCGGCCAAGACACTCGCCACCTGGCCCGCACTCCTCGCGGCGGTCGGCGGGGACGTGTTCCTGCAGGTCATGTACGCGCTAGGCCCGGCACCGCAGTGGCTGATCGGCGTGGCCGACCGCTACGGCGACAACCTGGCGCCCGAGGTGATCGCCCAGGTAGCGTCCCAGCTCGTCCTGCTCCTCGGCCTGGCCCTATTCGTCCTGTCCGTCCGCCGCGCAGGGCGCAGGTTCGATCCCACGGACAGCCTCAAGGCCCGCGCACACCGCCACCTGGCGCAGATCCGCTATCTGCAGACCCACACTGCGGCCTGGTCGGGCACGGTCAAGTTCCCGGTCTGGGTGGACGCGCAACTGAGCGGTGGCCGCACCCGGGCCGAGCAGCCTCTCAGCTATCCGGAGGTCGTCACCGCCTTCCGTTCCTATGCCCAGGACGTGGCCGGCCAACTCCAGCCCGGCCGCAGCGTGTACATCGGCATCGACGAACTGGACAAGATCGGCTCAGGAGAGCGGGCGGAACGTTTTCTCAACGAGATCAAGGGCATCTTCGGGCTCCCCCGTACGTACTTCATGATCTCGGTCTCCGACGATGCGATGAGCGCCTTCGAACGTCGTGGCCTGCCCTTCCGTGACGCCTTCGACAGCTCCTTCGACGAGGTCATCCGGGTGGGCCCGCTCTCCTACAGCGAGTCCGTCCGGTTCCTCTACCGCCGCGTCGTCGGACTCACCGAGCCGTACATCGCGTTCTGCCACTGCTTGTCGGGCGGACTGTCTCGCGACCTTCTCCGTGCCGCGCGCGCCGTCATCCGCACCGCGCACGCGCTGCCCTCCGAATCGCTGTCCCCGATCTGCCTGGCCGTACTCAAGGACGAGGTACGGAACAAGGCACACGCCCTCATGGAAGCGGCGAACGACCTGGCCCCCGACGTCCTCGACCTCCTCCATGACCTGGCCTACCGCCGGGCGGATCAGACGCCTGGCGAGACCTTGCAGCACCTCATGAGCCGTCGTGTCGAAGGTCCCGCCCAAGAATTCGCCGCGTACACCTACTTCTGCGCGACCCTGGAGGAGATTTTCACCGGTGAGCTGACCCGCTCCCCAGGTGCCATCGCCTTCGACGACCTCTCCGCAGCGCGGCACGCCTTCACTTTCGACACCGGCCTCGCCTGGCGGACCATCTCCACAGCCAGACGAGCGTGGGCGCTCACGCCGCATGACCTTCCCGCCTGATCTGGCGACCTACGGCCCGGCTCCAGCAGTTGAGCGATTGGCGCCCGGTCATAGACATATGTCAATATGGATGAAGACTTCGACAACCATCTATATCAGGGGGTTATCGCGTGGAGCCGCTGCAGATCCTGGATTGCAGCCCACCGCTCGTACGCGAGCAGCTGGATGCCGACAAGGCCGCCGACCTCGCTCGCGTGTTCAAAGCTCTGGGGGACCCGGTACGGCTGCGCATCCTGTCGATCGTGGCGAGCCACGCGGGCGGCGAAGCCTGCGTCTGTGACATCACCGACGCCTTCGACCTGACCCAGCCGACGATCAGCCATCATCTCAAGGTGCTCAGGGAGGTCGGGCTGCTCACCCATGAGCGCCGCGGTTCCTGGGTCTACTACCAACTCGTCCCGGAGAACCTGGCCCAACTGTCGGCCTTGCTGGACATCCCCGCCACGGTCTGACGCCCACCACTTCCAGGGAAGAACGAGATGTCTTCGAATGCTGCCCGCACTCAGGCGCCCGCGCAGGGCATGACGACGGCCGTGGTCGGCCGCCTATCGGTTCTGGACCGGTTCCTGCCGGTGTGGATCGGCGCCGCGATGGCCGCCGGGCTGCTGCTGGGCCGGTTCGTCCCAGGCCTGAACACCGCGTTGGAGGCGGTGAAGATCGGCGAAATCTCGCTGCCCATCGCGCTCGGCCTGCTGCTGATGATGTACCCGGTGCTGGCCAAGGTCCGCTACGACCGGCTCGACACCGTCACCGGCGACCGCCGGATGCTGATCTCATCGCTCCTGCTGAACTGGATCGCCGGCCCCGCCCTGATGTTCGCGCTGGCCTGGATCTTCCTTCCCGACCTCCCCGAGTACCGCACCGGCCTGATCATCGTGGGGCTCGCCCGCTGCATCGCCATGGTGCTCATCTGGAACGACCTGGCCTGTGGCGACCGCGAATCGGCGGCCGTGCTCGTAGCGATCAACTCTGTCTTCCAGGTGGTCGCGTTCGGCGCGCTGGGCTGGTTCTACCTGAAGGTTCTGCCCGGCTGGCTCGGCCTTTCGCAGGCGGCTCTCGACGTGTCGATGTGGGACATCGCCCGGTACGTGCTCATCTTCCTGGGCATCCCGCTGCTGGCGGGCTACATCTCGCGTACCTGGGGCGAGCGCGCCAAGGGAAGAGTCTGGTACGAGCAGCGCTTCCTGCCGCGCATCGGCCCGATCGCCCTGTACGGTCTGCTGTTCACCATCGTCATCCTCTTCGCGCTCCAGGGCCACACGATCAGCGAGCGGCCCCTGGACGTGGCCCGCATCGCGATCCCCTTGCTGGCCTACTTCTTCGTGATGTGGGGCGGCTCTTTCCTGGCCGGACGCGCGATCGGTATGTCCTATGAGCGGACCACCACGCTGGCCTTCACCGCCGCCGGCAACAACTTCGAGCTCGCCATAGCCGTGGCCGTCGGCGTCTTCGGCGTCACCTCCGGCCAGGCCCTGGCTGGAGTCGTCGGCCCGCTCATCGAGGTTCCCGTCCTGGTCGCCCTGGTCTACGTCAGCCTGGCCGGCCGCCGCCTGTTCACCACCACTTCCAAGGAGCAGATCTCGTGACTGACAAGCCCAGCGTGCTGTTCGTGTGCGTACACAACGCCGGACGCTCCCAGATGGCCGCCGGATGGCTCACCCACCTGGCCGGTGACCGCGTCGAGGTGCGCTCCGCCGGATCGGCTCCCGCCGACCAGGTCAACCCGGTCGCCGTCGAGGCGATGCGCGAGGTGGGCATCGACCTCACCGCCGAGCAGCCCAAGATCCTCACCGTCGATGCCGTCGAGGCCTCCGACGTGGTGATCACGATGGGGTGCGGGGACGCCTGCCCGATCTTCCCCGGCAAGCGGTACGAGGACTGGAAGCTCGACGACCCCGCCGGGCAGGGCATCGAGTCGGTCCGCGTGATCCGCGACCAGATCCGTACCCGCATCGACAAGCTCATCGGCGAGCTGACTGGCTGACGAAGCCAGGACGAGCAGCGCCATGCGGAGCTCATGGGACGTTCTGCCGCATGCGGCCCGCCATTGGTTGACGCAGGCATAACCCGGATCTCATCGGGCTACTGATGATGAGGATCAGGTCGGCGGTCAAAGCCGCTTCAGGTACGCGGATATGGCGGGCAGGGGGGCGTGGTCAGTTCGGCAGACGTTCGAGGTGATAGCGCCACAACTCGAACCGGGCGTCGGAACGTCGCACCTTGATACCGAGGGCCTCGGCTGAGGCGCGCCGGGCGGTGAGCAGTCGCCAGCCGGCGCGAGTGAAACGGTGCCGGACTTCCCCGGGCAGCAACGGTCCGGGTCCGTTGACGAGGTGATCAGGTCGGCGGGCGGGGCGGGCCGCTGCCACACTGCCAGCCCCAGGCGGTAGGCGAGGCGATAGACCAGGCGGTACCAGCGAAGGCGAGACCGCGGCAGTAGACGGGTGATCACGATGCGCACCGGCCGGTGGAGAGCCGGCGCCGGATGGAGCGCACTATCACCGGGAGGCCGACCAGGCTCGGAGCGATCCACCACGCCCAGGCAGGCAACCGGTCCCATCCCGGCAGGTGCCGGCCGTTGTCGACGTAGAAGCCGGTCAGCAGCACGATGTAGGAGCCGCCCATCCCGGCGATGTGCAGATACGGTTGCCGACGCCGCCGGTTCAGGTGACCGGTCAGAGCCAGTGCGGCGGCGACCAGGCCGATGGCGAAGAGATGCGCGTTGTGGCTCCAGCGAATCGCCGACATGACCGCCATCGATGCGAACATCACGCCCAGGCACCACAAGTAGAGCCGGCCGAAGCAGCGATGCCGGGCCGCTCCTTTGCGGGACAACGCCGCACCGGCTCCGCAGAAGACCGAGACCAGGCCGGCCGCGACGTGGACGGCCAGCACGGCGAGGAAGAACGGACCGGCGTTCGGCACGGGTATGCCGGCGATCTCTATCTCGTCCACCACACACCTCCATACGTAGCATTGCTACCTATCCCGACGCTACTCGGATGGTTGTCTCGGCGGAAGCCCCGATATAGCGTTACTACCTATGCGGGCAGAAGCGCTCAAGGGACACCTGGACGGCCTGCTGCTCGCGACGCTGGAGAACGGGCCGCGGCACGGGTACGCCGTCAAGGAAGCCCTGTGCGAGGCCACCGACGGCCGGATCGACCTGCCCACGGGCACCGTCTATCCGGCGCTGCACCGCCTGGAGCGGGCCGGGTTGATCACGGGGATCTGGTCGGTGGTCGGAGGGCGGCGCCGCCGCACCTACCAGCTCACTCAAGCCGGGCATGCCGCCCTGAGCCGGGAGCGGACCGGATGGCAAGAATTCGCCACCGCAGTCACCGCGGGCCTGGGAACGCGGCCATGGCCGGCCACAAGCTGATCGACGCCCAGCTCGCCGCCCTCGCCCGGCACCTTCCGGCCGAGGCGGTGGAGGAACTGTCCGACGGGCTTCACGAAGCCTACGACGCGTACCTCACCGAACTCGGCGATCCTGATGCCGCAGCCCGCGCGGCGATCAGCGAATTCGGCGATGCGGAGACGGTCACCGCGGCCTTCGTGCGCGGCTCGCCCTGGCGGCGGCCGGCTATGGCGCTGCTGGCCACCGGTCCGTTCATGGCCCTGCTGTGGGGACCTGCTCTGGTCTCCGCACAGGTGTGGACCTGGCCGATCGCGCCGTCCTTGCGGATCACCTACGGTCTCGCACTCGTCGCGACCGCGCTCACCCTGCTCGCCGTCGTCAGGGAGAGGCGGGCCTACCGCCGCATCCGGACCATGACGCTGTCGGCCGCCGCCGCCCTGATTCTGCTGGACACGGGCATGCTCGCGACCATCGCCGCTCACCTGCCGCCGGTTCCGCCCTGGCCACTCGCGTTGGCGGTGCCCGCCAGCCTGCTCCGGATCGTCCTCTCCCTTCGTGCCTTGCCGCGGCTCATGCAGCGCCGGTGACGAACCGACCCTCATCCAACAGCGCATTCACCCCGGCCGCGGCGCTGTCGAGGGCGGCAGCCGCTGCGGGCAGACGCCCGGAAGGCTTTGGCTCGCCACAGAATGACCGGACGACCAGGCCCGTGTGCTGAAACACGAGCTGACCGCATCCGCTTACGGCGTACCTGGCGGCGGTACGTCGAACAACCGCATCACGTGCCGAAACAGTTGCGCACCGATCGGCGTGACCGAATGGAAGGAGCGTGCATCCTCCACCTCGCAGTCGACCAGGCCGGCGTCGCGGAGCGCCTTGAGATGGTGGCTGATCGTCGGCTCGGTCACGTCGAAGGCTTCGGTGAGCTCGTGCACTCGGGCGCTGCCGTGCTCGTGACTCAGCAGAATGCTCATGATCCGCAGCCGAACAGGATCGGCGAGCACGCGAAGTTGCCGGGCCATGTCGATGGCCATCTGCGTCGGGGGAGGCGCCCCAGAGGGTGAGCCGGAGCAGTCGTCGGCATCGGACAGCACAGGCCACGTCTCCCTGCAAATGGACGCTGATCTAGTTTTGTGTCCGGGTCGGCGGGCACAGCGCGCTTCGATCACGGCTGAGCGCGGTTGACCGATCTCCGGCCCAGGCCCCGGCCATCAGCCGTCCTCCGTCGCTTCCTTCGACGCCACAAGCCGATAGCCGACACCGCGTACCGTCAGGATGAGCGCCGGGTTCTTCTCGTCATCGCCGATCCGGCGGCGTAACCGTTTGATGTGGACAGCGATGGTGTTGTTGGGCGGGGATACCGTGCTGCGCCACACATGGTGGCTGATCTCGTGACGGGTGACCACGCGACCGGCGTTCCTCATGAGGTACGCGAGCAGTTCGAACTCGCGCAACGGGACGTGCACCAGTTCCCCGCACACGCGGACCACGTGAGCCACCTCGTCCAGTTCGACGCCACCGACCCTCAACGGGGTCGACGGGTTGGAGCCGGCGTTGATCAACGGAAGGAGTTCCGACGAGCGATAGGGCCTGGCCACGCACGCGGTGGCCCCTGCCTGCAGCGCTCGCATGGCGAGCTCCGCATCGTCCGGGCCGACGCCCACGATGATCGTCATGTTCATCGACCGGCGTAGCGTGGTGATCAGGGTCGCCGCTTCGATACCGGGCAGTCGGGCGGTCAGCAGCAGCACGTCCGGTCGCTCGGCGCCGATGCGCAGCAGCGCCTCGGCGCCGTTGTCGCAGCGCGTCACCGCCACCCCGTGCGCGGACAGCTCGCTCAGTTCGGCATCCGGGTCGGCGACCAGGACCGTGGGGCCGGTCCTGACCGGCTCGGCGCCGTCCCGCTGCCCGCGCAACGGGACGGCGGCTGTTGCACGGCTCATGTGGCTCATCGGCTCCGCTCTGGGTCAGCCGAAGCGTCCGGTGATGTAGCCCTCGGTTCGCTTGTCGGCGGGGTTGCTGAAGATGCGTGCGGTGTTGTCGAACTCGACGAGGCGCCCGTGCCGTACGCCCTTGTCGTCGACCTCGGCGGTGAAGAAGGCGGTGCGCTCGGAGACGCGGGCGGCCTGCTGCATGTTGTGGGTGACGATCACGATCGTGTAGTCCCTGGAGAGCACCTGCATGAGATCCTCGATCTTGGTGGTGGCGATCGGATCGAGTGCGGAGCAGGGCTCGTCCATGAGAATCACGTCCGGCTTGACCGCGATGGCGCGGGCGATGCACAGGCGCTGCTGCTGGCCGCCGGACAGGGCCAAGGCGTTCTGCTTGAGCTTGTCCTTGACCTCGTCCCACAGGGCTGCCCGGTGCAGGGCCTCCTCGACCACGTCGTCCAGGCCCCGGCGTTGACCGTTGATGCGGGGGCCGTAGGCGATGTTGTCGTAGATCGATTTGGGGAACGGGTTCGGCTTCTGGAAGACCATGCCGATGCGGCGGCGCACTTCGATGGGGTCGACGTTCTCGCCGTAAAGGTCTTCGGCGTAGTAGGCGATCTTGCCGGCGACCCGAGCGTCGAGAATGAGATCGTTCATCCGGTTGAGGCAGCGCAGCACCGTGCTCTTGCCGCAGCCGGACGGGCCGATCAGCGCGGTGATCTCCCTGGGAGCGATGCGCATGTTGACGCCGCGCACGGCCTCGTAGTCGCCGTAGAAGACCGACAGGTCTGTCAGCGTGAAGACCGGGTCGAGCGCGTCGGCCGGTTCGTCAGCCATGGTGTCGCGGGCCTTCACTGTGATGTCGGAGCTCATGGATATGTCTCACCACCGCTTTTGGGAGCGATTACGGACGAGGATGGCGATCGAGTTCATCGCGATGATGACGACGAGCAGGAGCACGATCGCGGCCGATGACAGGTCGTGGAACTCGGTGCGGGATTGGCTGATCCAGCCGTAGATCTGGATCGGCAGCACGGTGTAGCCGCTGAGCAGACCATCGGGCACGTACGCCACGTAGGTCAGGCCGCCGAGCAGCAACAGCGGCGCCGCCTCGCCCGCCGCTCTGGACAGGGCCAGGATGGAGCCGGTGGCCATGCCGGGGACGGCCGCGGGCAGCACCTGGCGCCAGATGGTCTGCCACTTGGTGGCGCCCAGGCCGTAGGAGGCGTTGCGGATCTCGCCGGGCACCGCGCGGATCGCCTCGCGGGAGGCGATGATCACGATAGGCAGTACGAGCAGGCACAGCGTGATGGACGCCGTCAGCACGGTGGTGCCGAAGCCGAAGCCGCGGGCGATGATGCCCAGGCCGAGGATGCCGTAGACGATGGACGGGATGGCCGCCAGATTGGCGATGTTCAGCTCGATCAGCCGGTTGTACCAGCGGCGGTGGTCGGCGTATTCCTCCAGGTAGATCGCGCCGAGGATGCCCACCGGCAGGCAGAACACCGCAGTCATGCCGATCACCCACAGGCTGCCGAACAGGGCGGACCGGGCACCGGCCCGCTCAGGCCGGCGAATGGAGGGGAAGTTCTCCCACAGCCGGGCGTCGAGGCGCGGCCAGCCTCGGTAGACGACGTAGACGAGCAGCGTCACCAGGAACGCCACCGCGATGAACAGGCACAGCCGCAGCAGCAGCTTGAAGGCCAGGTCCCCCCAGCGCACGCCGCGCCGGGTGAGCAGACGTTCCTGAGTGGTCGTCATTCGTACACCTCCCTGAACCGGCGGACCAGACGGGCGCTGATGAAGTTCATCGCGAACGTGATGAGGAACAGCAGGGCGCCGACCGCGAAGATGGTCTTGTAGTCGAGCGAGGCGGTAGGCAGGTCACCGGAGCCGGCCTGGGCAATGAAGCCGGTCATCGTCTGCATGGCGTCAAGGGGGTTGAACGACAGCGCGGGCTTGTTGCCCGAGGCGATGGCGACAATCATCGTCTCGCCGATGGCACGGGAGATGGCCAGCACGAACGAGGCGACCACCCCGGACAGTGCGGCCGGGAGCACCACACGCACTGCCACGAGCCTGGTGGACGATCCCAGCGCGTACGCGCCGTCTCGCAGGCCCCTCGGCACGGCCGACATGGCGTCCTCCGACAGCGACGCCACGGTGGGCACGATCATGACGCCCATGACCAGACCTGCTGAGATCGCGTTGAAGATGTCCGGCTGCAGCCCGGCGGGCAGGTATGCCTGGAGGGTGGGGGTGACGAAGCGGAGCGCGAAGAACCCATACACGACGGTCGGCACGCCCGCCAGCACTTCTAGCACCGGCTTGAAGATCTTGCGGGTGCGGGCGTGGGCGTACTCGCTGAGGTAGAGCGCCGCGCCCAGCCCGAGCGGGATCGCCACCAGGATGGCGATGATCGTGATCAGGAACGTGGCGCTGACCAGTGGCAGCACACCGTACGCAGGCGGCTCGAACAGCGGCGCCCACTCGGTGCCGGTGAAGAATTCGGTGACGCTGACCGCACCGAAGAACTCGATCGTGGGCGGCACCAGTGAGATCACGATGCCTGCGGTGGTGGCCACCGACACCAGCGCGGCGGCCACCAGCACGATCTGCACCGTGCGTTCCCCGTAGCGCGAGCGCGCCCTCCCCAGCGGCCCTTGCGGGCCGGGAGGGGAGGACGCGGTTTCGATTGTGCTCATCCGCCGGCCTGGGCCTTCAGCTTGTCCAAATCGGCCTTGAGCTCGGTCTCCTGCTGCGCGTTGAGCGGGATGAACTTGGCGTCCTCGGCGATCTGCTTGTGGTTGGCCACGTAGTACTCGACGAAGGCCAGCACTTCCGGCCTCTTCAGCGATTCGGCCTTGGGGTAGATGAACAGCGGACGCGAGAGCGGCTTGTAGGTGCCGTCCTGAGCCGCCTGCACGCTCGGGCCGACGCACCCGTCGCCACCGTCGACCTGCACGGCCTTGAGCTTGTCGGCGTTCTCCTCGAAGTAGGAGAAACCGAAGTAGCCGAGGCCGCCCTTGGAGCCGGCCACACCCTGGACGGTGACGTTGTCGTCCTCGCTGGGGCTGTAGTCGGTGCGGCTCTTGCCCTCCTCACCGTTGATCACGTCGGTGAAGTAGTCGAAGGTGCCCGAGTCTGTTCCGGCGCCGAACAGCTTGAGCGGCTCGTTCGGGAACTTGGGATCGATCTGGTTCCAGTTGTTCACCTTCGAGCCGGGCTCCCACATCTTCTTGAGCTGGTCGACGGTGAGACAGGTGGCCCAGGTGTTCTCCTTGTGCACCACGACGGTCAGCGCGTCGTTGGCAACGGAGAACTCCTCGTAGGCGATGCCCTTGGCCTGGCAGGCCGTCTTCTCCTCGTCCTTGATCGGGCGCGAGGCGTTGGAGATGTCGGTCTCGCCGTTGCAGAACTTCTCGAAGCCGCCACCGGTGCCCGAGGTTCCGACTGTGAGGCGCACCTTCGCCTGCTGCTCAGCGAACAACTCGGCCGCCGCCGTGGACAGGGGCGCGACCGTACTCGAGCCATCGACCTTCACATCACCGGACAGTTCCTTGGCCGCCGTCTCGGCCCCACCGGTTCCCTCGGCACCTGGGGCACCGCCTGGATTCTGGTTGTTGCCGCCGCAGGCCACCAGCGCGACAGCGCACACCGCCACCGCGAGCAAGGCACGCACCATCCGCACTCGATCTTCCACGATCGTTCCCTTTTCCTAGAGTCAGGCCCGGCCCCGACCAGGCTTCCGTCACCCACGCATAGAAGCCCGCCTATATGAACAACCGGCAAACAGGAACTGATCTGGCGATAAATTCATCGATCGACGCCTATGTGTTATCGCACCAGCTCACGCCTTGAGCACACCAACACGCAGATTGCGGCGCACGTCCGAGAAGGGGCTAATGATGCCCGTCAGAACTCGATCACCATCCAGTCACCCATCGTCCATCATCGATCCATAGACTTGATCGGTGCACCAGGACGAGATCGCCCCCAACCACCACCATGACCGCGAAGACGGTTACATCGGCACGGGCGGAGCAGTCGAGCCACTTTCACGGCCCCAGGCGGAGCAACTCGCCAACGCGCTGAAGGCGGTCGCGGACCCCACCCGGTTGCAGTTGCTCAGCATGATCAGCGCAAGCGAGTCAGGCGAAGCATGCGTCTGCGATCTCACCGCACCCCTCGGCCTGACCCAGCCTACTGTCAGCCACCATCTGAAGATCCTCGTCGACGCCGGGCTGCTCACCAGGGAGAAGCGCGGCAAGTGGGCCTGGTACACCATCGTGGCACAACGACTGCAGGCGCTAGGCGGCCTCATCCCCCGGTGAGAGCCGCTGGACAAGTGATATAGACGCCCATCAAAATAGACACGTGTCTATAAGCCAAGCGGCGCCGATCTTCCTCGCGTCTGACGACACCTGTGGCGGTTCGCACCCAGGACCGCCCCTGCCTCCTGGGGCAGCACTCAAGCTCGCCCATCAGCTCGATGCGGCGGCCGACCCCGCGAGACTACGCATCCTGAGCTTCGTCCTCTCACAAGATCGAGGACGGTCATCCGCCTGCGACATCAACGACGACGTCCATACGGTCTTTCGCCTGCCCGCGTCAGCCGTCGGCCGGCATCTACAGGTGCTACGGGAGGCCGGCCTGCTCGACGTTCACGAACAGAACGCCCACCTCTTCTTTCAGGCCACTTCGGAGGGTCGCGAACTGCTTGCCCGCCTACGCCGAAGCCTCGGCGTCGTTCCCGCGATACGAGAACGCCATCAGCCACACACCGAAGTTCCGGAACCACAGTCGCCGGGCGGGCAGCAGGCCTGCAGTGTCACCTGCAAGTCGGACAGCGCCTTGCCGATGCGCGTGGAGTCGGCCCGATAGTAGACGGTCTTCCACTCGCGTCGCGAGGTCAGCACGCCGCCGTCGCGCAGCGTGGCCAGATGTGTGGAGGTGGCCGACTGGGCGAGTGACATGCGCTCGGCCACCTCGTTGACAGTCAGCTCGACACCGCCGACGAACAGCTCCATGATCTGCTGGCGCGTGCCGCTGGCCATCGCCTTGAGGAAGCCGCGCGCCTCGTCACTCAGCTCGAACCCGTTCGCCGTCATGGTCATAGCATCACCCCATTCTCATTATATTGTAATTTCTGGATATGAGGATATGATTCCGCGGCATGGACACCATCGTCATCGGCGGCGGCCAGTCCGGCCTCGCCGCCGCGCACTGCCTGAGCACCGCCGGGCTCCGGCCCGTCATCCTTGAAGCGGGCGAGCAGCCCACCGGCTCCTGGGCCGGCTACTACGACAGCCTCACCCTGTTCTCCCCCGCTCGCCACAGCACCCTCGGTGGCCGGCAGTTCCACGGAAACTCCGACCACTACCCGAGCCGGGACGAGGTCGTCGACTACCTGCGGCGCTACGCCGACAGCCTGGACGTCGAAATCCGCACCCGCACCCGGGTGAGCGCCGTCGAAGGAGACGGCGCGGGCGGATTCCTCGTCCACACCGCCGACGGCGACATCCTGCGCACCATGGGCGTGGTGGCGGCCACCGGCTCCTTCGGCAACCCGTACCAGCCCGAGTTGCCCGGCCAGGAGACCTTCGCCGGCCGTCTGCTGCACGTGGCCGACTACCGCAACCCCAAGCATTACACCGGCCAGCGCGTGGTCGTCGTCGGCGGCGGCAACTCCGCGGTGCAGGTCGGCTACGAGCTCGCCGAGGTGGCCACCGTCACGCTGGCCACCCGCCACCCGGTCGCGTTCATGCCGCAGTTCATCGGCGGCAAGGATGTACACCACTGGCACACCACCACCGGCTTCGACGACCTGCCCCCGCACTGGCTGGCGCAGATCACCGCCCGCGCCGGTGGCGGCACCCTGGCCATGGACACCGGCGACTACGCCGCCGCCCTGGCCGACGGCCGCATGGACCGCCGCCAAGTCTTCACCGCCTTCGACCGCGACCACATCGTGTGGGCCGACGGCGAGCGCGAGCACGTCGACACGGTCATCTTCGCCACCGGCTACCGGCCCGATCTGAGCTACCTGCACCCGCTCGGCGCACTCAGCGGGGACGGTCTGCCGCTGCACGACGGCGGCATCTCCACCACCCACCTCGGACTTGGTTACGTCGGGGTGGAGTTCCAGCGCTCGTTCGCCTCCAACACCCTGCGCGGCGTATATCGCGACGCCCAGCATGTCACCGCCCCGATCGCCGGCTACGCCGGCGGAGCCCTGGCCACCTACGGCCTCTGACATGGGCTCCGCACCAGCCACCCTGGCACTGCTCCTGCTCCTGCTGGCCAGCATGCTCACCGTCGGGACATCCCTGACGACTCAGGGCTTCCGCCCCCGGCTCCTAGCTTGATCTTTAACCTCTCCCGCCGGCCGGTCGTTGAGCTGGGTGGAGGTTGGGCCGTTCGCGGGACGTCGAGACGGCCTTGGCGTGATCATGAGCGTTGCTGAAGACGCTGACGATCACTACCAAGGCCGTGAGGATGAGTGTGCTGAACGAGGCTGTCCATGTCGAGCCCCTGGCCGAGTTGTCCGGCTTCCGGACCGATTTCTACGACTGTCTGAAGGCGCGGGGCGATGCGCTGTTCGAGCTGGCCGATGCGGTGTTGTGCAGTGATGGTCCGGTGCGTTCGCTGGTGGAGTTGTCCCTGGTCGGCGAGCACCGTCGAGGTCATGGGTCGCTGTATGCGGCGTTGGAGCGGGGCCGGCTCGATGTGGGGCGGCTGCGTCGGGTGTTGAGCACGGTGCCGCTGCCCAGGGCGGCCGACGGGCGGTTGGTGCTGGCGGTGGATGTGACGTGCTGGCTGCGGCCGGACGCGCACACCTCGCCGGAGCGGATCTTGTGTCATACCTATGGGTGGGCCAAGGACCAGCACATCATGATCCCGGGCTGGCCGTACTCGTTCGTGGTGGCGTTGGAGACGGGCCGCAGCTCGTGGACGGCGCCGCTGGATGCGCTCCGGCTGGCGCCGGGCGATGATCTGGCCGCGGTGACCGCCGCCCAGCTGCGCGAGGTGGTCGAGCGGCTGATGGCGGCCGGACAGTGGCAGTGCGGTGACCCCGACATCCTGATCGTGGCCGATGCGGGCTATGACGGGCCGCGCCTGGCATGGTCGTTGCGTGATCTGCCCGTCCAGATCCTGGCCAGGATGCGTTCGGATCGGGTGCTGCGCCGGGCGGCCCCGCCGCGAGTGCCGGGGACCAACGGCCGGCCACCGCGCCACGGGAGCGAGTTCATCTTCGGCGACCGGGGCAGTTGGGGCGAGCCCGACGTGGCCACCGAAGCTGAGACCCGCCTGTACGGGTGTGCCACCGCCTGGGCTTGGGATCGGCTGCACCCGCGGTTGACCCGCCGTGCGGCCTGGGCCGATGCGGCTGAGCTGCCGATGATCGAGGGCACCGTGATCCGGCTGGCGGTGGATCATCTGCCCAGCGGGGCGATCCCGAAGCCGGTGTGGCTGTGATGGTCCCAGGTCGATGCCACCACCATCGAGGTGGACCGGATGTGGCAGGCGTTCCTGCGCCGCTTCGACATCGAGCACACCTTCCGCCTGCTCAAGCAGACCCTTGGATGGAACTGCCTCAAGATCCGCGATCCGCAGGCGGCTGATCGCTGGACCTGGCTGATCCTGGCCGTCTACACCCAGCTCAGGCTGGCCCGCCCCCTGGCCGCCGACCTACGCCGCCCCTGGGAGGAACCTGCATCCCCTCAGCGTCTGTCGCCCGCTCGTGTGCGTCGAGGGTTTCGGCACCTGCGTGCCAAGACGGTCAGTCCGGCCCAGGCACCGAAACCCTCCCGGCCAGGACCCGGACGGCCACCCGGGCGCCGCAACAACCAGCCCGCCCCTCGCCACGACGTCTACACCGCCACCGGCCTGACCACCGCGAAGACTTCCGCTCGGAAACCGACAACGAAGAAACCCGCCAATCCACGTCCTCGACGCACAGGTCAAAGATCAAGCTAGCCCTCTGGCAGGCATGGAACCGGCTGGCCGCCGAAGGCGTCGTTCCCCGCGCCATGGCCCTGCAGCCAGGCCGGACGTCGAACTTCCCGACGCCAAGCAATATCCGTCCTATGGCGAGAACGGCTATTACCGCAGTTTGGATGGCCGGTCCATCTCGCCCGAACGGCGTGAAGCGATCGAGCGGAAGGCGGCCACGTCCGGGACCCGGCCGTCGGCCATCACCTATGTCATCGGCCACCCGAAGCGGTCAAGACCACCCTGCTGGCCGACGAGAGCACCCGGGCGGCGGCGCGGGAGTCGCTGGAGGAGTTCGAGGCCCGCCAGGCCGCCGCTGACGCGGCCGCCCGCGCCGCAGCCGCCGCCGTCATCAGGCACCGGCAGAGCGAGTACGACGAGAGCCTGCGCCGTGAGCGGGAGTCGTTGGCCGCCGAAGCCCGCGCGGCACGTGACGGGTCCGAGGCCGAGGCGTCTATTGACGTCTTCAACGCCATGGCCGAGATCCGCATGGCCGCCTCGCGGGCGCTGGCGCTGCTGCACAAGCAGCAGATGGCGACGAGTTCAGCTTCCGCGATGCCACGTCGGCCGCCCGCGCGGCGATGACCTCGGTCAAGGACATGCACCGCGCCACCACCTTCGAGGCCGCCAAACCCCCACTCGATCGGCCCGCAAGGAGTTCGCCACCATGGCCCAGGCCGCCAACGATTGCATCACCAAGGTCGCCGGCCTCGACACGGTCGGCGAGCAGGCGGTCCGGTGCGAGAACACCAGTTTGCTCACCCAAATGATCGCCGACCTCGAAGCCCGCCTCACGGAACCGGCAGCGGGCTGACCAGGACCGTCATCACGTCAAAACAGCCCGTCCCCGGACACGCCGCACCCTCAACGACCGGCCAAGGAGCCCCCGTCATGACTCCGCTCGAACGCAGCCTTGCCAGAGCCCTCACCGAGATCGTCATCAGGCTGGACCTCAGCGACGACGACGCCATCACGCCCGCCGCCACGATGCAGGTGATCGAGCCGGTGGCCGTCCTCCTGCAGGACCTGTCCGAGCAGGACCGGCAAGCCCTCACCGACCTGATCAACCAGTTCGCGCACCAGGAAACCGCCCTGACCGGCAACTGACGGCCTGGGAAGCGCCGGAAACCCTAGCCTTCTAGGCAATTGATAGGCGGCAGCAATCTTGTTTTATTGGGAGGCGGAGGGATAGGCACCGCAAGTAACCTCTGAACACGTGGCAGACGAGGAGATCTTGCAGGATTCTGCGCATCGCAGGGTGATACGCCTCGGTGACACGGTTCGCAGGCCCACATACCCCTGGACACCGGCCGTCCATACGTTGCTCCAGCATCTGGAGCAGGTGGGGTTCCCTTACTCACCGCGGGTGCTGGGAATCGATCAAGAGGGTCGTGAGATCCTCACCTACCTGGACGGCGAATCCGGCCCGCAAGGCTGGGCCAAGGTGGTCGAGGATTCCGGTCTGATGTCCTTTGCCCGCCTGCTACGCGACTATCACGACGCGGTCGCCGGCTTTCGCCCACCCCAGGGACTCAGCTGGTCCAGCGGTGTGGCAGAACCACGCGATGACGAGGTGATCTGCCACGGGGACTTCGGACCCTGGAACATCGTCTGGCGTGGTGAACGCCCCATCGGGATCCTGGACTGGGACTACGCCCGACCCAAGCCCCGGCTGCACGACATCGCCTACGCGCTGGAATACGTCGCGCCATTCCGCGACAACGCCGAATGCCTACGTTGGCTGCGCTACCCCACGCCCCCCGACCGGCGGCACCGCCTGGAGCTGTTTGCCACCGCCTACGGCCTGACGTCCACCACGGGCCTAATCGATGCCGTCATCGACATCCAACGAGACGGCATCGAGCGGACCCGCCAGTTCGCCGATGCCGGGCACCAGCCCCAAGCCCACTGGGTCGCCAACGGCTACCTCGACGAAGCGGGCAAAAAGCTGGCCTGGAGCCGGGATAACCGCCACCTGTTCGAATAACACAGACCGACGAGCGCAGTCGCGACCGAGCCTACTTGCCTAACATGCCTTAACGGCCTTCAAGCGGCTGACCAGCTATTTCACTTGACTACCCAAGACAACCATCGCGTCGGTGGCCACAGCCAGGGCGAGCTCGCGGCCCAGGGTGTCGGTGGCGGAGTAGAGCAAGGTGAAACGTGCGGGGCCGGGGCGCCGCCGAACTGCTCGCCGTCGCCGAGGAACTCCGTCGCCACGACATCGAGCTGGAGCTGCTGAGTGGCCCGCTGCAGGGCATCTACAACCCGTCGGGGCATGGCGCGGCATTGTTCGCCTTCTTCGCCGGGATGGCCGAGTCCGAGCGGGAGTACATCCGGGAGAAGTCCCACGAAGGCCAGGCCTCGGCACGCGAGCGCGGCCGCCACGGCGGCCGCCTCAAGGTGTTCGACGACGACATGATCGCCTACGCGCGCTCGCTGCGCGAGCGGGGTGTTGCGGTGCCCGACATCGCCCGCAAGCTCGTCATCCCCACCGGGAAGAACAAGGGCCAGCACCCTTCGGTGGCCAGCGTCTACCGGGTGCTGGCCGACGACATCGAGGTTCCAGTCAGGAGCCGAACATCTCGCCGTGGGGATCGATCAGTCGGCCTGGTCGCCGATAGGCACCACGGCCATCGTCGCCTCGGCCGAGGATCCGGGCACCAGGTGGATCGTGTCGCCCGGTTGCGCCGAGGCCAGCTCGTGAGGGTCGGCCGGACGGGCGCTGTGGTAAACGACGCGACGCTGTACGTCATCGAGGAGGATTTGTCGGCCTGCCAGATTCACCTGGATCTGGTTGGTGGCAAGGACGCCGAACTCCGGGTCGGCGGGTGTCTGGCTGGAGGCGCCGCGGGTCAGCGTGATCTGCGTCCAGGTGGTGCGGATCTCCTCGCCGCGCAGCAGCCGTGCGAGCTGGATGAGTTCGCCGACCTGCTCGGAGGTGACCACCTCCAGGTCGGGGACGGTGACACGCTGGAGGGTGTGGGCTTGTACGGCGAGGAGCGCCTGCAGGAAGGTGACCATCCAGCGGGCCAGGCGCTGCCCGCCGTCGCCGAAGAAGTACTCCACCAGGGCGGGATTGTCGGCGGCCAGGCCGTCCAGGGTACGGCCGCCCATCCAGCGGGTGGGGATGCCGTGGCCGGCGGTCAGCTTGGCCAGTCAGTCGAGCCGCGGGTTGCTGGGCTCCCATGGCGTCACCAGAGTCCAGGACCGCACCGGTAGTACCGGCAGCGTCTGGGCGACGAAGGTGTTCCAGGAATCTTCCACCCTGCGTGCCTGGCCGGTCGTCAGCGGGCGGCTGTAGCGCTTGACCTGGTAGATGTCGAAGCCGTCGGGGTGCTCCACGCGTACGTCGACGCCCCGATCCCCCTTGGAGGGGGTGGGCTGGTTGCCGTGCGGGTGCTTGAGCAGCAGCAGAGCGGCGACGAACTCCTCGATCTTCTCTCCGGGCTCACGCTCCCAGTTCACCGTCGTCATGCGTCATAGCGAAGCAGAAGCCCGTGACATTTCGCCCGTCCCTGTGGTGGGAGGTGGGGTGGGGTGGGCGGCGGCCATGACGCCGTGCACGGCTGCTGCGATGCGTTCGGCGGCGCGCTCGGGGTCGGGCTGGCCGGCGTCCAGCCAGGCGATGACGGCCTCCAGGGTGAAGCTGGGAATCAGGTTGGCGGCCCAGTCCAGCCAGGGCCCCTCGGGGATGACGCGGGCCAGGTTGCGGCGGCCGACCTCGCGGGAGGCGGCGGTGATGGAGTCGATCAGGTCGCGGAAGTCGGGCTCGCGGGCGGCGTAGCGGAACAGCAGCTTGAACCCGTCGGGGTCGGCGGAGGCGGCGCACAGCAGGGCGGGGATGGCGTCGTCGTCGAAGTCGTCGGCGCCGGTCGCCTCGGCCAGCCGTACGCATGCGCGGTCGAGCACCGCCCGGTACAGGTCGGCTTTGGAGTCGAAGTGCCGATACAGCATGGCCCGGGTCAGCGCGGCTTCGGCGGCAATGTCGTCCAGGCCGGTGGCGGCATATCCGGCGCGGGCGAAGGCGCGGGTGGCCGCGTCCAGGATCTGCTCGCGCCGCTCGGGACGACGCAGCCGCCGTACCGGCGGTGCCGCGACGGCCTCGCCTTCTGCGTCGGGGTTGCTCATCAGCCCTCCACTTGTAGAAGTCAAAGTATACATGTAGCTTTTTAGACATCAAAGTCTACAAATCATCGTCTACTTTATGGAGGCGCTGTGTCCACGCCTGTTCAGTTGCCGTACGCCCAGCCCGACCCGATGCGGCCCGCGCCGCTGCTGCGTGAGCTGCAGGCCCGCAGTCCGATCCATGCCATTCGCACCGCAGTCGGCGATCCCGGCTGGCAGGTCACCGGATATGAGGAGGTGCGCGCGCTGCTGGACGACGACCGGCTCGGCCGCGCGCACCGCGAGCCGGACAAGGCGTCCCGGACCGGGGAGTCGGCGATGTTCGGTGGCCCGCTGGGTGACTTCGACACCGAGCAGGCCGACCACCGGCGGATGCGCTCGCTGCTGCAGCCGCACTTCTCGCCCAAGCGGATGCGCGCGCTGCGCGCCCGCGTCGAGGCGCTCACCGCGGGCCTGCTGGACGAGCTGGCCGAGGCCGGGCCGCCCGCCGACCTGCACGCCGCGCTGGCGCTGCCGCTGCCGATCGCGGTGATCTGCGAGCTGCTCGGGGTGCCGTTCGAGGACCGCGCCCAGTTCCGGGCCTGGACCCAGGCCGCCGGCGATATCACCGACCGGGCCCGCTCGGAGCAGGGCTTGGCCGAGCTGTTCGTCTATGGCCAGCAGCTGGTGGCGCGTAAGCGGGCCGAGGGTGACACGGACGCCGACGTGATCTCACGGCTGGCCGCCACCGAGGGGGTGAGCGATGACGAGGCGGCCGCGATGGGCATGTTCCTGCTGTTCGCCGGGCACGAGACGACGGTCGCCGCGATTGACGAGGGCGCGCTGTGGCTGCTGGCTTACCCCGAGCAGTGGCAGGCCCTGATCGAGGATCCATCCCGGATCGACGCGGCGGTGGAGGAGATCCTGCGCGCGCCCGGCCTGGGCGGCGGCGGCATCCCCCGCTACGCACGAGAGGACCTGGGGATCGCCGGCGTACACGTCCGCGAAGGCGACCTGGTGCTGCTGGACAACGGCGCGGCCAACCACGACGTGTCCGTGTTCGCCGACCCGGACCGTTTCGACATCACCCGCCCTGCGGTGCCGCATCTGAGTTTCGGGCACGGCGCCCGGTACTGCATCGGTGCGCCGCTGGCCCGGATCGAGCTGCAGGTGGTCTTCTCCCAGCTCGCCACCCGCTTCCCCACGCTCAAACTGGAGTGCACGACCGACGAGCTGGCCTTCAACGCGCACGTGCTGACCGGCGGCCTGACCGCGCTGCCCGTCAGCTGGTGACCGCCATGACCGGGACGAGCGCGACGGCGAACATGAAGACGAACCGGCGGCGGCCGGTCTTCGGCCGGATGTACCCGGCGATGGCACGCGCCCTGGATGAGGGCGGTATGGCCGAGCGGCGCCGCGAGCTGCTGGCGGGCCTGGCCGGTGAGGTGGTCGAGGTCGGGGCTGGGCACGGCGTCAACTTCGCGCACTACCCGGCCGAGGTGGCCCGGATGGTGGCGGTGGAGCCGGAGCCGCGGCTGCGTGAGCAGGCCCAGGCGGCCGCGGCCGGTGCCGTGGCTGCCGTCGAGGTGGTGCCCGGGCTGGCTGACCGGCTCCCGACTGCCGATCGCAGCGTGGACGCGGTGGTGTTCTGCCTGGTCTTGTGCTCGCTGCCGGACGTCGCGGCGGCGCTGGCCGAGGCGCGGCGGGTGCTCAGGCCGGGCGGGCAGGTGCGTTTCCTGGAGCACGGGCGGGCCGACACGCGCGGCCTGGCCCGGATACAAAGGGTGCTGGATGCCACCATCTGGCCGCGCCTGGTCGGCGCCGAGCGACCTGTTCGGCAACCCCTTCAGCAGCCACCCCTACGGCCAGCAGCCTCGCGCGGCACTCCAGCACGCTCGCGAACAAGTCGCCGCCCTGATCGGCGCCCGCGCCCATGAGATCGTGTTCACCGCCTCCGGCTCGGAGGCGGACCTGCTCGCCCTGCGCGGCACCGTCGTCGCCGCCGGTCGGCCCCGCCCGCGCGTGATCACCCAGGCCACCGAACACCCGGCCATCCTGGAAACCTGCCACGTCCTGCAGCGCCTTTACGGCGCCCAGGTGACGGTGCTGCCGGTCGGTGGTGATGGGCTGGTGGACCCGGCCGCGCTGGCCGCCGCCATGGACGAGGACACGGTGCTGGTGTCGGTGATGGCGGCCAACAACGAGACCGGCGCCCTGCAGCCGATCGCCGACCTCGCCCCCTCGCCCGCGAGCACGGGGCGCTGCTGCACTGCGACGCCGCCCAGGCCGTCGGCAAGATCGGCGTCGACGTCGAGGCGCTGGGCGTCGACCTGCTCACCGTGGTCGGGCACAAGATGTACGCGCCCAAGGGCATCGCCGCCCTGTACGTCCGCGACGGTGTCGCTCTGGAGCCGGTCGTCTACGGCGGCGGCCAGGAACGCGGCCTGCGCGCCGGCACCGAGAACGCCACCCTGGCCGCCGCGCTCGGCACCGCCGCAGACCTGGCTGCCCGCGAGCTGGCCGACGGCGAGCCCGCTCGCCTGGCCGCCCTGCGCGACGACCTGCACCACAGGCTGGCCGAGCACCTGCCCGGCCGGGTGCATCTCAACGGCCCCTCGCAGCGGCGGCTGCCCAACACGCTGAACGTCAGCATCGACGGCGTCCTTGGCCACGAACTCCTCACAGCCGTACCGGAGATCGCGGCCTCCACCGGGTCGGCCTGCCACAGCGGAACCCACACCCCCTCACCGGTGCTCACCGCCATGGGACTGGACACCGATCGCGCCCTGACAGCGGTGCGGCTGTCGCCGGGCCGCTGGAGCACCCTCGCCGACATCGAGACGGCGGCGACCGCGCTGATCAAGGCTGCCGTGTGACCGGACATACCAGTCCCACCGTGAATTCGACCAGCAGGAGAGGCATGACCGACTCCACCGCACCGGACCCGACCGCACCGGGCGACATCGCCCGCGGCACCAACGGGCAAGGCCTGGCCACGCGCAGCGTGCACGCCGGCGAACGCCGCGATCCCGAGGGCGCCATCCACACCCCGCTGTACGCGCACTCCACCTTCGCCTTCGACTCCACCGCCGACCTCCTCGACGTCGTCGAGGGCCGCAAGCCGGGCAACCTCTACACCCGCTACGGCCTCAACCCCACCATCCGCGCGCTGGAGGACAAGCTCGCCGACCTGGAAGGCGGCCGGCAGGCGCCGGCCTTCTCCTCCGGCATGGCCGCCGAAGCCGCCACCTTCCTGGCCCACGCCCGCACCGGCGAGCACATCGTGTGCCTCGGCGACGTCTACGGCGGCACCTTCGAACTGCTCGGCGCCAACCTGCCCCAGCTCGGCATCACCACCACCTTCCTGCGCGCCGACGAAGCAACCCGGCTCGGGCAGGTGCTGACCGAGCGCACCCGCATCGTGTTACCGGCCATGGCGAGCAGAGGGTAGCCCGCGGCGGCGACGACGAGCCCGGAGGCCAGGCCGCCGGGCATCGGCGCCCTGGCCATCGTGCCCGCCATCGCCGTCACCACTCGCCGCCGATAAACCCGCCACGGCTCCCGCGCCATGACCGGAGCACACGCCTGCCAGGCTGCCCGCGAGACGGGCCCGGAGGACGCGACCACCGTAGTGATCAGATGCGACGTCAGTCCCAGGCCAGGCGTTGCTCCAGCAGCGCCTGCTGCGCCGGGTTGGCGGTCAGCTCCAGCGCCCGCTCATCGGCCCGCCGCGCCTCGTCGCGGCGGTCCAGGCCGCGCAGCAACTCGGCGCGGGTGGCGTGGAAGAGCGGGTAACGCTCCAGCACGTCGCCGACCTCCTTCAGCTCGTCCAGGGCCGCCTGCGCTCCTTGGAGGTGCCGCACGGCGATGGCCCGGTGCAACCGGGTGACGGGTGAGGGCACCAGGTGCAGCAGCATGTCGTACAGCACCAGGATTTGTGCCCAGTCGGTCGCGGCGAAGGTCCGCGCCTCGGCATGGCAGGCCACGATCGCCGCCTGCAGCTGGTACGGCCCCGGCCGGCGGTGGGCGCGGGCGGCTCGCGTCAGCAGCGCCGTGCCCTGCTCGATGGTCTGCCGGTCCCACAGGCCGCGATCCTGGTCAGCCAGCAGCACCAGCCGTCCGGCGGCGTCGAAGCGGGCCGCGCCCCGAGCCCGGTGCAGCCGGATCAGCGCCAGCAGCCCGGCCACCTCCGGCTCCTTCGGCAACAGGTTCGCCAGCAGCGCGGCCAGCCATTCGGCGTCCTCCACCAGGTCACGCGCCTGGGCTCGCTCGGCCGTACTGGAGAGGTAGCCCTCGTTGAACAGCAGGTAGATGACCGCCAATACCTCGTTGACGCGCTGCGGCAGCTCCTCCTGCGGCGGGATGCGGTACGGGATCCCGGCTTCGCCGATCTTCCGCTTGGCGCGGGTGATGCGCTGTGCCACCGTGGACTCGGGCACGAGGAAGGCGGCGGCGATTTGCGCCACCGACAGCCCGCACACCACCCGGAGCGTGAGCGCGATCTGCGCGGCCCGCGACAGCGCCGGGTGGCAGCAGGTGAAGACCAGCCGCAGCCGATCGTCACGCGGAGCAGGGGCCGGCCAGGTGAGCTGGGCGAGCTTGGCCCGGTAGTTCGACTCCCGGCGCAGCACGTCCAGCCCGCGCCGCCGGGCCACGGTGAATAACCACGCGTCCGGCCGCTCCGGCACGCCTTCCACAGGCCAGCGCCGCAACGCGGTCTCCACCGCGTCCTGCACCAGGTCCTCGGCGGCGGCGAAGTCGCCCAGCAGCGACACCAGGGACGCCGCCAGCCGGCCCGCGTGCTCGCGCACCACGCGGGCCAGCACCTCCTGGCTCACCTCGTTGGGCACCGGCTCGTTCACGAGGCGGGGCGGATCTCCACGATCGGGCAGGCCGGCCACGAGCGAGCGATCTTCAAAGCCTCGTCCAGATCGGCCACCTCCACCTCGGCAAACCCGCTCACCACCTCCTTGCCCTCGACGAACGGCCCGTCGGTAACCACCGGCTCGCCCGGCCCCAGGCGCACCGTGGTCGCGGTGTGCACCGGCGCCAGATGCGTGTGATGGGTGATCTTGTCGGCATGGTCGGCGAACCACTGCCCGACCGCCGCGTAGGCGGCCTGCTGCTCCAGCTCGCCCATGGCCTCCAGCTGCTGGGCGAACTCCTCGGTCTCGACGAACATGAGCACGTACTTCACGTCGGCCTCCAGTGGTGTCGTGGTCAGCGTGCCGGAAGGGCGGCGTACAGGTCGATACCGTTCCCGTCGGGGTCGGCCACCGTCGCGTACCGCATACCCCAGAACGCATCGAACGGCTCGGCGATCCTCCGGTATCCGGCCTCGACGAGCTCGGCGTACTTGGCGTCCACCTCGGCCGGGGCCTCGAACTCGAAGCACAGCAGCGTACGCGGCCCGCCAACCGGTGCGCTCCAGCCGGGCAGGAACGGCGTGCGGAAGCCCTCGGTGTCGAGCATCACGTGCAGCCCGTTCGGCAGGTCGCAGCCGGCGTGCTCGGGCGAGTGCTCATCGAGCTTGAACTCCAGCCCCAGCCGGGCGTAAAAGGCGATCGAGGCGTCCAGGTCGGACACCACGATGTCGATCGTGTTCAGCGTGGGATTCATCATGTGCTCCTTCGGACTCGGTTGCTGAGGTCCCAGGCCGTCTGCGAGCCGGACACGATGACATGCCCGCTGGCGGCCTGGCCCTCACTTCACAGACGATCGGCGAAGGCATCGATACGACAGGAGCGCCGATTCATTTTCGCGCTGGGCGCAGCCTGGTCCGCGGCGCCGCGCCGTGGCCCTCGCCGACCAGAGGATGCGCGCAAGCGTCCCCGATCACTGCGGCGAATCGGCGACGGCCTCCAGCTCCAGGTGGCGGTTCATGTCGAGCTCGAAGCGCCCATACAGGTTCAGGTGGGTCCAGAACAGGGCCGACAGCCCTCGCCTGTCAGCTGGACTCAGCCGTTTCCGCCAGGCCGCGTCCCGCAGCACGATCTGGATCATCACCGTGTTCAGGTACGTGATCGCCGCTGCGACCAGGTGCAGCGCCGGCGCGGAGACCTCGGCGTGCTCACGGTCGTCGCCGGTCAAGTCGCCGGCCTTGCCGTAGAACAGGTCCTTGCCGGCGGAATTGAAGTTCTCCACCACGTTCAGGCCCTCGCCGATCTCCCTTCTGAGTTCCTCGTCCGCGAGGTAATCACAAATGAAGATCGTCCTGACCACACGGCGAGTTCCTCGATCGATTCCGAGGCGTAGAACGCCTCCAGCCGCGAGCCGCGGTGGGCGAGCTTGCGGTGGGAGCGGTCGATCTCCAGCCACTCCTCAGCGATCTTGACGATCGCCTCGCGTTCCCACGGAAGCTGAACATACGTTTAGTATGCTGTTCATGCGTTCAGAGAGTGACCTGACCGGGCGAGCCCGGATCCGGGACGCGGCGCTGGAGTTGTTCGGCGCCGAGGGGATCAACCGGGTGAGCGTGCGGGCCATCGCCGCCCGCGCCGGGGTGTCGGCCGCGCTGGTGCTGCATCACTTCGGGTCCAAGGAGGGGCTGCGCAAGGCATGCGACGCGTACGTGGTCGAGCTGGTACGCGGCGGCCCCGAAGCGGACCTCGACGACGCCAGCGGGCTGGCGGCGATGCTGGAGGCGGGCTCGGCGGCGCGGCTCTACCTGGGGCGCGCGTTCCTGGACGGCACTCCGGAGGCGGCGGCACTGTTCGACGAGATCGTCGAGACGACGGAGCGGTGGCTGGAGGAGGGCGTACGGGCTGGACGGGTGCATCCGAGCGATGACCCGCGCGCGCGTGCCGCCGTCTACGTGACGTGGCTGCTGGCACCGCTGACGTTCGGTGAGCACCTGTCGCGGGTGCTGCGCTCGGGCGACCTGCCGGAAACGGATCAGACGCTGCGCTCTTCCCGCGCCGGAATCGAGATCTTCACCCGCGGCCTGTTCGCCGACGACCGCGTCCTGGGCGCGTGGGACGCGGTCCGCAAGGAACGAGGTTCGCGGTGAAGGTGCTGATCCTGGCCCATGGCACACGCGGCGACGTCCAGCCGTACACCGCTCTCGCCCTGGCTCTGCGCCAGGCCGGGCACCAGCCGGTGCTGGCCGCGCCGGCGGCGATGGCCTCGCTGGCCGAGCCGTACGGGCTCACGTTCGCGCCGCTGCACGACGGGCCGAACACGCTCATGGACGACCCCGGGATCCGCGAGGCCATCGAGACGAACTACCGGGGATTACGCGGCAAGGGGGTCGCCCTTGAGGTCATGCGGCGCACCAAGCCGCTCATGGCCCGCGTGTTCGACGACATGGCGACCGCCGCACAGGGCGGGGCGGACCTCGTGGTTCATGCCCCCGGCATACCAGGCCAGCATCTCGCCGAATGGCTCGGTGTGCCGGCCGTGCCGGCGGCGTTGCAGCCGGTGTGGGTGCCGACCAGCGCCTTTCCCAACCCGATGCTCCCGTTGCCGCTGCCCAGGGCGCTGAACCGGGCTTCGTACCTGCCGATCAAGCTGATGCTTCGCTCGTTCGGCGGCATCGCCGACCGGTTACGCGCAGGACGGCTGGGCCTTCCCCGCCGTCGCGGACGGCACGACATCCTGCGCCGCCCGGACGGCGGGCCGGCCACGGTGCTGCAGGCGTTCAGCGCTCACCTGCTGCCCGCCGGGCCGGACTATCCGGCGTGGGTGCACACCACCGGCTTCTGGTACCTGCCCGCCGCCCCCGGCTGGTCGCCGCCGCCGGAACTGGCCACGTTCCTGGACGCCGGGGATCCTCCTGTGTACGTGGGCTTCGGCAGCATGGCGGGCACCGATCCGGCACGGGTCGGACGCGTCGTCGCCAAAGCCGTACGGCTGGCCGGGGTCCGGGCGGTTCTGGCGTCCGGATGGGGCGGGATGCGGACCGGAGACCTGCCCGAGAACGTGTTCACGCTGGAACAGGCTCCGCACGACTGGTTGTTCCCGCGCATGGCGGCCGTCGTCCACCACGGTGGCAGCGGCACCACCGGCGCCGCGCTGGCCGCCGGCAAGCCGCAGGTCGTCTGCCCGTTCGTGGCCGACCAGCCGTTCTGGGCCGCCCGCTCGCACGCCATCGGCGTCGCCCCCGAGCCGCGGCCGCAGCGCCACCTCTCCGCCGACGGGCTGGCCGGAGCCATCCACCGGGCGATCACCGATCCGGCCCTCGACCGTGCCGCCGCCGCGACCGGTGAGCGCGTCCGTGCCGAGAACGGCGTCCACCGAGCTGTCGAGATTCTGGAGTCACAAGCATGAACACCACCGAACCGGAGATTCTCGGACTGCTGACCGCGGCCGACCGGGACGCGTTTCTGTCCGGACTGGCCGAGAACGGGCCGGTCAGCCGAGGCCGCTATGTCGACGGCACACCGATCTGGCTGGTCACGGGCTACGACGAGAGCGTGGCCGCGCTGACCGATCCGCGGTTCAGCAGCGACGTCACCAAGCAGTCCAAGCTGGACGTGGCCGCCGCGGCCGGACTGCCGGTCGACGTGGCCCCGTACCTGATGCACACCCTGGGCGCCTATGACCCGCCGGATCACACGCGGCTGCGGCGACTGGTGTCGCGCGAGTTCACCGCCCACCGGGTGGAGCGGCTGCGCCCGCGCATCCAGGAGATCACCGACGAGCTACTGGACGGGCTGCCCGGCGAGTTCGACCTGATCGAGCGGTTCGCGTACCCGCTGCCGATCCAGGTCATCTGCGAGCTGCTCGGCGTGCCCACGCATGACCGCGACGTCTGGCGCGCGTGGGCCGGCGACCTGACCGCCCCCGACCTGGACCGGATCGCGTCAGGAGCACGGGGCCTGGTCGCGTACATGACCGAGCTGGTCGGCGCCAAGCGGGCGGGTGGCGCCGACGACCTGCTGTCGGCGCTGGTCCGCGTCCAGGAGGACGACGGCGACCGGCTGTCCGACGAGGAGCTGATCGCACTGTCGATCAGCATGCTGATCGCCGGCCACGAGACCACGGTCGGCCTGATCAGCCAGAGCGTCCGGCTCCTGCTCACCCACCCGGACCTGCTCGCGCGCCTGCGCGCAGACCCGGACGCCGTCGCGGCGGCCGTGGAGGAGTTCCTGCGTGTCACCGGACCGGCCGAGATCGCGGTCATGCGCTACACGCTCCAGCCGGTCGAGCTCGGCGGCGTGACCATCCCGGCGGGCGAGCCGGTCCAGGTGGTGTACGCCTCCGCCAACCGTGACCCGCGCCGTTTCGACCGGCCCGCCCTGCTCGACCCGCGCCGTGCCGACAACCCGCACCTGGGGTTCGGCCACGGCATCCACTACTGCCTCGGCGCCGCCCTAGCCCGGGCGGAAGCGCAGATAGCGCTGCGCACCCTGCTGAGCCGCTTCCCCGGCCTCACTCTGGCCGTGCCGCCGTCCGAGATCGGCTGGCGGCCGGGCATGGCCCGGGCTCTTGACGCGCTTCCGGTCCGGACATCTCCGATGTAGCCAATATCTTGATATGGCTTCCAATATGGAAGCGCTGCGGGAGTCCTGCGACAAGCACGTACGCGACGTCGTCCTGGGCGCCGCCGGCGAGGTCCAGGACGGGGCCGACGTCAGCCCCGATTTCCTCAAGGGCATGTACGAGGCGAGTGAGCTCAGCGTCCGCTATCTCGCCCGGGCCCTGGTCGAGGGCTCGCCCGTGGCGGCCGAGCTGTTCGACGAAGGCGCCGAGACCGCGGAGCGGTTCTTCGCCGGCACCTGGCCGAACGAGTTCGCGCCCGGTGGGGCGAAGGTGCGCGAGCGCGCCGTCGCGATGGCGGCGATGCACCTGGGCACGATCGTGCTGCACGAGCACATGTCCCGGCGGCTGGGCATCGACGTGCTGCAGCGCGCCAACACCGGTCTGCTGGGCACCGCCATGATCGACGTCTACGCCCACATGGGCCAGTGGATCGCGACCCAGCAAGGAGACCAGCTCCGCCAAGCCGTCACCGAGGTCAACGAGGAGCGCTCCGATGCCTGACGTGATCGAGATCAGCGGGCTGGTCAAGACCTTCGGCCGGGTACGCGCGCTCGACGGCCTGGACATGACCGTACGGGAAGGCGAGGTGCACGGGTTCCTCGGCCCCAACGGCGCGGGCAAGAGCACGACCCTGCGCGTCCTGCTCGGCCGGCTGCGCGGCGGCGCTGACGCGAAGCGGCGCGACGAGCTGATCGAGCGTTTCGCCCTGGATCCGCGCAAGAAGGCCCGGACCTACTCCAAGGGCAACCGGCAGAAGGTCGCGCTGAGCGCCGCGCTCGCCTCCGAGGTGGAGTTACTGCTCCTGGACGAGCCGACCTCGGGCCTCGACCCGCTGATGGAGGCGGTCTTCCGCGAGGTCATCAACGAGGAGCGGCGCGCCGGCCGTACGGTCCTGCTCTCCAGCCACATCCTTGCCGAGGTCGAGGCACTCTGCGACCGGGTCAGCATCATCCGTGACGGCCGGATCGTGGAGGCCGGCACGCTCGCGCAACTGCGCCATCTGACCCGCATCTCGGTCATGGCGGACCTGGCCAGAGTGCCGGACGGCGGCCTGCCTCACGTCCACGAGCTCAGCACGGAGGGCCACCGTGTGCGATTCCAGGCCGACCCCGAGCACATCGGCGACGTGCTGGCCCGGCTCGCCGAGTACGGCGTCCGCGACATCACCGCCCAGCCCCCCACGCTCGAAGAGCTGTTCATGAGGCACTATCGATGAACACGGCCACCCTGATCCGGCTGATCCTGCGCCGCGACCGCGTCTGGCAGCCGTTGTGGATCCTGTCGGTCACCTTGTTCGTGGCGACCACGGTGGCCACCATCCGGGAACTGCTCCCGGCCCCCGAAGCCCTCCGGCAGTACGTCGACGAGATCGCCGCCAACCGGCCGTCATGCTGCTGCAAGGGCCGGCGTGCGGCGACAGCGTGGGCGCGGCCGCCGTCGGACGGCACGCGCCGCTGACCGCCGCCCTCATCGTCGTACTGGGCGCGAACCTGGTGCTGGCCGCGACGATCACCGCCGTCGGGGTGAGCGCCGGGCTCCCCCTGGCAGGGTCTCTCGCCTGGGGTCTGATGGCCGCCTCAGCCGGCTGGCCGGGGGCCGCGCTGGCCGCGGTCGCCGTGCAGCTCACCCAACGGGCCCGCCCGGCCGGATTCCTGGCTTTCACGGTGTTCTTCGCCGCGTACCTGATTCGCGGCTTCAGTGACCTGGGCGGGCCGGGGCTGGAATGGCTGGGCTGGCTCGTACCGAATGGGTGGATTCTGCGCGCCCGGGCCTTCGGCGGCGAGCAGTGGTGGGTGTTCCCGATGGTCGCGATTTTCGTCGCGGGCCTGTTCTGGGCGGCCTACGCGCTGTCGGCCCGGCGGGACGTCGGCGCCGGGCTCGTGCCGTCGCGGCCGGGCCCCGCCCAGGCACCGCCCGGCCTGAACGGGCCGCTCGGACTGGCGTGGCGGACGCACCGGGGCATGGCGCTGGCGTGGGTCGCGGGCGCCGCCTTCATCGGCGTGGCACTCGGACTGGCCGGGAAGGACGCGCTCGAACAGTTCAGCCAGAGCGGCGGGCTGAGCTTCTGGGCCGAACGCACGGGAGCCGCCGACCCCGTGGACATCTTCTTCCGGCTCGTCGTGTACGAACTCGCGGTGTTCTCCGTCTCCCTGTACGCGATCATGACCGTGCTGCGCCTGCGCGGTGAGGAAGGCACCGAGCTCTTCCTGTCCGGCCCGGTCAGCCGGACCCGCTGGGCGCTCAGCCATCTCGCCTTCGCGGTGACGGTACCGGTCGTCGTCCTGGTGATCGCCCTGGAGATCAGCTGGGAGGTCGGGCTGGTGAGCGACTCGGTGTTCATGATCTTCCCGTTCGCGCACGTCCACTACTCCACGCTGGCCGCCCCAGGGCCGGGGACGCTGCTCGGGCTCACGCTCGTGGCCGCCGGTTTCACGGCCGTCGGCCTGTACGGGCTCCGCCGCCGGGATCTGGCCATGTGACTCGGGACCGGGACGCGGTGCATCTATACAGGCCGCTGGACCGCGGGGGTGAGCCGACGATCAAGGAGCTCGCCGTCGTCGTCAAGCGGTCGGTGTCGCAGACCAGCCGGCTGGTGGATCAGCTGGTGCGCCGCGGCCTCGTCGAACGCTACGAGGACGCGGCCGACCGGCGGGTGCGGCGGGTGCGGGTCACCGGCCAGGGCGCTGCGGTGCTGCGGCGGATGGATCAGATGCGGGTCGAGACGCAGCTGAGGTTGTGGGACCACCTCGGACCGGATGAGCGGCCGGTCGTGCTCCAGGCCATGGAGCTGCTGGCCAAGGCCGCCGAAAGGATGCGGCATGACGATCGTTGACCTGGCCCGGGTGGATGCGGGCATGATCGAGCTGGTGGGCGGCAAGGCCGCCGGGCTCGGCGAGATGATCGGGGCGGGTGAGCGCGTTCCGGCCGGTTTCTGTCTGACCGTCGAGTCCTACACCTCCCGGCAACTGCCCGAGCGGGAATTGATCGACGCCTACGAGCGGCTCGGCGGCGGGCGGGTGGCCGTCCGTTCCAGCGCGACGGCCGAGGACCTGCCGGATGCCAGCTTCGCCGGCCAGCAGGACACGTACCTCAACGTGGAGGGCGCCGGCCCGCTCCTCGACGCGGTACGCCGGTGCTGGGATTCCCTGTACACCGAGCGTGCCGTGGCTTATCGCGCCAAGGCGGGCATCACCGACGCCGCCATGGCGGTGGTGGTCCAGCGCATGGTCGACCCCGTGGCCGCGGGCGTCCTGTTCACCGCGAATCCGATCACCGGCTGCCGCACGGAGATGGTCGTCGACGCCGCTCCCGGCTTGGGCACCGCCGTCGTCGACGGGACTGTCATCCCGGACCACCATGTGCTCGGCCGCCACGAGCCCGTACGGAACCGCGATGGCTGCCTCACCCACGAGCAACTGGAGGAACTGCGGCGAGCCGGGCTGCGGCTGCAGGATCACTTCGGCTCGCCGCAGGACATCGAGTGGGCCATCGACGCGGACGGCACGCTGTGGCTGCTGCAGTCGCGGCCGGTCACGACCCTGTTCCCGGCCCCGCCGGACACCGGTGACATGCGCCTCTACCTGGAGTTCGGCCACATCCAGGGAATGCTCCGGCCGGCCACGCCGATGGGGGTGTCGTTACTGAAGGTGGGGTCGGGGACGTGGTTCGCGGCCGCCGGCGCACGCGTCGACCCGCGCGATCCGTTGCCCCGGCTGATACCCATCGGCGGGCGGCTCTACTTCGACCTGACCGATTTCGTGCGCAACAAGGCCATGCGCGGGCGGCTGGGAACGTCACTGGAGGTGTACGGGCCGCGGGTGCAGAGCGCCGTCGAGCGGGTGCTGGACGATCCACGGTTCGCGCCGCGGCCCGGCCTGCCGTTCCGACTGGGCACCGCGGCGAGGATGGCGGCTCGATTGGCGCCCGGGGCGATCGCCGGCCTCGTGGGCAGCCTGGCACGACCGGATCTCGCCCGGGCCAGGGCCTATCGCGCCGTGCACGAGATCAGGCGCCGGACCATACCCCCGGCCGAGCAGGCGACGGCGGCGGAGCGGCTTCGCTGGGTGATCGAGGACTCCCATCGGATGGCCACGGGCCCCGCCATGACGACCCTGATGGGGCCGCTGATGGCCGGGATACTCGCCGGCATCGTGCCGTCCGGGCTGCTGGAGGGCGTCGCCACGCCGGAGGAGCTGGACATCGTCCTGGGCGGGATGCCGTACAACGTGACCACGGAGATGGACCTCGCGCTCTGGCAGGTCGCGGAGCGGGCGCGCGTACACCGTGAGCTGTTCCTCGACACCCCGCCGCAGGAACTGGCGGAGCGCTATCGCGCGGGCAAGCTGCCGGACATCGGGATGTCCGGCTTCCTCGACCGGTACGGCATGCGCGCCGCCGCCGAGATCGACGCCGGCATGCCACGCTGGGAAGAGGACCCGGCTCCTCTGTTCGCCACGATCGCCAACTACCTGCGCGTGGACGACCCCGAGCAGGCGCCTGACCGGCGGTTCGCGCAGGCCGCGGAGAGGGCGGAGAAGATGATCGCGACGCTGGCCCGGCGGGCACGACGGGCCAGGCCAGTACGCGGCCGGATGGCGACCTTCCTGATGCGGCGATCCCGCAAACTCACCGGCCTGCGGGAGATCGCGAAGTTCGCCTGGCTGACCGCGATCCAGGTAGCGCGTCGGCAGCTCCTGCTGATCGGAGACGACCTGGTCGCGCGCGGGCTGCTGGAGCGGGCGGACGACATCATGTTCCTCGACCTCTTCGAGGCCGGGGACGCCGTGCACGGCGGAGCTGACCATCGGGAGCTGATCGCGACGCGCCGCGCCGAGTACGAGCGGGAGCTGCGACGGCCCAGCGTCCCGGGCGCCTTGCTGTCGGACGGGACCGACCTGGAGGCGCTCGCCCCCCAGGGAGCCGTGCGGGACGGGGTGCTGGTCGGAATGGCAGGAGCCGCCGGACGGGCCACCGGCAGGGCGCGGGTGATCCGCGACCCGGCCGATGCGCACATCGAACCGGGCGAGATCCTCGTGGCACCGACGACGGATCCCGGCTGGACCCCGCTGTTCATGACAACGGCAGGTCTGGTCACGGAGACCGGGTCGCCGATGGCGCACGGCCCCACCGTCGCCCGCGAGTATGGCATCCCGGCCGTCATCTGTGTCCGCGACGCCACCCACGAGATCAAGACCGGCCAACTGATCACAATCGACGGCGCGGCGGGGACCGTCACCATCGACGACCCAGCCGGCGCTGCTATCTGAAGCAGTTATTTTAGTTTGTACTGAAATAGCTGTAATATGAGTCGCGTGGACGACCGGGAAGCGTCGCTGGAGTGGGTAGAACGCGTGGCCATGTATCTGGCCCGCGACGGGGTGCCGCCGATCGCCGGGCGGGTACTGGGCTGGCTGATGGTATGCGATCCCCCTGAGCAGTCGGCCGGGCAGATCAGCGCGGCCATTGGCGCCAGCCGCGCCTCGCTCACCTCGAACCTGCGGTTGCTGACCGGCATGGGTTTCCTCACCTGGCGCACCCGGCCGGGCGAGCGGACCGTCTACTACCGGATGGCCGACGACGCGTGGGCGGTCGTGGTGCGGCAGCAGGTCGCCGGGATCGCGTCGTTCCTGGCCATCACCCGTGACGGTCTCGACCTGGTCGGCCCGGACGACGATCGCTCAGCGCGGATCCGGCAGGCACAGGCGACCTTCGCGTGGATGGCCAAGGTCTTCGACGACGCGCCGCCGCTGGAGGACGGCTCATGAACGGGCAGGCGATCATCGTCGGCGGTGGCATCGGCGGGCTGGGCGCCGCCGTGGCGCTGCGCCGGATCGGCTGGCGGGCGGTGGTGCTGGAACGGGCTGACGACCTGGGCGAGATCGGCGCCGGCATGTCCCAGGCGCCGAACGCGATGCGCTGCCTGGACGCGCTCGGCGTCGGCGAGCAGGCCCGCGCGATCGGGTTGCCCACCTATTCGGCCGGCAACCTGCGCCTGCCCGATGGCCGTCACCTGCAACGGGCCCACCCCGGCGATCCGACGCCGCTGCTCGCCTTCCACCGCGCTGACCTGCACCGGCTGCTGTTGGAGGCGGTGCCCGCCGGATGGGTGCGCACCGGTGCGGAGGTCACCGGCCTCCGCCAGGACCGAGACCAGGTAACGGTCACCTGGAAAGACGGCGAGGCCACCGCGGACGTGGTGATCGGCGCCGACGGCATCCGCAGCGCCGTACGCCGTTCGCTGTGGCCGGACGCGTCCCCGCCTCGCTATCTCGGCCGTACCGCCTGGCTGGGCATCGCTCCCGCCGGAGCGCTGCCGGGCAGCGTCACCATGGGCTCCGGCGCCTACTTCCTCATCCACCCGCTGAGCCGTGACCGGGCTTACTGGGCCTACGTCACCACCTGCGCCCGGCCCGGCGTCCGTCACGCAGACGAGAAGGCTACGGTCCTGCAGCAGGTACGGGACTGGCACGAACCGATCCCGGCCCTGATCGCCGCCACCCCGGACGACGCCGTGATCCGCATCGACATCCACGACCTCGACCCCCTGCCGTCCTACGTCGACGGGCGGGTGGCGTTGCTCGGCGACGCGGCGCACGCCATGAGCCCCGACCGGGGCCAGGGCGCCGGGCAGTCCCTGGAGGACGCCGTCGTACTCGCCGCCGCCCTGGCCGCCGAGCCGTCGATCGGGACCGCGCTGCGCCGCTACGACGCCGAACGCCGCCCCCGCACCCAGGCCACCGCCCGAGGCGCCCGCGCCGACGGCCGCCGCACCACCTCCCCGGCCGCCCACCGATGGCTGACGACCATGGTGCGGCTGGTGCCGCCCGCGCTGTGGCGCAAGGGCCTGACGCCCGACGGCAACGCCACCTGGCGCTGGCAACCACCCCACCTGCCCACCCCGGACACCGGTAGATAACCCCGCGCCGCATCGGCATTCGCAGGCGCTTATCGGCGGCAGGCCGCCAGGGCGACGAGGATGACCTCGACCAGCCGGTCGTGGGCGTACGGGTCGGCGAAGTCACCTTCGGCCATGAGGGTTTGCGGGCGCGCGTACGTGAGTCCGACCAGGCAGTCGAGGGCCAGGTCGGTGTCCAGGTCGGCGGGCAGTTCGCCACGCTGGACGGCGCGGTGCAGCATGGCGGCGCCGGCGGCGCGGCGGGGCTCGCGGAGGGCGGCGTAGAAGGTCTGGGCGAGCTGCGGGTTGCGGATGGCTTCGGCGCCGAGGTCGGCGATGATGCGGGTGGCGCGCAGGTCGCTCCTGAGCGCGGCGGCGTCGCGAACGTAGGCGCTGACGTCGTCGCGCAGGTTGCCGGTGTCGGGGACGGGGACGGCGTGCCAAGCCAGGTTGCCGACGATCTGCTGAACCATGACCTCCTTGGACGCCCAGCGCCGGTAGAGGGCGGCCTTGCCGACGCCGGCTCGCCGGGCGACGGCTTCCATGGACATCCGGGCGTAGCCGGTGTCGGCGAGCTCGTCGAGGACTGCCGAGGTGATCACGTCGGTGACGTGTTCGCGCAGGAGCGCCGCTCCTGCCACTCGACGTCCGTGGGTCGCGGCCATGGCGACACCTTACTACGGAACGGAACGGTTACGTTCCGACGGTTCGCCCGCTTAGGCTCCACGGTGAGACGGAACGGGTCCGTTCCGTCGTTTGAAGACCGGGAGCGCATCATGGATGACACCGAGGTGCTGGTGGTCGGCGCGGGGCCGGCCGGTCTGGCGCTGGCCTGCGCGTTGCGCCTGCACGGCATCGCCGTCCAGGTGGTGGATTCGGCGTCCGGACCCGCGTCCACGTCGCGGGCGAACATCCTGCACGCGCGGGGCGTCGAGGTGCTCGACCGGCTCGGTGCGCTCGGCGACCTGCCGGAACGCGCGCTCTCGGCGATCACCATCACGCAGCATCTGGACGGGCGCCCGGCGATCACCATTCGCTTCGGTGACGTGGGCCTGGGCGACGCGCGGCCGGCTCTGTACATCTCGCAGGCGGACATCGAGGCGGAGCTGCGGCGTCGGCTGGCCGAGCTGGGGGTCGACGTCCGCTGGGACACCCCGCTGGCCGACCTCGTCCAGGACGCCGACGGGGTCACCGCCCTGCTCGGCGACGAGCGGGTCCCGCTGCGCTGCCGATGGCTGGCAGGCTGCGACGGCTCGCACAGCACGGTGCGCAAGCTGGCCGGGATCGGCTTTCCCGGGGTCCGGCTCACCGAGGGATTCCTGCTGGCCGACGTGCACGCCGACTGGCCGGTGGACCGGGCCGGCGGCCACGGCTGGCCACACAGGGACGGCCCGTTCTTCGCCCTGCCGATGCGAGAGGAGGGCGGTGCGGACGATCTGTGGCGGTTGATGGCCTACGACCCCGCCGGTGCGGACGGCGTACAGGGGGATGAGGAGATCGTCGAACGCTTCCGCCGGCTCGTGCCCGAGCGGACCGGACGCGCCGACATCCGCATCAAGGACGCGGTGTGGACGTCAGCCTTCCGCATCCACCGCAGGCTGGCCGACACCTACCGCCGGGGCCGGATCTTCCTGGCGGGCGACGCCGCCCACATCCACAGCCCGCTCGGCGGCCAGGGCATGGTCACCGGGATGGGCGACGCGGAGAACCTCCGCAACCGCGTGCTCGTTCCGGTCGCCAACCTGCCGGCCGTGCAGCGCCGGGCCGGGCAACTGGCCTCCCAGCTGTGGGCGACGTACCGGCGCGGTCCTCTGGGCGGCGGGGGCGTGGCCCGGCGACGGCCACGGCCCGGCGACCGGGTGGCGGACCTGATCTGCCTCCGCCCGACGGCAGCGCCACCCGCCTGCACGCCGAACTGGGCCGCCGCTGGGCGCTGCTCTCTCCGGGCGGGGACACGTACGCGTGCCTGAAAGAGGCGCGCGAACGGCTGGGTGACACCGTCACGGCGCTGACCGCGACTCCGGCACGCAACAGGACGTCTGGCTGATCCGCCCGGACGCCCACCTGGCCTGGCGCGGCCGGCCCCCTGCGGCACGCCTGGGCCCATGGCTGGACCAGGTCCTGCGACAGGAGCAGGCCCGGTCATGAACCTTGAGCTCCGGGGCGCCGTCGATCCCATTCGTCGAGGAGCTTGGGAAACTCGCGGCCCATGAAGCCGTACATGTCACGCATCAGCTCAAGCCTGGCCCGGCTCTTGGGACTGTCGCCGACCACGGCCAGACCCTGCTCCGCGAGCTGCGCGAATGCGGAGAACTCAGCCATCTTCGCCCGGAAAGCACGTCCGAACACGTCCTCGGTCAGCCGATAGTGATCGCGCCGCCCCCGGGGTGGGCGGAAGCGCTCGACGAGCCCACCCCGTTCGAGCTGCCCCAGAGCCACGCTCATGCTGCTTTTGGCCACGCCGAGCCGCTCACACAGCCCCGGCGCGTCGCCGGAGTCGTCCGGGTCGACCAGCAGCACGCCGACGACCCGCCCTGCCGTACGACTGAGCCCCAGCCGCTCGAAGTACAGCCCCGCGCTCTCCACGAACTCCTCAACACCCGCCACCCCACAGATTCTAATCTGTTCGGATCGTTCCGAACAGACTAGAATCCCCGCATGCTGTCCGTCGCCATCACCGGCGCCAACTCAGGGATCGGCCTACGCGCCGCCCAATCTCTCGCCGCCGCAGGCCACCACGTGCTGGCGCTGTGCCGAGACCCCGATCGAGGCCGCGCTGCCCTGGCCGACATCAACGCCCACGCCGCGCACCCGGCCACCCTGATCCACGCCGACCTGTCGATACCCGGCTCCATCAAGGCCGCCGCCGACCAGCTCACGCACACTGTCGGCCACCTCGACGTGCTCATCAACAACGCCGCCGTCTTCGACCAGACGATCCAAGAGCCCCGCTTCACGGCAGACGGCCATGAACTGTTCTGGGCCACCAACCACCTGGGCCCCTTCCTGCTCACCGCACACCTCAGCCCCCTGCTCGCCGCCGCGGACCGGCCCCGCGTGATCAACGTCGCCAGCAAGGGACTGCTCTCGATGCCCCGCATCCGGATCCGCTTCGACCAACTCGACGACCCGAGCTGGTACAGCCCCACCCGCGCCTACTACCACGCCAAACTCGCCCAGATCATGACCACCCTCTCCCTGACCGAGAAGGCCGGAGGACGCCTGGAGACCACCTGCGTCCGCGTCCCCGCCGTACGCCTCGACCCCGATCGGGTGGCCGCCATGCCACGGTTGCTGCGCACCCTGTACGCGCCCAAGAACCGCATGGCCGTCCCCGCCGAACGCCTCGGCGAGACCTACGCCCGCTTCGCCACCTGGGGCGGAAGCCTGCCTGGGCCGTACGTGGACGAAAACCTCCGCCCCGTCCGCGCCCCAGCCTCCGCCTACGACAGGGCCGCCCGCGAACGGCTGTGGTCGCTCTCCCGGACCGCCACCGGCGATCCCGCCTGGGCCTGGTGACCACGGAGGCGATTCACATGCTCAGCGATCGTGGTCGGCGCGCCGCCACCAGGCCACGGTCGCCGCGACCCCGGCCACACCTAAGGCAAGAACCAGCAGGTGGCCCAGTGGTCCGGGCGCATCCTGGGCAGGGCCGGCGATCCCGGCATACAGGCCCGGCACCGAGTACGGGAAATAGGCGCCGTAGCCGAGCGCGGCGATGATCTGGGCGCTGAACACGGCGGCGAACATGGCCCCCACGGCAGACAGGTAACCGCGCCCCGCGCTGGCCGCCAGAGCGAACGGCGCGGTCAGCACGTACGTCAGCAGTCCAGTGATCACGATTCGCGCGGCCCCGGCGGCGAGGACGGCGATCGAGCCGCCGGGTAAGTCGAGCAGCATTCCGGCGAGCAAGCCGAGCGCGACCGTCCACAGCGCCAGCAACAGCGACCAGCCGGCTGCGACGACGAACTTGGCCGCCACGATGGCGCCGCGTGAGGTGGGCAGGGCCAGCAGATCCTTGGCAGTGCGGTCGCTGAACTCGCGTCCGAACAGCCAGATGACGAGCGTGCCGAAAATGACCAAACCGCCCACGCCGGTGGCCTGAGCGAGCAGCGCCAGGTAGCCGGGCCAGTCGGCAGTGGCGGCACTGAGCTGCGCCTTGTCACCGAGCAGGCCGAGCGCGCGAGCCCTGCCGGTGTCCTGAAGGATGAACATGAACAACCCGCACACGGCCGCGACCACGGCGAAGGTCGCCGTCGTGATCCACGGAAGCCGGCTGCGCCGCAGCTTGAGCAGCTCGGCGAGCAGCGCCTTACGCATCGGCCTCTCCCACCAGGCGCAGGAAGAAATCCTCCAGGTCCTCTTGCTCGACCACCAACCGGGTGGGCGGGCAGCCGGCTTCCACCAGGGCGGTGGCGATCTCCTCCGGATGCTCCAGCGCCCGCTGACCGGTGAGCACCAGACCGGCGCCGACGCCCGGTTCCGAGGTGAACCCGTAACCGGCCAGCGCGTGAGCGGCGCGAGTGTCGTCCCGGGTGGCCAGGACGAGCCTGCGACGCACCTGACCGCCCAGTTGGCGCGGGTTGATCTCCTGGAGCAGCCGGCCTTGGTGGATGACGGCGATGCGGGTGGCCAGCCGGGTCACCTCGGCCAGCAGGTGGCTGGAGAGCAGCACGGTGGTGCCGTGCTCGCGAGCCAGTTCGCTCAGCAGGGTCCGGATCTCCACCACGCCGGCCGGGTCGAGCCCGTTGCTGGGCTCGTCGAGGATGAGCAGGTCAGGGCTGTGGATGAGCGCCTTGGCCAGGGCCAGGCGCTGGGCGTTGCCCATGGACAGGGTGCGGGCTCTGCGTCCAGCGTAAGGAGTGAGGGCTAACCGGTCGATGACGTCGTCGACGCGTCCGGCCGGCCGGGGCAGGCGGCGCAGCCGGGCGACGAGGCGCAGGTTCTCCCGTACGGTCAGCTCGGGATAGGCGGCCGGCGTGTCGATGAGATACCCGGTCCGCGCCCACGCCCCGCGATCACCGGCGCTGACCTCGGCGCCCAGCACCCGCGCAGTGCCGGACGTGGGGGCGATCATGCCGAGCAGCATGCGGATCAGCGTGGTCTTGCCCGCGCCGTTCAGGCCGACCAGGGCATGGACGTCACCGGGAGCAACCCGCAGGCAGACGCCGTCGGCCGCGACCACCTCCCGATAGCGCTTGGTCAGATCCACCGTCTCGATCACCGGCATCCGCCCACCGCCCTTCCTCGTGTCACAGGTAGCGCAGCCACAGGTACGGGGCGACGAGCGTGACGGTGACCGCGGTGACGATCAGGCCGTACTTGGTGAACTGCCAGAAGCTGATCGGGGTGCCGTTGCGGGCGGCGATGCCCAGGATGACGAC